>NZ_LQPM01000006.1 GCF_002101815.1 Mycobacterium paraense | reverse complement strand
ACTCGACGGCATCAGGGATGTTCATCGACGACGCCCACATCTTGCGAGCCTCGTCCTCAACGGTCTGAGCGTGGACCTCGAAACGGCCCGCCATCGCCCGCATCTCGTGCGGGTCGGTCATAAAACGTGTTGCCATGTTGCCTTTCTCCTTCTGAATTTAACTTCCTGGATTTCTCATTCAGGTTGGTCTGGATTGCGCGTGAAAACCTCAGCCCGCAGCCGGCGACGTCGGTACCACGCTGGTAGTGCGCGGCAGGTCGAAGCGGGGTTCCGCCTCGGCTTGCCACTCGCTCCACTCGGCCCACTCGTTCCACTCGTCCATGCCCTCGCCGGTCGCCTCCGGGTTGAGCCCGTCGGCCGCCTGCGCGGTGGCATCGGCGCCTTCTTCCGGCTCCGGTGCCCAATGGTCGTAATCGTCCGGGGGAACAGCCACCCCCCACTTCAGCGGAACCGATAAGCCGCCGAGCATCCCTGACTCGCCTCGCTTTGCCGACACCGCATCGTCCGGCAGCGGGGAACCAAGAGGCAAAAGCACGGTGCCCCCTTCCACAGCCGTTTCGTTCAGTTTCGAACCCGGCGGCGAATACAGCACCACCAGGCACTTCGCATCGTAAGTCAATTCTGAGGACAATATCCGGGATTCAGCGATTTCGCCTCTTTTAGAAACAGCGCAAGATCGTGGGCGAAAACCGATGACGGAATCCAGGTGAGAGCAGCATGCTCCGCTTGGCGCGACCGCAGTATGGCCACAGACCCGGGCCCTCGGGCCGCCGATTCGCGGCCCGGCTTATCACCTGCCCTTTCCGACGACCTATCCGACCCCGGTGCGCGGCACCACGCTGGGCCGCGACTGCACGACATGGGTGGGGCTGGCGCCGCCACGGCCCATCATGCCGCCGGGCATGCCCGCCCCGGCGCCCATGCCACCCATCGGCATCGGCATCATCGGCATGCCGCCGCCCATCGGTGCCCCGGCCGCCGCCGCGGCGCCGGCCGGCATCTCGCCCATGCCCGACATGGCCGCGCTGACCATCCGGGACGGCGCCGAGCCCTGCCAGGTCGGTGGCACCGACATCGCCCCGACCAGCCGGGCCTTGCCCAAACCGGCCTCCGCGGCACCCAGGCCGCCCATACCGCCGCCGCCAAGCCCCTTCGGGACGGCGCTGCTGACGAACTTCGCCGGATCGACGGCGCCCGCGGCACCCGTGGCTCCGGCCAGCGCCGCCGAATTCGACGCGCCCATTCCCGCCTGGGCGGCCATCATGATCGGCGACATCATCATGCTCACCGGCATCATGCCGACCTGGGCGACCGTCGACAGCGACGAAATCGGTGCGGCCGAGGCCAAAGCGGAGACCTGCGAAACCGCCGGCCCGGCCACCGCCACCGCGGAGGCCACCGGGGCCGTAATCGCGCCGCCCACAGACGACGCCAGTCCGACGGCCTGCGAGGTGACCCCGGCCAGCGGCGCCGACAACAGCCCGGTCAGACCCGCCAGGTTCACCGGCGGAACGCTGAACGCGGGCAGCGCCGCGGCCACGCCCATCGCCCCGCCGTGGTAGCCCACCATCGCGGCGACGTCCTGGGCCCACATTTCCATGTACTCGAACTCGGTCATGAAGATCGCCGGCGTGTTCTGGCCGAGGATGTTCGTCGCGATCAACGCCATCAGCTGGGCGCGGTTCGCGGCGATCGCGGGCGTGGGCACCGTCGCCGCCAGCGCGGACTCAAACGCCGTCGCGGCGGTGCGCGCCTGCAGGCCCGCCGACTCCGCCTGCCCGGCCGCCGCGCTCAACCACCCCACGTAGGGCGTCGCCGCGGCCGCCATGGCCATCGATGCCGGGCCCGCCCAGGGCCCGTCGGTCAACCCGGAAACCACCGATTGGAACGACGACGCGGCACCGGCGAGGTCCGTCGCCAGGGAGTCCCAAGCGGAGGCCGCCATGAACAGGGGCCCTGAACCCGCCCCGGCGAACATCAACGCCGAGTTGATCTCCGGCGGGAAGAACGTAAAAGCGGGAACCATCACACCCCCAAGCCAGCCAGCCGCATCAACGGCACAGTCCAACGATCAACAGACACCACGGGCCGATCCTAAGTCCATCGCCCATCAAAAATCCGGGGTTTCACCAAACCGTCTAACCCGTCTTGGCGCCGAATTTGCGTCCGAGACCGGTTCTCGTTACCCGCGGGGGCGTATTGGTGTCTTCGAACCCCTCGGGCGTGGGTAACACCGGGGCGTTACCCACGCCCTCGGACGGCTGCTCAGGCCCAGCTGGACCCGACGGCGCTGTCGGTGCTCGCCATGTTGCTGCCGGCGCTTTGCACCTTCTGGCCGTGGGCGTTGGCCTGCTCGTAAATCACCTGGAAGTTGCGACCCAACTGGGTGATGAACTCCTGGCAAGCCACCGAACCGGCGCCACCCCAGAAGTCACCCGCAGCCAACACATCGCGCACGATGGCCTGGTGCTCGGCCTCCAACGACGCCGCCTGCGCGCGAATCGTCGCGCCATGGGCGTCCACATCGCCAAACTGGTAGTTAATCGTCATCGCACAAATCTCCTAACGCCTGAAAGCCACTAACTGCTCAAAATCTGCTGAGAAGCCTGCTCTTGCTGCTCGTAGTTGTTCGCGTCGCGGATCAGCCCGTCGCGCACGCTCTGCAGCATGTTCACGATGTTGTGAAACGCCTGATTCATCTGCCCCATCGTGTTGTACGACGACGCCGAAGCCGCCCCACTCCAACCGGCGCCGGAAATGTTCTGCGACGACGCCCACATCAGGCGCGCCTCATCCGAAACCGTCTGTGCGTGCACGTCGAAACGACCTGCCATCGCCCGCATCGCATGCGGGTCGGTCATAAACCGAGTAGCCACCACGCCACTCCTTCCATCAGAAACCGAAATTTCAGTTAGACGCCGTTGCGGCGCCCACACGCAAGCCCCGACCTATCACCCCCGCCCTACCCCACTCCGACCCGCGGTACGACGCTGGGTCGTGACTGCACGACATTCGGGCTGGCCCCGCCGCGGCCCATCATCCCGCCGGGCATCCCGGCGCCGGCGCCCATGCCGCCCATCGGCATCGGCATGAACGGCATACCGCCGCCCATCGGCGCCCCCGCCGCCGCGGCGGCCGGCACCTCGCTGCCCAGCCCCGACATCGCCGCGCTGACCATCCGGGACGGCGTCGACCCCTGCCACGTGGGCGGCACCGACATCGCCCCGACCAGCCGCGCCTTCCCCATGTCCGCGGACGCGCCGCCCAGGCCGCCCACGCCGCCCAGGCCCTTCATCGCGGGAGCGGCCTCGCTGACGAACTTCGCCGCATCGGCGCCGCCGGCAGCGGCACCCGTCGCTCCGGCCAGCGCCGCCGAATTCGAGGCGCCCATTCCGGCTTGGGCCGCCATCATGATCGGCGACATCATCATGCTGACCGGCATGATCCCGAGCTGAGCGACCGTCGACAACGACGAAATCGGCAGGGACGAGGCCAGGCCCGACACCTGCTGCACGGCGGACCCGGCCACGGTCATCGCGCCCGTCAACCCGACCGCACCCGCCACCGACGACGCCAGCCCGGCGACCTGCGACGCCACGCCGGCCAGCGGCGCCGTCAGGCCCGCCAGGCTCAGCGGCGGCAGGCTGAAGGCCGGCAGCGCCGCGGCGACGCCCATCGCCCCGCCGTGGTAGCCCAGCATCGCGGCGACGTCCTGGGCCCACATCTCCATGTACTCGAACTCGGTCATGAAGATCGCCGGGGTGTTTTGGCCGAGGATGTTCGCCGCAATCAACTCCATCAACTGGGTGCGATTGGCCGCCACCGCCGCGGGAGCCACCGTCGCCGCCAACGCCGACTCAAACGCCGTCGCCGCCGCGCGGGCCTGAGCCGCCGCGGCCCCGGCCTGCCCCGCCGCCGAGTTCAACCACCCCACGTACGGCACCGCGGCCGCCGCCATGGCCGCCGCCGACGGACCGGTCCACGACCCGTCGGTGAGACCCGTCACCACCGAGTTGAACGACGACGCGGCCCCCGCCAGGTCCGACGCCAACCCGTCCCACGCCGACGCCGCCATAAAAAGGGGCCCCGAACCCACGCCTTCGAAGATTCGCGCCGAATTGATCTCGGGAGGCAACCAGGAAAAATCCAACACCATCACGACCCCCGCTCAGCGGCCCGCACCAGCGGCCTCGTCGCCCCCCGGAAATCAACACACACCACGGCCGGATCGTAAGACAAATACCGTGCAAAAGCCCTATTTTTTCCTAAACTTGAATCAATCGAGAACGCAAACTTGATTCAATCCGAAAACGACGGGGCGGACGACCGGCCAGGCGGTCGCGCGTGGCGCGCCAAGACGCCCCTCAGCAGCGCCGATCCGCCCGCACAGCAGAATGCGCGGCAACAAATGCGGTGGGGGCAATTTAATTACTCGACGCATTCAACCGATGACGCCGATTAAGCGAAGACGAATTGTGCGAATCGTTTGTGGCGCGGCGCCTAGCAGCCCTTCAGGCGGGCCGCCAGGTAATCGCCGACGGCGCCGATCGCGACCCGATCCTGCGTCATGGTGTCGCGCTCGCGCACGGTCACGGCGTCGTCCTCGAGCGAGTCGAAGTCGACGGTCACGCAGAACGGCGTGCCGACCTCGTCCTGGCGCCGATACCGGCGGCCGATGGCCCCGGCGTCGTCGAAATCGATGTTCCAGCACTTGCGCAGTTCGGCCGCGAGGTCGCGAGCCTTGGGGCTCAGGTCGGCGTGCCGGGACAGCGGCAGCACCGCCGCCTTGACCGGCGCCAGCCGCGGGTCGAGCCGCAGAACGGTCCGCTTTTCCATGGCGCCCTTGGCGTTGGGGGCTTCGTCCTCGCTGTAGGCGTCGACGAGAAACGCCATGAACGACCGCGTCAGGCCGGCCGCGGGCTCGATGACGTAGGGCGTGTACCGGGAGTCGGTGACCTGGTCGTAGAACGACAGGTCGGCCCCGGAATGCTTTGCGTGCGTTGACAAATCGAAGTCGGTGCGGTTGGCGACGCCTTCCAGCTCGCCCCACGGATTGCCGGCGAAGCCGAACTTGTACTCGATGTCGACGGTGCGGTCCGAGTAGTGCGACAGCTTGTCCTGCGGGTGCTCGTACAGGCGCAGGTTCTGCGGGTCGATGCCCAGATCGACATACCACTGCAGCCGCGTGTCGATCCAGTACTGATGCCAGTCCTTGGCGGTCGACGGCTCCACGAAGAACTCCATCTCCATCTGCTCGAACTCGCGGGTGCGGAAGATGAAGTTGCCCGGGGTGATCTCGTTGCGGAAGCTCTTGCCGATCTGCCCGATGCCGAACGGCGGCTTGCGACGCGCGGTCGTCACGACGTTGGCGAAGTTGACGAAGATGCCCTGCGCGGTCTCGGGACGCAGGTAGTGCAGCCCCTCCTCGGTCTCGATCGGGCCGAGGTACGTCTTGAGCATCATGTTGAACTCGCGGGGCTCGGTCCACTGCCCCTTGGTCCCGCAATCCGGGCAGACGATCTCGCTCATCGGGACCGAATCGGGGTCGGCGATGTTCTTCTTCGCCGCGTAGGCCTCCTGCATGTGGTCCTGGCGGTGCCGGTGGTGGCAGTTCAGGCACTCGACCAGCGGGTCGTGGAAGACCTCGACGTGGCCGGAGGCCACCCACACCTGCCGGGGCAGGATGATCGACGAGTCGAGCCCGACCACGTCGTCGCGGCCGGTAACCACCGCGCGCCACCACTGGCGCTTGATGTTCTCCTTGAGCTCCACGCCCAGCGGGCCGTAGTCCCACGCCGATTTGGTGCCCCCGTAGATCTCGCCCGAGGGAAAGACGAAGCCCCGCCGTTTGGCGAGGTTGACTACGGTGTCGATGACGGACGCCACGGGGCTGTGCACTCCTTCTCGAAGATCCAGGCAGACGGGGCGCCGCCGAGGCGCCGCTCGCAAAACATCAGCCATGGTATCGACCGGCGCGGCGAACTTTGACATGCGTCATTACGCATGTGACAGTGGAAAGCGCCGATCGCGATTCCCGCGGCGGGCCTCCCAGTTCTCGAGGTGATGACTCTCCCATGGCGACGTCCTCAACGTCTTCGGTGCCGGCCGCCGCCGGCGACGACATGGGATCCGAGCTGAGCGTGCTGCCCCACGAGCATGGCGGGGCCGGCCCGGGTGAGCACGCGGAGTTCCCCGAATACCCCGTCCCGCCGCCGCGGGAGATCCTCGATGCCGCGGGCGAGCTGTTGCGCGCGCTGGCCGCGCCCGTGCGGATCGCCATCGTCCTGCAGTTGCGCGAATCGCACCGCTGCGTACACGAACTGGTCGACGCGCTCGGCGTGCCGCAGCCGCTGGTCAGCCAGCATCTCAAGATCCTGAAGGCGGCGGGCGTGGTGGCCGGCGAACGGTCGGGCCGCGAGGTGCTCTATCGGCTGGCGGACCACCACCTGGCGCACATCGTCGTCGACGCGGTCGCCCACGCGAGCGAGGACACACCGTGACGGGCGCCAGCGTGCGCTCCACCCGCCAGCGGGCCGCGATCGCCACGCTGCTGGACACCCTGGACGAATTCCGCTCGGCCCAGGAGCTGCACGACGAGCTGCGCCGCCGCGGCGAGAACATCGGCCTGACCACGGTGTACCGGACGCTGCAGTCGATGGCGGCGACGGGCATGGTCGACACGCTGCGCACCGACACCGGCGAGTCGGTGTACCGCAGGTGCTCGGAACATCACCACCACCATCTGGTGTGCCGATGCTGCGGTTCCACCATCGAGGTGGGCGATCACGAGGTCGAGGAATGGGCGGCGCAGGTGGCCGCCAAGCACGGCTATTCCGACGTCAGCCACACCATCGAGATCTTCGGAACCTGCGCCCAGTGCCGCTCCTAGGCGCGCGGGAAAAAAGTTTCTGAAAAAAGTGTCCGACACGCGTCCGCCGCGTGCTCCTACCCATGAGTGGCCCACGGGCCGAGACAACACCTCAAGGGAAGTGAGCACACGATGCGCAAGGAACTATCGCCCCGTCTGCGGCCGGTCCGCGAGGTCGAGGCCCCGTCACTGCAATTCCGCACGATCCACGGGTACCGCCGTGCCTTCCGGATCGCGGGGTCGGGACCGGCCCTGCTGCTGATCCACGGCGTCGGCGACAACTCCAAGTCATGGGACACGGTGCACGCCAAGCTTGCGCAGCGGTTCACCGTCATCGCGCCGGACCTGCTGGGCCACGGCGAGTCCGACAAGCCGCACGCCGACTACTCCCTGCCGGCCTTCGCCAACGGCATGCGCGATTTGCTCGCCGTGCTCGGCATCGACCGCGTCACCGTCGTCGGGCATTCGTTCGGCGGCGGCGTCGCGATGCAATTCGCCTACCAATACCCCCAGCTGGTGGAGCGCATCGTGCTGGTGAGCGCCGGCGGCGTCGCGAAGGACGTGAGCCTGGCGTTGCGGTTGGCGGCGATGCCGCTGGGCGCCGAGGCGCTCGGCGTACTGCGCGCGCCCGGGGTGATGCCCACGATCCGGCGCGTCGGCCGCGCCGTGCAGTCCGCGCTGGGTTCCACCAGGTTCGGCCGCGATGCCGCCGAGGTCGTCGACCTGCTCGAGGGCTTCCTGGACCGCGACGGGCTGGCGGCGTTCGCGCGCACCCTGCGATCGGTGGTGGACGCGCGCGGTCAATACGTCACCATGCTGGACCGCAGCTATCTCGTGGAATCCGTTCCGGTGCAGATCATTTGGGGCGAGGACGATCTGATCATCCCGGTGGATCACGCGCACACCGCGCACGCCGCGATGCCCGGTTCCCGCATGGAGATCTTCGAGGACTCCGGACACATGCCGTTCCACGACCACCCCGACCGCTTCGTCGAGGTCATTGAGCGGTTCGTCGACTCGACCCGCCCGGCCGTTTACGACCCGAACACGATGCCGGCGCTGCTGCGCACCGGCGGCCGCGAGGAGACGCTCGAGGGCACGCCGACCCAGGCGGCGGTGTCCTAGCGGATCACCGAACGTCTTATCTCCGCGCCCGTGTCGAGCACCAGCAGGATCATGGTGCGCAGCGCGTCGTCGGTCAGGCCGCCGCCGGGAAAGTTGTAGCGCAGCATCACGTCCGCGGTCTTGGCCGCGGCCTTGCCGGAATTGCGTTGCACCGCCTTCTGATTGACCTTCTCGACCACCGTCACGCTGCCGAAGTTGCTGTCGTGCGCCTGCTTGGCGATCTGGTCGCTGATCTTCTTGGTCAGGGGCAGATCCCAGGCCAGGATCTGGGTCAGCGACACCAGGTCGAGGCCCTCGGCGATGTTGACCACCCGCAGCGAGGCCAGCGTGCCGTTGTGGCGCAGCGTCAGCGCGCCGTCGGGCTCCTCCTCGATCGGAAGGGCGTCCCGCAGTATCGAAGCCAGCCGCTCCTGCAGTGATGGCATCAGGCGCTCCCGAACCGTCGATTGCGGTCCGCGTACTCCTCGCAGGCCGCCCACAAGTCGCGGCGGTCGTAATCGGGCCACAGCTTGTCCTGAAAGATGTACTCCGCGTACGCCGCCTGCCACAACATGAAATTGCTGGACCGCTGCTCCCCCGACGTCCGCAGGAACAGGTCCACGTCGGGGATGTCGGGCCGCTGCATGTGCCGCGAGATCGTCGACTCGCTGATCCGGTCGGGCTTCAGCCTGCCCGCCTCCACCAAACGGGCTATCTCCCTTGCGGATTCGGTGATCTCGGCGCGGCCGCCGTAGTTCACGCAGTAATTGACGGTGATGACGTCGTTGCCGTCCGTCATCGCCTCGGCGATCGCCAATTCGTTGATCACGCTGCGCCACAGGCGGGGCCGCGAACCGACCCACCGGATCCGCACCCCGATCGTGTTGAGGTTGACCCGGCGCATGCGCACCACGTCGCGGTTGAATCCCATCAGGAAGCGGACCTCCTCGGGCGAACGCTTCCAGTTCTCGGTGGAAAACGCGTAAAGGCTCAACCACTTGATCCCGATTTCGATTGCGCCGCAGACGATGTCGATGACGACCGCCTCGCCCGCCCGATGGCCGTCGGTCCGGCTGAGACCGCGCTGGGTGGCCCAGCGGCCGTTGCCGTCCATCACAATGGCCACATGATTGGGCAATCGGTCGGCCGGAATCCGCGGCGCGGCCGCCTTGGAGGTGTGCTGCGGGGGGCGGCGCGGGCCGCCGCCGGGCGACGGCGGCAGCTCCGGGAAGGCGACGGGCCAGGTCGATTTGTCGGGAAAGACCGGGTAGTCGTCGGGCGCGGGGGGCAGCTGCGGGAAGTCGGTCGACTTCGGCTTGCGCTCAGCCACAGGCAGTATCCTGCCCGATCAGCGCTGCGCGCCGTTCGGCGATGGTGCGGTCGACCTGGTATGTCCGCTCTACCAGCGGCAACGTTTTGAGCTGCCGTTCCAGATGCCACTGCAAGTGCGCGGCCACCAGCCCGCTGACGTAGCCGCGGTGCGATTGCGGCGACGCCTCGGCGGCCTCCCAGTCCCCGTCGTGCAGCGCGGCCATCAGATCCAGCACACCCGGCGGCGGGGTGGTCGAGCCGGCCGGGCGGCAGTGCGGGCAGACGCTGCCCCCGGCGGCGACGTGAAACGCCCGATGCGGGCCGGGTGTGGCGCACCGGGCGCACTCGGACAGCGCGGGCGCCCATCCGGCGATTCCCATGGCGCGCAGCAGGTAGGCGTCCAGCAACAGGTCACGCGGCCGGCGTCCCTCGGCCACCGCGCGCAGCGCGCCCACCGTGAGCCGGTGCAGCGCCGGGGCGGGCGCCCGCTCCTCGCCGGCGAGGCGTTCGGCGGTTTCCAGCATCGCGCACCCGCAGGTGTACCGGCCGTAGTCGCTGACGATGTCGGTAGCGAACGCGTCGATGGAGACGACCTGGGTGACGATGTCGAGATTGCGGCCGGGGTGCAGCTGCGCGTCGATGTGGGCAAACGGCTCCAGCCGGGCACCGAATTTGCTGCGGGTGCGGCGCACGCCCTTGGCCACCGCGCGGACCAGGCCATGGTCGCGGGTCAGCAGGGTGACGATCCGGTCGGCTTCGCCGAGCTTGTGCTGGCGCAACACCACAGCTCGGTCTCGATATAGCCGCATCACCATAGTTTTGCACCCCGCCGCGACAATGCGGGTATCCGCGCCGTTAGTCTCGTACCCCGTGATCGGCGCTTCCGGGGCGGGCACCGGGTCCATTTCCGGATCCGGCGGTCAGCGCTTGCCTACACTGACTGACCTGCTATATCAGCTGGCCAGCCGCTCAGTGACGTCCACCACACTCGTGAGCCGTTCGCTGCACGCCATCCATTCCAGCCAGCCGACGCTGAACGCCTTCCGGGTGGTGCTGACCGAGTCGGCGCTGGCCGACGCGGCGGAGGCCGACCGGCGACGCGCCGCCGGGGACACCGCGCCGTTGCTGGGCATCCCGATCGCGGTCAAGGACGACGTCGACGTCGCCGGAGTGCCCACCGCCTTCGGCACCCAGGGGTACGTCGCGCCCGCGACCCAGGACGCCGAGGTGGTGCGCCGCCTGAAGGCTGCCGGCGCCGTGATCGTCGGCAAGACGAACACCTGCGAGCTGGGGCAATGGCCGTTCACCAGCGGGCCGGGCTTCGGCCACACCCGCAATCCCTGGTCGCGGCGGCACACCCCGGGCGGATCGTCGGGCGGTAGTGCGGCCGCCGTGGCGGCGGGCCTGGTCACCGCCGCCATCGGCTCCGACGGCGCCGGCAGCGTGCGCATCCCCGCGGCCTGGACGCACCTGGTCGGCATCAAGCCGCAGCGCGGCCGCATCTCCACCTGGCCGCTGCCCGAGGCGTTCAACGGCATCACGGTCAACGGCGTGCTGGCCCGCACCGTGGCCGACGCGGCGCTGGTGCTCGACGCCGCGTCAGGCAACGTCGAGGGCGACCGGCACAAGCCGCCCCCGATCACGGCGTCCGACTATGTCGGCAAGGCGCCCGGCCCGCTGAACATCGCGCTGTCGACCCGGTTCCCGTACAACGGTTTTCGGACCAAGCTGCACCCCGAGATCCTCGCGGCGACGCGGGCGATGGGCAAGCAACTCGAGCTGCTCGGGCACAAGGTGGTGCCCGGCAATCCCGACTACGGACTTCGGTTGTCGTGGAACTTCCTGGCCCGGTCCACCGCGGGCCTGCGGGATTGGGAGGAGCGGCTGGGCGACGGCGTGATCCTGGACCCCCGCACCGTGTCCAACCTGCGCCTCGGCCAGGTGCTCGGGCAGGCGATTCTGCGCAGCGCGCGCCGCCACGAGGCGGCCGACCAGCGCCGGGTCGGCTCCATCTTCGACATCGTCGACGTGGTGCTGGCCCCGACCACCGCCGAGCCGCCGCCGTTGGCGCGCGCGTTCGACCGGTTGGGCAGCTTCGGCACCGACCGCGCCATGATCGCCGCGTGCCCGTTGACCTGGCCGTGGAACCTGCTGGGGTGGCCTTCGATCAACGTGCCAGCGGGATTTACCTCCGAGGGTTTGCCGATCGGCGTGCAGCTGATGGGGCCAGCAAACAGTGAGGGCCTGCTGATCTCGCTGGCCGCCGAGTTGGAGGCCGTCTGCGGCTGGTCCACCAGGCAGCCGCCGGTGTGGTGGCACGCCGGTGCCGACACCCCGCCTGCCGGGGCGCCGCCGTCGCGTATGTGAGCCGCCGCGGCCGCGAGGCCGCGCTCTTAGCCCGCGACAACGCGGGTATCCCCATTGCATGGACCAATCTGACGCTCCCCTGCTGAATGCGGTCGCCGACTATCGGGAAAAGAACCGGTACGGGTTCACCCCACCGGGGCACCGGCAGGGCCGCGGGGCCGACAACCGGGTGCTGGCGGTGCTGGGCCGGGAACCGTTCCTCGATGACGTGCTGGCCAGCGGCGGGCTCGATGACCGCCGGACCAGCAACGGATACCTCAAGCACGCGGAGGACCTGATGGCGGACGCCGTGGGGGCCGACATCGCATGGTTTTCCACCTGCGGCAGCTCCCTGTCGGTGAAGGCCGCGATGATGGCCGTGGCCGGCGGCGACGGCAGCCTGCTGGTGAGCCGCGACAGCCACAAGTCCGTGGTGGCGGGCCTGATCTTCTCCGGCGTGCAGCCCCGTTGGATCACACCCCGCTGGGACGCCGAACGCCATTTCTCCCATCCGCCCTCCCCCGAGCAGGTCGAGGAGGCGTGGGCCAAGCACCCCGACGCCGCCGGCGCGCTCGTCGTGAGCCCCAGCCCTTACGGCACCTGCGCCGACATCGCCGGGATCGCCGAGGTGTGCCACGCGCGCGGCAAGCCGTTGATCATCGACGAGGCGTGGGGCGCTCATCTGCCCTTCCACGAGGACCTGCCGACCTGGGCGATGGACGCCGGCGCGGACATCTGCGTGGTCAGCGTGCACAAGATGGGCGCCGGTTTCGAACAAGGCTCGGTGTTCCACCTGCAGGGCGACCGGATCGACCAGGATCGCCTGTCGGCCTGCGCGGATCTGCTGATGACCACCAGCCCCAGCGTCCTGGTCTACGCCGCGATCGACGGCTGGCGCCGGCAGATGGTCGAGCACGGTCACGACTTGCTCGGTGCCGCATTGGATTTGGCGCACGAGCTGCGCCAGGACATCGAACTGATCCCGGACGTGGAGGTGCTGGACGACGAGCTGCTCGGGGTGGAGGCGTCCCACGACCTGGACCGGATGCAGGTGATGATGGACGTGTCGGCGACGGGCACCTCTGGATATCAGGCCGCCGACTGGCTGCGCTCGCACGCCCACATCGATATCGGGATGAGCGACCACCGCCGCATTTTGGCGACCCTGTCCATGGCCGACGACAAGACCACCGCCGGACGCCTCACCCAGGCGCTCGCCGAATGGCGCAGGGCCGCCAGCGATTTCGACCCTCCGCCGCGGATCGACCTGCCGTCACCCGAGGAACTGCAATTGGACAACGTGTGCCCGCCGCGCGACGCGTTCTTCGGGCGCTCCGAGGCGGTGCCCACCGACCGGGCCGCGGGGCGGATCTCCGCCGAACAGGTCACCCCCTATCCCCCCGGCATCCCCGCCGTCGTGCCCGGCGAGCGCCTCAACGACGCCGTGCTGGACTACCTGTGTTCCGGGGTGAAGGCGGGGATGAACGTTCCCGACGCGGCCGACCCGTCGCTGCAGACGATCCGGGTGCTGGCTTAGCCCGCTATCAGCCCCGCGGCATCGACATGACCCGGTTGCCAACGGCTTTGAGCTGATCGGGCAGCACGCGGTTCGCCATGCCCATCGCCTTGACCAGGACCGATCCCGCGACCACCTTCTGGTCGCCGCGCATCAAGGCCTCGAAGCCCTGCCGCGCGACCTTGGCGGGATCGTCCTTGGGGCCCTTGCCCATCAGCGAGTCGACCATTTTGGCGCGCCCGAAGAAGTTGGTGTCCGTCGGCCCGGGCATCAGAGCCGTGACAGTGATTGACGTGTCGCGCAATTCGTCACGAAGCGCCTCGGCGAACGACTGGACGAAGGACTTCGACGCGTTGTACACCGGCTGATAGGAGCCCGGCATCTGAGACGCGATGGACGACGTGAACAGCACTTTGCCCGTGTCGCGGTTGGCCATGTCGCGCAGCACCAGCTTGGCCAGATGCACCGTCGAGCGCACGTTGAGGTCGACGATGCTGAGGTCGTCGGCGAGCTCGCTCTTGAGGAACATCTCGCCGCGCCCGATGCCCGCATTGAGTGCCGCTGCGGCCAGCACGCGGTCGCCCTCGATCGTGCTCTGGTAGAGGTGCTCCACCCCTTCCGGGGTGCGCAGGTCCACCTGCACCGGCTGCACGGCGGCGCTCCACTGGGAAAGCTTTTCCGGCACGTCTTTGATGGCATCGTCTTCGGCGGCCACGACGAGGTCAAAGCCGTGCTGGGCGAACTGCTTGGCCAGTTCCAGCCCGATGCCGCTGGACGCGCCGGTCACGAGGGCTAACTGTGGTTGCGTCATACGCGACGGCTACCCGCTGCGAGCCGGAGAAAACCTTCTCCTAAAAGCCAAGCCGACCAAGCTGTTTGGGGTCGCTCTGCCAGTTCTTGGCGACCTTGACGCGCAGGTCGAGATAGACCTTGGTGCCCAGCAACTTCTCGATCTGGGCGCGGGCGGCGGTCCCCACTTCCCTCAGCCGCGCGCCGCCCTTGCCGATGACGATGCCCTTTTGGCTGTCCCGCTCGACGTAGAGGATCGCGTGCACGTCGATCAGGTCATCGCGGTCCTCGCGCGGATTGACCTCGTCGATCACCACCGCCAGCGAATGGGGCAGCTCGTCGCGGACCCCCTCGAGGGCGGCCTCGCGGATGAGCTCGGCCATCAGGACCTCTTCGGGCTCGTCGGTCAGCTCACCGTCGGGGTAGTAGGCCGGGCCGGCGGGCAGCGCCGCGGCCAGCACGTCGATCAGGATGTCGACCTGCGCGCCGGTCACCGCCGAGACCGGCACGATTTCGGCCGAGTCGCCGACCAGCTCGCTGACGGCGACCAGCTGCGCGGCCACCCGGTCTTTGGGCACCTTGTCGATCTTGGTGACGACGGCCACCAGCGCGGTCTTGGGAGCGACCGCGCGTATCTGCTCGACGATCCATCTGTCGCCCGGGCCGATCGGCTCGTCGGCCGGGATGCACAGCCCGATCACGTCGACCTCGGCGTAGGTGTCGCGGACCAGTTCGTTGAGCCTCTTGCCCAGCAGGGTCCGCGGCCGGTGCAGGCCGGGGGTGTCGACGAGGATGATCTGAAAATCCGGGCGGTGCACGATGCCGCGGATGGTGTGCCGGGTGGTCTGGGGCCGCGTCGAGGTGATCGCCACCTTCGTGCCGACCAGCGCGTTGGTCAGCGTGGACTTGCCGGTATTCGGCCGGCCCACCAGGCACACGAAACCCGAACGGAATTCAGTCATGGCTTCCCAACGCCGAGCGTGCACTCATGGCGAATTTCTGCGTCATTTTTCGCCGTGAGTGCACGTTCGGCGTCATCGCAGGTCCCCGTCGGTTTCCGCCGGGCTCACCAGAACGGTGTTGATCCGCACCCGGCCCCGGTGATCGGGGCCGCCCTCGGCGCGCAGGCGCAGCCCATGCGAGACCACCTCGGCCCCGGGCAGCGGCACTCGGCCCAATTCCAGGGCAACCAGGCCGCCGACGGTGTCGACGTCGAGGTCGTCGTCGAATTCGACGTCGTACAGTTCGCCGACATCTTCGATCGGCAGTCGCGCCGACACCCGGAATCGCTTGTCGCCCAACTCTTCTACGGGGGCGGTTTCCGCCTGGTCGTACTCGTCGGCGATCTCCCCGACAATCTCTTCCAGCACGTCCTCGATGCTGACCAGGCCGGCTATCGCGCCGTACTCGTCGACCAGCAGGGCCATGTGGTTGCGGTCGCGCTGCATCTCGCGCAGCAACGCGTCCAGCGGCTTGGAGTCCGGCACGAAGACCGCCGGGCGCATGACCTGCGACACCTTGGTGTCCCGGCCCCGATCGGGCGAGGAGAACGTCTGCTGGACAAGGTCTTTCAGGTAGACCACCCCGACGACGTCGTCGACGTTCTCGCCGATCACCGGAATCCGGGAGTGACCGCTGCGCACGGCCAGGTTCGTCGCCTGGCTGGCGGTTTTGTCGCTTTCGATCCAGATCATCTCGGTGCGCGGCACCATCACCTCACGGGCCGGGGTGTCACCGAGCTCGAAGACCGACTCGATCATCCGGCGCTCGTCGGCGGCCACCACGCCGCGCTGCTGGGCCAAGTCGACGACCTCGCGCAGTTCGATCTCGGAGGCGAACGGCCCGTTCCGCAGCCCCCGGCCGGGGGTGAGGGCGTTGCCCAGCACCACCAGCAACCGGCTCACCGGCATCAACAACCACGAAATCACCCGCAGCGGAAGGGCGGTCACCAAGGAAATCGAATAGGCGTGCTGGCGACCGAGCGTGCGCGGGCCGACGCCGATGACGACGAAGCTCGTCACCACCATGATGGTGGCCGCGCCGAACAGCCCCCACCTGATGCCCCAGTTGTCATAGAGGAACACCACCAACAAGACGGTCGCGGTGATCTCGCAGATGATGCGCAGCAGCACCATCAGGTTGATGTAGCGGGGCCGCTCGCTCATCACCGTGAACAGCGACACCGCGCCCGGCCGCTCCTCGCGCACCAATTCCTGCACCCGCGCCAGCGACACCGTGCTGATGGCGGCGTCGATCGCCGCGAAAAGCCCGCCCAGAGCGATCAGCGCGATCGCGCCCAGCAGCTGGGAAACGCCGGTCAATTGTCGAAATACCTTGACTTGTCCAGCAACCGGCGGTCGCGCTCCTCTTGGCGGTCTTTCTGGTAAACCTCGACCTGTTCGGCGACCCATTCCTCGAGCAGCCGGTCCTGAAGGGCGAACATCTCTTTTTCCTCGGCCGGCTCGCCGTGGTCGTAGCCGAGCAGGTGCAGCACGCCGTGAATTGTCAACAGCGCCAACTCATGTCCGAGGCTGTGGCCCGCCGCGGCCGCCTGTTCGGCGGCGAACTCCGGGCACAGCACGATGTCGCCCAGCATCGCGGGTCCCGGCTCGGGCGCGTCGGGGCGGCCGCCGGGCTCGAGCTCATCCATCGGGAAGCTCATCACGTCCGTCGGTCCCGGCAGGTCCATCCAGCGCATGTGCAGGTCGGCCATCGCCGCGGTGTCCAGCAGCACCATCGACAGCTCGGCGCTCGGGTTGACGTCCATCCGCGCGATCACGAACTTCGCGACGCTGACCAACTCCACCTCGGACACGTCGATGCCCGACTCGTTGGAGACCTCGATGCTCATCGGCGGCCGCGGCCGCCCGAGGCCCGCCGGGCCGCCCGGTTCATCCCCGAGCCCGGCTCCTCGTAGCGGGCATAGGCTTCGACGATCTCCGAGACCAGCCGGTGGCGCACCACGTCGACGCTGGTCAGCTCCGCGATGCAGATGTCGTCGACGCTATCGAGGATGTCGACCGCCGAGCGCAGGCCCGATCGTGCGCCGCCGGGCAGATCGATCTGCGTCATGTCCCCGGTGACGACCATCTTCGATCCGAAGCCCAGCCGGGTGAGGAACATCTTCATTTGTTCGGCGGTGGTGTTCTGGGCTTCGTCGAGGACGATGAACGCCGAATTCAAGCTTCTCCCACGCATGTATGCCAGCGGCGCCACCTCGATGACCCCGGCCGACATCAGCTTCGGGATCAGTTCGGCGTCCATCATGTCGTACAGCGCGTCGTACAGCGGCCGCAGGTACGGGTCGATCTTCTCGCTCAGCGTGCCGGGCAGAAACCCAAGGCGCTCACCGGCTTCCACCGCCGGCCGGGTCAGGATGATCCGGCTGACCTGCTTGGTCTGCAGCGCGTGGACGGCCTTGGCCATGGCCAGGTACGTCTTGCCGGTGCCCGCGGGGCCGACGCCGAAGACGATGGTGTGGGCGTCGATGGCGTCGACATAGCGCTTCTGGTTGAGCGTCTTGGGCCTGATCGTGTTGCCGCGCCAAGACAAGACGTCCAGCGTGAGGACCTCGGCCGGGGATTCGTTGCCGGTGCCGACCAGCATGGCGACGCTGTGGCGCACCACCTCCGGCGTCAACGGCTGGCCGCCCGCGACGATGGCGATCAGCTCGGAGACCGCCCGCTCGGCCAGCGCGACGTCGGCGGGCTCGCCGGAGATCGTGACGGCATTGCCGCGCACGTGTAGGTCGGCGCTCAGCGTGCGTTCGAGGGCGCGCAGGTTTTCGTCGGCGGAGCCGAGCAGGCCCACAACGAGGTCGGGCGGAACATTGATGCTGCTGCGAACTTGGGCAGAGCCCGAAGGTGCGCCGGCAGCGCTAGTTTCGCGGGGCGTCACGTGGTTTCCGATACCTGCTTCCTCGGCTTGTCAGGGGTTTGCTCAGCTGACTCAGTCTACGCCGGGGGCACCCGATGGTCAGCCTTCTAGTCACCGTCGCCTGCGGTAAGGGCCCGGATCAACCGATCGATGACCGCGCCGGCTTCCCGGCGTGCCATGTCATGGTCGTCCGCCCTCGCCACGTAGAGGGTCGCCTCACGCATGGCGCCAAGCATCGTCAGCGCGGTCGCGTCGACCGGTTGCGGCGGGATGCGCCCGCTTTCGATGGCGCTGGAGAGCAGCGTCCGCACCAACCCGATGTTGTAGCGGTTGCCGATCTCGGTCCACCGCGTCCAACCGAGCACCGCCGGCGCGTCCACCAGCGCGATGCGCTGGATTTCGGGATCGGAGCAGGCGTCCAGCCAGAAGGCGGCGCCCAACCGCATGACCTCTATGGGATCGGTTTCGCCGGTCGCCGCGATGGCCTCGCCCATCCGGGCGGCGACCTCCGCCTCGACCTGCTCGAAGACCGTCGCGAACAGCTCGGTCTTGTCGGCGAAGTGATGGTAGAGCGCGCCGCGGGTCACGCCCGCCGATCGCACGATCGCCTCCAGGGCCACCTCCGAGAAACCGTGGGCCGCGAACAAGGGCCGCGCCGCGGTCACCAGCGCCTCCCGTGTCTCCGCGGAGCGCTCCGCCTGGGTGCGGCGATCGTCGGTCAAATCGGTTGCCTTTCATACATACTGTATGTAGGTTCATACATACTGTATGAATCTCGCTCTCAAGATAGCAGCGGGACGGCCCCACCACGGAAAGGGACACGGTGCGATGAGTTCAGCGATACAGGCCGTCGAGGCGGACCGGGCGGCGCTGCTGGCGATTTTTCCGCTCCTCGAAGAATCCGCCTGGGCGCAGGCGAGCGGATGCCCGGGCTGGTCGGTGCGGGACGTCGTGTCCCACATGGCGTGCAGTTTCTGGCTGGCCGTCGACCCGTCGCGGCTGCCCGATCCCGCCGGACTGCCCGCCGAGCGGGCGGCCGACCTCTACGTCGAGTCGCGCCGCTCCATGAGCTCGCGGGAAATCGCCGACGATTACGAGTCGGTCAGCCTGAAGGGCCTCGAGGTCCTTGCCGCGGCGGACGGCCAGGACTTCGAGGTGCCGCTCGGGGATGTCGGGACCTATCCCGCGTCGGCGATACCGGCGGCGTTCGCCTTCGAGCATTACGTACACATCAGGCACGACCTGTTGCAGCCGCATGGCCCGCTGCGGGCCGAGCCGCCGGCCTCCGACGGATCGCGGCTGGAGCCGACCGTCGACTGGATCGAGGCAGCGCTGCCCCAGCAGAACGCCGCCCTGCTCGGGCGCATCGACGGCGCGGTGGAGGTTCGCCTGACCGGAGGTTGCGCGCGCACGCTGCGCTTCGGGGACGGGGACGTCACGGCCCAGATCACTTCCGACGCCGACGCATTCGTGCGATGGGTCAGTCAACGCGGAACGTGGGAAGCCCTCGGGGTGCAAGCGGAAGGGGACCGAGCGAACCTCGAGATCGTGCGTCAGCTCAGCGTTTTCTGACGCGGCGCCGCCGAGGCCTCACTGGCCGCCGTCCAAGCCGGCGGCGTCCCAGCGCGGCGTGAGCACGCCGAGCGCGCCCAGCGCCACCGCGGCGGCGGTCGACGTCCTCAGCACCTGAGGGCCCAGCCGGACCGCCACCGCGCCCGCCGCGGTCAACGCGTCGATCTCGTCGGGGGCGATGCCGCCCTCGGGCCCGATCACCAGCAGGACCGAATCCGCTTGGCCGACATGGTGATCCGCGAGCCGGTCGGTCGCCGACTCGTGCAGGGCCAGCACCGCCGACCCGGCCGCGACGTCGTCGCGCACCCGGTGGATCAGGGCCGCGGTGGACAGCACGCCCTCGACGGGCGGGATGTGCGCCCGGCGGGACTGCCGGGCCGCCGAGCGGGCGACGGCGCGCCACCGGCGCAGGCCCTTGTCCACACGGGCGCCCTCCCAGTGGGCCACGCAGCGGGCGGCCTGCCAGGCCAGGAACCCGTCGGCGCCGGCTTCGGTGGCCAACTCGATCGCCAACTCCGAGCGGTCGGACTTCGGCAGCGCCTGCACCACCGTCACCGCAGGGCGACCGGGCTCGACGCTCCAGCGCTCCAGCACCCGCGCCCGCAGCCCGTCGCGCCCGGCGTGCTCGACCTCGCATCGGGCGAGGCCGCCGGCGCCGTCGCCGAGCACCAGCCGCTCGCCGGGGCGGATCCGGCGGACCGTGGCGGCGTGGAAGCCCTCGTCGCCGTCGACGACCGCCAGCGCGCCGGTGTCGGGTAGTGCGTCAACGTAGAACAGCGTCGCCACCATGTGCGGGGCCCCGGCGACTTAGCGCCCGGTGAAGGTCTCGCGCAGCCGGCTGAACAGTCCGCCGCCGGCGTGGGTGGAGCGGACCTCGGCCACCTCACGGCTGCGGCGGTTCTTCAGCTCGCGCAGCAGTTCGGTGTCGTGGTGGTCGAGGCGGGTGGGCACCACGACCTCGACGTGGACGTGCAGGTTGCCCCGGGCGCCCGAACGCAGGTGCGGCATCCCGTGGCCGCGCAGCGTGATGATCGAACCCGGCTGTGTGCCAGGCGGAATGGTGATCTCGCTCTGACCGTCCAGGATGGCGTCGACGGTGACGGTCACGCCCAGCGCCGCGTCGACCATCGGCACCGAAACCGTGCAGTGCAGGTCGTCGCCCTCGCGGACGAAGATGTCGTGGGCCTGCTCGTGCACCTCGACGTACAGGTCACCGGCCGGCCCTCCCCCGGGCCCGACCTCGCCCTGGGCCGCCAGGCGGACGCGCATGCCGTCGCCGACACCGGCGGGAATCTTGACGCTGATCTCCCGGCGCGCGCGCACCCGCCCGTCGCCCATGCACTGGTGGCACGGGTCGGGGATGACGACGCCGACGCCGCGGCAGGTGGGGCACGGCCGGGACGTCATCATTTGGCCGAGCAGTGAGCGCTGCACGGTCTGCACCTCGCCGCGGCCGCCGCAGGTGTCGCAGGGGACGGGGACCGAGTCGCCGTTGGTGCCCTTGCCCTGGCACCGGTCACACAGCACCGCGGTGTCGACGGTGACCTGCTTGGTCACGCCGGTCGCGCACTCCTCGAGGTCCAGCCGCATCCGCAGCAGCGAGTCCGAACCGGGCCGGACGCGGCCGATGGGGCCGCGGGAGGCCCCGCCCCCGCTGAAGCCGCCGCCGAAGAAGGCCTCGAACACGTCGCCCAGGTTCCCGAAGCCGCCGAACCCGCCGCCGGCGGCGGCGTTCTCCAGCGGGTCCCCGCCCAGGTCGACGATGCGGCGCTTCTCCGGGTCGCTCAGCACCTCGTAGGCGACGCTGATTTCCTTGAACTTCGCCTGCGCGGCCTCGTCGGGGTTGACGTCGGGATGCAGCTCGCGCGCCAACTTGCGGTACGCGCGCTTGATCTCCGCATCGCTGGCGTTTCTGCTCACGCCGAGCAGCCCGTAATAGTCGCGTGCCACGCCCTGACCTTCCTTGTGCCGCCGTTATGCGGCCGTCAACAAACACCGGGGTGCGCGGTCATCGGGCACCCAGAACTTCGCCGATATAAAGAGCAACCGCTGCCACGCTGGCGATAGTTCCCGGATAGTCCATCCGGGTGGGGCCCAGCACACCCATACCGCCGTACACGGTATCGGAGGTGCCGTAGGCGGTGGTCACCATCGAGGTGCCCGCCATCTGCTCGACGGCGGTCTCGTGCCCGATACGGACCGTCACCTTGCCCGCTTCCTGCTGGGCCGCCAGCAACCGCAGCACCACCACCTGCTCCTCGAGGGCCTCCAGGATGGACCGCAGCGAACCCCCGAAATCCGCGGCGTTGCGGGTCAAGTTGGCGGTGCCGCCCATCAGCAGGCGCTCCTCGGTGTGCTCCACCAACGACTCCAGCAGCACCGTCGCCGAGCGGCCCACGGCGTCGCTGAGGTTGTTGGCCAGCCCGCTGCGCCCGTGCAGCTCACCGGCGAGGTCGGCGACGGCGGTGGACGCCGCCGCGAGCTTCTTGCCGACCAGGGCCTGGCCCAGCATCTCGCGCAGCTGGGACAGCTGATGGTCGTCGATGACGTCGCCGAGTTCGACGATGCGCTGGTCCACCCGGCCGGAGTCGGTGATGACCACCATCAGCAGCCGGGCCGGCGTCAGCCCGATCACCTCCAGGTGCCGAACGGTCGACGTCGACAGCGTCGGATACTGCACCACCGCCACCTGGCGGGTCAGTTGCGCCAACAGCCGCACGGCGCGGCGCAGCACGTCGTCGAGGTCGACGCCGGACTCCAGAAAGCTCTGGATCGCGCTCCGCTCGGCCGACGACAACGGCTTGACGTCGGCCAGCCGGTCCACGAACTCGCGGTAGCCCTTCTCGGTGGGCACCCGCCCGGAGCTGGTGTGCGGCTGGGTGATGTAGCCCTCGGCCTCCAGCACCGCCATGTCGTTGCGCACGGTGGCCGACGACACGCCCAGGTTGTGGCGCTCCACCAACGACTTGGAACCGATGGGTTCCTGGGTGGAGACGAAGTCGGCGACGATGGCACGCAGTACCTCGAAGCGGCGCTCCTCGGCGCTTCCCATCGGCTCCCACCTCCTTGATCGCGTCCATTTTACGGTGTGACGAGGCCCTGCCCGCCATTCGCGCGGTCTGGGGTGACTCGTCGGGAGCATGCCGTCAGTGGCGATCGCGAGCGCGGCGGAGCCGGGCGAAGCGGGTCGCCACCAGCAGCGCCAGTGGCGATCGCGAGCGCGGCGGAGCCGGGCGAAGCGGGTCGCCACCATCAGCGCCTGTGGCGATCGCGAGCGCGGCGGAGCCGGGCGAAGCGGGTCGCCGCCATCAGCGCCAGTGGCGATCGCGAGCGCGGCGGAGCCGGGCGAAGCGGGTCGCCACCAGGCCGACTAGCCTGTCCCCCATGTACTCGTCGGGCCCGGGGGATGCGTCAGAGACGATCCGCCAATGATTTTCAAGGGCGTGCGCGACGGCAAGCCGTACCCCGAGCACGGGCTGTCCTATAAGGATTGGTCCCAGATACCGCCGCAGCAGATCCGGCTGGACGAATTGGTCACGACCACAACCGTGCTGGCGCTGGACCGGCTGCTGTCGGAGGACTCCACCTTCTACGGCGATCTTTTCCCGCATGCGGTGCGGTGGCGGGGCATCACCTATCTCGAGGACGGCCTGCACCGCGCGGTGCGCGCGGCGCTGCGGAACCGCACCGTGCTGCACGCGCGGGTGTTCGACATGGACATGCCGCTGAGCCAGCAGACGTAATTTTTCTGGCGCGGTCACATTTCTGCGTCGCCGGGTGTCGACGTAGAAAGGACCACGTTCAAGGAGGACCGTCATGCCTCGCATTCAAGGAGTCTCCGACCGCGACGCCGGCCTCGGCGCCAAGATCGCCTTCTTCTTCACCAAGCGCAAGCTGGCGCAGATGGCCGGGCTGGAAACCGCGGGGATGCTCGAACCGCTGCGGATGTATGCGCACATCCCCCGATTGCTCAGCGCCTACGGCAAGCTCGAGCAGGCGGAGTCGAAGCTGGATGTGCTGAGCCCCCGCCACCGCGCGCTGGCGGAGCTGAAGTCGGCGACCACGGTGCGCTGCGAGTACTGCATCGACCTGGGTTCGCAGATCGCGCGCCAGTGGGGACTGACCGACGAGGAACTGCTGGCGATGTCCGATTACCGGCACGCGTCGTGCTTCTCCGAGCTGGACAAGCTGATCCTCGAGTACGCCACCGCGATGAGCCGCACCCCGGTCGAGGTGAGCGATGAGCTCTTCGACGCGCTGCGCGCCCACTTCGACGCCGCCCAGCTCGTCGCGCTGACCCACGTCATCACGCTGGGCAACATGCGCGCCCGGTTCAACATCGCGCTCGGCATCGGATCGTCCGGCTTCTCCGGTGGCCGGGTGTGCGCGCTACCCGAAAAGGACCGCGCGTGACGAGGCCGGACCAGCCGCAGGCCGCGCTGGCCGCGCGTTTCGAGGCGGCGCGGCCCCGGCTGGGCGCCATCGCCTATCGCATGCTGGGCTCGGTCGACGACGCGCAGGACGCCGTGCAGGAGGCGTGGCTGCGGCTCAGCGGCGCCGGCCAGGACATCGCGAACGTCGACGCCTGGCTGACCACGGTGGTGGCCCACATCTGCCTGAACACCCTGCGCGACCGCCACGGACGCGGGCGGGAGGAGCCGGTGGGGCACCTGCCGGACCCGATCGTCGACGCCGACGGGGAATTCGACCCCGAACACCGGGCGATGCTGGCCGACGCGGTGGGGATGGCGCTGTTCGTGGTGCTGGACACGCTGCCGCCCGCCGAGCGACTGGCCTTCGTCCTGCACGACGTGTTCGCCGTCCCCTTCGACGAGATCGCACCCATCGTCGAGCGCACCCCGGAGGCGACGCGCAAGCTGGCCAGCCGGGCGCGCCGGCGCATCGAGCGCGCCGACCCGGCCCCCGACGGGGGCGTCGCCGCGCAACGCGAGGCCGTCGACGCCTTCTTCGCCGCGGGCCGCGCGGGCGAATTCGACCGGCTGGTGTCGGTCCTGCATCCCGACGTCGTGCTGCGCGGCGACTTCGGCCGCGGCGCCGCGCCGTTCCGCGCGGAGGGCGCGGCCGCGGTGGCCAAACTCGCCCGGGGCTACGCGGCTCCGGAGCGCGAGGTGCGCCCCGCCATCGTCAACGGCGCCGCCGGCGCGGTCGTGTTCGTCGACGGGCGGCCCACGGCGATCATGGGATTCGTCGTGCGCGACGGGCGGGTGGCGGCCATCGATGTGCTGGCCGACCCCGACCGGATCGCCAAACTAGACCTGCGCGGCGTGCGCGCCGATCACTGACCGGCGGCCTGCAGCAACTCCATCGCCGAGGAGCGCGACAGCACCCAGCCGCCCTGGTTCACGAACGTGACGTTCTGGGTGACCGGCGACGTGAGCTTGGGACCCGAGACCGCCACGTCGGCCGTCGCGGACCCGGCCGCGGCCGGCTGCACGTTGGTGACGTTGAACGCCAGCGGCAGGTCGCCGTTCTTGGCGGCCTTCTGCAGCTTCTTGTCGGCGACGTGTGCCTCGAGGCCGCTGATGCCGCCTTCGACCAGGTTGCTCTTGTTCGCGAAGGGAACGCTCGGGTCGGCCAGGCTGGTCAGCAGGCCGGTCAGCTGATCGGCCGTCGGCACGTTCACCGCCTGCGGCGGATCCTGCGGCACCGGCGCGCCGACGGCGATCAGCCGCACCGAGGCCGACTCGGGCGCCACGACGGACGTGATTCCGGCCGCCGCTCCCCCGATGATGGCCAGCGCTGCCGCGCCGCCGGCGAAGAATTTGACGGTCTTCATGGTGGTCCCCCCTCAGGTGGGCACGCGTCGACGGACGGTGCCGGTGTGCGTCTTTCCACTTCTCTTTCGCATCTGCGCACCGTGACGTTACGACCACGCGATGTGAGCGGCCTGTGCGCCCACTGTGGGGTGCACAGGCTGCCCGGATTCGCTAGTTCGTCGCCGACGCGGCCTGGATGAGGGCGATCGCGGCGTCGTGCTGCAAGATCCAGTTGCCGCCCTGGTTGACGAAAGCGAGGTGCTTCTCGACCGGTCCGGCGAACCTCGGGCCGGAGATGGCGACGTCGGCCTGGGCCATGTTCGGTCCGGCCGGCGCAATGTTCGTCACGGCGAACGTCTCCGGGAAGTTGCCGTTGCGGTACGCCTTGCGCAGGTCGTGGTCGGCGACGTGGCCCTCGTCGGGGGCGATGCCGTTCTCGACCAGGTTGGTCTTGGTCGTGTACGACACACCGGGATCGGTGGCCTGGTTGCACAGGTTGGCCAACTGGTCCGGGGTCGGCAGCCCCGGCGCCGGCGGCGGATCCTGTGGCAACGGCGCCGCGGCGACGGGAGCGACGGACGTCACGCCGACGGCCGCTGCGCCCAGCGCTATCGCGCTGATGGCCAAGGATTTCAAGGGTTTCGTTCTCATGGTCAGGTCCTCCCCCTGGTGAGTTTGAGATGTGATTCTGCCCCCACCGCCCGCAGTTCTCGGTCTCGGACGGGTCACGGTACGGGCACGCTACGGCGCTGAGTCGGCCGCCATGGCCTCCCGCAGGGCCTTCGGCCGCAGGTCGGCCCAGTTCTCGTCGACGTAGTCCAGGCACGCCGACCGGCTCGCTTCGCCGTACGCCACGCGCCAGCCGGCCGGGACGTCGGCGAACGCCGGCCACAGGCTGTGCTGCTCCTCGGCGTTGACCAGCACGTAGAACGCGCCGCCGTCGTCATCGAAGGGGTTGGTGCTCATCGCTTCTCCTGATTGTTTTCTGCTTGACGGACAGTGCGGGCGAGCCCAGGACCCGGTCGGACAGCAGCCCCAGGCAGCTCAGGTTGGGGAAGCCGGGGCCCTGGGTGAGCCCGGACAGGTTGGGCAGGAACAGCTTTGGGGCGACATCGGTGACGGCCAGGTCGTAGCCGATCGCCTCCTGCAGGCCGTCGGCGGTGAGCGGGCCGCCCAGGCCGAGCTCGAGCAGGTCGAGCGCGTCCTGGCTGAACAGCGAGGTGAACCACAGCGGGTCGGCGCCGGAGCCGTCGATGACCAGATCGAAACCGTGCACGGTCTCGAGGTTTTCGCTGCCACGGTTGGTGGACAGGGTCAACCGGATCTGGCCGTCGCGGCCCACCGCGTGGGCCACCCGGCCGCGCAGGTGGCGGATCCGGTCATCGGACAGCAGCGCTTCCTGCACGTTGGCCGAGAACACCCCGCGGTCGGTGCGGGCCAGCGCGTCGCGGCGTTCGTCGAGGGTCAGCGCGGTCCAGTCGGTGGGATCGGAGAACAGCGAGTTCTCGAAGAAGCCCTCGCCGCGGGTGAACAGCGTCACCTGGGGCGAGATGACGGTGATCGTTGAAACCCGGTGCCGGAACAGCTCGTTGAGCATCGACGCGGCCGTCTCGCCGCCGCCGATCACCGCCACCCGCTCGGCGCTGATCCGGTCGTCGCCCGCGGCGCGGTCCCAGAATTGGGCGATCGACAGCATCCGCGGGTTGCCGGGCAGCAGCGACTTCTCGGCCTGCCCGGGGCCGGTGATCATCAAAGCTTCTGCGCGCACGGTGGTTTCGTGGGTCTGCAGCGCCCAGCGGTAACCGTCGACGGCGAGCCTTTCGACCTCGCCGTGCACCACGTCCAGGCCGACCTGGTCGGCCACCCAACCCAGGTACTGGCTCCACCGGCGATGCGTGGGCGCCGGCCGGCCGCGGTCGATCCATTCGGCGAACGACGCGGTGGCGATGAGGTAGGACTGCCAGCTGTAGCGGGTCATCCGCTCGTCGAGTTCGGCGTTGCGGCGCTGCACGAGCGCCGAGCGGTAGGGGAACCCGACGTCCTTTTCCGGGCTGGTGCCCAGCCGGTGCGCCCCATCGGTCCAGCCGCCGCTGGCCTGCCAGTTGCCCCCGACGCCGATGCGTTCGACCGCGACCACGTCGGGCACCTCGACGCCCATGTCGCGCAGCGCCGATGCCTTGGCCGCGACGGCGACCGCCTTGGCTCCGGCGCCCAGGATCGCAAGCGTGCTCATGTCGCCACCTTCCGGAGGTTGTCCGTCCACAGTTGTTGCAGCGCGGCCATATCGGCGTCGTCGAGGATGTCGGGCAGCGCGCGCCATTGGGTGGCCAGCATCCGCCGCTCCCCGACGGTGAGCACGACGGCGAGGATGGTGAGCTCGTGGCGCACCGCGAGGTCGGGCTCGGGCACCGGTGACACATCGGCGATCAGCCCGCGGTCGAGGCGCAGTGCGGTGCCGCCGATCGCGTGGGCGGCGCCGAGGTAGTTCAGCAGCAGCTGCGGCCCCGGGAAGCCGGCGAGCCGCGCGGCGGTGTCGGCGCGCAGGTAGCGCAGCAGCCCGTAGTCGATTCCGTCGCCGGGGATCTGGGCGAGCTGTTCGGCGACGGGGCGCGCCGGATCGACCCGCATCGGGTAGATGGAGCTGAGCAGCCCGACCGTGTCGCCGGTGTCGATCGCGGGTGCGCCCGGCTCGTCCAGCAGAGCGTCGGCGCGGCCGTGGGTTTCCAGCGCGAGCAGGGGCGGCGGCGTGGCCTGGCCCCGTGCCCGCCGCCAGTCCGTCAGCATCGCGGCGGTCGCGGCCACGAGCAGATTGGGCAGGGGCGCTGGGGAATTCAGCAGGCGGGCGCTCACGTCGGCGTCGACGACGGCGGTGCGGACGACCAGGTCGCGGGCGAGGTCCCGGCCCGGCCGGAGTCGCCGGGCGCCGATGTCGGGATCGTCGCCCTCGAGCTGGGCGCGCCAGAAGCCGACGGTGTCGAGGCGGCGGGCCCGCTCGGCGAGCGCCGCGGCCCAGCGCCGGTAGCTGGTGTGCTCGCGCACCGGCGCGGGTGGGCGGCCGGCGGCCAAAGCCCTGAGGGCGGCGTCCAATTCGCCGAGCACCACTCGCCACGACGCCGGGTCCATCGCCAGCACGTGGGCCGCCAGCAGCAGTACGCTTGCGCCGCTCGGCGGCCGTAGCCACACGGCGGCCAGCAGGGTTCCCCGCTCCGGGTCGAGTCGCTCGACGGCGGCGGCCGCCTGCGCGGTGACCGCCGCGTGCAGGTCCTCGACGTCGACCTCCGTGAGGATGTCGGCGGTCGGGGCTTCCACCAGCGTCATGGCGGCCCGGTCGAGCCGGGTGCGCAGCACCTCGTGGCCCTCGACGATGAGGTCTAGCGCGGCGCGCAGGTGTTCGCGCGTGACGGCGTCGGGCAGCCGGATGGCTTCGGTTTGCGCGAGCCGGCGCGGTTCGCCGTACTCGTAGAGCCAATGCGCGTTGGGTAACACCGGAATTGGGCCGGTCGCCTCGGGCGGCGCGAGCTGTTCGGCGTCGTCGTCGATCGCCGCGGCCAGCTCGCGAATGGTCTCGCACTCCATCATCAGCCGGGCCCGCAGCGGCACGCCGCGCCGGCGGGCGGCCTGGACGACGGAGAGGGCCACGATGCTGTCCACGCCGATCTCCAGAAAGCCGGCGCTGACGTCGACGTCGGCGATTTCCAGCACGTCGGTGAACGCGTCGGCCAGCGCCACCTCGGTCGGCGTCTCGGGCGCGACGGCGCTCTCAGGCGCGAGACCGGTTGCCGCCAGGGCATTTTCGTCGATCTTGCCGTGCGGTGTCAGCGGCAACTCGTCGAGAACGACGATGTGGTGGGGCACCAGGTAGCGCGGCAGCCGCTTGAGCAGCATCGAACGCAAGTCGGCGGCGGCGGGCGGAGGGGGGCCGCCCGCCACGTACGCCGTGAGCCGCGGGCCGTTGGCGTGGTTGCGGGCGGTCACGTGGGCGGCGCGCACCCCGTCGTGCGCGGTGAGCGCCGCGACGATCTCACCGGGCTCGACGCGGAAGCCGCGGATCTTGAGCTGATCGTCGCTGCGCCCGAGGAACTCCAGGCCACCATCGGGCATGCGGCGCACCACATCTCCGGTGCGGTACATCCGGCCACCGCGGCCGTGCGGGTCGGCGACGAAGCGCGCGGCGGTCTCGGCCGCGCGCCCGAGGTAACCGCGGGTCAGCTGGTCGCCGGCCAGGTACAGCTCCCCGGCGGCGCCGTCCGGCACCGGCCGCAACCAGGAGTCCAGCACGTAGGCGCGGGTGGTGCGGGTCGGGCGCCCGATGGTCGGTCGCGCGTGCTCGTCGATGGCGGCGACGACGGCCTCGACCGTGGTTTCGGTGGGCCCGTAGCAGTTGAAGGCGGTCATGGCCGTGCGGGCGCATTCCCGTTGGATCGCGTGCCAGGCCGCGCCGCCCAGCGCTTCGCCACCGAGCGCGAGGACCGCCAGGGGCACCCGACGCAGCAGCCCGGCGGCGTGCAGCTGGGCGAACATCGACGGCGTGGTGTCGATCATGTCCAGGCCGAACCGGTCGATCGCCGCGACCAGCGCCTCGGCGTCGCGTTGGCTTTCGCCGTCGATGATGTGGACCGCATGGCCGTCGAGCAACGCCGCCAACGGCTGCCACGCGGCGTCGAAGGTGAAGGACCAGGCGTGGGCGACGCGCAGCGGTCGCCCGAGTCGCGCGGCGGCCGGTCGCAGCACGCGCTCGATGTGGTCGTCGGCGTAGGCCGACAGCGCCCGGTGGGTTCCGACGACCCCCTTGGGCGCGCCGGTGGTGCCCGAGGTGAACACCGCGTAGGCCGCGTGGTCCGGCGGCACCGTGGCCGCCCGGTAGCCGGCCGGCGCAGGGTTTTCGGTGGCAACGGCGAACCGTTTCTCGTCGATCACGACCGGCGCCGACGTCTGGCGCAGGATGTCGGCCACCCGGTCGTCGGGCATCGCCGGATCCAGCGGCACGATGGTTCCGCCGGCCTTGAGGATTCCCAGCATCGCGGCGACGTAGCCGGGACCCCGGCGCATCATGATCGCGACCGGGGTCTCGCCGCCCCCGCCCTCCCGGGTCAGGGCGGCGGCCAGCCGGTCGGCGAGCGCGTCGAGTTCGGCGTAGGTCAGCTTGCCGGCGGCCCAGCTGACCGCCACCGAATCGGGTTGCGCCGCGGCGATTTCGGCGAACCGGATGTGCACCGCGTCCGGGCTCGCGGTTGTCGCCGGCGGGATCGGGCGGTGCTCGCCGTCGAGCAGGATGTCGACCTCGCGCAGCGGCCGGTCCCAGTTGTCCACCAACCGCTGCAGCGTCGCCAGCACCCGCCCGCCCAGGCCCTCGGGCGCCATCGGGCCCAGCGCGCCGTCGAGCACCTCCACCAGCGCGGTGAGCTCACCCCCACCCAGGTGCACGGCAATGGTCACCGGGAAGTGCGACACGCTCTCCAACGTCGCCGGGCGGAACGTCACCCCGTTCGCCGCGAATTCCGTGGCGCCGACCACGGCGCCGGGAGGGAAGTTCTCGTACACCAACAGGCTGTCGAACATCTCGCCGATGCCACCAAGGGAGCGCAACTCGGCGTGCCCCAGGTAGCTGTGGTCGCGCAACGCGGCGGATTCCCGTTGCAGGGCAGCGCATTGCGCCCCCACCGACTTGCGGGGATCAAGGCGCACCCGCAGCGGCACGGTGTTGATGAACAGGCCGACCATCGTCTCCACGCCCGACAGTTCGTCGGGCCGGCCGGACACCGTCACCCCGAAGGTCACATCGCTGCGGCCGGTCAGCACCGAAAGTATTGCCGCCCAGGCCATTTGCACCAGGGTGTTGAGGGTGACGCCGCGCGCGCGGGCGGCCTCGACCAGCGCGGCGGTGGCGTCCCGGTCGAGGCGCAGAGTGGTGCGCCGCGGGATGCCCGCCTGCGGCGGGATGGCGGTCAGGGCCGGCGACAGCAGGGTCGGCCCGTCGAGGCCGGCCAGGTGCTGGGCCCACAGCGCCCGGCTGGCCGCCTGGTCCCGGGCGGCCAGCCAGCCGATGTAGTCGCGATACGGCCGCGGCGACGGCGGCAGCGCGGCGCTGTCGCCGCCGGCGCGGTACAGGGCGAGCAGTTCGGAAACGAACAGCGGCAGCGACCACCCGTCGATCACGAGGTGATGCGCGACGATCACCAGATGCCAACGCTGATCCGGTAATTCGATGAGCAGAAACCGGATCAGCGGCCCGCGGTCCAGGTCGAAGCGGCGTCCGCGCTCTTCGGCCTCCAGGGCCTCGATGTCGTCGGGCGCGGCCCGGACCTGCCGCCAGGGCACCTCGACGGCGCTCGGGATGACCTGCACGGGGCGGCTGAGGTTGCCGTGCACGAAGCTCGCCCGCAGGTTCGGGTGGCGGGCCAGCATCGTCGCGGCGCAGTCGCGCAGCAGGGAGACGTCCAGCGGACCCGTCACGTCGGCGGCCATCGCGATGACATACGGGTCGCTGGCGCCGGGATCGGTCAGGGTCGCCATCGCGAACAGCCCCTGCTGCAGGGGGCTCAGCGCCATCACGTCCTCGATGGCCGGTCGCTGTTCGGCTCGCGTCACGGCTGACTACCCCACGACGAGGTGAGGGCCGCCAGTTCGTCGGCCGAGAGCCCCGAGGTGCTCATCGGCGCGTGATGCGTGTCGGGCGAGGCGATTTCGGCGCCCGACTTGGCGTCGAGCGCGGCCGCGAGCTCGTGCAGCACCGGGTGTTCGAACACCATCCGCGGGGTCAGCGCCAATCCGGCGTCGCGCGCCCGTGCGGCCACCCGCACCGCGAGGATGCTGTCGCCGCCGAGGTTGAAGAATTCGTCGTGGCGCCCGACCTGCGCGGCGTCGAGCACCTCGGCGAGGATGGCCGCCAGCGCGCGCTCGGTGGTGGTGGCGGGCGGTTCGGCCGGCCCGGTGGCGGGTGCGGCCGGCGCCGGCGGCGCAGCGTTGGCCACCAGCTCGAGTAGGCCGTCGTCGGTCCACACGCCGCGTTCGCCGCTGCGGTAGAGCCGCGAACCGGGTTGCGCCGCAAAGGGATCGGCGACCAAGCGGGTCGCGGTCAGCGACGGTGTTGCCAACCGGGCGATGACGGCGGGGCCGCCCCCGTAGTAGACGTCGCCCACCACGCCGGCCGGGACCGGGTTCAGCCACGCGTCCAGCACGTAGACCCTTGCCACCCCGTCACCCGCGTTGGACCGGTCCAGGATGCGTTGTCGCTCGTGTGCACCGGCGATCTCGATCTCGCGCAGCCGTCGATCGGGATGGTGGGCGAACGCCGCGACGACGCGGACCAGCCATCCGGCGAAGCGGCGGGCGGTGCCGCGTCGATAGAGCTCGGGCCGGAAGATGATGTGCCCGCGGTAGCCGTCCTCGGAGGCGAAGAAGTTGACCGACATGTCGGCGTGTGCGACGTCGAACGTCGGCTCCAGCGCGCTGAACGTGGTGTCGCCGGCCGGGCCGCTGTCGATGACGCTGTCTTGCGGCAGCCGGTCGCGAACGTGCACCACCACGTCGAACAGCGGGTTGCGCGACAGCGACCGCGCCGGGCTGACCGCATCGACCACTCGGTCGAACGGCAGGTCCTGGTGCGAGTACGCGGCCAGCGCCATGTCCCGGGTCCGCAGCAGCACCTCGCGCAGAGTCGGATCGCCCCGTAGGTCGTTGCGCAACACCAGGATGTTGATGAAAAACCCGATCAGCCGATCCAGCCCGGCCTCGTCGCGACCGGCGACCGGCGTGCCGATGGGGATGTCCGGGCTGCCGCCGGCCTTGTGCAGCACGACCGCGACGGCGGCTTGCAGCAGCATGAACTCGGTGATGCCGAGGTCGCGGGCCAGGGAGGTCACCTTGTCGCGGGTCTGCGCCCCGAGGCTGAACTCGACGGCGTCACCGGCGCCGCTGAGCGAGGCCGGGCGCGGGAAGTCCGGGCGCAGGCCGGTTTCGGCCGGCAGCCCTTCGAGTTGGCGAACCCAGTAATCGCGCTGCGGGCCTGCGATGGCCGCACCGTCGTCCAGCAGCGCCGCCTGCCACCTGCCGTAGTCCGCGTACTGCACGGGCAGCGGTTCCCACGACGGGCTCTGCCCCTCGCGGCGGGCCCGATAGGCGGTCAGCAGGTCGGCGAACAGCACCCCCGCGGACCAGTGGTCGCCGGCGATGTGGTGCACCACCAACGACAACACGTGCTGGCCCGGAACGCTGAGCACCGCCGCCCGGATCGGCAGGTCGCTTTCCAGGTCGAAGACGTGCCGCCGCTCGTCGTCCAGTTCGGCCTGCAGCCAGCGCTCGTCGGGTCCGTCGGCGCGCCGCACCGGCACCTCGGCGGGCGGGTGGATGATCTGGTATGGGACGCCGTCGATCTCGCGGTAGGTGGTGCGCAAGATCTCGTGCCGCGCCACGACGTCGGTGATGGCCGCCGCCAGCGCATCGGTGTCGCACGGGCCGCGCAACGCGGCGGCGAACGGAATGTTGTTGACGGCGTTGGGCCCGTCGAAGCGGTAGGTGGCCCAGCTTCGCAGCTGCGACGACGACAGCGGCACCGGACCGTCGTGTGGCGCGGGCGCCAGGCGCGGCCTCGCCGAGTCCCCGTCCCGAGTGTCGATCTGTGCGGCGATCCTGGCCACCGTCGACAGTTCGAAGATCTCGCGCACGCCGAGGTCGACCCCGAACGTATTGCGCACCGCGGCGACCAATTTGGTGGCGAGCAGGGAGTGGCCGCCGAGGTCGAAGAAGGAGTCGTCGGCGCCGACCCGCTCCCGGCCGAGCAGCTCGGCGAACAGCCCGGCAACGCCGCGTTCGGTGGCCGTGTCGGGTTCGCGGAACGCGCGGCCGGAACCGACGTCGGGTTCGGGAAGTGCGGCGCGGTCGATCTTGCCGTGCGCGGTGATCGGAATCTCGTCGAGCACAACGTATGCCGCCGGCACCATGTATTCGGGCAGTGCCGCCACGACTCGGGCCCGGATGCGGTCGAGGTCGACGCCGGACTTCGCGTCGTCGCCGGCCGCCGGGGTCACGTAACCCACCAGGCTCTTGCCCAGCCCCGGCAGGTCGCTGACCACCACGACGGCCTGTCCGACGGTGGGATCGACCGAGATGGCCGCCGCCACGTCCCCCAGCTCGATCCGGAAGCCGCGGATCTTGACCTGTTCGTCGGCGCGGCCCACGAACTCGACGTCGCCGTCGGCGTTGCGGCGCGCCAGGTCCCCCGATCGATACATCCGGGCCCCGGGATTGAACGGGTCGGCGACGAACCGCTCGGCGGTGAGCCGGGCGCGGCGATGATATCCGTGCGCCAGATGCGTTCCGCCAAGGTAGATCTCGCCGATCACGCCGACGGGCACCGGTTGCAGCGAATCGTCGAGGAGGTACATCGCGGTATTGATCTTGGGCCGGCCGATGGGCACGATGCGGGTGCCCTGCGGGCCCTCCACCATGTAGCGGCTGGCGTTGATCACGGTTTCGGTCGGGCCGTAGAAGTTGTGCAGCAGCGCGTCGAAGGTGGCGTGGAACTTGTCGGCCACCTCGCCCGGCAGCGGCTCGCCGCCGATCGGCACCCGCCGCAAGGTCCGCCACTGGTTGACGCCCGGCAGCGACAGGAACAGGCCCAGCAGGGACGGCACGAAATGCATTGCCGTGATGCCCTCGTCGCGCAGCAGGGCGGTGAGATAGCCGATGTCGCTGAGTCCCCCGGGGCGCGGGATCACCATCCGCGCGCCGCAGGCCAGCGTGCCGAAGATCTCGGCGATCGACACATCGAAGCTCGGGGAGGCGACCTGCAGCAGACGGTCCGTGTGGTCGACCCCGTACTCCCCCTTGAACCAGACGAAGTATTCGGCGACGGGGCGGTGAGGCACCGCGACGCCCTTGGGCAGCCCGGTGGTGCCCGAGGTATAGATCAAATAGGCGGTGTTGTCCGGCCGTAGCGGCCGGACCCGATCGGCGTCCGCCGGATCGTCGGCGCGGTATCCGGTCAGGTCGCCCACCGGCTCCCGCAGCACCAGCTTCGCGTCGCAGTCGTCGAGGATGAATTCCAGCCGGTCCGGCGGGTAGGTAGGGTCGACGGGCACATACACCGCACCGGACTTGGCGACGCCCAGCGCGGTGATGACCAGCTCCGGCGACTTGTCGAGCAGCACGGCGATCCGGTCCTCGCTGCCGATGCCCCGCTCGATCAGCCAGTGCGCCAAGCGGTTTGCCGCCTCGTTGACGGCGCGGTAGGTGAGCCGGTGGCCCTGGAAGACGACCGCGACCGCGTCGGGAGTGCGCGCGGCCTGCTCGGAGACCAGGTCGGCGAGGGCCTTGGGCGGGGTGTCGAACGCCGCACCGCGCGACACCGCGCGCAGCCACTCGGCGTCGGCGTCGCCGAGCAGCGCCAACCGGGCCAACGGCTTGTCCGGTCGGGCGAGGGCGTCATCGAGCAGGACGGCGAAGTGTTCCAGCATCTGTCGCGCCAGTGTGGGTTCCAGAATCTCCGGCAGGTGCTCGGCCTCGACCAGCGCGCCGGTGCTTTCGAATTCGACCATGAACCCCAGCGGCAGCTGGGTGAGGTTGCTGCGCAGGTCGTAACGCTCGCAGGCGATGCCGGGCGGGCAGAACCCGCCGCCGTCGGGCTCGCGGAAGCCGAATGACAGCCGGGTCATCCGTTCGGCGCCGTGCCGGCGGTCGGGATTCAGTTCGCGCACCACGCGGTCGAGGTTGACGCGCTGATGGGCGAACGCGCCGGTGGCGACGTCGCGGGTCGACTCCAGCAGCTCGCGGAAACTCATCGCCGGGCGCGGCCGCAGCCGCATCGCCACCGTGTTGCCGAAATACCCGATGGCATCGTCGGTTCCGGCGCCGCGGTTGAGCACCGGCGCGGCGACGAGGAAGTCGTCGCAGTGGGTGTAGCGGTGCACCAGCGCGCCGAATGCGGCCAGCAGCACCATGTAGGGGGTGCAGCCGGTGTCCCGCGCCGTCGCGGTCACCCGCCGGGTGGTGTCGGCGGACAGCCGCAGCGTCGTGCGGGCGGCGCGCCAGGTGGTCGGCACGCTGGTTCCGGCCGGGCCGGGAAGTTCCAGCGGCTCCGGCGGATCGGCCATGACGGCGCGCCAGTAGTCGAGGTCTGCCTCGCCGGTGTCCGGGCCCGACGCGACGGCCCGGCGATGGGGTTCGAGCTGGGCGCCCTGGTAGGCCCGGGTGAGGTCGGAGAAGAACACCCGCCAGGAGCCGTCGTCCCACGCGATGTGGTGGGCCACCAAGAGCAGCACATGCTCGGCGGCCGCCGTGCGCACGACGGTGATCCGCAACGGCGCGTCGGCGGAAAGGTCGAAGGGCGCGCCGAATTCGCGCTGGGCCAGCACTTCGAGGCGGAGCCGGCGGGCGTGCTCCGACAGGTCGGTCAGGTCGTGTTCGGTCCACCCCGGGCGGAGATCGTCGTGCACCGCGGGCCGCGGGTCGCCCTGGTCGCTGAGTGTGTAGGTGGTGCGCAGGATGCGATGACGGCGGGAGACCGCGTTGACGGCGTCGCGCAGCCGGGCGGGGTCGAGGTCCCCGGTGATCCGGTAGGAGACACAGACATTGAGCAGCGTGCCGCTCGGGTCGGCCGATTGCACGAACCACATGCGAGCCTGGCCGTCGGAGAGCCGGTCGTCGTCGGCGGCACGAAGTTCTTCGGCGTCACCGGCCAGACCGCGTTCGGCGAGCCTGCGCCGAAGCAGTTCGAGTCTGGCCGCATCGAGCCGGGCGCCGGTGTCGGCGATGTCAGTCACGCGAAATGTCCACTTTCTGTGCTGTTTCGGGGCGCTCGGCGGTGTTTCCGAGCTGTTCGATGAGTTCGTCGGCGGTGATTTCGCCCATCAGCGTCGCCAGGGACACCGTCCGGCCGATCATCCGTTTGAGGCGTTTGCGCAGCTCCAGCGCCAGCATGGAGTCGACGCCCAGATCGAAGAGCGATTCGGCGAGGTTCACTTCCCCGGGCCGCTCGATGCCGAGCACCGCCGCCAGCTGGCTGCGCACCGCATCGGCCACCGACACGTCGTGTGTGTGCGCAGCGGCTTCCGGCGCCGGCGGCCGGGACCGGCTGCGGTCCAAGAACATCCGCAACCGGGCCGCGTCCGCCGCGAACACCAGCGGGTCCTCGTCCCACTGGCGCAGGCTCGCCTCGATCGCCTCGCGCGGTGCCATCGGGCGCAGCCCGGACCTCTCGATGTCGGCGATCCCGGCCGAATCCGCGATGCTGCGGCCCGATGCGGTCGAGGCCTGCCACAGGCCCCATTTCACCGCGACGCAATGCCGGCCCGCGCCGCGCAGCCGGGCGGCGGCCACGTCCAGCAGTCGGTTGGCCGCCGAGTACGCCGCGTGTCCGCGACCGCCCCACACCCCGGACACCGAGGAAAACAACAGCATTCGCGCGTCGGCGCGCACGGGCCACACCTCGACCAGGTGGGCAAGGCCGCGGACCTTGGCGGCGAAGGTGTCCGCGACAGCGTCGGTCGCCAGCTCGCCCAGCGTGCCGAACGTGGCGCGGCCCGCGGCGTGCACGATCAGCGACGCGCCGGCTCCGCCGTATTCCGCTGCGATAGACGACAACTGGGCTCTATCGGTGAGATCGCAGGGCACCGACACCAGCTCGGTGCCGCAACGGGCGGTCAAGGTCTTCAGCACCTCGGGGTCCGCGGGGCGGCGGCTCAGGAGCACGATGCGCCGCGCGCCGCGCTCGGCGAGATAGCGGACGTAATGCATGCCGATCGCCCCGGCCCCGCCGGTGATCACCACGTCGTCGAGCGCGCCGGGGCCGAGCGGCTCGGGGGCGGGCGCATCGCGCAACGTGCGCTCGAACAACGCGTAGCCGCTTTCGGAGTCGCGCAGCACGGTTGCGCCGGAACCGGACAGCAATCCAGCCACGACCGCGCGCCCCGCGGCGGGCGTCAGCTCCCCGGACGGCAGGTCCAGGTGGGTGAAACTCAGTTCGGGATGGTCGAATCCGATGCTGCGGTGCATCGCGGCCAACGCCGCCTGGCCGGGCGACGGCGGCACGTCCCGATCTCCCACCCGCTCGGCGCCCACGGTGACCAGGCAGACGGTGTGGCAGTGCGGACCCAGTGCGCGCGCATAGCCGAGCTGACCGGACCCGATCAGGCCCGTGAGGTTCCCGGCGGCGTCGAGGTCGTCGAGCGCGGGAGCGACCGCCACGACGACCTCGGCGTCCCGCGGCGCGGCGAGGGTGCCCGCCGGGTGGGCCTCGATCGCCGCGCGCAGGAAACCGATGAGGACGCCGTCACCGCCGAGGCCGACCACCGCGATGCGCACCGGTGGTCCCGCGATCGGTGTGGGCGGCGGTGTTGGTTCCCAGCGCTCGACGGCAATGGTCAGTCCCTGCAACGCATCCAACGGTTCCGGGTGCGCCCACATCGGAATCGAGCGCATGGGCGCGTTCGGGAACCCGCGCGGGCCCACACCGCCGCCGTCGAGGTAGTCGCCCCAGCTGTAGCCGGGATCGGCGACCGCCGCGGTGACGATGTTCGCCGACAGGGCCTCGGCCAACGGCTCGTCGCGGTGCGCCGACCCGACCAGCACCGCCGGGTCCTCGCGGGACTCGAAGACCTGGCCGATCGAGAACAGCAGCGCGGGATGGGCCGACAGCTCGATGAACGAGCCCGCGCCACACCGGATCGCCGACTCGAATGCGCGGTCCAGCCGCACCGTGTTGCGCAGGTTGGCGTACCAGTAGTCGGCGAATCGCGCGCCGGGCGCCACCACGTCTCCGGTGGTGCCGCCGATGAATTGCACCGGGGCCTCGGCGAATTGCGCCGCGGGCAGGCGCCGGTGGAATTCGTCGCGCAGCCGCTCCAGCAGGCTGGTGTGCCCCGGAAAGCCGGCGGTGATCTCGCGCGCGAACCCGCCGCCCGAGCGAACGGCGTCGACGACGGCCAGCACCGCGTCGCGATCGCCCGAGACGGCGACACTCGAGGCGGAGTAGACCACGGACAGCTCGACCCAGCCGTCGGCGCCCGCGATCAGCGCCCCGGCCTCCCCCGCGCCGATGCCCAGCGTTGCCATCGCGTAGCGACCCGGGAGGCGGTCGACCACACCGGCGCGCGCCGCGATCACCGCGACCGCGTCCGGCACCGTGATGCTGCCGGCGACGGCGGCCGCGGCGACCTCACCGAGGCTCTGACCGATGGTGAGGTCGGGAACCACGCCGCACGAGCGCCACACCTGGGCCAGGGCGACCGCGTGGACGAATTGCGCTCCCTGGACCTCGATCTCGGAAAAGGTTCGCGAGTCGTCGCCGGCCGTCAGGTAGCGCAGCGGCGATTCGACGCCGGCGGCCTCGAACGCCGCACCGCAGCCATCGGCGGCGGCCCGGTAGCTGCCGAGCGCCCGGTAGGCGGCGGCGCCCATGCCCGGCCAGTGACCGCCCTGCCCGGGAAAGACGAACGCCTGCCGGGGCGCGGCGCTCAGCGCCGACCTGGCGACCAGCGGGTGCTCGCGCCCGGCGGCCAGCGCGTGCAAGCCGTCGACGAGCTCGGTCCGGTCCGCGGCGCGCACGACCGCGCGGAAGCTGCGGACCCGTCGGGTTGCGCGCAGCTGCCGGGCCACCTGTTCCACCGTCGTTTCCGGAAAGCGGTCGAGATAGTCGGCGATCGCCCGGGCGTCCGCGGGGACGAGTTCGTCGGCGTGGGCGCTGAGCAGCACCGGGATTCGCCCGTCGGGCAGGCGTCTGACGGCCATCAGGCGGCCCCGCGCCCGTCGGGCATCGAGACGATCAGGTGGGTGTTGGTGCCGCTCATCCCGAACGCGGACACCGCCGCGGTCCGCCACCCGTCGACGGCCCGCCACGGCGTGAGCTTGTCGGCCAGACGCAAACCCTGGCTCTCCCAATCTATTTCGCGGCTGGGCTCGTCGACGTGCAGGGTCGGGGGCACCGCGGCGTGTTCGGCGGACAGGATCACCTTGGCCAGGCCCAACGCGCCCGCCGCGGCCTGTGCGTGCCCGATGTTGGACTTGACCGATCCCAGCAGCGGCCCGCGCCCCGGCGGCGCGGTGCCGTAACTGGCCGCCATCGACATCAGCTCCGTGCGGTCGCCGAGCCGGGTTCCGGTGGCGTGGCCTTCGATCATCCCGACGTCGCCAGGCTCCATCCCGGCCCGCGCGAGGGCGCGCCGGAACAGCCGCAGCTGCGCGTCGCCGCTGGGGGCCATCAGCCCGGCGCTGCGCCCGTCCGAATTCAGGCAGCTGGCGCGCACTTCGGCGAGGATGCGACGCCCGTCGGCCAGCGCCCGGGAGCGGCGCTGCAGCACGAACATGGCCGCGCCCTCGGCCCAGACGGTCCCGCTGGCGAGCGCGCTGTAGGGCCGGCAGCGGCCGTCGTCGGACAGGGCGTGCTTCTTGGAGAACTCGACGAAATAGCCGGGGCTGCCCATCACGCACACGGCCCCGGCGATCGCGAGGTCGCAGTCGCCGGCCCGGATCGCGTGCACCGCGGTGTGGAAGGCCGCCAGCGCCGAGGAGCATGCGGTGTCGATCGTCAGCGCCGGGCCCGCGAGGTCCAGGACGTAGGCGATGCGCCCGGAGATGACGCCCAGCGACGTCCCGGTGATCAGATGCCCGCTGTGGTGCGAGAACTCGGAGAGCGGGGGGCCGTATTCGAGCGTGGAGGCGCCGACGTAGCAGCCGACGTCGTGACCGGCCAGGTCGTCGGGGTTGATCCCGCTGTTCTCCACGCTGCGCCACGCCACCCGCAGCCCAACCCGCTGCTGGGGGTCCATGGCCGTCGCTTCCCGCCGGGAGATGCCGAAGAACTCCGGATCGAATGTGGTTGCGCCCGAAAGGAATCCGCCGAGGTTGGGGATGGGCTTGAACCCGTCCCGCCGCGACCCGTCGAAGAGCTCGCGCAGCGCCCAGCCCCGATCGGCGGGGAAGGGGCCCAGCGCCTCCCGCTGCTCGGACAGCAGCGCCCAGAAGGCGTCCGGGGTCTCGATCCCGCCGGGCGCTTCCAGCGCGAGTCCGACGACGACGACCGGGTCGCTATCGGACATCGGCGCTCACCAGCCGGGCCACCGCGTCGAGGTGATCGTCGAGGTAGAAGTGGCCGCCCTCGAATTCATGCACCGTGAAGCGGCCGGATGTGTGGGTTTGCCAGCTGGCCAAGGTTTCTCGGTCGATCCGGTGGTCGCGGTCGCCACCGACCGCGTGGATGTCGGCGTTGATGCGCACGTCCGGGCCGCAGGAGTAGGCGTTCAGCGCGCGGTAGTCGGCCTGCACGGCGGTCACCAGGAGTTCGACGAATTCCTCGTCCTCCAGCAGCACCGGGTCGGTGCCGCCGAGATCCACCATGTCGGCCAGCACGCCGCTTTCGCTGGTCGGCAGCGGTCCATACGCGGCGACGGTCGACGGGGACTGCCCGGCCGAAGCCCACAGCGCGCGCACCGGCACTCCGTTGCTTTCGGCGACGCGGGCGAACTCGAACGCGACCACCGCCCCCATGCAATGCCCGAACAGGCTCAGCGGGGCCGCCGCGGCCCAGTCCCCCGCCTCGAAGAGCTCGCGCGCCAACGCGCCGATGCTTTCCGCCGCGGGGTGATTCCGCCGGTCGGCCCGCTGCGGGTACTGCACCACGAAAGCGTCAACCCCGTTGGCGGACAGCGCTTTGGCCAGCGATCGGTAGGCCGCGGCCGCGCCGCCGGCGTGCGGGAACACGACCGCCGAGCCGCGCGGGACGGCGCAGGTGAATCGCTTCACCCAGGGCTGGAACTCCCGCGGCGCCGGCGCGGCCGGTGTCTCCTGGAGCGCGGACAGCACGTCGACGCTCGACATGTCCGCGATCTCCAGGTACACCTCGGCGACCTGCTCGAGCCGGCCGCCGTCGGCTTCGCGGCCGACGAGCAACTCGGCCAGGGCGGCGACGGTTCGGGCCGCGAAAACGTCGGCGACCATCAGGCTCGGCGAGTCGAGCCACTGCCGGATGCCGGCGACGGCCTGCGTCGCGAGCACGGAATCGCCGCCGAGGGAAAAGAAGTCGTCGTGCACGCCCACGGCGTCGACGTCGCGGTTGAGCAGCTCGGCGACGAGGTGGCACAGCGCCCGCTGCAGCCGCGTGGCCGGCGCCTCGTAGGGCGCCGACGTGTCGCGCGACTGCTCCGCCACCGCCGCGGTCAGCAGCGCGGCGACGGCGCGCCGGTCGATCTTGCCGCCGTCGGTGAACGGGATGCGCTCGGCCACCGAGATGTGCGCCGGAATCATATGGGCGGGAACCAGATCGGCGAGGCCATCGCGAATCCGCCGGGCGTCCGGCTCGACCCCATCGAGGCAGACCTGCGCGGCCAGCACCTCGGCGCCGCCGGGCGCGGGCACCAGCGCGGCCACGGCAGCGCGCACCCCGGGCACCCGCCGCAGCGCGGCCTCGATCTCGCCGACCTCGACGCGATACCCGCTGACCTTGATCCGATGATCGGCGCGGCCGACGAACTCGAGGGTGCCGTCCTGCCAGTAGCGGGCCAGATCGCCGGTGCGGTACCAGGTTCGGCCCTCGTGGGCGACGAAGCGCTCGGCGGTCAGCTCGGGGCGCCCGCGGTAGCCGCGGGCGATGCCGCGGCCGGAGATCCAGAGTTCGCCGGCCACCCAGTCGGGGCAGTCGGCGCCGTCCTCGGCGACCACCCGGCAGGCGATGTTGGGAAACGGCTTGCCGTAGGGCACCGCGGTCCAGTGGTCGGGCAGGTCCGCGGTGACCTCGAAAATGGTTGCGTGGACGGCCGTTTCGGTGGCGCCGCCGAGGCCGGCGAACCGGACGCCGGGCGCCTGCGCCCGCAGCCGGCTGGCCAGGCCCGGGCGCACCCAGTCGCCGCCGGTGGGCACCACCCGCAGCGACGACAGCCTGCCGTCCCCGACCTCGACCAGCATCTCCAGCCAGCCGGGCAGGAAATTCAGCACGGTGACCCGGTGCGCGTCGATCAGCCGCGCCCAGGCGTCGGGATCGCGCCGCTGCGCCTCGTCGACCACCACGATCGCCCCACCGGCGCGCAGCGTGGCGAAGACGTCCAGCACCGACATGTCGCATTCCAGCGTGGACAGCGCCAGGCAGCGGTCGGCGGCGCCGATCTCGAAGTGGCGGGTGACGAATTCGACCGTGTTCATGGCGCCGTCGTGCGTCATCTCGACGCCCTTGGGCTCGCCCGTCGACCCCGAGGTGAACAGCACATAGGCGAGCGCGTCGGGATCCGTTCTGGCGGGCCGGATGTCGGGCGGCGCGCCGTGCAGCAGGTCGGCGATCACCAGCGCCGGCACCGGGCCCTCCAAAGCTGGAGACAGCGGCCGGCCGCCGCAGACCAGCGCCGCGCGCACCCCGCCGGTTTTCAGGATGCGCTCGGCCCGGTCGCGTGGCTGGTCGACGCCGATCGGCAGGTACACGCCGCCGGCGGCCAGGATCCCGAGCAGCGCGGGCACCTGTTCGGCGGTCTTCGGGCCCATCACCGCAACCGTGTCGCCGGCGCGGATCCCGGCCGCCCGCAACGCGGCGGCCACCGCCAGCGCCTGATCGCGCAGCTGCGCATAGGTGAGGTCGCCCGAGCTCGAAAAGACCGCCGGCGCGCCGGGTTGCCGCTCGGCCCGGCGGAAGAACCCGTCGTGCAAAGCCTCGCCGCTGGGCTCGGCGGTGCGGCCGTTGGCCGCCTCGCGCACCGCGCGCTGCGCCTCCGGCAGCGCCGGGGTGCCGGGCGCGTCCCACGCGTCGTCGGCGGCGGCCAGCCGCAGCAGCTCGTCGATGTGGTGGGCGAACATGGCGTCGATGACGCCGGGCGCGAACACCCCGTCGCGCACGTCCCAGTTCACCAGCACGCCGCCGCCGAACTCGGTGACCTGCGCGTCGAGCAGCACCTGCGGCCCCTGGGAGATGATCCAGGCGGGCGTGCCGAATTGCGTTGTGACGTCGGCACCGAACAGTTCCCCGAGGCCGAGCGCGCTGGTGAAGACCACCGGCGCCAGGACCTGGGTGCCGCGATGCCGGCTGAGGTCGCGCAGCACCGACAGCCCCGGGTAGGCGGAATGCGCGGCGGCGGTCCGCATGGCGTCCTGCACGGCGTGCGCGCGCGCCGTCGGGGTTTCGGCCCCAGTCAAGTCGATGTCGAGCAGCAGCGACGAGGTGAAGTCACCGACCAGGAGGTCGACGTCGGGGTGCAGCTCCTGGCGCCCGAACAGCGGGACGTTCAGCAGGAAGCGCGCGGTGGACCAGCGGGCCAGCGCGTTGGCGAACGCGGCGCCCAGCGCCATCGCCGGGGTGACGCCGCGGGCCCGGGCGCGGGCGAACAGCGCGTCGCGGGTGCCGGGGTCCAGCCAGTGCCAGCGCCGCGTGCTGCTGCGCGAGCCCCGGCCGCCGGTCGATGGCGGCGCCGGCGGGTCGGGCAGCTGCGGGATGCGCCCCGCCCACCAGTCCCGGTCGGCGTCGTGATCCGGCCGGGGCTGCGCCTCCTGGCGGGCGATCGCCTGGCGGTATTCCCGGTAGCTGTAACCCAATTCGGGTAGGTCGCGGCCCAGGTAGAGGGCGGCCAGGTCGCCCATCAGGGTGCGGTAGCTCATCGCGTCGGCGGCCTGCATGTCCAGATCGACGTGCAGCCGGGAGCGATCGCCGGGCAGCAGCGTCAGCGTCAGCTCGAACACCGCGCCGTCGAGCTGCTGGTGCGATTTGGCGTCCCGCACAGCGGCCAGCCGCTGCTCGGCGTTGGCGTCGTCGCGCAGGTCGAGCACCGCGACGGGGAAGTCGCCGCAGTCGTCGGTCGGGATGCGCTGCGTGCCGTCGGGCAGAAACCGGACCCGCAGCATGGGGTGGCGGTGCGCCAGCCGGGTGGCCGCCGCGCGCAGGCGATCCGGGTCGACCGGGCCGCCGTCGAACTCCACGTAGAGGTGCCCGGCCACCCCGCCGAACTGCTGATGGTCCTGGCGCCCGACCCACATCGCGTGCTGCATCGGGGCGAGGGGGAACGGGTCGCCGGCGTGCCCGGTCACGGCGGATGCCGGGGCCGGCTGACTGGCGGCGGACTCCTGCGCGCCGGCGGCCACCAGCTCGGACCACGCCTCGATCGTCGGGGCCGCGGCCAGCGCGGCGAAATCGACGGCGATGCCGTCGCGGCGCCAGCGACCGGCCAGCGTCATCATCCGGATGGAGTCGAGGCCTTGGCCGATCAGGTTGCCACCTGGGTCGATGGCGTCGGCGCGGACGCCGAGCAGCTCCGCCACCTCCGCGCGGATGTCCTCCGAGCACGCCGGGGCACGCACCACGAAATCCTCCCAGAATTAGCAAAGGCTGCCCTAAGTTGTTGGTTACCCTATCCTCGATACCTGCGTCGCCGCTACCACCCCCCAGCGAAGGAGTCCGATGGCCCCGAACACGCCGCGGCGCCCGGGGCCGGAGGGCTTCGTGCCGTTCCCGGCCGACCGGGCCGCGTCCTACCGGGCGGCGGGCTACTGGGCGGGACGGACGCTGGACACACTGCTGACCGACGCGGCGCTCCGCTGGCCAACGCGGATCGCGGTGGTCGACGCGCTGTCGGACGGCGGGTTGAGCTACGCCGAACTCGACGAGCGAGCCGACCGCGTCGCGGCCGGGCTGGGGCGGCTGGGCATCGGGCCGGGCGACCGGGTGCTGCTACAGCTGCCGAACGGCTGCCGGTTCGCGGTCGCGCTGTTCGGGTTGCTGCGTGCGGGGGCGATCCCGGTGATGTGCCTGCCCGGCCACCGGGCCGCCGAATTGGCGCACTTCGCCGCGGTCAGCGACGCGACGGCGCTGGTAATCCCCGACACGGCAAGCGGTTTCGACTACCGGGCGATGGCGCGCGGCCTGGTCGACGCACACCCCGGGTTGCGGCACGTCGTCGTGGACGGCGACCCCGCGGAGTTCACCCCGTGGGCGCGGCTGTGCGAGGAAAGCGCCGAGAAGCCCCCCGCGCCGCGGGCCGATCCGGAAACCCCTGCGCTGCTGCTGGTTTCGGGCGGCACCACCGGCACCCCCAAGCTGATTCCCCGCACCCACGAGGACTACCTCTTCAACGCGACGGCCAGCGCCGCGGTCTGCGGCCTGGGCGCCGACGACGTCTACCTGGCGGTGTTGCCCGCGGGCCACAACTTTCCGCTCGCCTGCCCCGGTCTGCTCGGGGCCATGGCGGTGGGCGCGACGACGGTGTTCGGCGCCGATCCCAGCCCGGAGGCCGCGTTCGCCGCGATCGCCCGCCACGGCGTCACCGTCACCGCCCTGGTCCCGGCGCTGGCCAAGCTGTGGGCGCAGGCCTGCGACTGGGAGCCGGTGACGCCAAAGTCGTTGCGGCTGCTGCAGGTTGGCGGGGCGCGCCTGGAGCCGGCGGACGCCCGCCTGGTGCGCGCCGCGCTGACGCCGGGCCTGCAGCAGGTGTTCGGGATGGCGGAGGGCCTGCTGAACTACACCCGCCCGGACGACCCGCCGGAGGTCGTCGAGAACACCCAGGGGCGGCCGCTGTGCACCGGCGACGAACTGCGCATCGTCGACGCAGCGGGCGAGCCGGTGGCGCCCGGTGCGGAGGGCGAGCTGCTGGTGCGCGGACCGTACACGATCAACGGCTACTTCCGCGCCGAGCGCGACAACGAACGCGCCTTCGACCCCGACGGCTTCTACCGCAGCGGCGACCTGGTCCGCCGCCGCGACGACGGCAACGTGGTGGTCACCGGCCGGGTAAAGGACGTCATCAGCCGCGGCGGCGAAACCGTCGCGGCGGCCGAGCTCGAGGAGCACCTGCTGAGCCATTCCGCGATCCGATCGGCGGCGGCGGTGGGTTTACCCGATCCCTATCTGGGCGAGAAGATTTGCGCGGCAGTGGTTTTCGCCGGAGAGCCGATCGAGCTCGCCGAGCTGAACGCGCACCTCGACGAGCGCGGCGTTGCCGCCCACGCCCGGCCCGACATGCTGGTCGCGGTGCCGGCGCTGCCCACCACGCCGATCGGCAAGGTCGACAAGAAGGCGCTCGCCCGCCGGCTCGGCGGTCCCTAGCCCGACGTCAGTGCTGCACCCGCACCGCGAGGTAGTAATCGTGCACTCGGGCGTTGTCGACGGTGTAGCTCACCGCCTTCGCGGCGGCATCGTGGTCGGAACTCAACCAACGCTCGGTGTGCTGGCGCTCAAACTCGGCCCACGATGCCACGGTGAACCTCTCCAGCATGAGCTGGGGGCTCTTGGTGCTGCGGTACAACCGCCAACTGTGGCCACCCGTGCGCAGGCGTGAAAGCCTGACGGCGCTCATCGCCTCGACGAAGCCCTTGAGGTTTTCGGCCGACACTCGGTATTGCACGGTCACCAGCACCGGCCCGTCGTTGGGGCGCGGCTCGAACATGAGCATCGGCGACGTCCAGCACGTGGAAATGTCGCGGCTCAGCAGCCCGGTGGCCGCCCGCAGCGGCAGCACGGTGACGCTGAGGGCGGCCACGGCGAGCAGCGCCGCCGAGCAGGTCAGCGCGATCTCGAGCCCCGCCTCCGTGGCGATGACGCCCCAGCAGTACGAGCCGATCGCCATCGAACCTGTGAAGACCAGCAGGTACACCGACAACCCGCGCGCCCGAACCCATTGCGGCAAGTGCAGCTGCGCCGCGGCGTTCAACGTCGACAGGGTGATCAGCCAGCACATCCCGGCCAACACCAGCACGGGCATCGCCGCCGCGAACGGCAGCCAGGCGACCGCCGCCGGTGCCAGTCCGTAGCCGGCGGCGCAGGCGGCCAGGATCGGGTTGGCCGACACCTTCCTGCGCAGCGGTGTGGCGATCTTCACCGCCAGCGTCGCGCCCAGGCCGATGGCCCCGAGCGTCAGGCCGTAGCCGCTGGCGCCCAGGTGCCACCGATGGTCGGCGGCGACGGGCAACAGGGCCAGCAGGGCGGACGCGGGAAAAAGGAAGAGGCTGGCGCGCAACAGGATTCTGAGAAAGATCGGGCTGTGGGCGACGTATTGCAGCCCGGTGCCGATGGCCTGGCTGATGCGTTCCCGCTCGATGGGGGCGACTTGCTTCGGCCGCCGCCAGCGCCGCAGGACAACGATGATCCCGGCAAACGAGACCGCGTTGATCGCGAAGACGGCGGCGGGGCCGGCCAGCGCCACGGCGACGCCGCCGATCGCGGGTCCCACCCCCTGGCCGACATTCACCGAGACGCTGGACAATGTGGCGGCGGCGGGGATCTGCTCGCGCGGGACGACCTCGGGCTGAATCGCCTGCCAGGCCGGTGCGGTCAGCGCTGACGCGCAGCCGATGGCCACGGTGAACAGCAACAGCGACGTCGGGGTGAGGTGCCCGGCGTAGGTCAGCGCCGCCAGGGCCAGCGCCACCACCACCGCATACGACTGCAGGAAGATCAGCAGCCGTCGCCGGTCGAACAGGTCTGCCAGCACCCCGGCGAACAGTCCGAGCAGCAGCGTCGGGCCCAGGCTGGCCGTCTGGACCAGCGACACGACGGTGGCGCTGCCGTGCTCCTCGACCAAGAACCATTGGGCCGCCACGCTTTGCATCCAGGTCCCGATGTTGGACACGAACTGCGCGATGAACAGGTTGCGGTACAGGCTATTGCGCAACGGCGAGGGCTGCCCGCCGTCGGCGCGCTCGGCGACCTGAGTCACCATCGAACCGATTGACGACGGCCCGCCGCCTCACCGGCAACGCCTTGCGCCTCGTGCACGGCTGAAAAGTCTAGGACACGCGTCCTGCCCGCGCAGCACGCGACAGGCGGCTAGAAGTTCAGCCCGGAGAACATCACCCGGCCGGGGTCGTACTTCTGCCGCACGGCGCTGAGCCGGGACAGGTTGGGGCCGAAGTAGCGCGATGGCGGCTGGTTGGCCTCGATGTAGTTCACGTAGCCGCCCACCGAATACGGTTGCACCGCTTGGTGTGCGGTGCTGAGCCAGTTGGTGGCCGCCGCGGGATCACCCGTTTCGACGTACCACTGCACCAGCGACGCCTGCCGGCGCCACGGAAACGCCGTGGCCCCCGGCGCCACGGTCGCCAGCGCCCCGTCGAGGGCGTGCATGATCGCCAACATGCGCCCCGCGCTCCGGGGAAAGGCGTCGACCGCGGAGGCGATTCCCTGGGCCGCGGCCGGGGTGAGCGTCGTGAACACGTCGGAGCCGCCGACGTAGCCGAGCGGCGCCGGGTTGAGGTTCCCGACCGCCAGATACCGCACCAGATCCATGTAATTGAACGTGTGGTTCTCGGTCCCGCTCGGTTGCAGTCCGACGGCCGAGGTGATCGCGTTCGCCACGCTGGGGCCCGACCCCGCCGGGCAGGTCGCCATGATCCGGCAGTGCGTGCCCATCGCGTCGACGGTGGCGTCGGCCAGTGCCCAGCTGTTTCGGTCGGCGGTGCGCAGCCAGCCCTGCCAACCGAGCAACACCTGGGCGAACGACTGCGGCGGGAAGTTCAGGTTGACCACGTCGACGTCACTGGTCGGAAAAGTGGCGAAGGTCAGCGAGGTCGTCACGCCGAAGTTGCCGCCACCGCCCCCGCGCAGCGCCCAGAACAGGTCCGGGTTGCTGGCGGCGGAGGCCGTGACCGCCTGGCCGCCGGGCAGCACCACCGACGCCGACGTCAACTGGTCGCACAGCAGGCCCGCGTGCCGGGACTGGGCGCCCAACCCGCCGCCCAGGGCGTGGCCCGCGGCACCGACCGACGGGCAGGTGCCCGTCGGGATGCCCCGGCCGGCGGCGGCCAGCGCCTGATGCATCGCGTACAGGGTCGTCGCCGGCGTCACTGTGATCTGGCCGGTGGCCGCGTCGTAATTGACTTCCCCCGGCAGCTGACGCAGGTCGAACACCATGGCCCCGTTGGCCGTGGACGCGCCGATGTAGGAGTGCCCGCCGCTGCGCGGTGCGACCTTGAGGTTGTTGGCGGCGGCAAACGCCATCGCCTTCTGCACGTCCGCCGCCGACGTCGGGGTGACGATCGCCGCCGGCGTGAAGCCGTTGTAGTTGGTGTTGAAAACCTGCTTGGCCGAGCCGAATTGGGGGCTGCCCGGCAACAGCACTTTGCCGCCCAGGACGCTGGAAAGGCCGTCCCAGCCGGACGCGGCCGGGGCGGCGGCGGCCCGGCCCGGCCCGATCCGGCCCGTCCCCAAAACGGCGCCGGCGGCCAACGCGCCGGCGGCGCGCCGCAGAAACGTGTGGCGGGAGATCTCACGCGCCAACGTAGGGCCCCCGCGTTTGCGTCATGCCCGCATTCTCGATGACGAGAAGCGCGGCGCGGCATGACGTGTCGGGGCGACGACCGAAACGTGCCCGAACCGTTACCCGGCCGAGCGCCTACCGTCCGCTGAGCGTCAGCGTCCCTTCGGTTTTGAGCACCCGGCTGGCGGTGATCCGCTCCGCCTTGCGGGCCTCCCGCTCGAGGTAGCGCTGCTTGGATTCGTCGAATTTGTCGCTGGCCACTTCGAGTTCCTTGATCAGCACGGCGAGGTCGTCGCGCATCCGGGCGGCCTCGCCGGTGAAGTCCTCGCGTTCGAAGATGCGCCACTTCTTGAGCACCGGCATGACGACCTCGTCGAGATGGATGCGCGGGTCGTAGACACCGCCGACGGCGATGATCACGGCCTTGCGCCGAAACTCCGGCACGGTGAAGCCGGGCATCTTGAAGTTGCGCAGGATTCGGTGCACCGACCTCATCGCCTGATTGGGCGCGATGTCCAGGCCCGCGGCGCTGACGTCGCGGTAGAAGATCATGTGCAGGTTCTCGTCGTGCGACACCCGCGCCATCAACTGCTCGGCGATGGTGTCGTCGGCGGCCCTGCCGGTGTTGCGGTGCGCGACGCGGGTGGCCAATTCCTGAAACGACACGTACATCACCGAGTCGAACAAGCTGTCAGCGAACATGTTCCCCTGGTGGTTCTGGCCCGGGCTGAACCCTCGCGTCATTTGCTCCATCCGCAGCTTCTCCAGCTCGACCGGGTCGACCGCGCGGGTGACCACCAGGTAGTCGCGCAGCGCCGTGCTGTGCCGGTTCTCCTCGGCGGTCCACCGATTCACCCACTGGCCCCACGGGCCGTCCATGGTGAAGTTCATCGCGATCTCGCGGTGATACGACGGCAGGTTGTCCTCGGTCAGCAGGTTTTGCACCATCGCGACCTGTGCGACGTCGGAAAGCCGGCTCTGTCCCGGCTCCCAGTCCTGCCCGTCCAGGCCGTAGAAGTTCTTGCCGTCCGACCACGGGACGTAGTCGTGCGGGTTCCATTCCTTGAACAACGAGAGGTGGCGGTTGAGCAGCTGCTCGACCACGGGCTCGAGTTCCTGGAGTAGCTGCAGGTTGGTCAAGCTGTCGGACACGGGGCCCTCCCAGTTATCTGTGTCTATCAGTACCTGTGTCATGCAGTTACATCAAGATGGCACGCCGGGGAGAGGGTCGACTAGGGCCAAAAGTCCTTACGGGCCGGGCGACGGGCCTGCTGCCGCGGCGAGATCGACGCCAGCGTGCAGCCCACTCGCACTTCTTCGCGCCGGCGTCGGTCTCGGCGAAACCCCCGGGCGCTAGGGCCGGGCGATCAGGTACGGCGCGAGCGTCGACAGCTTTTCGCAGGTCTCCTCGAATTCGCGCTCGGGCGCGGACTCTTCGATGATCCCGGCACCGGCCCGCAACCACGTCTTGCCGTCGCATTCGTAGGCCGCCCGCAGCGTTAGCGCCGCATCGAGGCCGCCGTCCGCCGAAAACATCACGACCGCACCCGAATACAGCCCGCGCGGGCCTTCATCGAGGCGCAGGATGGCCTCGACGGCGGCGGCCTTCGGGATGCCCGAGGCCGTGACGGCCGGAAAGAGCGCTTCCAGCGCGTCCATCCGGTCGCTCGACGGGTCCAGTCGCGCGGTGACCGTGGAACCCAGGTGCTGCACGCTCCCCCGCTCCCGCACCGTCATGAAGTCGCTGACCACCGCGGTTCCGGGTTCGGCGATCTCGGTGATCTCCTGCAACGAGCTGCGCACCGAAATAGCGTGCTCGACAATCTCTTTGGAGTTCGATTCCAGGTCTTCGCGGGCCTGGCGATCACGCGCCGCACCGCGGCCGAGCGCGCGTGTGCCGGCCAGCGGCTCGGTCACCACGGCGCCGTCGCGGCGCACGGCCGCCACGAGTTCGGGGCTGTAGCCGAGGGCGCGAATCCCGCCGAGCCGCAACAAGAACGACCGCACCGGGGTGTTGTGCCGCCGGCCCAGCCGGTAGGTGGCGGGGAAGTCCAGCGCGAAAGGGACTGCGACGCAACGGGACAGGATCACCTTGTGGTAGCGGCCGGTCGCGATCTCCCGGACGGCCGCGGCCACCCGGTCGCGGTAGCAGGACGGGTCGGCGCTCACGTCGACCGCGCGGGCGTCGGGCAAGCCGCCCACGCCGTCGCCCACCAAGCCGAGCACCGCCTCGGTGTGGCCGGCGTCGGCGCCGTGGACGCGAACCGCCTCGCGGGTCACCTCGATGCGGGTGCGGGGCCAAAACACCCGCGCCAGGGGTGTGCGGGGCGTCAGCCGCTCCTGCAACCCGTAGCGGTGGACGCCGAATTCGAAGGTGACCCAGCCGAAAAGCTGGTCGGTTTCGAGCAGCAGCCGGTCGATCGCTTCGGCCAGGACCGGGCCGGGCCGCCCGGACCATGGTTGCCTCTGGATGACGCCGTCGCGGATCACCCGCAGCTCGTCGCTGTCCAGCTCGACCATCGCCCGCACACCGCTGGCCAGTACCCATTGCCCGCCTTGCTCGTAGAGCAGGTACTCCTCGCCGAGGCGCTCCGGCAGCGCGCCGGCCAGCGCGGCGGCCAAATCGGCCGGATGGACGTCGGGGGGCAACGGAATCGGCGGTGACGTGGAGCCTGCGGGACTCGTCTCGACGCTGACCTCGGTCACGGTTAGTAAATGTAGCCTAACCTATCTAACTCCGCGCAACCCCTCCCCTCGCACCGCGGGACCGGTCTCGCCACGCCCGTGCCGCTCCCACACAGCGAATCACCAGAAAAGTCACAGTGGATTCACGTCAAGCCCAACACACACCGTCCGACCAGCGGCGCTGTGACCATAGGCTTTAGGGAAAATCCGCTCTTTCGATACGGCTGTGTAAAACATGGGCCTTTCGCGCTGTGTCCGAGTGGCGCACCCCTATCGGCGGGGTTAAGTTTTGCACCGGTTTCGGGATGGCGTGGTTGCCCCGGTTGTGCACGGTGCTTCCCCTGATCACCGCTTCAAAAAGAGAGGCACCCCAATGCTGCAAGAGTTCTGGCACAACTTCACCCACAACCTGTTCAAGCCACTCCTGCTGTTCTTTTACTTCGGCTTTTTGATCCCGATCCTGAAGGTGCGGTTCGAGTTCCCGTATGTGATCTATCAGGGCCTGACGATGTACCTGCTGCTGGCCATCGGCTGGCACGGCGGCGAGGAGCTCGCCAAGATCAAGCCCGAGGAGATAGGGACCATCACGGGTTTTGTGGTCCTGGGCTTCGTGCTGAACTTCGTGATCGGGGGGCTGGCGTACCTGCTGCTCGGCCGCATGAGTTCGATGCGACGAATCGACAAGGCGACGGTCGCCGGCTACTACGGGTCCGACTCCGCCGGCACCTTCGCCACCTGCGTGGCCGTGTTGACGGCGATCGGCATGGCGTTCAACGCCTACATGCCCGTGATGCTGGCCGTCATGGAGATCCCCGGCTGCCTGGTGGCTCTGTACCTGGTCGCGCGGCTGCGACACCGCGGCCTGAGCGAAGCCGGGTACATGCCCGACGAGCCCGGCTATGTTGCGCCGGTCAGGGTCGGCATCGGCCCCGGCACCGCCGCGCAACCCCCGCACGGGCAGAGCCTCGCGGACGAGCACGACCGCGGAGTCGAGGCGGAGCTCGAGCTCTCGATGGAAAAACTCGAGCACCCGAACTGGGAGCCGGATCAAACCCCGGCCATCGGTAAGCCCAAGCGGATGCCGATCTTCTCCCGCGAGCTGTTGCAGGAGGTTTTCCTCAACCCGGGGCTCGTCCTTCTGATGGGCGGCATCCTGATCGGCCTCATCAGTGGGCTGCAGGGGCAGAAGGTCGTAGCGGACGACGACAAGTTCTTCGTCCTGGCGTTCCAAGGCGTCCTGTGTCTGTTCCTGCTCGAAATGGGCATGACGGCGTCGCGCAAGCTGCGGGACCTGCGATCGGCCGGACCCGGTTTCATCTTCTTCGGTTTGCTTGCGCCGAATATCTTTGCCCCGCTTGGGATCTTGGTCGCCCATTCCTACGCCTACCTCACCCACAGCGACTTCAAGCCGGGGACCTACGTGCTGTTCGCGGTGCTGTGCGGCGCGGCCTCGTACATCGCCGTGCCGGCGGTGCAACGGCTGGCGATCCCCGAGGCCAGCCCCACCCTGCCGCTGGCGGCATCGCTGGGCTTGACGTTCTCCTACAACGTCACCATCGGAATCCCGCTCTACATCGAGATCAACCGCCTGATCGGGCACTGGTTCACCTAAAGGCTCGACGAGCCGGATCGCTCGCAAGGGCGTTTGCCGCGCACAAACAAGCACGCGCGCGTTGCCGCGGGGTTTGAGTGCGAACGCGTTACGCACTGTTAACGATTCGTAAAGAGGCCTTCACTCGATTGACTCAAGCCCCATGAGTCCCCAAGGTACTAATGATGTTTGTGGACTCCACGGCGTTGGCTGCTGCTTGCCGCACCGCCGAATTGATCGTCGGAGGCGCTAATGCTGCATGAGTTCTGGGAGAACTTCACCCACAATCTGTTCAAGCCGCTGTTGTTGTTCTTCTACTTCGGTTTTCTCATTCCGATCATGAAGGTGCGGTTCGAATTTCCGTACGTGATCTATCAGGGTTTGACCATGTACCTGCTGGTGTCGATCGGCTGGCAGGGCGGCGAAGAACTCGCCAAAATCCAGCCCGCCGACATCGACAACATCGCCGGCTTCGCGCTGATGGGTTTCGCGCTGAACTTCGTCATCGGGGTCCTGGCGTATGTGGTGCTGAAATACACGACGGCCATGCGCCGAGTCGACCGGGCGACGGTCGCCGGCTATTACGGCTCGGACTCCGCGGGAACCTTCGCCACCTGCGTGGCGGTCCTGTCGGGCGTGGGCATCGCGTTCAACGCGTACATGCCGGTGTTGCTGGCCATCATGGAGATTCCGGGCTGCCTGGTCGCGCTGTACCTGGTGATGCGGCTGCGCCACCGCGGTCTCAACGAATCGGGCTATATGCCGGACGAGCCCGGCTACGTCGCGCCGGTTCGGGTCGGGGTCGGCCCGGGCACCGCGGCGCGGCCCCTGCCCGGTGAGACGCTCAGCTCCGAGGACGGCGCCGAGCAGGCGCTGGAACTCTCGCTGGAAAAACTGGAGCATCCCAACTGGGAGCCCGATCAGAGCCCGCCCCGGGGCAAGGCCAAGCGGATGCCGATCTTCTCCCGCGAGCTCCTCCAGGAGGTCTTTCTCAACCCGGGTCTCATCCTTTTGGTCGGCGGCATCGTCATCGGTTTCGTCAGTGCGCTGCAGGGCCAAAAGGTCGTTCACGACCAGAACGAACTCTTCGTCGCGGCGTTTCAGGGTGTGCTGTGCCTGTTCCTGCTCGAGATGGGCATGACGGCGTCGCGCAAATTGCACGACCTCAAGCTCGCCGGGCGGGGTTTCATCCTCTTCGGCCTGCTGGCGCCCAACTTGTTTGCGGCGCTGGGGATCCTGGCCGCCTACACCTACGCCGACCTGACCGACACCCACTTCCAGCCCGGCACCTACGTGCTGTTCGCGGTGCTGTGCGGCGCGGCGTCCTACATCACGGTCCCCGCGGTGCAGCGGCTGGCGATCCCCGAGGCCAGCCCGACGCTGCCGCTGGCCGCGTCGCTGGGCTTGACGTTCTCCTACAACGTGACCATCGGGATTCCGCTCTACATCGAGTTCAATCGCCTTGTCGCGCATTGGTTCCCGGGCGTGTAGGAACTCATCCGAGCAGCGTGCGCACCACCCCGTCGGCCAGCAGCCGGCCGCGCGGCGTGAGCACCAGCCGCTCACCCTCGGCCACCAGCAGCCCGTCGGCCACGGCGGTCTGCGCGTTCTGACGTTCGGCGTCGCCCAGCCGGTCCAGCGGAAGTCCTTGTCTCAACCGGGTTTTCAACAGCACCTCCTCGGTGTGCAGCGCGTCGCCGTCGAGCTGCTCGAAACCCGAGACTGGAAGTGTGCCACCTGCCAGCAGTTCGGCATAGTTGTTGGGGTGCTTGACGTTCCACCAGCGCGTCGCGCCGACGTATCCGTGGGCCCCCGGCCCCGCACCCCACCACTGGCCGCCGTTCCAGTAGCCGAGGTTGTGCCGGCATTCGCCGCCGGGCCGGCTCCAGTTGGACACCTCATACCAGTTCAAGCCGGCCTCGGACAGCCGGGCGTCGACCAGCTCGTAGCGGTGCGCCAGCACGTCGTCGTCCGGCGCGGACAGCTCCCCGCGCCGGACCCGCCGGGCCAGCGCGGTGCCCTCCTCCACGACCAGGGCGTAGGCCGACACGTGGTCGACGCCGGTGCTGACCGCGGTGTCGACGGAGCTCAGCAGGTCGTCGTCGGACTCCCCCGGCGTGCCGTAGATCAGGTCGAGGCTGACGTGTTCGAAGCCCTCGGCCAGCGCCTCGCGGGCCGCGGCCGCCGACCGGTTCGGCGTGTGTATCCGGTCGAGGACCCCGAGCACCCGCGGGGACACCGACTGCATGCCCAGCGACACCCGCGTGTAGCCGGCGGCGCGGGTCGCCGCGAAGAAGTCCGGCCAGGCCGACTCCGGGTTGGCCTCGGTGGTGATCTCGGCGTCGGGTGCCAGGACGAAGTGGTCGCGCACCATGCCCAGCAGCCGGGCGATCCGCTCGCCACCCAGCAGCGACGGCGTCCCGCCGCCGACGAACACCGTGCTCACGGTCGGTCCGTCCAGCCGGGCGGCCGCCAGCCGAAGCTCCGCCCCGAGCGCCTCCATCCACGCGTCGGGGTTGACGCCGCCCAGTTCGGCCGGGGTATAGGTGTTGAAGTCGCAATAACCGCACCGCGTGAAGCAGAACGGGACGTGGACGTAGAGCCCGAAGGGCCGGCCGGGGGTCGGCTGCACGGCGGGCAGGTCGCCCGCGGCCTCGCGAAGTGGCATGCCAAATCCTCCCACGGCGGCCCGGCCGAGCCGTGCGGCGTCCGCGCCGGCGCGCAGATCGCCGCTGGTCACCGCCCATAAGCGCGTTCCAGGCGGGGCCCGCCCGGTTCCCAGGTGATTGGCGGCTCGGTGTGCCCGGGCGCCCAGGGTCGCCACCTACTTTGGGTCAGCGTGAGGAAAAATATGACCTGCTCGCAACCCCCGGCACGGGCCATGGCAGAATGGCCTCCGTGACCGCCAACCGCACCTTGCGCATCGCCCTCGTGGCGCGGCGGCACATTGATCTCAAGCGCGTTTGCAGCTGTTGCTGTCTGCCTTGATCTCGTAGACCCGCCCCCACCTGTACCTCCAGCTGGCTGCCGGATCTGCGCCGCCGGAATAAATCGGTGAACTGCGCTGTCTGACGCCCTTGAGATCCGTGAAGGAGAACCCCGCAATGACAACAGCCCCTCCCGCGAAGTCCCGCAACGAGGGCCAGTGGGCGCTGGGAAATCGCGAGGCCCTCAACCCCAACGAAGAGATGAAGCAGGCCGGCGCGCCGCTCGAGGTGCGGGACCGCATCGAGAACATCTACGCGCAGGGCGGATTCGACAGCATCGACAAGAGCGACCTGCGTGGCCGCTTCCGCTGGTGGGGCCTGTACACCCAGCGTGAACAGGGTTACGACGGGTCCTACACCGGCGACGAGAACGCCGAGTTGCTCGAGGCCAAGTACTTCATGATGCGAGTGCGCTGCGACGGCGGCGCGCTGTCGACGGCCGCGCTGCGCACGGTGGGCCAGATCTCGACCGAGTTCGGCCGGGACACCGCCGACATCTCCGACCGGCAGAACGTGCAGATGCACTGGATCGAGGTGGGCAACGTCCCCGAGATCTGGCGGCGGCTCGACGAGGTCGGGCTGCAGACCGCCGAGGCGTGCGGCGACTGCCCGCGCGTGATCCTGGGCTCGCCCCTCGCCGGCGAGTCCCTCGACGAGGTGCTCGACCCCACCTGGGCGATCGACGAGATCGTGCGTCGCTACATCGGCAAGCCGGACTTCGCCGACCTGCCCCGCAAGTACAAGACCGCGATCTCCGGCCTGCAGGACGTCGCGCACGAGATCAACGACATCGCCTTCATCGGCGTCAACCACCCGGAGCACGGCCCCGGCCTGGACCTCTGGGTCGGCGGGGGCCTGTCCACCAACCCGATGCTCGCCCAGCGCGTCGGCGCCTGGGTTCCGCTGGACGAGGTGCCCGAGGTGTGGGCGGCGGTGACCTCGATCTTCCGCGACTACGGCTACCGGCGCCTGCGGTCCAAGGCGCGGCTGAAGTTCCTGATCAAGGACTGGGGCATCGAAAAGTTCCGCGAGGTCCTCGAGACCGAGTACCTCAAGCGCCGGCTGATCGACGGCCCGGCCCCCGAGCCCGTCAAGCATCCGATCGACCACGTCGGGGTGCAGCGGCTCAAGAACGGGCTCAACTCCGTCGGGGTCGCCCCGATCGCGGGACGCGTGTCCGGCACCATCCTGTCGACGGTGGCCGACCTGGCCGAGCGCGCCGGCTCGAACCGGATCCGGTTCACGCCGTACCAGAAGCTGATCATCCTCGACGTGCCCGACGACAAGCTCGACGAGCTGATCGCCGGCGTGGAGGCGCTGGGTCTGCAGGCGCGCCCGTCGCAGTGGCGCCGAAACCTGATGGCCTGCACGGGGATCGAGTTCTGTAAGTTGTCTTTCGCCGAAACGCGGGGCAGGGCACAGGAATTGGTGCCCGAGCTGGAGCGTCGGCTCGAGGACCTCAACTCCCGGCTGAACGTGCCGATCACGGTCAACATCAACGGCTGCCCCAACTCGTGCGCGCGAATTCAGGTCGCCGACATCGGGTTCAAGGGCCAGATGGTCGACGACGGTCACGGCGGCTCGGTCGAGGGCTTCCAGGTGCACCTGGGCGGCAGCCTCGGCCTGGACAGCGGTTTCGGCCGAAAACTGCGTCAGCACAAGGTCACCAGCGACGAGCTGGGTGACTACATCGATCGGGTAGTGCGCAACTTCATCAAGCACCGGAGCGACGGCGAACGATTCGCGCAGTGGGTCGTTCGCGCCGAGGAAGGCGACTTGCGATGAGCATAGAAACGACCAGCCCCACGGAGGCCGACCTGCGTGAGCTGGCCGCCCGTGGCGCGGCGGAGCTCGAGGGCGCCAGCGCCACCGACCTGCTGCGCTGGACCGACGACCACTTCGGCGGCATCAACGGCCCCCGGGGCTGGGCGACCTGCAACTACGTGGTGGCGTCCAGCATGCAGGAGGCCGTGCTGATCGACCTGGCCGCGAAGGTGCGGCCCGGAGTGCCGGTGATGTTCCTGGACACCGGCTACCACTTCGTGGAGACCATCGGCACCCGCGACGCCATCGAGTCCGTCTACGACATCCGGGTGGTCAACGTCACGCCCGAGCACACCGTGGCCGAGCAGGACAGGCTGCTGGGCAAGGACCTCTTCGCGCGTGACCCCGGCGAGTGCTGCCGGCTGCGCAAGGTCGCCCCGCTCGGCAAGGCGCTGCGCGGCTACTCGGCGTGGGTCACCGGGCTGCGCCGTAGCGACTCACCGACTCGCGCGAACGCCCCGCTGGTCAGCTTCGACGAGGGCTACAAGCTGGTGAAGGTCAACCCGCTGGCGGCGTGGACCGACGAGGACATGCAGAACTACATCGACGAGCACGACGTGCTGGTCAATCCCCTTGTCTACGACGGCTATCCGTCGATCGGCTGCGCGCCCTGCACCGCCAAGCCGGCCGAGGGCGCCGACCCGCGCAGCGGGCGCTGGCAGGGGCACGCCAAGACGGAATGCGGGTTGCACGCGTCGTGACCGCGCCGCGCCGGCGACGATGCAGAGGGAAGCGATGAGGAGGAGCGGCGCCATGACCTTGGTGCTGACCGCGCACGGAAGCAAGGATCCACGGTCGGCGGCCAACGCCCGGGCCGTCGCCGGCGACCTCGCGCGCATGCGGCCCGGCCTGGACGTGCGGCCGGCCTTCTGCGAGCTGAACACGCCCAGCCTGGCCGACGTGCTGCGCGACCTGCCGGGCGGCGCGGTGGTCACCCCGTTGCTGTTGGCGAACGCCTACCACGCGCGCGTCGACATCCCGACCCAGATCGCCCGGTCGGGTGCCGAAGTTGCGCTGGCTCGCGTGCTCGGCGAGGATCCGCGGCTGGTTTCGCTGCTGCGGCAACGGGTTACGGACCTCGGCGTCTCCCGCCACGACGACCGGGTCGGCGTGCTGGTGGCGGCGATCGGTTCCTCCGACCCGCGCGCCAACGCGCGCACCCGGCAGGTGGCGCCCCAGCTGCTGGCGCGCACGAGTTGGGCGGGCGCGACGACGGCGTTCGTGACCCGTCCGGAACCGTCGCTGGCCGAGGCCGCCGGTCGGCTGCGCCGGCAGGGCGCGCGGCGGGTGGTCATCGCTCCGTGGTTCCTGGCGCCCGGCCTGCTGCCGGACCGCGTGCGCGAGTTCGCCGACGACGCCGGCATCGAGCTGGCGGAACCCCTGGGCGCGCACCGCTTGGTCGCCGAGACGGTGCTGGACCGCTTCGACCAGGCGCTGGCGTCTTCCGCCGGCCGCATCGCCGCCTGATTCGCTGGAGTTGCCAGTAAACTGCGTGTCTTGAACACGCCCCGGCGAATTGAAGCGCTGCTGGCCGCGCTGGCGGTGGGGCTGGCGGGGTGTGGCGGCAACCACCCGCCCCCGCCCCACGCGGCGGGTCCGTGCGAAATCGTGCCCAACGGCGCGCCCACGTCGCAGGCCGGCCCCGGTCTATCGTCGTCGAGAAACCTCTCGGCCAGTCCCGAGGCCGCGACCGGGTATCGCAGCGACATGACGGTGGTGCGCACGGCGCACTACGCGGTGGCCACCGCCAATCCGCTGTCCACGCAGGCGGCCTGCCGGGTGCTGCGTGACGGCGGCACCGCGGCCGACGCGATGGTGGTGGCCCAGGCGGTCCTGGGCCTGGTCGAGCCGCAGTCGTCGGGCCTGGGCGGCGGCGGATTCGCGGTGTACTACGACGCGGGCGCCGGCACGGTGCAGGCCTACGACGGCCGCGAAACCGCCCCCGCGGCCGCCACCGAGAACTACCTGCGCTGGCTAAGCGACACCGACCGCGGGGCACCCGTCCCCGACGCGCGCGCCTCGGGCCGATCGATCGGGGTCCCGGGCATTCCGCGGATGCTCGAACTCGTGCACAACGAGCACGGCCGCACGCCGTGGCGCGATCTCTTCAGCCCGGCAATCGCGTTGGCCGACAACGGCTTCGACATCAGCCCCAGGCTGGCCGCCGCCATCGTCGACTCGGCGGCACAGCTGCGGGTCGACCCGCACGCGCGCGCATACTTCCTGAACCCGGACGGCGGCCCGAAGGCCGCCGGCACCCGGCTGACCAACCCCGCCTACTCAAAGACCTTGTCCGCCATCGCTTCCTCCGGCGTCACCCCCTTCTACACCGGCGACATCGCCCGGGACATCCTCGCCGAAGCCGGCGACACCTCCGGCGGGCGCACCCCGAGCCTGATGACCAACGAGGACCTGGCGAGCTACGTCGCCAAGAAGCGTGACCCGCTGTGCACCACGTATCGCGGCCGGCAGGTCTGCGGCATGCCCGCCCCGTCGTCGGGCGGCGTCGCGGTGGCGGCCACGCTGGGAATCCTCGAGCGCTTCCCCATGGCCGACTATCCGCCCACCCAGATCGACCTCAACGGCGGCCGCCCCAGCGTGATGGGCGTTCACCTGGTCTCCGAGGCCGAGCGGCTGGCCTACGCCGACCGTGACAAGTACGTCGCCGACGCCGATTTCGTCGCGCCGCCCGGCGGATCGCTCGCCACGCTGATCGACCCGGGCTATCTGGCCGGGCGCGCCGCGCTGATCTCGCCGCAGCACAGCATGGGAACCGCCAAGCCCGGTGACTTCGGCCTGCCCGGCGGCGCGCCGCCCGGGCAAGAGCACGGCACCAGCCACGTCAGCATCATCGATTCCTACGGCAACGCGGCCGCGTTCACGACGACCGTCGAGTCGCCGTTCGGCTCGTTTCACATGGCCGACGGCTTCGTGCTCAACAACCAGCTCACCGACTTCGCCGCCAACCCCAACGCGGCCGACGGGTCGCCGGTGGCCAACCGCGTCCAACCCGGAAAGCGGCCCCGCAGCTCGATGGCGCCCACGCTGGTGTTCGACGCCGCGCCGGCGGGGCGCGGCCCGCTGTACGCGGTGACGGGCTCACCCGGCGGTTCGACAATCATCCAGTATGTCGTGAAAACCCTTGTCGCGATGCTGGATTGGGGGCTGAACCCGCAGCAGGCGGTGTCCCTGGTCGACTTCGGTGCGGACAACTCGCCGCAAACCAACGTCGGCGGCGAGGATCCGGAGATCAACCGGTCCGACAACGGCGACCACGATCCCCTGGTGCAGGGCCTGCGCGCGCTGGGGCATCAGGTGAATCTGACCGACCAGTCCAGCGGGCTTTCGGCGATCACCCGCAGCTCGGCTCAGTGGACCGGCGGCGCCGATCCCCGCCGGGAGGGTGCGGTGATGGGCGACACCGCCTAGCCCGAGCTCACGCGGACGTCAGCGTGCTGCGGTCCTCGTCGGCGCCCCCGCCGGCCGGGATCGCGACGTCGCTGGGCAGCGGTGGCACGCGGGTCGCCCGCACGTAGACGGTGTCGCCGTCGCGCAGGGCCAGCGCCTCGGCGTCGCCGCGGGTGATCTGCGCGGTGAAGGCGCCGCCGGTGGCCGCGCTGGTCATCTCGACGCGCACCTCGAACCCCAGCGCGACCACCCGGTCCACCGTCGCGCGCACCACGCCGATGGATTCCGCGGTGCCGTCCCCGCCGGCGACGGCCATGTCGGGCTTGCGGCCGACGCGGATGTCGTGCGGGCGCACCAACGCGCCGTTCAGCTCGGAAACCGCGCCCAAGAACGACATCACGAACGCGCTCGCCGGGGAGTCGTAGACCTCGGTGGGCGATCCGACCTGCTCGATGCGGCCCTTGTTCAGCACCGCGATCCGGTCGGCCACATCGAGCGCCTCGGCCTGGTCGTGGGTGACCAGCACCGTGGTGACGTGCACCTCGTCGTGCAGGCGCCGCAGCCACGCCCGCAGATCCTCGCGCACCTTGGCGTCCAGCGCCCCGAACGGCTCGTCGAGCAGCAGCACCTGCGGGTCCACGGCCAGCGCCCGGGCCAGCGCCATGCGCTGTCGCTGCCCGCCGGAAAGCTGGTTGGGATAGCGGGTTTGAAATCCGCTCAGCCCCACCACCTCCAGCAGGTTGTCGACCTTCTCCTTGATCTCGGCCTTGGGGCGCTTGCGAATCCGCAACCCGTAGGCGACGTTGTCCCGAACGGTCAGGTGCTTGAAGGCGGCGTAGTGCTGAAACACAAACCCGATGCCGCGGCGCTGGGGCGGCACCCCGGTGACGTCGCGGCCGTTGATCGTGACGGTTCCGCTGTCAGGCTGGTCCAGGCCGGCGATGGCCCGCAGCAGCGTCGACTTGCCCGAACCGCTGGGCCCCAGCAACGCCGTCAGCGAGCCCTTGGGCACCACGAAGTCCACGTGGTCCAGCGCGACGAAGTCGCCGTACTGTTTGTACGCGTCGTGCACGATGATCGCGTTGTCACCGCGCTCAACTCGGCTGTCGGTCATCACGAGTCTCCTTGTCGCGCTTACCTGGTCGCTCGCGCCCGGCGGGCGTCGAGAACCAGCTGGAAGATCAGGACCAACACGGCCACCCCCATCAGCAGCGTGGACAGCGCGTAGGCGCCGTACTCCGCCCCGCGGTTGTAGCGGTCGGCGACGAGCAACGTCAGGGTCTGCGACTTGCCGGGCAGGTTGGACGACACGATGATCACCGCGCCGAATTCGCCGAGGGTGCGCGCCACGGTGAGCACGACGCCGTAGGTCAAGCCCCACCGAATCGACGGCAACGTGATGCGCCAGAACGTCTGCCACCAGCCCGACCCGAGGGTGGCTGCCGCCTCCTCCTGGTCGGTGCCCAGCTCGTGCAGCACCGGCTCCACCTCGCGCACCACGAACGGCAGGGTGACGAAGATGCTGGCCAACACGATCCCGGGCAGCCCGAAGATGATCTTCAACCCGAGGTCGCGTTCGACGAAGCCGAAGGCGCCGCCCGCCCCCCACAGCAGGATCAACGCCACACCCACGATGACGGGCGACACCGCGAACGGCAGGTCGATGACCGCCTGCAGCACCCCCTTGCCGCGGAAACGGTTGCGCGCCAGCACAAGTGCGGTCGGAATGCCGAACACCACGTTGAGCGGCACCACGATCGCCACCACCAGCAGCGTCAGATTCAGCGCCGAGATGGCCGCCGGCGTGCTCACCCAGTCGAAGAACTGGCCGAGGCCGGGCCGGAAGGTCCGCCACAGGATTAGCGTCACCGGAACAACGAGTAACACGAAGATGTAGCCCAGCGCTACGAATCGGATCAGATAGCGAACCCGGGACGAGGACGTCATGCGGCGAGTTCCTGACGCTTGGCGGCCCGCCCGCCCACGATCCGCAAGACGAGCAGCACGAAAAAGGAGATCGCCAGCAGCACAATGGATATCGCGGCGGCACCGGTGCGGTCGTCGTTTTCGATCAGCGTCCGTATCCACTGCGACGACACCTCGGTCTTGCCGGGGACGGCGCCGCCGATCAGCACCACCGAGCCGAACTCGCCGATCGCTCGCGAGAACGCCAGCCCCGCACCGGATAGCAGGGCGGGCGTGAGGGACGGCAGCATGACCGAGGTGAAGACCTTCGGACCGCTGGCGCCCAGCGACGCCGCCGCCTCCTCGGTCTCCCGGTCCATTTCCAGCAGCACCGGCTGAACGGCGCGCACCACGAAGGGCAGCGTGACGAAGGCCAACGCCACCGCCACACCCCACGCGGTGTGCTGCAGGTGCAGCCCGACCGGGCTGTTGTTGCCGTACAGGGCCAGCATCACCAGGCTGGCCACGATGGTCGGCAGCGCGAAGGGGAGGTCGATGATCGCGTCGACGAGCCGCTTGCCGAAGAAGTCGTCGCGCACCAGTACCCACGCGATCAGCAGGCCGAACACCACGTTGACGGCCGTGACCCCGGCGGAGATGGTCAGCGTCACCCGGAACGACTCCAGGGCGGCGTTCGACGTGACCGCGAGCCAGAAGGCGTGCCAGCCACCGGCGGCGGCCTGCCACGCGATGGCGGCCAGCGGCAGCAGCACGATCACCGAAAGCCACAGCGTCGCAACGCCGACCCGCAGTGACGTCGTTCCGGATCCCCGCAGCCGCCAGGCGCCGGCCGGCGTCTGGTATTCGGGCGTGACAGTGGCCGTCATCCGGTGGCCTGCGTGTAGATCTTGGTGATGCTGCCGGTGTTCTTGTCGAACAGCTGCGGATCCGTTGTCCCCCAGCCGCCGAGGTCGGCGATGGTCCACAGTTTGGCCGGCGCCGGATACTGGTCGCGGAAGTCGGCGGCGACGGCCGGGTCGACGGGCCGGAACCCGGCCTGCGCCCACACCTTTTGCGCCGCGGCGGTGTACTGGAAGTTCTTGAAGGCGACGGCGGCATTGAGGTGGGAGCTGGTGCTCACCACCGCCACCGGGTTCTCGATCTTGAAGGTCTGTGACGGGTTGACGTGCTCGACGGGCTTGCCGGCCCGCTCGGTGGCGATCGCCTCGTTCTCGTAGCTGATCAACACGTCGCCACTGCCCTGGACGAAGACGTCGGTGGCCTCCCGGCCGGACCCGGGCCGCAGTTTGACGTGTTCGCGCACCAGCTTGCTGATGAAGTCGACACCCGCCTGGGCGTTGTTCCCGCCCTGGCTCTTGACGGCGTACGGCGCGAGCAGGTTCCACTTCGCCGAGCCCGAACTCAGCGGGCTGGGCGTGATGACCTCGACGCCGGGCCGCACCAGGTCGTCCCAGTCCCGGATGTTCTTCGGATTGCCCTTGCGCACAACCAGGGTCACCACCGACCCGAACGGGATCCCCTTGGTGGCGTCGGTGTTCCAGTCCTTGGACACCTTGCCGGCCTTGACCAATCGCGCGATGTCCGGCTCGACGGAGAAGTTCACCACGTCGGCCGGCTTACCGTCGACCACGCCGCGGGACTGGTCACCGGAGGCGCCGTACGAGGCGATCACCTGAACGCCCTTGCCCTCCTCCGAGGCGTTGAACGCGGGAATCACCTTGCTCCAGCCCGGTTCTGGGACCGAATAGGCGACCAGGGTGATGCTGGTGCGCGCGTTGCCCGGCCCGCCGCCCCCGACCACGTCGCTGGGGCCGCCCGCGCACGCGGCGGCGACACCGACGGTCAGCGCCAGCGCGCCGACGCACCGGAGAACCGGCCGGCGGCGGGCGCTGCCGATGTCGTTGAGCATTGGTGGCCTTTCGGTGCGGGACTTTGCATCGTGGTCCCGTTGCGGCGGAAAGGCGTTTGGCAAAGCAGGAGAATTCACGACTCCAGACCAGACCGCGCACGGGGTTTGGGAGTCAGCGACAACAGTGCACGAAGGCGGCGCATTCGAAAACACCGGACGCCTCACGCATGTCGCGAAGCCTAACAGGATCCGCCAAGGCCGTCTCGTCAGTGCGTCGCCAGCCACGCGACGATCACCAGCACGACGAGCGTGATCAAAATCAAGGTCACGTGTGACCGGGGCATGCGGGTTACCCGGGCGCCTCATCGGCGTGCCGGACCCGGCGCATCAACTTGATGCCCCGCCCGAGCAGGCCGTCGAGCACGGTCGCCGCGACGTAGGCCACCGCCAGCACGACGGGCATCACGATCAGGGCCTGCAGCACGAACGGCAGGCCGGAAAGCCACAGCTCGTTGCCGTCCCACCAATTCAGGAACGCGCTCACCCGGCTCACCCTATTCGCCCCGGCGCCGTCAAACCAACGTGGCGCGGCCCGCCGGCCGCCCGGCCGGCGTAAAAGTCACGGTGAGGGAAAAACGTCGACGTCGCGCCCGATCCCCGGGCGATGCCGCCGCCACCGGGCAAAACCCGACACCCGTGGCAAACATTGGACGCCGGGCAGGTTGACAGTCGATGATGTCGGGATGGTTCTGCACGCCCAACCCGCCGACCAGCCGGCCGACGGTGCTCCCGGGGAGCCCCCGCTGGAAGCGTTCGACACGGCTCCCGAAGCGGTGCTGCCCTCGCCGATCGATTTCAACGCGCCCGCGCCGCTCACGGCCAGCGCGTCGCTGCGGAACCCGTTTCCGCCGATCGCCGATTACGCGTTCCTGTCCGACTGGGAGACGACGTGCCTGATCTCGCCCGCGGGATCGGTGGAATGGCTGTGCGTGCCCCGGCCCGACTCGCCGAGCGTCTTCGGCGCGATCCTGGATCGCAGCGCGGGGCATTTCCGGCTCGGCCCGTACGGCGTCTCGGTGCCCTCGGCCCGCCGCTACCTGCCGGGCAGCCTGATCATGGAGACCACCTGGCAGACCCACACCGGGTGGCTGATCGTGCGCGACGCCCTGGTGATGGGCAAGTGGCACGACATCGAGCGGCGGTCGCGGACCCATCGCCGCACCCCGATGGACTGGGACGCCGAGCACATCCTGCTGCGCACCGTGCGCTGCGTCAGCGGCACCGTCGAGCTGATGATGAGCTGCGAGCCGGCGTTCGACTACCACCGCGTCGGGTCCACCTGGGAGTACTCGGCCAACGCGTACGGCGAGGCCATCGCCCGCGCCAGTAGGCAGCCGGACGCCCATCCCACGCTGCGGCTGACCACCAACCTGCGCATCGGGCTGGAGGGCCGGGAGGCGCGCGCCCGCACCCGGATGAAGGAGGGCGACGACATCTTCGTCGCCCTGAGCTGGACGAAGCATCCGGCGCCGCAGACCTACGAAGAGGCCGCCGACAAGATGTGGCAGACCACCGAGTGCTGGCGGCAGTGGATCAACATCGGCAACTTCCCCGACCACCCGTGGCGGGCCTACCTGCAGCGCAGCGCGCTCACGCTGAAAGGGTTGACCTACTCACCCACCGGCGCGCTGCTGGCGGCCAGCACCACGTCGCTTCCCGAGACGCCGCACGGAGAGCGCAACTGGGACTACCGCTACGCCTGGGTCCGCGACTCCACGTTCGCGTTGTGGGGCCTGTACACCCTGGGCCTGGACCGCGAGGCCGACGACTTCTTCGCCTTCATCGCCGACGTCTCCGGTGCCAACAGCAACGAGCGGCACCCGCTGCAGGTGATGTACGGCGTCGGCGGGGAGCGCAGCCTGGTCGAAGACGAGCTGCACCACCTGTCCGGCTACGACCACGCGCGCCCGGTGCGCATCGGCAACGGCGCCTACGACCAGGTCCAGCACGACATCTGGGGCTCGATCCTGGACTCGTTCTACCTGCATGCCAAGTCGCGCGAGCAGATCCCGGAGACGCTGTGGCCGGTGCTGAAGAAGCAGGTGGAAGAGGCGATCAAGCACTGGCGCGAGCCCGACCGCGGCATCTGGGAGGTGCGCGGCGAACCGCAGCACTTCACGTCGTCGAAGGTGATGTGCTGGGTGGCGCTCGACCGCGGCTCCAAGCTCGCCGAGCGGCAGGGTGAAAAGAGCTACGCCCAGCAGTGGCGGGCCATCGCCGAGGAGATCAAGGCCGACATCCTTGAGCACGGGGTGGACTCGCGCGGCGTGTTCACCCAGCGCTACGGCAGCGACGCGTTGGATGCCTCGCTGCTGCTGGTGGTGCTGACCCGGTTCCTGCCGCCGGACGACCCGCGCGTGCGCAACACCGTGCTGGCGATCGCCAACGAGCTCACCGAGGAGGGCCTGGTGCTGCGCTACCGGGTCGAGGAGACCGACGACGGGCTGTCCGGCGAGGAGGGCACGTTCACGATCTGCTCGTTCTGGCTGGTGTCGGCGCTGGTCGAGATCGGCGAGGTGGGCCGGGCCAAGCGGCTGTGCGAGCGGCTGCTGTCCTACGCCAGCCCGCTGCACCTCTACGCCGAGGAAATCGAGCCGCGCACCGGGCGGCACCTGGGCAACTTCCCGCAGGCGTTCACCCACCTGGCGTTGATCAACGCCGTGGTGCACGTCATCCGGGCCGAGGAGGAGGCGGACAGCACCGGGGGCTTCCAGCCCGCGAACGCGCCCATGTGACGCGGCGCGTCAGATCAGCGCGCCGACTCTGTCCATCATGGCGCGCGCGATCTCGACGGCGCTGTTGTTGATGCCGCCCGGCGCGTGCGCCGACGCCGACCGTCGTGCCGAGTTGAAGAAGTCCACCTCGACCTCGATGAGGCAATTGCCCCGCACCGCGATGGCGCGCCCCGCCGGGATGGACACCGAATCCTGGTCGGGTGACCGCCACCCCTCCCAAACCGTGGCCGCCACAACGGAATTCAACACCTGCACGTCGGTGATCTTGCCCTTGAGCCGGAACATGCCGCCCGGCAACGACGTCTGCGCGCCATCGCATTGCTGCCATTGCCGAGCAAACGTCGCGAACAACGCGTCGGCGTCGGCGGCGGTGGGCAGGCTGACCACGCCCTCCTTCACGTCCGTCACATCCGCGGGCCGGGTGGCGTGCCGCCACGCCGCGACCGCGACCTCTTCGACATCGCTGGATTCGTAGACGCCCTGCTGCAGCATCGCCGCGACGCCGAGACAGCCGTCGGGCAGAGCCGTTCCGGCGTCCTGCAGTTCCTCGGGGCCGCCGAACTGCGGCGGAAAGCGAAGGTCGAGGTCCAAGGGCTGCTTGAGGATGCGCGACAGCGTTTCATCGCCCAGCAACACATGGTCGACGGCCGGCCCGCCGAGCGATCGCGGCGCCAGGCCCGGCGCCGGCATCGCCTTGCCGCCGATGTGCGCCGCGCAGCCGCCGACGAGCAGCGCGATCGTCAGCGCGACGGCCAAGAATGAGCGGTGTTTCATGCGACCACATCGAGGTTGTCGTTAACCTTTTGTTCACCTTGATTTTAGACTTCGTTTCCCGATGACGGCCCGCGCCGCGCCGGAAACACAGGCCAGCCGCAGCGAGGTCTCAGGCTCTTTTCAGCGCCCGGCTCAGCCCAGGGCGTTGACCCTGTCCAGCATGGCGTGCGCGATGTCCACGGCGCTGGTGTCGACGTTGCCCGACCCCGGGTCGGACGAACGCCGCTCACCGAAGAAGACCACCTCGACCTCGACCAGGCAGTTGGACTGAACCCCGAGCGCTCGCGCCTGGGGCGTGGGCCGCAGGGGCGGCATGTTGGGCAGCGTCGAGGTCGCCGTATTGGTCGCGGCGACAACGGTATTCGAGGCGTCGGCCATCCGGACGTCGCTGATGGCGTTCGTCGTGCTGATGGGGCCGGTCTGTTCGGTCATCGTGGTGCCCGCGCACTGCTGCCACTGCTGCGAGAACTGCGCGAAGAGCGCGGCGGCCTGCGCGGCCGTGGGCAGCGTCACCACGCCCTCGATCACGGTGAGCACCTGCGCCGGCTCGCCGTTGTTCCACCACGACTCCGAGGCAACGTCTTTGACGTCGGCTGGCTGCGGGCCGGACAGGTACACGCTCTTCTGCAGCATCGCGGTCACGCCGAGGCAACCGGCCGGCGACACGGTCTCGTCCTTGTGGTAGAGCGTTTCCGGGCCGCCGAACTCGGGTGGGTTGCGGGCGACGAAGGGCTGGTTGAGCATCCGCGACAGCGTGGCCCCGTCGAGCAGCACCTGCTTGACGGTCGCACCGGAGAGCGGCCGCGGCTTGATATTCGGGGCCGGCTTGGCGGTGCCGCCCACCACCGTGCCGCAGCCCGCCGCCAACGTGGCGGCCAGCAGCAACGCCGTCGCCGACCCGATTCTGCGCACGGCTACTTCTTTCCCTTGTCGCCGGCCGCGTCGGTGGACAGCGCGGCGACGAACGCCTCCTGCGGCACCTCGACTCGGCCGATCGTCTTCATCCGCTTCTTGCCCTCCTTCTGCTTTTCCAGAAGTTTGCGTTTGCGGGTGATGTCACCGCCGTAGCACTTGGACAACACGTCCTTGCGGATCGCCCGGATGTTTTCGCGGGCAATGATTTTCGATCCGATCGCCGCCTGCACCGGCACCTCGAACTGCTGGCGCGGGATGAGCTCCTTGAGCTTGGTGGCCATCTTGTTGCCGTAGGCGTATGCCGAGTCCTTGTGCACGATCGCGCTGAACGCGTCGACGGCCTCGCCTTGCAGCAGGATGTCGACCTTGACCAGTTCGGCCTCTTGCTCGCCGGCCTCCTCGTAGTCGAGGCTGGCGTAGCCGCGGGTGCGCGACTTCAGGGAATCGAAGAAGTCGAAGATGATCTCGCCGAGCGGCATGGTGTAGCGCAGTTCCACCCTTTCGGGCGACAGATAATCCATGCCCCCGAGCTCCCCGCGCCGGGACTGGCACAGCTCCATGATCGTGCCGATGAACTCGCTGGGCGCGATGATGGTCGTCTTCACCACGGGCTCGTACACCGTGCGGATCTTGCCGTCCGGCCAGTCCGAGGGGTTGGTCACCCGCATTTCAGCGACCTCCTCGCCCCGGCCCTCCTTTACGACCCGATAGACGACGTTGGGCGAGGTGGAGATCAGGTCCAGGTCGAACTCGCGCTCCAGGCGCTCACGGGTGATCTCCATGTGCAGCAGGCCCAAAAAGCCGCAGCGGAATCCGAAGCCCAGCGCCACCGACGTCTCCGGCTCGTAGGTCAGGGCCGCGTCGTTCAACTGCAGCTTGTCCAGCGCGTCGCGCAGGTCCGGGTAGTCGGAGCCGTCGACGGGATAGAGCCCCGAGTACACCATCGGCTTGGGCTCGCGGTAGCCCGTCAGCGCCTCGGTCGCGCCGTGCCGGGCGGTCGTCACGGTGTCGCCGACCTTGGACTGGCGGACGTCCTTGACGCCGGTGATCAGGTAGCCCACCTCCCCCACGCCCAGGCCCTCGCTGGGCTTGGGTTCGGGCGAGACGATGCCGACCTCGAGCAATTCGTGGGTGGCGCCCGTCGACATCATCGCGATGCGCTCCCGCGGGGTGATCTTGCCGTCGACCACCCGGACGTAGGTCACCACGCCCCGATAGATGTCGTAGACCGAGTCGAAGATCATTGCGCGCGTGGGAGCGTCGGCGTCTCCCCGCGGCGACGGCACCTGGCGGACGACCTCGTCGAGCAGCTCGGGTACCCCCTCGCCGGTCTTGCCGGACACGCGCAGCACGTCGCTGGGCTCGCAGCCGATGATGTGGGCGATCTCGCCGGCGTAGCGGTCCGGGTCGGCGGCCGGCAGGTCGATCTTGTTGAGCACCGGGATGATCGTCAGGTCGCGGTCGAGCGCCAGGTAGAGGTTGGCCAGGGTCTGCGCCTCGATGCCCTGGGCCGCGTCGACCAGCAGGATGGCGCCCTCGCACGCCTCCAGCGCGCGCGACACCTCGTAGGTGAAGTCGACGTGACCGGGGGTGTCGATCAGGTGTAGGACGTACTGTTCGTCCCCGACCTTCCAGGGCAGCCGCACGTTCTGCGCCTTGATGGTGATCCCGCGCTCCCGCTCGATGTCCATCCGGTCGAGATACTGGGCGCGCATCGACCGCTCATCGACGACGCCGGTGAGTTGAAGCATCCGGTCCGCCAGCGTCGACTTGCCGTGGTCGATGTGAGCGATGATGCAGAAATTCCTGATCTGCGCCGGCGGGGTGAAGGTCTTGTCGGCGAAACTGCTGATGGGAATCTCCTGGTCTGGGCCCGCTCGAGGCCGGGTAGGCGGCGGTTCGCCGGTGTGTCCAGGGTATCCGTGCGGGGTCGTCGGGACCTACTTGGACACAATCGCACCCGGCCGCCCGCGTCTATGCTGCGACTATGGCGTCCCCCCGGAAATCCCAGTGGAAGACGTTGCAGCGGTTCGCCCGCAATGCGGTCATTTACGCGCAGACCGCCCAGGTCGTCGCGCGGGAACTTCAGCACGCCGTGAAAATCACCGCGGACGTCATCGCCGCGGCCGCCCCGCAACCGCCCGTGGCCATCACCGCCGGCCGGCCGGTGACCAGCGCCAGCTTCCCGACCGCTCAGCGGGCGCGCAAGCTGGTCTACGCCCCGAACCTCGACGGCCGCGCCGACCCCGGGGAGATCGTCTGGACGTGGGTGGTCTACGAGGACGATCCCAGCCGCGGCAAGGACCGGCCCGTCCTGGTGGTCGGCCGCGACCGCCGCGTCCTGCTGGGACTGGTGGTGTCCAGCCAGGAGCGGCACGCCAACGACCGGGATTGGGTCGGGATCGGCGCCGGCGCCTGGGATTACGAGGGCCGCGAAAGCTGGGTCCGCCTGGACCGGGTGCTCGACGTGCCCGAGGAGAGCATTCGCCGCGAGGGCGCCATCCTGGACCGCGAGATCTTCGACGTCATCGCCGCGCGGCTGCGCGCGGAATACGCGTGGAGCTAGCTAGCGCTTCGCCGAGCGTGCCACCACGGCGGCAAAACGGCGGAATTTCCGCCCTGAGAGCACGTACGGCGCAGCGGCGGGTCAGCCCTGCGTGATGTAGGACTGCAGCTGCTGCTGCTCGGCCTCGAGCTCTTCCATCCGGGTCTTCACCACGTCACCGATGCTGACGATGCCGATCAGCTTCTTGCCGTCCAACACCGGCACGTGACGCACCCGGTTCTTGGTCATCAGCACGCTCAACGAGTCGACCGTGTCGGATTTGGTGCAGGTGGCCACGTTGGCGGTCATGATCTTCGAGACCGGCCGGGACAGCACGCTGGCGCCGTGCGTGTGCAGTTGGCGCACGACGTCGCGCTCCGAGACGATGCCGACGACGCCGTCGTCGCCGACCACCACCATGGCACCGATGTTTTGCTCGGCGAGGCCGGCGAGCAACTCCTTGACCGTCGCCTCCGGGTTGATCGTCACCACCGCCGCGCCCTTGTTCCGCAAGACGTCCGCAATCCGCATCAGGCCTCCAGCCGGTTGTGATCCGCTTCACACCAGGCTACGGCTTACTCGCGCGCCGGGAAAGCCACCACGAGAACCGGAACCGGACGCTCCCATACCCTCCGATTCCGGGCCCAAACCCGGATCGGTCAATCGCCATTGCGCTCGGTCGCGGCTTGCGAGGATAGGACGATGATCGAGATCACTTTGCTGGGAACAGGAAGCCCGATTCCCGACCCCAACCGCGCCGGGCCGTCCACCCTGGTGCGCGCCGGCGGGCAGGTGTTCCTGATCGACTGCGGGCGGGGCGTGCTGCAGCGGGCGGCCGCGGTCGGCGTCGGCGCGGCCGGGCTGTCGGCGCTGCTGCTCACCCACCTGCACAGCGACCACATCGGCGACCTCGGCGACCTGCTCATCACCCGGTGGATCAGCACGTTCGCGCCCGACCCGGCGCCGCTGCCGATCATCGGACCGCCCGGGACCGCGGAGACGGTGGAGGCGACGCTGAAGGCGTTCGGCCATGACATCGGCTACCGGATCGCCCACCACGCCGACCTCAACGATCCGCCCGCGGTCGAGGTGCACGAATACACCGAGGGCCCGGCGTGGGACCGCGACGGGGTGTCGATCCGGGTGGCGCCGACCGATCACCGGCCGGTGGCGCCGACCGTCGGCTTCCGCATCGACTCCGGTGGCGCCTCGGTGGTGCTGGCCGGCGACACCGTGCCGTGCGACGGCCTGGACGAACTGGCCCGCGGCGCCGACGCGTTGGTGCACACCGTGATCCGCAAGGACATCGTCGTCAACATCCCGCAGCAGCGGCTACAGGACATCTGCGATTACCACTCGTCGGTGCAGGAGGCCGCGGCCACGGCGGCCCGGGCGGGCGTGGGCACCCTGGTGATGACGCACTACGTGCCGGCGCTGGTGCCCGGGCAGGAGGAACAGTGGCGCGCGCTGGCCGCCGCCGAGTTCGGCGGCCGGATCGAGTTGGGCGACGACCTACTTCGGGTCGAGGTCACCCCGCGGCCGTAGCCGTCTTGCGCCGAACGTCGGTGCGCCGCAACGGCAGCAGCGCACCGGCCACCACCAGCCACACCAACGCCGAGACCCGAGCTACGGGCAGGATCGGCCCCAACTGTGGCCACACCAACACGAACGTCGTCGATTCGGCGAGCGCGGCGATCGCCAGTCCGGCCCAGGCCAGCGGGCGCGGCGTCAATCCGAGGATGAGGCTGGGCACCGCCATGCCCGCCACCAGCAGGCCCAGTGCCACGATGTGACCGGGTCCGCCGACCAGGAACACCAGGTAGTAGACGGCGCGAACCAAAGTGGCGTCGGCGCTGACGTCCGGCCTCGACAGCGTCCAACCCAGCAACCCGGCCAGGCCCAGCGCGCCCGCGGCCAGGGTCCCGCCCGCGAGGGCGATCGTGGCGCCCGGGGCGGTGACGCCCAGCTGCCGCAGCCGGGCGCTGGCCGTCGCCGTATAGATCGCCAACGGCACCGACGACGCGAAGACCGCGGTGGCGATCACGTGCACCGCGACGGCCCGGGCGCGGACGTACGCCACGACCGCGGTCGCCGGCCCGTAGGGCAACGGCGGCATGCCGCCTAACGCGACGCCGATCGCAGTGCCGCCGAACAGCAATCCCAGACAAACCACGGAGAGCAACACCAACGGCGGTCCACCCTGCTCGCGGCGGGCGGCGACCGGCCGAGTTCCATCTGTCGGTGAATCGTTCATGACGTGAACGATATGCCGCAGATGTGGACTTTACAAGGCCCGAACGATTCACGCGAAGAATCATTCGCACCCGCTATGATGTGACGGTGTCATCCGCCGCAGGCGACCGTCCCGACGGAGTCGCCTTCCTCTTGGCTCAACTCGGTCATCACGCGGCGGCGCTGTTCGCCGACCAGGTGGCCACGATCGAGTTGACCCCTCCGCACGCCGGAATTCTGCGCGCCATCGCCGCCGAACCGGGCCGCAGTCAGCAGGCTCTGAGCGCTCAGTTGGGGATGTTGCCCAGCCGCGTCGTCGTCTACATCGACGAGCTCGAGGACCGCGGCTACATCGAGCGGCGCCGCAATCCCGACGACCGCAGGCTGCACGCCCTCTACCTCACGGCGGCCGGAAAGAGGTTGATGCGCAAGCTTTCCGAAATCGCGCGCCAGCACGAGCTGCGGTTCGCCTCCGCGCTCGACAGCGAACAATACGACACCCTGCGTGAACTCCTTGCCACGTTGGCGCAGCAGCAGGGCCTGACGCCGCACGTGCACCCCGGCTATGGCACGGTTCGCCCGGCTAGGCCAGCCGGGTGACCTCCACGATCACGTCCAGGTCCGTCGCCCCTTCCCCGGAGTAGATGCCCTTGAGCGGGGAGACGTCGGTGTAGTCGCGCCCGGCGCCCACGCTGACGTACTGCTCGGTGATCTCGGTGTCGTTGGTGGGGTCGAAATTCCACCAGCCCCCGGTCCAGGCCTGGATCCAGGCGTGGCTGCGCCCGTCGACGGTGTCCCCGACGACGGCGTTGCGTTTGGGATGCAGATAGCCGGACACGTAGCGCCCGGGAATTCCCATGCCGCGCAACACCATCAGCGACAGATGCACGAAGTCCTGGCAGACGCCCTTGCCCTCGTTCAGCGCGTCCAGCCCCGACGAGTGCACGCCGGTGGTGCCGGGCAGGTAGTCCAGCTCGTCGCGCACCCACTTGCCCGCCGCGACGACGGCCTCGGCGGGGTCGTAGGACTTGGCGAGCTTCTTGGCCAGGGACACAACGCGTTTGCTCGTCGGGGTGTGCGCGGTGGGGCGCAGCAGTTCGTCGAAGCGGTCGATCACGGCCGCGGAGTGCAGGTCGCTCCAGCTGACCTCCGACAGCGCCGGCTCCCCCCGCTCGGTCTCGACGACCGAGGAGGACGTCACCGTGAGATCGCTGTGCGGGGCGTGCAGGTCGAAAGCCGTGACGGCGGTGCCCCAATAGTCGATGTAGCGGTGCGAGCGCGTCGCGGGGATGGTCTCGACCCGGTTGAGGATCACGTTCTGCCGGGTGTCCGAGCGCGGGGTCAGGCGGGCTTCGTTGTACGAGGCGGTGACCGGCGACTGGTAGGCGTAGCCGGTGGTGTGCACCACCCGCAACCGCCACATCAGGGTTCGCCTTGGCGGGCGACCAGCCGGGCGCGCTGGCCGGCGTCCGACCATGCCACCCACGGGGTGACGTGAAAGTACTGCAGCGACAACGCTTCTCCGACGTCGCTGCAGGTGCGCTGCAGGCCGGCCAGGCGGTTCTCCAGCGACTCGAGCAGCACGCCGGGCTGCACGAATTCCAGTTCGCTGCGGGCCTTCCCGAGCAGGCGCTGCGCCTCGGCGGTGGAGCCGATGCGGCTCTGCGGGTTGTGCAGCAGCTCTTCGAGATTGTGTTCGGCCAGCCGCAGCGAGTAGAACACCGAGCGCGGAAACAGGCGGTCCAACAACATGAATTCGACCACCCGGCCGGCATCGAGCACGCCCCGGTAGGTGCGCAGGTAGGTGTCATGCGCGCCCGCCGAGCGCAACAGCGTGACCCACGCCGGGGACGACGCGCTGTCCCCGACCCGCGACAGTAGCAGCCGCACCGTCATGTCGACCCGCTCGATCGCGCGGCCCAGCAGCATGAAGCGGTATCCGTCGTCGCGCGACAGCGTCGAATCGGCCAGGCCGGCGAACATGGCGGCCCGGCCCTCGATGAACGACAGGAATTCATGGGGCCCAAGGCGTTTGGCGGCGCGTTCGCGTTCGGCTAGGGCGTGGTAGGTGGTGTTGAGGCATTCCCAGATCTCGATGGACGTCACCTCGCGGGCGGACTTCGCATTCTCCCGCGCCGCCGTGATGGCGTCGACGATCGAACAGCCGCCCGAGGCGTTGGTGCTGAAGGCCACCAGGTCGGTCAGCGACCAGACGTCGAGGTCGTGGTCCGGCGGGTCGATGCCCAGCACCCGCAACAGCAGCCGGGACGCCTGGTCCGGGTCGACGCTGGAATCCTCGAGCAGCTGGTGCAGCGCCACATCGAGGATCCGTGCGGTGTCGTCGGCGCGCTCGACGTAGCGACCGATCCAGTAGAGCGCCTCGGCGTTGCGGGCCAGCATCAGCGCATCCTCTGTTGTTGTTGCTGCTGCGGTTGCTCGTCGGGAATGCCCGTCGGCTGCGGCTGCTGCTGGGACAGCCGCGGCGCGCCGTCGAGCACCGGGTCCGGGATGGACTTCGGCAGCGACCGGACGACCTCGGCGGCGCCCAGCTCCCGGGCGCCGGGCGCGGCGCGCGGCGCCAGCACCCAGGTGTCTTTCGAGCCGCCGCCCTGGCTGGAGTTGACCACCCGCGAGCCCTCGACCAACGCGACCCGGGTCAACCCGCCGGGCAGGACCCACACGTCGTTGCCGTCGTTGACCGCGAACGGCCGCAGGTCGACGTAGCGGGGCGCCAGCGTGCTGCCGACCTGCGTCGGCACGGTGGACAGTTCCATCATCGGCTGCGCGATCCAGCTGCGCGGGTCGTCGCGGACCTTCTTGGCGACCGCGGCCAGCTCCTTGTCGGAGGCCTCCGGGCCGAACACGATGCCGTAGCCGCCCGACCCCTCGACCGGCTTGAGCACCAGCTCGTCGATCCGGTCCAGCACCTCTTCGCGTTCGTCGTCCAGCCAGCACCGGTAGGTCTCGACGTTGGCCAGCAGCGGTTTCTCGCCGAGGTAGTACTCGATCATCGTCGGCACGTAGGTGTAGACGAGCTTGTCGTCGCCCACGCCGTTGCCAATCGCGCTGGAGATGACGACGTTGCCGGCGCGGGCGGCGTTGACCAGGCCGGCCACGCCCAGCACGGAGTCGGCGCGGAATTGCAGCGGGTCCAGGAAGGCGTCGTCGATGCGCCGGTAGATGACGTCGACCTGGCGCTCGCCCTCGGTGGTGCGCATGTACACCTGGTTGTCGCGGCAGAACAGGTCGCGGCCCTCGACGAGCTCGACGCCCATCTGCCGGGCCAGCAGCGAATGCTCGAAGTAGGCCGAGTTCGCCACGCCCGGGGTCAGCACGACGACGGTCGGATCGGCCTCGTTGGTGGCCGCGGAGTTGCGCAGCGCGCGCAGCAGGTGCGACGCGTAGTCGTCCACGGCGCGCACCCGGTGGGTGGCGAACAGGTTGGGGAAGACCCGCGCCATGGTGCGCCGGTTCTCCATCACATAGGACACGCCCGACGGTGAGCGCAGGTTGTCCTCGAGGACGCGGAAGTTGCCCTTTTCGTCGCGGATCAGGTCGATGCCGGCGACGTGGATGCGGACGCCGTTGGGCGGGACGATGCCGAAGGCCTGCCGGTGGAAATGCTCGCAGGACGTGATCAGGCGGCGCGGGATGATGTCGTCGTTCAGGATTTCCTGGTCGCCGTAGATGTCGTCGAGGTACATCTCGAGGGCCTTGACCCGCTGGGTGATGCCGCGCTCCAGCCGGCTCCACTCGGCGGCCGAGATCACCCGGGGCACCAGGTCCAGCGGGAACGGCCGTTCCTGGCCCGACAGCGAGAACGTGATGCCCTGGTCGATGAACGCGCGGCCCAACGCCTCGGCGCGGGCCTTGAGCTCGGAGGCGTCGGAGGGCGCGAGCTCGGCGTAGATGCCCTTGTAGGGGCCGCGCACGGTGCCCTGGGCGTCGAACATCTCGTCGAAGGCCTTCGAGTAAACGCCGGCGTAGGCGTCCGACTCGTCGTAGCCGCCGAAGATGCGCTCGGCCCGCGCGTCCGGGCGCCCGGCAGCGCCGCGCGGGCCCCGCCTGGTTTCCTCAAGCTGGCTCGGAAGACTCACTTTGAAGATGCTGCCTCAAATCGACGTTCTGGCAGGCCACGGTTTCCCCTTTTGGGAGAAAACGTAACCGACTGCTAACCTGGGCAGTCGCGATCGGGTGTGGGGCGCCCGAGCAAAACACCGATCTTGAAGAAGGAACTGACGCGTGGCCAACATCAAGTCGCAGCAAAAGCGCATCAAGACCAACGAGCGCGCCCGTCTGCGTAACAAGGCGGTCAAGTCCTCGCTGCGCACCGCCGTGCGCGCGTTCCGCGAGGCCGCCCACTCCGGCGACAAGGAGAAGGCCGCCGAGCTGCTGGTGTCGACCAACCGCAAGCTGGACAAGGCGGCCAGCAAGGGCGTCATCCACAAGAACCAGGCGGCCAACAAGAAGTCGGCCCTGGCGCGGGCCCTCAACAAGATCTGAGCCGCCGCCCCGGCCCGTCAGCGGCCCCGGTCGGCCACCAACTCGGCAACCCGCCTGACCGCGGATTCCAGCGCGTAGTCCGCGTCGGCGACGGCCCCCTTGACGTTGGCGTTGAGCTCCGCCACGACCTTCATCGCGGTGGCCACCGTGTCCCGCGACCAGCGCCGGGCCTGTTTCTGGGCCTTCTGCACCCGCCACGGCGGCATGCCCAGTTGCCCGGCGAGGCGATAGGGGTCGCCGGATAGCGGACCCACCCGGCCGATGCTGTGCACGGCCTCGGCCAGCGCGTCGGCCAGCACCACCAGCGGTTCGCCGCGCAGCATCGCCCACCGCAGCGCCTCGGTGGCCCCCGCGACGTCGCCGGTCACCGCCTTGTCGGCGATATCGAAGCCCTTCACCTCCGCCTTGCCGCTGTGGTAGCGGCGCACCGCGGCGGCATCGACCTCACCGGCGGTGTCGGCGACCAGCTGTGAGCACGCGGCGGCCAGTTCGCGCACGTCGGAGCCGACGGCGTCGAGCAGTGCGGTCACGGTCTCCTCGTCGACCTTGACCCGCAGCTCGCGGAACTCCTTGCGGATGAAGTCGACGCGCTCGCTGAGCTTGGTGATCCGCGCGCAGGGATGGACCTCGGCGCCCAGCGACTGCAGCTGGCCGGCCAGCGCCTTGGCCCGCCCGCCGCCGGAGTGCACCACCACCAGCACCGTGCCCGTGGGGACGTCGGCGGCGGCCGCGGCGATCATCGCGGCCGCCTCCTTGCCCGCTTCGCCGGCCGCCTCCAGCACCACGATGCGCTCGTCGGCGAACAGCGACGGGCTCAGCAGTTCGGCGAGTTCGTAGGTGCTCACGTCGCCCGCCCTCATCCGGCTCACCGGGACGTCCGGGTTGTCGGAGGAGCCGGCGCGCTTGCGGGCCGACCGCAACACGTCGGCCACCGCCCGCTCGACCAGCAGCTCCTCGTCCCCCAACACCAGGTGCAGGTGGTGCACAGCCTCGCTCACCCCACGATGGTGTCACGTAGGTGCGACGAGGGTTGATGGTGGCGACCCGCCGCGCCCGGCTACGCCGCGCTCGCGATCGCCACGGGTCGATGGTGGCGACCCGCCGCGCCCGGCTACGCCGCGCTCGCGATCGCCACGAGGTCGGAGACCGACCAGGCCAGCCAGCACACGGCGAGCGCCGACCCGGCGAGCCCGAGCGCCCGGCGAAACCGGCGCCTCCGCCACAGCAGCGCCGCCGCCAGGAGCGCCAGCGTCGTGCCCGCGGCGACCAACACCACGCCGGGCACACCGGCCGGCACGGGCACCGTCGCCGCCGGCACCCCGGCCGACCACCGGGCCACGTGCAACACCCACCACAGTTCGGGCCCGCTGAACCGGATCAGCAGCTGCGCGCCGGCGGGCCAGAGCAGGCAGCCGACGGCCGCCGCGCTGCCCAGCACGGTGATCGGCGCGATCACGGGCGCCACCGCGAGGTTGGCCGCCGCGGCCACCAAGCTGACCCGGCCCGAGATCCCCGCGACCAGCGGGGCGGTCACCACGTGCGCGGCGCACGCGACGGCGATCGCGTCCGCCAACGGCTTGGGCCAGCCCCTGCCGGCCAGGCGCCGCGACCAGGCTGGGGCGATGACGACCAACGCGGCCGTTGCCAGCACCGACAGCGCAAAGCCGACGTCGACGGCCAGCTGCGGAGCGACCGCCAGCAGGATCAGCACCGTGGCCGACAGCGCCGGAATCGCTTGCCGCCGACGGGAAGACAGCATCGCGGTCAGCGCGATCGCGGCCATCACCGCGGCACGCAGGACGCTTGCCGTCGGCTGCACCACGATGACGAACGCCACCAGGGCGACGGCGGCCAGCACGACGGCGGCGCGCGGGCCGATCAACCGGGCCGAGAACAGCACCGCCGCGCACACGATCGTGACGTTGGCGCCCGACACCGCGGTCAGGTGCGTCATGCCCGCCGCCCGGAAATCGCGGCTGGTCTCCCCGGTGACCGCGGCGGTGTCGCCGAGGACCAGCGCGGGCAGCATCGCGGCCTGGTCCGCCGGCAGGGTGTCGCGGGCCGCGGCGGCGAACCGGCGGCGCACGTGGTGAGCGGCCCGCTGCACCGCGCCGGCGGTGCCCAGCGTCGGGCGGCCCGACGCGTTGAGCACCGCCACCGTCAGGTCACGGCGGGCCGGCCGGCTGATGCGGGCGGTGAAACGCACCGGCTGACCCACCATCAGGTCGCCGAAGTCCGACGCCCGGGCGAAGACCACCACCCGGCCGGACGCCGCGTCGTCGCGCAGCCGACGCAGGTTGGCACGAAACATCACCCGGCCGCTGCCGAGGGACAGCGCGGTCTCGGTGGGGCTGACCGTCACCGGGGCGGCCGTGCCGAAGGCCGCGGTGATCGGGTGGCGACCTACCGCGTCGGCACGCAGCCCGATCGCCAACCCGAATCCCGCCCCCACCACACCGGCCGCGACCACACCCGCGGCGAGCGCGGGTAGCCGCCGCCGGCCGGATCCGCGGGCCGCGCGCCGGGCCAGCGCGGCCGCGGCGACCAGCACGACGCAGCAGGCCGCCAGGGCCCGCCCGATCGGCCACCAGATCCCCGCGGCGGTCACCGCCCAGGCGGTGAGCGCGGGCGCCACCAGCCGCACATCGACGTCCGCGCCGGCCGACTCCTCGCCCGGTCGACGCACCGGCGTCAGACACGGACGAGGGGGCGCAGTTTCTCCAGCCGCGCCGGACCGATGCCGTCGACGTCGGCGAGCTGGTCGACGCTGGTGAACTTGCCGTTGGCCTGCCGCCACGCCACGATCGCGGCGGCGGTGACCGGTCCGACGCCGGGCAGCCCGTCCAGCTGCTCGACGGTCGCGGTGTTGAGGTCGAGCGCCTCGCCCGGCTTCGGCTTCACCGTCCCCGACGCCGGTCCCCGTGGCCCGGGCGCCGGCGAGGTGCCGGAGGCCACCGAACTGCCCAGCGCCGTCGGCTGTCCGGGCGCGGGAGCGAGCCCGACCACGATCTGCTCGCCGTCGCCGACCGGGCGGGCCATGTTCAACCCGATGGTGTCGGCGCCGTTCACCGCGCCGCCGGCGGCCTGCAGCGCGTCGGCGATGCGCGCGCCGGGCGCCAGCGTGACCAGCCCGGGCGCGTGCACCAGGCCGACCACGCTCACCACCACCGGTCGATCGCCACCGGCCGGCTGACCGGCGCCCGGGGTCGCCGAGGATCGCGGGCCGGCCGTCCCGGACTTCTCCACCGGCGGCAGCTTGGCCGACATCACCGGCGCGGGCCGGTCACGCATCAGGGTGAACACCGTGACCAGCACGGCCAGCGCGGCCACGATCGCCAACGCGATCGCGCCCGCGCGGCCGGGGTCGGCGCGCACCCTGGCCATCCAGCCGCGGCTCTCGGCGGTGTCCGGTAGCCACCGCGGCAGCAGCGAGTTCTGGTCGTCCTCGTCGGCGTCGCGGTCCGAGCCCGGTTCGTCCGCGGAGTGGGCGTGGGGGTCGGCGTCCGGGTCCGCGCCGAGCCGGCGCTGCAGCCGCTCGGCGGGCAGTTCTGTTCGCATGCGCCGACCGTAGGCGCGCCGACCGCCACCGCGGCCGCGCACGACGGCGCCGCCCGCCGGCATGTGGACCAATCCGGGGCTGTGCAAAAGCGGTCTCCCGGCGGCCTCCGCCAGGTTTGGCCTGCGCATGCGGGGGTAGCCAGCCGCTATGAGCACGGAGGCAAAGCCGACGTCCGACGCCTCGATGGGCGAGCTGATGAGTCAGCTTTCGGCACAACTGTCGCGCCTGGTTCGGGACGAAATGCACTTGGCACAAAAAGAACTCGAGCAATCGGCGAAACGCGCAGGTGTTGGCGCGGGGCTCTTCGGCGTGGCCGGAATACTCGCGCTAGCGGGGTTTGCCAGCCTGATCGCGTCGGGCATTGCCGCGGTGGCCCTGGCACTGCCGGTGTGGGCGGCCGCCCTGATCGTCGGCGCGGCGCTGTTCGCCGCCGCCGGGGCGGCGGCGCTGCTCAGTAAGCGCCAGGCCGACCACGTCGCACCGGCGGCGCCCCTCACCGTCGCCAACGTCAAGCAAGACGTCCAGAAAGTGAAAGACGCCCGCCATGACCGGAGTTGAACGGCCGCGGGGTCCCGGCACCCCGGCACTCGGTCCTGACGCCAGCGTCCATGACCTACAGGCCGACATCGAGCAGACTCGCGATCAACTCGGCGCCACCGTCGAGGCGATTTCGGGCAAGCTCAACGTCGCCGACAGAGCCCGGGCCGCCGCACCGCGGCTGGCGATGATCGGCGTACTTGCCGGCGCCGCGGTCATCGGCATTGTGTGGTGGCGGCGCCGACGGTGAGGGGGCGGCGCCGGCGCGGCCGGGCCCGGGTGCAGCCCCCGGCTAACGACTGACGGCGCTGTGCGCCTAACGTGCAAGTCAAGACTGCCGGCTCCCCGCCGCCCGCCGGTCGGCGACGCGGGGGTGCGCCCGATCGGCGGTCACCTCGACCAAAGGAGGCTGCCATGCAGTTGGCGCTGACACCGGAGGAAGCCGCGTTCCGCGATGAGCTTCGCACCTTCTACACCACGAAGATCCCCGAGGAGCTCCGCGAGCGGGTGCGCGCCGGGGCGGCGTCGGTGCGCCGCGAGGACATCGTCACCAGCCATAAGATCCTGCACGAGCACGGGCTGGCGGTGCCGAACTGGCCGGTGGAATGGGGCGGGAAGGACTGGACGCCCACCCAGCACCAGATCTGGGCCGACGAAATGCAACTGGCGTGCGTGCCCGAGCCGCTGAACTTCAACACCAAGATGGTCGGCCCGGTGATCGCCGAATTCGGTTCCGAGGAGATCAAACAACGCTTCCTGCCGCCGACGGCGAGCCTCGACATCTGGTGGTGCCAGGGATTCTCCGAGCCCGAGGCCGGCTCGGACCTGGCGTCGCTGCGCACCACCGCGGTCCGGGACGGCGACAGCTACGTCGTCAACGGGCAGAAGACCTGGACAACCCTCGGCCAGTACGCGGACTGGATCTTCTGCCTGGTGCGCACCGACCCTCAGGCGCCCAAGCGGCAGGCCGGCATCTCTTTCCTGCTCTTCGACATGAAGACGCCGGGCATCACGCTGCGACCCATCAAGACGATCGACGGCGGCCAGGAGATCAACGAACTGTTCTTCTCCGACGTCCGGGTGCCCGCCAATCAGCTTGTCGGGCAAGAGAATCAGGGCTGGACGTACGCGAAGTTCCTGCTGGGCAACGAGCGCACCGGCATCGCCGGGGTGGGCCGCACCAAGGTGCGCCTGGCCGAGGTGAAGAAGCGCGCCACCGAAACCGGCCTGCTCGACGACCCCCTGTTCGCGGCGCGCCTCGCGGAGGCCGAAAACGAGGTGCTGGCGCTGGAACTGACGCAGTCGCGGGTGGTCTCGGACTCCGCGGATGGGCAGCCCAACCCGGCGTCGTCGGTGCTCAAGTTGCGCGGCAGCCAACTGCAGCAGATCGCCACCGAGCTGCTGGTCGAGGTGGCCGGCCCGGACGCGCTGCCGGTCAACGGTGATGACATCGCGTCACCGGAGTGGGCGCAGCACAGCGCCCCCCACTACCTCAACTACCGCAAGACGTCGATCTACGGCGGCAGCAGCGAGGTGCAGCGCAACATCATCGCGTCCACCATTCTCGGATTGTGAGGCAGTCATGGACTTTCAGTTGAGCGACGAGCAGGCCCTGCTGCGCGACACGACCCGCGACCTGCTGTCGCGCACCTACGACCCGGAGAGCCGCAACAAGGTCATCGGCTCCGATCTCGGCTGGAGCCGCGAGGTGTGGAGTCAGCTCGCCGACACCGGGATCCTGGGCCTCGGGTTCGAACCGGAAGAGGCCGGCCAGATCGAGATCGCGGTGGTGCTCACGGAGGTGGGCCGCCGGTTGGCCCCCGAACCGATCCTGCACGGTGCGCTCGCGCCGGGTGCGCTGATCGCCGAGCTGGGCAGCGACGCGCAGAAACAACAGCTCGACGAGGTCGCCGCCGGGCAACGGCTGCTGGCCTTCGCCCATCTGGAACCCGGGCACCGCAACCCGACCGCCGCGGTCACCACTGCCGCTGTGCGGCAAGGCGATTCGTGGGCGCTCACCGGGCGCAAGAACCCGGTGCTCGCCGGTGACTGCGCCGACGCGCTGGTGGTCAGCGCCGCGCTGCCCGACGGCGGCACCGGCCTGTTCCTGGTCGACGCGGACGCCGTGCGGCGCCACCCCTACCCCACGTTCGACGGTCAGCGCGGCGCCCAGATCGATCTGGACGGCGCGGCCGCGGAACCGCTCGGCGAAGCGGGAGACGCCTCGCAGGCCATCCGCGACGCCATCGTGCGCATCCAATCGGCGTTGTGCGCCGAAGCCGTCGGGGCGATGGAGGAGGCGCTGCGCCTGACCACCGACTACCTCAAGACGCGCAAGCAATTCGGCGTCACGCTCAACAAGTTTCAAGCCCTCACCCAGCGGGCCGCGGACATGTACGTGTCGCTGGAACTGGCGCGCAGCATGAGCCTGTACGCCGCGATGTCGATCGCCGACGGCAACCTGGACCCGGTGGTCGCCTCGCGCGCCAAGGTCCAGATCGGCCGGTCCGGACGGCACATCGCGCAGGAGGCCATCCAGATGCACGGCGGGATCGGTGTGACGGCGGAATATCCGGTCAGCCACTACGCCGCGCGGCTCACCGCGATCGAGCACACGCTGGGCACCTCCGGAGACCACCTGCACAACCTGATCGACCGCCTCGGCGAATACGACCTGGCCCGGCTGTAGCCGATGGCCGGGCTGTCCGAGAAGGTCGTCCAGTTTCTGTCGGCCGGGACCCGCACCGGGATGCTGGGTTACGTCGCCGCGGACGGCCGGCCGCTGGTCGCCCCGGTGTGGTTCGTGGTCGACGACGGTCAGTTGGCGTTCAACACCGGCCGGGACACCTCGAAAGGCCGTGCCCTGGCGCGTGATTCACGGATCGTTATGTGCGTGGACGATCCCCACCCGCCGTACTCCTTCGTCCAGGTGCAGGGTCTGGCGTCGGTGAGCGAGGACCCGCAGGACGTGCTGGACATCGCGACGCGGACCGGCGCCCGCTACATGGGTGCCGACCGCGCCGACGAGTTCGGCCGCCGCAACGCCGTTCCCGGCGAATTGGTGGTGCGCCTACGACCCACCAAGGTCATCGCCGGATTCGATATCAGCGACTGACCCGCTCGCTTCAACCGGCTCCGGCGCCGCCACCGATTCCGGGCTCGGCGGTTCCGCGCTCGGCTCCTCCGGCGCCGCAACCGATTCCGCCTCGCCCGCGTCCGACTCGGGCTCCGGCAGCTGACCGGCGAGGTACTCGGCGAGGCCGCCGATCGTCGGGTAGTCGAACACCGCGGTTGCGTTGATCGTGAACGCGCCACCGAACTGGCTGTGCAGCCGGTTGCGGAGTTCGACCGCCATCAGCGAATCCGTACCGAGGTCGAGGAATCGGCTGGTTGCGGCGGGTGGTTGCGCAAGCCGCAGGAAACCCTGTACCTCACGCTGCAGGAATTCGGTGATGAAAGCGGCGCGCTGGGCGATCGGTATCTCCTGCAGTTGCCGCAGCAGCTCGCTGTCACCGGCGGTCTCCGAGGCGGCGCTGGGCAGCACCAGGTCGAGGATCGGTGGACGAGAACTACCCAGCACCTTCGCGGCACGCTGCCAGTTGGCCTTGATGACCGTTGCCTGCGCGGCTCCGTTGGCGACCGCCTCGGCGAGGGCGGCCAGCGCGGCCGAGGGCTCCAGCGGAATGAGGCCTTGCGCACCGATGTTGGCGCGTGCGGCCTCCGAGGACGCCATGCCGCCCTTGGCCCAGGGACCGAAGTTGACACCGGTCGCCGGCAAGCCCTGCGCCTGTCGCCGGGCGACCAGCCCGTCGAGCAGCGCGTTGGCCGTCGAGTAGTTGGCCTGCCCCGGTGAACCGAGCAGGCTGGACACCGAGGACGACACGATGAAGAAGTCCAGGTCGTCGCTCTTCGTCAACCGGTCCAGGTAGCAGGCACCGAACGCCTTGGGCGCCAGCGTCTTCCGGAAGCGCTCCAGGTTCTGCTGCGACAGCAACGCGTCGTCGAGCACGCCCGCCAGATGCACCACGCCGGCCAGCGGCGGCAACTCCGCGCGGATCCGCTCCAGCAGCTGTGCCACTTCGGATTCCTCGCCGACATCCGCGGCGATGGTGTGGACGCGGCACCGGTAGCGCTCGGTGATGTCCTCGATCGCGCGTCGCGCGTCGGCGTCGGGTTCGCGGCGGCTGGTCAACACGATGTCGCCGGCACCGAGCTGGGCCAGGTACGCCGCCGTGTGCAGGCCGACTGCGCCCAGCCCACCCGTGATCAGATAGCTCCGATCGCCGCGCGGCTGCAGCGGGTTCGGCATCTGCAGCACGATCTTCCCGACGTGCCGCGCCTGCTGCATCCGGCGAAACGCCGTCTTCGCCTCGGTCAGCGGATAGATCTCCGCGGGCAGCGGCGCCCACTGGCCCTCGGCCAGCCCGGCCGACACCTCACCCAACAAGCCGCGGATGCGCTCGGGCTCCTGGAAGGTCACCGTGTCGAGCGCGACGATCTCGTAGGCGATATCGGGACGGGCCGCCGCCATTTGCTCATGCGTCCAGATGTCCCGCTTCGCGATCTCGGCGAACCGCCCGTTCTGGGCGGTGGCCCGCACGGTCGCTTCGACGAAGCCCTCGTTCGTCAGGCTGTTGAGCACCACGTCGACGCCGGCGCCGTCGGTGTCGGCGAGGATCTGATCGGCGAAGTCCGTTGTGCGCGAGTCGTAGACGTGTTCGACTCCCAGCCTGCGCAGTGTCGCGCGCTTGTAGGTGCTGGCGGTGGCGAAGACGGTCGCGCCGTGCTGCTGGGCCATCTGGATGGCGGCCAGCCCGACGCCACCGCTGGCGGCGTGGATGAGCACCTTGTCGCCGGGCTGCAGCTGCGCCCAGTCGAAGGCGAGCCGGGCCGTGAGCGCCGCGGCGGGAATGGTCGCCGCCTCCACGGCGCTCACCCGAGCGGGAATCGGCGCCAGCAACAGGGCCGGCACGTTGAACCGGCTGGAGAACGCGCCCTGCATGAAGCCGTAGACGCGCTGTCCGACCTCGAGTCCGGTGACGCCGCCGCCCAATTGGGTGACCACGCCGGCGAAGTCGCCACCGATGGGGCCCGGATCGCCCGGGTAGAGGCCGAGCACGTTGAGCACGTCGCGGAAGTTCAGCCCGGCGGCCTCCACGCGCACCTGCACGTAACCGTCGTCCGGTGGCAACACGTCCTTCTCGGTCAGGCGCAGGTTGTCGATCGCGCCGCGTTCGGTGGGCGCCAGCACGTAATCGGTTGCCCGCGGTATCGCGAGGTGGCCGCTGCGCGACCACTGCAACAACCGGGACGCCAGGAACTTCCCTTGGCGCACAGCCAATTCCGGTTCGTCGAACGGTTCGCCGAGCAGACCGGCGAGCGAGCGTACGGCCTGCTCGGATCCGTCGCAATCGATCATCCTGCAGCGCAGGGCCGGTTCCTCGTTGACGATGGTGCGGCCGAGCCCCCACAGCGCAGCCTGCACCGGGTCGACGGCTTCGCCGGATTCGGTCGCGACGGCCCGCTCGGTGACGATCCACAACCCGCCCGGGAGTTTCAGCGCCCCATCGGCCTGCAGGGTGTGAACGGCGCTGAGCAGCTGCGAGATCTCGGTCTCCAGCCGGGTGACGGATTCGGCGGTCGATTCGTCCGCGCTCGGTCCGGTGGCGCGCCAGACGATGCCGGAGAACGGCATGCCGCGCTCCTGCGCCTGCGCCAGCACCTGCCCGAGGGACTCCGCGTCCGGGCCCCGGTCAACGGGGATGCAGCCCGGCACCTGGGCCGCCAGCTCCGCGAATCCGGCGATCAGCCAGGTGCCGATCCCGGCGCCGTCACCGCTCGGTGCCGGTGGCGGAACCTCGTGCCAGCCGAGGGCGTAGAGCAGCCGGGTGGCGTCGCCGCCGAGCCCGCGCAGCAGCGCCTCCCGGGGCGCGCGCTTGACCGTGAACTCGCGAATCCCGCCCAGGCGGCGCCCATCTCGATCGACGAAGTCCAGGTCGAACACCTGGGTTTCGCTGTCCAGGCCGCTGGTGTGCCACTTCGCGCGGCAGTAGAACCGCCGCGGCATCTTCTCCTGCAACTCCACCGCGCCGTAGCGCAGCGGCAAGAACAGCTCGCTCACGCCCTGCTCGGCCGCGAGAAGCGCCGGGAACGCCGGGAAGGCGACACCGGTGCACAGGTCGAGCAGCACCGGATGCATCGGCTCGGTTCCGAGATGTTCGGCGAGTTCGTCGCCGACGGTGATGTCGCCGATCGCCTCTCCCTCGCCGAGCCACAACGACTTCAACGAACCGGACCAGTTCGGCCCCCACGCCAGCTCCATGTCGGCGAAGGTCTCGAAGAGCTCCTGCGGGCGCATGCGGTTCATCCGCTCGATGGCCGCGTCGACGGGCTCCGCGGGGTCCGCCGGATCGGCCTCGACGCCGGTCACGACGGTGCCGTCGGCGTTCAGCGACCATTCGGCGTCGCGGGCGCCGTAGGGGCGGCTGTGCACCTGGAAGCTCCACGCCTCCCCATTTGGCGAGCCGTCCTCCTGGGGATGCAGCGTCAGCTGCACCTCACGAGAGGCCTTCTCCGGCAGGATGATCGGCTCGTAGAAGAAGACGTCCCGCACCCGTCCCGGCGGCCCGACGGCGGCCAGCGCCATGGCGGCGTACGTCGCCCCCGGGACGACGACGGTGCCATAGATGACGTGGTCGGAAAGCCACGGTTGCGACTTGACCGACAGCCGACTGGTGTAGACGCAGTCGCCCGAGGCGAGATCCTTTGCACTGCCCAGGATTCCGGACACGGAGGCGATCTGGCCGTCGAGGCCGGGAACACCGCCGGCCGTCTTGGGCCAGAAGCTGCGCCGCTGGAAGGGATAGGTGGGCAGCTCGAGCCGGCGGCGCGGTTGCCGATGCAGCGCCGCGAACTTCGGTCGATGGCCGCTGACGTACGCCCCGGCCAGCGCCTCGGCGATCTGGCGGCGGTCGGCGACGCCCTTGCGCAGCGAGACGATCGCGCGCGGCGCGGCCAGGTGTTCCGGCCAGACCTGCACCGCGGCACCGGTCAAAACCGGCTGCGGACCGATCTCCATCAACACCGAGCAGCCCAGCGCCGCCACGGTGCGCACGCTTTCGGCGAACTGCACCGGCTGGCGGGAATGCCGCCGCCAATACTGCGCGTCCAGCGGGGTGTCCGCGGTCAGCACCGCGCCGGTGCGGTTGCACACCAGCGGCAACGTCGGCACCGCGAACTGCAAGTGCTCTGCGTACGACTCGAATTCACCGAGCACCGGCTCCAGCAACTCCGAGTGGAAGGCGTGGCTGGTCTCCAGCCAGGTGCACCGGATCCCGTCGTTGCCGCCCCTCGCGACGATCTGTTCGAGGTCCTCCCCCGGCCCGGACAGCACCGTGTTGGGGCCGTTGTACGCGGCGACCGACACGCGCGGGAACTCGCCCGCGATCTCCTCGATGTACTTGGCGTCGGCGAACACCGCCACCATTCGCCCGCCGTCGGGCAGGCTGCCGAACAGCCGGCCGCGCTCGGCGATGAGCCGTGCGCCGTCCTCGAGGCTGAACACGCCGGCCACACACGCCGCCGCGTACTGGCCCACGCTGTGCCCCAGCACCACATCCGGCTCGACGCCCCAGGACTGCCACAGGCGGGCCAGGCCCATCTCGACGGCGAACAGGGCGGGCTGCGCAAAGGACGTGTGCCGCAACAGTTCCCCGGTTTCCCGGTCCGTCGCGAAAAGCACCTCGAGCAACGGCCGCGGCAGGATCGAATCCACCGCGTCCGCGCAGCGCGTCACGGTGTCCGCGAAAACCGGTTCGGCGTCGAACAACTCGCGGGCCATCGCCGGGTACTGGCTGCCCTGTCCGGTGAACAACCATGCCGTCGTGGGCCGGTCGGTGCACTCGCCGCGCACCACCCCCGGCCGCAGCCGGTTCTCGGCCAGCTCGGCCAGCAGCTCGCGGGCGCCCTGGACCGAATCCACCACCAGCGCGGCCCGGTGCTCGAAGTGTGAACGACCGACCCCGGCCGTGCCGCACACGTCGGCGATGTCCACCTTCGGGTGGGCGTTCAGCCATTCCTCGTACCGGTGCGCCAGCGCCACCAGCGCCTCCGGTGACCGCGCGGACAGCGGCAGCAGGCCGACCGTTTCCTCTTGAGCGTCCGATTCCGATGCCGCCGCGACCTCGGAGAAGGCGTCGCCCGTCGAGTATTCGTCGGGCGTCGCCGGCTGCGCCGGCGCCTCCTCGATCAGCACGTGCGCGTTCGTCCCGGTGAACCCGAACGAACTGATGCCGGCGCGCCGGGGTTTGCCGTTGGCCTGCCACGGAGTGGCCTTGTCCACCACGCGCACGGGCAGCGAGTCCCACGGGATGTGCGGTGACGGCTTCTCGAAATGCAGGCTCTGCGGCAGCATTTCGTGCTGCAGCGACAACACGACCTTGATCAGACCGGCGACCCCCGATGCCGATTCGAGGTGGCCGATGTTGGTCTTCACCGATCCCATCAGCAACGGCCGGTCGGCGTCGCGGGCGGCACCGTAGACGGCGGCCGCGGCCTGCACCTCGATCGGATCGCCCAGCGGGGTCCCCGTTCCGTGCGCCTCGAGGTAATCGACGTCCCCGCCGGCCAGACCGGCGCGGGCCAGCGCGGTGTTGATAAGCCGTTGCTGCGCACCGCCGTTGGGCACCGTCAATCCGCTGGACGCGCCGTCCTGGTTGACCGCGGTGCTCGGGATGACCGCGCAGACCCGATCGCCGTCGCGCACCGCATCGCTGAGCCGCTTGAGCACCAGGATCCCGCAGCCCTCGCTGCGGACATAGCCGTCGGCGGAGGCGTCGAAGGTCTTGCATCGCCCGACGGGGGACAGCATTCGGGCGCGGGACGCGGCGATGATGGTCACCGGACTCAGCAGGACGTTCACACCGCCGGCCAGCGCCAGATCGCAGTCACCAGAGTGCAATGCCTGGCAGGCCTGATGGACCGCCACCAGCGACGAGCTGCATGCCGTGTCGACCGCGACCGCCGGGCCCTCGAGCCCCAGCGCGAAGGCGACTCGACCCGAGATGGCATTGAGCGCGTTGCCGGTGATGAACTGCGGCTCGAGCTTGTCGACGGAGTCCGCGGACAGCAGATGCGAATACTCGTTGGCGCCCACCCCGACGAAGATGCCGGTTCGGCTGCCGCGCAAGGCGGACGGCGCGTACCCGGCCCTTTCCAGGCCCTCCCAAGCGGTTTCCAGCATCAGCCGCTGCTGCGGATCGATCCAGATCGCCTCGCGCGGCGAGATGCCGAAGAATTCGGGATCGAATCCGTCGACCTCGTCCAGGAATCCGCCGAAGCGGCTGTAGATCTTGCCCGGAGTCTCTGGATCCGGGTCGTAGAACTCGTCGATGTCGAATCGATCCTCGGGGACCTCCGAGATCGCATCGACCCCGCCGGACAACAACTCCCAGAAGGCTTCGGGATTGGTCGCGCCCGGGAAGTGGCACGCCACCGCGACGATCGCGATCGGTTCGTCGGTGCGCGTCGTGACCGCCGAGGCGAGCTGGAGCCCCGACTGCGCCGATGCCTCGCCGAGGCCGAGCACGTCGCCGAGCAGGTAATCCACCACATCGGACAGCCGCGGGTGGTCCATCGCCAGGGTGGCCGGCACCTCCTTGCCCACCGCTTGCTCGATGCGGCGCCGCAATTCGACGGCCATCAGCGAATCCATGCCCAGATCGAAGAACCCGGCGTCCTCGCGGATTTCCGCGACGTCGACGCGGGTCACCTCCGCCACCGCGTTTCGCAGGTGGTCGGTGAGCAGCTTTTTGCGCTGCTGCACCGGGGCGTTGGTCAGCTGTTCGACCAGCTGGGTCTTCCCGGATTGCGTTGGCGCGGGCGCAGAGTCGGGGAGCTCGCGCTCCAATTCCGCCAGGAACGCTCGCCGTCCGGCTTGCTGGTACAGCGGCAGGAACCGGTCCCAGCCGATCCGGGCCACCACCCCTTGGGTCGCGGAAGCCGCCATGAGGTCGGCCATCCCCGCCAGCGCATCGGCCGCGGACAGCGTCCGGACCCCGCGCTGATCGAGCCGGGCGCGGGCCTGCGCGTCCGCCATGCCCGCCGACCAGGGACCGAAGTTGACGCTGATGCCGGGCACGCCACGCTCGCGCAGCCGCCACGCCAGCCCGTCGAGGAAGGCGTTGGCCGCGGCGTAGGCGGTCTGACCGTATCCGCCCCACACGGAGGCGATCGAGGAGGTGCTCAGGAAGAAGTCCAGCCGCAAATCGGCGGCGGCCTCACTCAAATGCCAAGCGCCCCAGACCTTCCCGGCGAAAACGCGATCGACTTCCTCGTCGTCCAGGGTGCGCAGCGGGGTGGTTCCGATCTCGCCCGCGGCGTGGACGATGCCCGCCAGCGGCGGCAGTTCGGCGTGCACGGTGGCCAACAGGCGCTCGACCTCGTGCATGTCGCCGACATCGGCGGCCACGACCCGGACCTCGCAGCCGTGCTGTTCCCGGATGGCGGCGATGCGCCCCTGCGCGGCATCGCCCGGAGCGCGCCGGCTGGTCAGCACCAGATGCCGGGCGCCGTGCGCCGCCAGGTATCCGGCCATTTCCAGGCCGATCGAACCCAGCCCCCCGGTCACCAGGTACGTGGCGTCGTCGCGCAGCGCCGGCGGTGTGGCGACCGGCTGTTCGGTCCGCCGGACCAGCCGGGGCACATAGACGGCGCCATCACGCACGGCCAGTTGGTCCTCGCCGGCGGCGAAGCCGCGCGGCGCCGTCACGACCTGGTCGATCAACTGCGACCATTCGTCGACGGCCTTGTCCCGGCCGCCCGCCAAGTCCGCCAGCCCGCCCCACACCTGCGGGTGCTCGAGCGAGGCGGCGCGGCCAAATCCCCAGAGGCAGGCCTGATCCGGTGACACGACGTCCGCGTCGGTGACGCGTTGCGCGCCGCGGGTCACCACCCAGATGGGTATGCGCCGTTCGGCGGCGACGACCGCGCGGAAGAGTCGTCGCGTTCCGCCCAAGACTCGGTGCTGCATGCGCAGCAGCGACCGCATCGACGGTGCGGTGTCGGATTCGAGGGCCGCGACGAGCAGGATGCGCAGCGCCGCTTCGTCTTCCGCCGCTTCGCGCAGCGTGGCCTCGAGCCGTTGCTCGTCCGCGTCGGATACCGGCAGCCCGAGGATCCGGTGCTGGTGGCCGCGGGCGGTCAGCGCGTCGACCAATGGTGCGACCGCATCGGCGTCGTCGCCGATGAGCAGCCAGGTGGCCGCCGCGTCCGGCGCCTCCGAAACCCCGCCGCGCCCGGTGGACTGCTCCCAACGGATCTCGTAACGCGCATCCGCGATCGACTGCGTCTTGCGCTGCCGATTGTGCTGGGCTGCAAGCTTGGTCAGCACCCGCAGGGTCTGCTGGTCGGCGCTCTCGCCGTCGACCAGCGCGGCGAGTTCCTCGATCCGGCCGTCCTCGAGCAACTGGACGGCTTGGCTGCTCACGGCGGTGTGCTGTTGCTGGTTCGGGCGCTCCCGATTGTCCCGATACCAGTACTCGCGGTGCTGGAACGGATAGGTCGGTAGGTCGAGCTTGCGCGCGGGCCCGGAAACGACGGCGAAGTCGGGCAGGTGGCCAAGGACGTACGCGTCGGCGAGGGCTTCGGTGATCTGGCGGCGGTCGGCGGTGTTTCGGCGCAACGACGCGATCGCCCGCGGCGCGGCGACCGTGTCGGGCCATGCCCGCAGCGCCGCGGCCGTGAGCACCGGCTGCGGGCCGATCTCCAGCAACACCTTGCAACCCAGATCTGCCAGGGTGCGCACGCTCTTGGCGAATTCCACCGGTTGGCGCGCGTGGCGACGCCAATAGGCGCCATCGAGTTTCACGCTCCGGCCGAGCGCGGCGCCGGTGCGGTTGCACACCAACATCCGTTGCGGCGAGCCGAACTCGAACCGGTTCGCGTACGCCTCGAAGTCATCGAGAATCGGATCCAGCAGCGCCGAGTGGAACGCGTGGCTGGTGTCCAGCCAGTCACACCGGACACCGTCGGCCGTCAACCCGGCCACCGCCTGCTCCAGATCGTGCGCGGGTCCGGACAGGACGGTGTTGGCGCCGTTGTAGGCGGCCACCGACAGGCTCGGGAACTCGTCGGTCAGGCTCTCGACGCGCTCGGCGGCGGCGAAGACCGCCACCATCCGGCCGCCGGCCGGCAGGCTGCCGAACAGGCGGCCGCGCTCGGCCATCAGCAGCATCCCGTCCTCGAGGCTGAACACGCCCGCCACGCAGGCCGCCGCGTACTGGCCGACGCTGTGGCCCAGCACCACGCTCGGTTCGAAGCCCCACGACTGCCACAGCCGGGCCAGGCCCATCTCCACCGCGAACAGGGCCGGCTGGGCGTAGGCGGTCTGCCGCAGCGTCTCTTCGCCGTCCGGGCCGTCCGTGTCGAAAATCACGTCCAGCAAGGGCTTTTCGAGCCGGTCGGCGACCACCGCCGCGCACTGCGTCAACGTCTCGGCGAACACCGGCTCGGTCTCGAACAGCTCGCGGGCCATGCCCGCGTACTGGCTGCCTTGACCGGTGAACAGCCACGCCGTCTTCGGCGTGTCATCGGAGGTGCCGCGGACCAGACCGGGCGCGGGGCGGTCGTCCGCGAGCGCGCCGAGCAACTCGCCGGCGGATTCCTTCGAGTTGACCACCAGTGCGGCGCGGTGCTCGAAGTGCGCCCGCCCCACCCCAGCGGTGAAGCACACGTCGGCCAGCGTGGCCTCCGGGTGGGTGCTCAACCAGCTGCGGTACTGCTCGGCGATCTGCACCAGCGCGGCGGGCGTGCGCGCCGACAGCGGCAGGAGGCTGAACCGCCGGTCCTCGGACACCTCGACCGGTGTCGGGTCGATCTGACCCACCGCATCGGGCGCCTCTTCCAGGATGACGTGCGCGTTGGTCCCGGCGAACCCGAACGAGCTGACACCCGCGATGCGTCGCCGGCCGTTGCGCTCCCACGGTGTGGCCTCCTGCACGACCTGCAGCGCGAGCCGGTCCCACGGGATGTGCGGCGACGGATTGCGGAAGTGCAGGTGCGGCGGCAACAACTCGTGCTCGAGCGAGAGGATGACCTTGATCACGCCCGCGATCCCGGCGGCGGCCTCCAGATGCCCGATATTCGTTTTTGCCGACCCGATCAACAACGGCCGGCCCGGCTCGCGACCCTCACCGAGCACCGCGCCCGCGGCCTGGGCCTCGATCGGATCGCCCAGCGACGTCCCGGTCCCGTGCGCCTCGAGGTATCCGACCTCGCTGGGTGCGACGCCGGCGCGCTGCAGCGCCTCGGCGATAACCCGTTGCTGAGCAACACCGTTCGGCACCGTCAAACCGCCCGATGCGCCGTCCTGGTTGATCGCGCTGCCCCGGATCACGGCCCGGATGCGGTCGCCGTCGCGGAGCGCGTCCTCGAGCCGCTTGACGACGATGATGCCGCAACCCTCGCCGCGCACGTAGCCGTCCGCGGCCGCATCGAACGTCTTGCAGCGGCCGTCGGGCGCCAGCATGTGGGCGTGCGAGAAGGTGATCATGGTCGCCGGGGTGAGCATGACGTTCGCGCCGCCGGCCAGCGCGAGGTCACATTCCCCCAGCCGCAGCGCCTGGCAGGCCTGATGGATGGCCACCAACGACGAGCTGCACGCCGTGTCGACGGCGACCGATGGGCCCTGCAGCCCCAATCGGTAGCTGATCCGGCCCGCGGCGGCCGCGTTCGACGTCCCGATGGCCATGTAGGCCTCGATCTCGGGGAAAGTCAGTTCGCCCGATGCCATTCCCAGGTAGTCGTGGGTGGCCAGGCCGATGAACACGCCGGTGTTGGTGTTCGCCAAAGCCGTTGGCGCGGTGCCCGAATGCTCGACCGCGCGCCACGCCGTCTCCAGCAAGAGCCGGTGCTGCGGGTCCATCAGCCGGACCTCGCGCGTCGACATCCCGAAAAACGGCGCGTCGAAGCCCGTTACGTCATCGACGAAACCCGCGCGACGGGTCACCACCTTCCCGGGCGTGTCCGGATCCGGGTCGAAGAATTCCTCGGCGTCCCAGCGATCCTCGGGCACCTCCGATATCGCGTCCCTGCCGTCCCGCAGCACCTGCCAGAACTCGTTCGCGTCCGCCGCGCCCGGAAACCGGGCCGCGTAACCGACGATCGCGAAGCCCTCAGAACCCGATGCCCCCCGCACCGGATCTTCGGCGGATGTCATGCGGTTGTCCTCCCTGTGTCGATCGGAAGATTCGATGCCCGCGCCCTTGCGGCGCCGTGGTCGTGGTTGCTCCGAACCACGCGCTCGGCCGCTCACTGCACGCACCCAGGAACAGACCTGGCGGAAGTCCCCCCGGCGTACTGGCTCCAGCGACCGTCGTGGCGAATGTACACATGCCGAACCGGTTGCCGCAGCCGAATCACCTCCGACGGCAAGTATGCCAAGTGTGGCTGCTTCCGGCGGCGCATCGCGCAAGTATGGTCGGGGCGTGCCGACCGGCTCGTGTCCCACGCCGGGGCGGTCGTCACTACCGTGCCAGCTGCCTTCGCGGTACGGGACGCGTCCGCGCATACCGCCGACGGTGCCCGCCGAGAGGGTTATCTTGGGTGTCGCTAGCAGCGGCCGTACCAGCCGCGCCAACCGGGGAGAAAATATTGCGAATCGGGAAGATCACGATCGGCTCACTGGGCGATTGGGAGCCGATCCCAGGATCAGTCATCTCCTGGCACCCGACCACCACGGCCGCCGAGAAGGTCCGGCAGGCGCCGGTCAGTTTCGTGCCGGTCAGCTACATGCAGGGCCAGCATCTTCGTAATTACGTCGAGCGGACAGGCGCTGGGCTGGACTTCTCCCGGCAGATCATCGCCACCTGCGAAGTGCCCGGCCAGTGCGACATCTCCGCCATGGACCACGCCGTCAACGCCTACCTGCGCCGGCACGACACGTTCCGCAGCTGGTTCGAACACACCGGCGACGGAGAGTTCCTCAGGCACACCCTGACCGACCCCGCCGATATCGAATTCACGCCGATCGACCACGGCCCGATGGGCGTCGACGAAATACGCGCCCACGTCGTGGCCATACCGAACCCCTTGGAATGGGGCTGCTTCACCTTCGGCATCGTCCAAGGCGAAAAGCATTTCACTTTCTTCGCCGCCATGGATCACGTGCACGGGGACGCCACGCTGATCGGCACCACGATGCTCGAGGCCAACGGAATGTACGCGGCGCTCAGTGGCGGCGGCGAACCCCTCGCGTTGCCCGATGCCGGCAGCTTCAACGAATTCTGCGCCCGCGAACGCCAGTACACGTCGTCGTTGACGGTGGATTCGCCCGGGGTGCGCGCGTGGATCGATTTCGCCGAAAACAACAACGGCGGCTTTCCCGAATTTCCCCTCCCGCTGGGTGACCCGACCGAGCCGAGCGAGAGCAACCTGATCTCCGAATTCCTGATGGATCCGGCGCAGACGGAGCGGTTCGAAGCGGCCTGCGGAGCGGTCGGCGCACGCTTCGTCGGCGGCTTGTTCGCCTGCTTCGCCCTGGTCGAGCACGAATTCACGGGCGCCCTGACGTATTACGGCCTGACTCCGAGGGACACCCGCAGGACTTCCGACAACTTCATGACCCAGGGCTGGTTCACCGGCCTGGTCCCGATCACCGTGCCGATAGCCGCGGCCTCGTTCGGCGAGGCCGCATGGGCGGCGCAGTCGTCGTTCGATTCCGGTCTGCACCTGGCGAAGGTGCCGTATTACCGCGTGCTCGAGTTGGCGCCATGGCTGAACTGGCCGGAGCCGAACTTCCCGGTGTCCAACTTCTTGCACGGCGGCGCGGCTCCCCTCAACGCCGTCCTCGCGGCGGCCGACCTCGGTTATGCGAACAATCTCGGGATCTATTCCGACGGCCGGTATTCGTATCAGCTGACCATTTACGTATTCCGGTACGGCGAGGGCACCGCAATGGCGATCATGTATCCGGATAATCCGGTCGCCCAGAAATCAGTGACCCGCTATATGGAAGCGATGAAGTCCGTGTGCGCGCGGGTCGCGGCCAGCGGGCATTGGGGACGCGTTGCGTAGCGTGGGGTAATCCGGTGGCTCGTGGCGCGGAATTGCACGGTTCGAGGTGAAGGCGAAATGCGACGGCTAGCCGATTTTGTGGTGCGTTGGCCCTGGATGGTGATCGGCCTGTGGGTCGCGGTTGCGGTCGCCCTGCCGCTGACACTCCCATCGCTGAGCGAGATGGCCCAGAAGCATCCGCTCGCCATCCTGCCCAGCGATGCACCGTCGAACGTCACCGCCCGCAAGATGACCGAGGCGTTCCACGAATCGGGCTCCGAGGACCTGATGCTGGTGGTCCTGACCAACGACAAGGGGCTGGGGCCCGACGACGAAGCCGTGTACCGCAAACTCGTCGACGCGCTGCACCGGGACACGCGGGACGTCGTGATGATTCAGGACTTCATCACCACGCCACCGCTGCGTCAGGTCGTGACCAGCGCGGACCACAAAGCCTGGGTGCTGCCGGTCGGCGTCGCGGGCGAATTGGGCACGCCACGGTCCTACGACGCCTTCAACCGGATCAGCGACATCGTCAAACACACGGTCGCGGGAACGCCCCTGACGGCTAACGTCACCGGCCCGGCGGCGACGGTCGCCGACCTCACCGTCGCGGGCCAGCGGGACCGGCTTCCCATCGAGCTGGCGATCGGCGTCCTGGTGCTCATCGTGCTGCTGGTGGTCTACCGCAGCGCCGTCACCATGCTGCTGCCGCTGATAACGATCGGGTTGTCGCTGGTGATCGCGCAGGCGCTGGTGGCGGGATACTCGCAGCTGACGGGCTCGGGCGTGTCGAACCAGTCCATGGTGTTCCTCAGCGCCATCATGGCCGGCGCCGGAACGGACTACGCGGTCTTTCTCATCAGCCGCTATCACGACTATCGGCGGTCGGGCGCGGATTTCGATGACGCGGTCAGGCGGGCGATGAACTCGATCGGGAAAGTGATCGCCGCCTCGGCCAGCACCGTGGGGATCACCTTTCTGGTGATCAGCTTCGCCCGGATGGGAGTGTTCAAGACGGTCGGGGCGTCGTCGGCGATCGGCATCGGCGTGGCATTCCTCGCCGCGGTGACGCTGCTGCCGGCGATTTTGGTGCTCGCCGGGCCGCGCGGCTGGGTCAAGCCGCGGCGCGAACTGACCGCTCGGTTCTGGCGGCGCTCCGGGGTGCGCATCGTGCGCCGGCCCAGGGCCCACCTGGTCGCCAGCCTGCTCGTGTTGATCATCCTGGCCAGCTGTGCCGGCCTGGTGCGTTACAACTACGACGATCGCAAGGCCCTGCGGCCGTCGGCGCCCAGCTCCGTCGGGTACGCCGCGCTGGATCGCCATTTCAACGTGAACCAGTCCATCCCGGAGTACATCCTCGTCCAGTCACCGCGTGACCTTCGCAACCCGCAGGCCCTCGCGGACCTCGAGCAGATGGCGTCCCGCATCAGCCAGCTGCCGAACGTCGCCGCCGTCAGCGGCATCACCCGTCCCACCGGAAACGTCCCGGAGCAGTTCCGGGCCACCTATCAGGCCGGCGCCATCGGCACCATGCTGGCCGGCGGCTCCAACCTGATCAACGACCACACGAGCGACCTCAACCGGCTGGTCGACGGGGCCGGCACGCTGGCCAACAGCCTGCGCGAAGTCCGCGGCCAGGTCAGCCAGCTCACCGCCAGCGTGCAGGAGCTGGAGAACGCCTTCTCCTCGACGAAGAACCAGTACAGCGGCGACACGCTGGTCAAAGAGGTCGACCTGGCGGCCCAGCTCGTCGACCACGTCAACTCGCTCAGCAATGCCATGGGCTGGAACTTCACGGCCGCCAAGAACATGTTCGCCTGGATGGGTCCGGTGCTGACGGCGCTGCAGGGCAACCCGGTCTGCGATGCCGATCCGTCGTGCAGCGCCACCCGCGGCACGTTCGAGCAACTGACCGGCGGGCGCGACCAGGCAGACCTCGACGCGATCAACGACTTGTCCCACCAGCTGCAGGAATACCAGGACAAACGGGCTTTGAAGGCGTCGACGGACCGCCTGCGCGCCGCCCTGACGAAGCTCACCACCGTGCTGCGCTCCATGGGAATCGACCAGCCCGGGGGCCTGCAGGCGAACCTGAACAGCCTGCAAAACGGCGCCGACCGATTCGCCGGCGGCAGCCGGCAAATAGCCGACGCGGTGGCCCAGCTGGTCGACCAGGTCAAACAGCTCGGCGCGGGCCTCAGCGAGTCGGCGCAGTTCCTGTTGTCGCTGAAGCAGGACGCGGCGCAACCGGCGATGGCCGGCTTCAACATCCCCTCGCAGCTGCTGCATCTGAAGGAGTTTCAGCAGGCCGCCAAGGCGTTCATTTCGCCGGACGGCCACTCGGTGCGGTACCTGGTGCAGACCAAACTGAATCCGTTCAGCACCGAGGCCATGGATCAGGTCAACGCGATCAGCGCGACGGCCCGCGGTGCCCAACCGAACACCTCGCTGTCCGACGCCACCATCTCGATGGCGGGATACACCGTCGGCCTGAAAGACACGCGCGACTACTACCAGCACGACATCCGGTTCATCATCGCGGTGACCCTGCTCGTCGTGCTGCTGACCCTGATGGCGCTGCTTCGCGCGATCATCGCGCCGCTGTATCTGGTTGCGTCCGTGGTCATCTCGTTCTTGTCGGCGGTGGGAATCGGTGTCGTGGTTTTCCAGTTGCTGCTCGGCCAGCACCTGCATTGGAGCGTGCCGCCGTTGGCATTTGTGGTGTTGGTCGCGGTGGGAGCCGACTACAACATGCTGCTCGTCTCGCGCATGCGTGACGAATCGCCGCGCAGCGTGCGGTACGGCATCATTCGCACCCTGGGTTCGACGGGCGGGGTGATCACCGCCGCGGGGCTGATCTTCGCCGCGTCGATGGGCGGTCTGTTGTTCTCCAGCATCGGTACCGTGGTCCAGGGCGGCTTCGTGATCGGGGTGGGGATCCTGCTGGACACCTTCTTGGTGCGCACCATCACGGTTCCCGCCGTCGCCGCGCTGATCGGCCGGGCGAACTGGTGGCCGTCACGGGCGTCCGGCCGCAACCCGGTCGGGGCGCACCCATGACGTATGTGAGACTAGAGAAGCCGAGGGGTCAGGGGTAGGGATGAGGAAACTACTCGCAGGAGTGACGGCGCTGGTAACTGTCGGCGCCGCAGGGTGTTTCGGCGCCGGCCGGGTGTCCGCAGACGACACGCCGATCGGCGGACCGCCGACACCGGGCGCGCCGGGCGACCAGACCGCGTTCGCCCTCGGCGGCGCCCACGTGCTCGGCATCCCCTACGACGAATACATCCGCCAGGAGGGCGCCCAATGGTTCCCCGGCCAGCAGCGCGAGATCATCAACTACCCGGCGGGGCAGGTTCAGGGCCACGTGCTCGGGCGGCTCTTCCCGGGGATCGGCAAGTTCGGCGATGAGATCCTTCCCGGCCTGGGCCTGGACGGCCCCAGCGTCGGCGAGTCGGTCGACACGGGAGTGGACAACCTGGTCGGCGCGATCAAAACCGGGCGGCCGGGTACGGCGATCGGTTTGTCCGAGGGCGGGTTCGTGGTCGACGGCGCGCAGGCCCGCCTGGCGACGGACCCCACCGCTCCGCCGCCGAACACGCTGAACTTCGCCACGTTCGGCGACCCGATCGGGCATCACGCCTTCGGTCAGAGCTTTTTGACCGCCATGTTCCCGGTCGGCAGCACCGTTCCCGCGCTCGACTACACGATGCCGCCGCCCTACGAGAGCCAGTACGACACCGACAGATTCGTGGCCGCGTACGACTCCATCGCGGACTTCCCCGACCGGCCCGACAACATGTTCGCGTTCGCCAACACGCTGATGGGCCTGGCCACCGGTCACACCGCGGTGGCCTTCACGAACCGCAGCATGGTGCCGCCGCAGAACATCCGGACGACGATCAACTCCCGGGGCGCGAAAGACACCACGATCATGGTCCCGGAGAAGCACCTTCCGCTGGTCATGCCGCTGAAATACATCGGGATCCCGGAAGACACGCTGAACAAACTGGACGCGATCCTGATCCCCCGGGTCAACGCCGGCTATTCGCGAAACGACGACCCGGCGACCGCCCCGGTTCAGGTGGACCCGGTGCACGGCTTCGACCCGGCGGAAGTCACCGCGCCGGCCAACCAGGCGACCTTCGGCGGTGGCGCCGACCCCTTCTCCCAGATCCTCGCCGGTGCCATGTCCGTGTTGTCGCACGGCGCGGGACAGGCCGACCACTGACGCGATGCGACGCGTTGGACAAACCAGTACGGACGTAACGTGACACCACCGCCCCAGTCATCCGTGCTGTCGATGCTGCACGGGCGCGCCAGCCTGCGACCCGATGACATAGCGTTCACCTTCACCGATTACCACGGCGACTGGGCGGGCGTGCCCGAAAGCCTCACGTGGTCGCAGCTATCGCGCCGAACGCTCAATGTGGGGCGCGAACTCAGCCTGCACGGGTCCGCCGGGGACCGGGCGGTGATCCTGGCGCCCCAGGGCTTGCACTACATCGCGGCCTTCCTGGGATCGATGCAGGCCGGGCTCATCGCGGTTCCGCTGCCGCTGCCGCACCGCGGCGCGACAAACGAGCGGGTGGGCGCGGTGCTGGCCGACACGTCACCGACCGTCGTTCTCACCACGTCCGCGGTCGCGCAGGACATCGCCGAATACGTCGACCAAGCGGGCCTGGACACGGTTCCCGAGATCCTGGAAATCGATGCGCTGGATCTCGACGCCGACGGCGGAACCGGCCTTCGCACAGCCGATTTGCCGAGCACGGCGTATTTGCAGTACAGCTCGGGTTCCACCCGGCTGCCGACCGGGGTCATGATCTCGCACCGCAACCTGCAGGTGAATTTCGACCAGCTGATGCGCAGCTTCTTCGCGGAGTCCCAGATCAAGGTCCCCGCGGACGCCACGATCGTCTCGTGGTTGCCCTTCTACCACGACATGGGCTTGGTGCTGGGAGTCTGCGCCCCGATCCTGGGCGGCTTCCACGGCCAGCTGGCCAGCCCGGTCGCGTTTTTGGAGCGGCCGGCCAGATGGGTGCAGGAATTGGCGCGGAGTCCGCACGCGTTTTCCGCGGCGCCGAACTTCGCCTACGACCTGGCCGCCCGCAAGACGACCGAGGCCGACATGGCCGGGCTCGACCTCGGCGGGGTGCTGGGCATCATCAGCGGTGCCGAACGGGTCGAGCCGGCCACGCTGCAACGCTTCGTTGATCGGTTCGCCCACTTCAATTTCCGCGAGGACATGGTGCGCCCCTCGTACGGCCTGGCGGAGGCGACCGTCTTCGTGACGGCCGGCACCTGGAGCGATTCGTCCGGCGCGGTCCATTTCGACGCCGACGAGCTCTCCGCCGGCCGCGTCCAGCCGTGCGCGGAGGGCACCGGCACGGCGCTGGTCAAATACAAAGTGCCGCAATCACCCTCGCTGCGCATCGTCGACTCCGACACGGGCCGTGAGTGCCCGCCCGGCGTGGTCGGTGAGATCTGGCTGCATGGCCCCAATGTCGCCGACGGCTACTGGGCCAAGCCCCCGGAGGAACAACGCTGCTTTGGCGCGGTGCTCGTCGACCCGTCGCCGGGCACGCCCGACGGGCCGTGGCTGCGAACCGGCGACCTGGGTTTCATCTTCTCCGGCGAGCTGTTCATCGTCGGCCGCATCAAGGACCTGCTCATCATCCGCGGGCGCAATCACTATCCCGAGGACATCGAGGCGACGGTCCAAGAGATCACGGGCGGCCGGGTCGCGGCGATATCGGTCCCGGTGAACAGCACCGAGAAGCTGGTCACCGTCGTCGAGCTCAAGAAGCGGGGCGACTCCGCCGAGGACGCGACGCACTGGCTCACCGGCGTCAAGAGCGACGTCACCTCGGCGATATCCAACGTGCACGGGTTGCACGTCGGCGACCTCGTCCTGGTGCCGCCCGGGTCGATTCCCACCACCACGAGCGGCAAGATCCGCCGCGCCGCCTGCGTCGAGCAATACCGCCAGGACCAATTCACCCGACTGGACGCCTGAGCCCGGACCGCGGTTGAACATAATGGGTCCAACCGCACCGGCAAAGGAGCCATTCGATGAGCACAACCAGCGCAGACCGTCCGTTTCGCGTGATTCAGTGGACCACCGGCAACATCGGTCGCCGCTCGTTGCACGCCATCATCGGCCGGCCCGACATGGAGCTGGTCGGGGTGTACGCGCACGGCGCCGACAAGGTCGGGGTGGACGCCGCCGAGCTGTCCGGATGGCCGGAGCCGACCGGGGTCAAGGCCACCAACGACATCGACGCGCTGCTGGCACTGCGACCGGACGCGTGTTGCTATAACCCGTTGTGGCCCAACGTCGATGAACTCGTGCGGCTGCTGGAGTCGGGCGTCAACGTGTGCACCAGCGCCGCGTGGATCACCGGCGGCAAGCAGACACCGGCGGACCGCGAGCGCATCGTGGACGCCTGCGAGCGCGGCGGTTCGACGATCTTCGGCAGCGGGGCCCACCCCGGGATGACGAACATGGTCGGCATGGTGCTGTCGGCCTCCTGCGAGCGCGTCGACGAGATCCGCATCACCGAGTCGGTGGACTGCTCGACCTACGAGTCGGCCGAAACCCAGACGGCGATGGGCTTCTCGCAGGATCCCGAGACCCCGGGGCTGGCCGAGAGCGTGCGCCGAGAAAGCGAGGTCTTCGCCGAGTCCGCCGCCATGATGGCCGACGCGATCGGGGCGAAGCTGGACCGGATGACCTTCGACGTCACCTTCACCGCCGCCACCGCCGACACCGACCTGGGCTTCATGAAGATCCCCGCGGGGACGGTGGGCAGCGTCTACGGGTACCACCGCGGGTGGGAGGGCGATCGCAACGTCGTCAGCGTCGGATTCAACTGGACCATGGGCAATCACGTGGTGCCGCCCAAGCCGCTCGAGCACGGTCACGTCATTCAGGTGTTCGGCCTGCCCAACATGCGCACCGTGCTGCACTGCCTGCCGCCGAAGGACTGGACGGAGCCGGGATTCATGGGGCTGGGAATGATTTACACCGCGATGCCGGTGACCAACGCGGTCCCGGCCGTCGTCGCCGCGAAGCCCGGCATCGTCACGCTCGCCGACCTCCCGCCGGTCACGGGCCGGGTGGCCCGCTGACCGGCCGGTGTCGGTGATCACAAAGTCGCCACCCCGAGGAACGGTTACGTGCACTACCGTCTACGATGCTTAGCTGAGCAAATGTTCTGTCGACGACAGATGTTGTCACGCGCAGCGGTGAGTGGGAGGCGGTCAGGTGAGGGTTGAACCAAAGACCGGCGCCATAGCCCGCGCCGTCAAGCGGGCGTGGATACCGCTGTTGTTGCTGGTCGTTCTGGCGGTCTCGGGATTGGTCGTGTCGCGGCTGCACAAGATCTTCGGCTCGCAGGACCTCAACGCGAACGCGGGCGCCGGCATCGAGATCGTCCAGTTCAACCCGAAGGTCGTGGTCTACGAGGTCTCCGGTCCCCCCGGCAGCGTCGCGGACATCAACTACTGGGACGAGAACGCCAACACACACCAGGTCAATTCGGCACCGCTGCCGTGGTCGACGACGATCTCCACCACGCTGCCCTCGGTGAGCGCCAACATCATGGCGCAAACCGACGGCAGCCGGATCAGCTGCAAGATCACCGTGGACGGCGTCGTGCGCGAACAGCAGGCCTCCGATGGCCACAACGCCCAGACGTTCTGCCTGGTGAAGTCCGCATGAGCGAGGTGAACACCAGGGCCGTCGACGACACCGCGGACACCGGCCCGATCAAGGCGCAAGGCTCCCGCCGCCCGGAACGCGGCCACTGGCCCTACATCCCGCACATGATCCGCTGGTTCGCGGTGCCGATCATCCTGGTCTGGGTGTTCGTGACGGTGCTCGTCAACGTCATCGTCCCCACCCTCGAAAAAGTCGGCGAGGCGCACTCGGCCCCGATGACTCCGCTGGACGCGCCGTCGATGAAGGCGATGATGCGGATGGGCCATAACTTCCGCGAATTCGACTCCAACAGCACGGTGATGATCGTGCTGGAGGGCCAGCAACCCCTCGGCCCCGACGCACACCACTACTACGACAACCTGATTCGGCAGCTCCGCCAGGACCCCAAGCACATCCAGCACATCCAGGACTTCTGGGGCGACCGGCTGACGGCGGCGGGCGCGCAGAGCGCCGACGCCAAGGCCGCCTATGTGCAGATCAACCTCGCCGGTAATCAAGGCACCACGCTGGCCAACGAGTCCGTGGACGCGGTCCGCAAGGTGATCGACGAGAACAAGGCGCCGCCCGGCGTGAAGGCCTACGTCACCGGTCCCGCGGCGCTGTCCGACGACATGCACATCATCGGCAACGCCAGCCTGGCCAAGATCACGCTTTTCACCCTGGGCGCGATCGCGATCATGCTGCTGCTGGTCTACCGCTCCATCGTCACCACGCTGGTCCAGCTGTTCATGACCTTCGTCGCCCTGGCCTGCTCGCGCGGCGTCGTCGCGGTTTTGGCCTATCACAACGCATTCGGGCTCACCACGTTCGCCGCCAACATCCTGACCATGCTGGCGATCGCCGCGGGAACGGACTACGGCATCTTTCTCGTCGGCCGGTATCAAGAGGCCCTGCGCGCCGGCGAGGATCGAGAAACCGCGTACTACACCACGTTTAAGGGCGTGGCCCCCGTCGTCCTCGGGTCGGGCCTGACGATCGCCGGCGCCACCTACTGCCTGAGTTTCTCCCGGCTGCCGTGGTTCAACACCATGGGCGCACCCGTCGCGATCGGCATGCTGGTCGTGGTCCTGGCCGGCCTGACGCTCGGTCCGGCGGTGATCTTCGCCGGCAGCAAGTTCGGCCTTTTCGAGCGCAAGCGCGCCGCCAGGCAAGGGCGGCTGTGGCGCCGGGTCGGCACCGCCGTAGTGCGTTGGCCCGCACCGATTCTCGCGGTGAGCGCCGCCGTCGTCCTGGTCGGCATGGTCGCCCTGCCGAGCTATGTGACGAGCTACAACGACCGGCACTACTTGCCCGCCTCCGCCCCGTCCAACCAGGGGCAGGAGGCGGCGAACCGGCACTTCTCCGAGGCGCGGATGAACCCCGACCTGCTGATGGTCGAAGCCGACCACGACATGCGCAACACAGCCGACATGCTGGTGTTGGACCGGGTGGCCCGAAACGAGATGCGCACCCTCGGCATCGCCATGGTCCAGGACATCACCAGGCCGCTGGGCATTCCGATCCAGCACAGCTCGATACCGTTCCAGAACAGCATTCAAAGCCAGACCACCATGCAGAACATGGGCTTCCTCAAGGAGCGCATGAACGACATCCTCAAGATGGCCGATGACCTGCAGACCCAGATCGACACGACGCAGCGCCAGTACGAGGTTTCGCTGGACCTGGCCAACGCCGCCGACGACAGCGCCAAGACCACCGCGGTGACCTCGCAGATCACCGACAAGTTGCGCGACCACATCGCGGATTTCGACGACACCTTCAGGCCGATACGCAGCTACTTCTACTGGGAGCGGCACTGCTACGACATCCCGTTGTGCATCGGGATACGGTCCCTGTTCGACACCTTCGACGGGTTCGACCAGCTCGCCGAGCAGTTCCACTACCTCACCGCCGATATCGCGCACACCGCCAAGGCCACCCACGACCTGAATGCGCTGTTCCCGGTGTTGATTTCGACGCTGAAGAACACCAGGGGCATCACGCTGACGCTCTACCAGACGTTCAAGGCGATGATCGACCAGATGGAGGCGATGAGCAACACCGCGATCGTCATGGGGCAGAGCTTCGATGCGTCGAAGAACGACGACTTCTTCTACCTGCCGCCGGAGGCCTTCGACAACCCCGACTTCCAGACGGGGCTGCGCATGTTCCTGTCGCCGGACGGCAAATCGGCGCGGTTCTTCATCACCCACCAGGGCGATCCGATGACGCCCGAGGGCATTTCACGGGTCGAGGCCGAGCGCACCGCCGCGCAGGAGGCGCTCAAGCAGTCCTCGCTGTCGGACGCCAAGGTCTATCTCGGCGGCACCGCCGCCACCTTCAAGGACATGGCCGACGGCGAGAAGTACGACCTGATGATCGCGGTGGTCTCGGCGCTGACGCTGATCTTCATGATCATGTTGCTGCTGACCCGAAGCGTGGTCGCCGCGCTGGTGATCGTGGGCACGGCCGCGAGCTCGATCGCGGCGTCCTTCGGGCTCTCCGTGTTGATCTGGCAGGACCTGTTCGGCATCAAGATCCACTGGATCGTGGCGGCGCTGTCGGTGATCATCCTGTTGGCGGTGGGCTCCGACTACAACCTGCTGCTGGTGTCGCGGTTCCGGGAAGAGATACACGCCGGGCTCAAGACGGGGATCATCCGGTCGATGGCCGGCACGGGCGGGGTGGTGACGGCCGCCGGGTTGGTGTTCGCGTTCACGATGGCCTCCATGCTGGGCAGTGAGCTGCGCGTGCTCGGCCAATTCGGGTCGACCGTCTGCATCGGCCTGCTGCTCGACACGCTGATCGTGCGCACGCTGCTGATGCCGTCGATCGCCGTGTTGCTCGGGCGGTGGTTCTGGTGGCCACAGGTCGTGCACCCCCGCGGCGACAACGCCCTGCGGGCCGGGCGGTTCCTGCCCGCTTCGGCCTGAGGGAGCTAGGACTCGGGTAGTTCCAGGCAGACGGCGACGGCTCCCGCGCCGACATGCAACGCCAGCACCGGCCCCAGCGGGGTGAGGATCGCCGGCTCGCATGCCGGTAGCCGCTCGGCCAGGGCCGCCGCGACCTCCTTCGCGCCGTCCGGGTTGGCGACGTGGTGCACCGCCACGGCGGCGGGGGCGTCGCCGACGACCTCGCAGACCTTCTCGATCATCGCCGCCGTCGCGTGGGTGACGGTGCGAACCCGTTGGGCCAGAACGAGTTTCCCGTCATCGATGCGCAGCACCGGCTTGAGCGCCAGCGCGGTGCCCAGCCAGGCCGTGGCCCCGCCGATCCGCCCGCTGCGACGCAGGTTGTCCAGCCGGTGGACCACGACGAACGCCCGGCCGCGCGACACGGCCGACGTCGCCGCGCCCGCGACCGCGTCCAGGTCGCCGCCGGCGGCCGCGGCCCGGGCGGCGGCCAGCGCGACGAAACCGGTGCCCATCGCCGCGGATCGGGAGTCGACGACGCGGACGTTCGGGTCGAGGTCGGCCGCCGTCCGCTGGGCGGCGCCGCAGGTTCCCGACAGCGCCGACGAGATGTGCACCGCCACCACGCCGTCGCCCCCGCTGTCGGCCAGCGCCTGCTGGTAGGCGTTGGCCAATTCGGCGGGGGTGGCCGCCGCGGTGGTGGCGTGCCGCTGGTAGATGTCGTCGGGAACGTCGTCGATGCCGTCGCGCAGGTCCTCGCCGTCGAGCAGGATGTGCAGCGGAACCACTCGTATCGACCACTTTTCGAGCAGATCGGCGGGCAAGCGCGACGACGCGTCGGTCACCACCACGACACTCATGGCCCTACCCGCGCGGCTTCTCGTTCGGCGCTTCAGATTTTTGCAACGCTTCGGCCAGCGCCTTGAGCATCAGCTCCGCAACCGCCTGGTGGGCCTCGAAATTCCAGTGGATGCCGTCGGGATTGCCGCGGCCGCTCATCACCTGTTCGGCGACGGCGGCCTTGAGGTCCACCAGCGGAATGTCATGTTGCTGCGCCCATTCGGTGATCGCCGCCACCGTCCCGGGCCGGCCGTGATGCGCCTTGCCGTAGGTCTCGGCGATGTGCACCGACGGCAGCGACGCGACGATCGGGATGCCGGGGCGATTGAAATCGATTGCGGCGCGGGTCTGTTCGAGGTATTCGGCGGTCAAATGCGGCGGCAGGGCCGACCGCGCCACCGGCGAAAGCCGGGGCTGCAGCCAGCCGTAGCCGTCGCGGGCCCAGCGCCGCAGCCAGGGCGGCCGGACGTAGCGGATCAGCTCGCGCATCGCGGTCGGCAACACCGACGGCAGCGAATCCATCCCGCTCGTCGCGAAGATCACCGCCCCCGCCCTGGGCAGCGCCGCCCACGCCCGCGGGTCCTGCGTCGCCGCCCACCACACGTCGCGGCAGGTCCAGCCGATGCGGCCGATCAGCTCGACATCCCAGTCGAGCTGTGCCGCAACGATGTTGGGCCAGATGCGCGGGTCGTCGGCGGGCAGTCCGCCGGTCGGCCCGTAGTAGGACAGCGAGTCGGCGAAGATCAGCAGGGTGGGCCGGGGTTCCCGCCTGCTGGAAGGCTCAGAGGACATCGTTGGACACCTGCGCCGAAGCGTTCCACACATCCAGGCGCCAGCGGATGGCGTCGAAATCGGCGCCGGCGCCCCAATCCTCGGAGTGGCCCGACAGCTGCACCCAACTCGCGTTGCCCATGCCGCCCAGGATCGGCCAGTTGTCGACCGGAAGCCGCAGCAGCGCGGCCGACAGCGCGGCGATCAGCCCGCCGTGGGCGACCAGCACCACCGGTCGGTCCGGTTGGTTCGGGTCGCCCCATTCCGGCTCGCCGGATACCAGCTCGGCGATCAACGGCAGGCTGCGGGCGGCCACATCGACCCTGCTCTCCCCGCCGTGCGGCGCCCACGTCGCGTCCTCGCGCCAGGCCAGGCGGGCGCCCGGCGCCTCGACGTCGATCTGCGCGTGCGTCATGCCCTGCCAGTCGCCCAGATGCGTCTCCCGCAGGCGATCGTCCACCCAGACCTTCAGACCCGTCCGCTCCGCCAGCTTGAGCGCGGTGTCGTAGGCGCGCCGCAGATCCGACGACACGATCAGCAGCGGCTGCAGCTTGCCCAGCACCTCCGCGGCGGCCACGGCCTGCGCGCGGCCCAGTTCGCTGAGCTCGGTGTCCAGCTGGCCCTGCATGCGGCTGCCGAGATTGAAATCGGTCTGGCCGTGCCGCAACATCACCAGGCGTCGGGTTCTCATTGCGCGCTCGCCGAGTCGTCGGAGTCGCTTGCGTCCTCGTCGCGCTCATCCAGGTCCACCGGCACCACCGGGCAATCACCCCACAGGCGGTCCAGGGCGTAGAAGTTGCGGTCGTCCTGATGCTGGATGTGCACGACGATGTCGCGGTAGTCCAGCAGCGTCCAGCGCCCCTCCCGGGCGCCCTCGCGCCGCGCCGGCCGGTAGCCCGCTTTGCGCATTTTCTCCTCGACCTCGTCGACGATCGCGTTGACCTGCCGCTCGTTGGACGCCGAGGCGATGACGAAGCAGTCCGTGATCACCAGCTGGCCCGAGACGTCGATGACGAGCACGTCGTCGGCGAGTTTCGAGGCGGCCGCGCTGGCGGCGACGGTCGCCATGTCGATCGCTTCCTGCGTGGCGGTCACGGGTTGTTCCCCGTGGCCACGGTGGCTTGCTCGGCGCGGTACAGCCGGCGCTTGGAGACGTACTGCACGACGCCGTCGGGCATCAGGTACCACAGCGGGCGGCCCTGCTCGGCGCGCTGGCGGCAGTCGGTCGACGAGATCGCCAGCGCCGGGATCTCGACGAGGGTGAGCGCGTCCTCGGTCAGCTCGCCCAGCACGCCGGTGATGTGTTCGCGGCGCAGCTCGTACCCGGGGCGGCTGACGCCGATGAAGCGCGCCAGCCCGAACAGCTCCTCCCAGCCCTGCCAGGACAGGATGCTTTCCAGCGCGTCGGCGCCGGTGATGAAGTACAGCCGCGATTCGGGGTTGAGGGCGTGCAGGTCGCGCAGCGTGTCCCGGGTGTAGGTGGGCCCGCCGCGGTCGATGTCGACCCGGCTCACCGAGAAGCGGGGATTGGACGCGGTGGCGATCACCGTCATCAGGTAGCGGTCCTCGGCGGCGGAGACGTGCCGGCTCTTCTGCCACGGCTGGCCGCTGGGCACGAACACCACTTCGTCGAGGTCGAACAGGTCGGCAACCTCACTGGCGGCAACCAGGTGGCCGTAATGGATGGGGTCGAACGTCCCACCCATCACTCCCAACCTGCGAAGCTGCTTTTGCACGATGTGCCAGCTTACTTGAGCGCGCGACGCCGCCCCATTTCGTCACAGGGGCCACAGCAGCCTCCGCGGGGGACGGCACGTGTTGTGCCCGCCTCCGAGCGACAACGGTCGCGCCTCCCCCAGTTGTCGCTGTGAGGCGGGCACAGAGAGCACCGCCGCCGACGGGGACGCGTGTGGCCGGTGTGAAACGAGGCGACGCCCGCGCCCTCAGACCGGCAGCAGCTGGTCGATCACCGCGGCCAATTGCTTGGCGGACCGGCATTCGTGCATCGTGATGACCTCTTGGTAGCGCGGCACCGCCGAGTCGCCGCTGCCCCACAGGTGCTTGGGTTCGGGGTTGAGCCAGTGCGCGTGCCGGCTCGCGGTCACCATGTGGGCCAGCAGCTCGGTCTCCGGGTTGCGGTAATTGGTGCGGCCGTCGCCGAGCACCAGCAGCGACGCACGCGGCGATAGCACGTTCGGAAACGCCTGCGCGAACGACGCGAACGCGTTGCCGTAGTCGGAGTGCCCGTCGCGGCTGTAGACGCCCGCCTCCCGGGTGATCCGCTGGATCGCCACGGCCAGGTCGGCCTCGGGCCCGAACATGTGGGTCACCTCGTCGGTCGTGTCGATGAACGCGAACACCCGGACCCGCGAGAACTGTTGGCGCAGCGCGTGCACCAGCAGCAGCGTGAAGTGGCTGAAGCCCGCGACCGAACCCGAAACGTCGCACAGCACCACCAGTTCCGGCCGCGCCGGGCGGGGTTTGGCCAGCACCACGTCGATCGGCACGCCGCCTGTCGACATCGATTTGCGCAGCGTCTTGCGCAGGTCGATCACCCCGGCGCGCGACCGCCGCCGGCGGGCCGCCAGCCGGGTCGCCAGGGTGCGGGCCAGCGGCGCCACCACGCGCTGCATCTGGCGCAGTTGTTCACCCGAGGCGCGCAGGAACTCGACGTTCTCGGAAAGCTGCGGAATGCCGTACATCTGGACGTGGTCGCGGCCGAGCTGCTCGGCGGTGCGGCGCTTGGTCTCCGCGTCGACCAACTTGCGCAGCTGCGTGATCCGCTGCGCGGCAAGGGCTTTCGCGATCTGCTCCTGGGTGGGGGTGGGCTCGTCGCCGTACGGGGCGAGCAGGCCCGCCAGCAGCTTGCCCTCCAATTCGTCCAGCGCCATGGCCTTGAGCGCCTGATACGACGAGAACGACGGGCCGCGGCTGGAACTGTATTTGCCGTAGGCCTCGACGATCCGCGCGACCATCGCCACCAGGCGCTCGTCCATCTCCGCGAGGTCGGGGTTCTCGTTGAGCAGGTCCAGCAGCATCTGGCGCATCGCCTCGACGTCGTCGGCCGGCAGCGACTCGCCGCCCGACGCCTCGTCCGCCGCGTCGTCGGTGACCACCGCGCGCGCGCCCAGCGCCGCCGGGAACCACAGGTCGAACATGGCGTCGTAGGTGTCGCGGTGATCGGGGCGGCGCAGCACCGCGCAGGCGATGCCCTCGCGCAGCACCTCGCGATCGCTCAGGCCGAGCGTGGCCATCACCCGGCCGGCGTCCACGGTCTCCGAGGGCCCCACCGAAATGCCCACTCCGCGAAGCGCTTCCACGAACCCCACCAGGTGGCCCGGCAGCCCGTGCGGGGCGAGCGGGCGGGTGGGGCGGACGCGGCGGGCCATCAGTTGAGCCTGAGCTCCCCGGCCGCGCGCTGCTGGTCGGATTGGTGTTTGAGGACCACACCCAGGGTCTGGGCGACCACCGCGTCGTCGATGGTGTCCAGGCCGAGCGCCAGGAGCGTGCGGCCCCAGTCGATCGTCTCGGCGATGGAGGGCACCTTCTTCAGCTGCATCCCGCGCAGCACGCCGATGATGCGCACCAGCTCCTCGGCCAGGTGCGCGGGCAGCTCGGGGACCCGGGACAACAGGATGCGCCGCTCGAGGTCCGGGCTCGGGAAGTCGATGTGCAAGAACAGGCAGCGGCGCTTGAGCGCCTCCGACAACTCGCGGGTGGCGTTGGACGTCAGCACCACCAGCGGCGTGCGCTCGGCGGTGATCGTGCCCAGCTCGGGAACCGTCACCGCGAAGTCGGACAGCACCTCGAGCAGCAGGCCCTCGATCTCGATGTCGGCCTTGTCGGTCTCGTCGATCAGCAACACGGTCGGCTCGGTGCGCCGGATCGCGGTCAGCAGCGGGCGCTGCAGCAGGAACTCCTCGCTGAACACGTCGTCCTTGGTCTGATCCCAGTCGCCGGAGCCGGCCTGGATGCGCAGGATCTGCTTGGCGTGGTTCCACTCGTACAGCGCGCGCGCCTCGTCGACGCCCTCGTAGCACTGCAGGCGCACCAGGCCCGAGCCGGTGGCCTGCGCGACGGCGCGGGCCAGCTCCGTCTTGCCGACGCCGGCGGGACCCTCGACCAGCAGCGGCTTGCCGAGCCGGTCGGCCAGGAACACGGCGGTGGCGGTGGCGGTGTCGGGCAGGTAGCCGGTCTCGGCCAACCGCCGCGAGACGTCGTCGATGTCGGCGAACAGCGGCGCAGGCCGGGCGGGCACACTCACGATCTCAGTTCTCCTAAAGCTTTCTTCTCGGGGCGTCAGGCCGGGCGGGTCTGCCCGTCCCCCCACGCGATCCACTTGGTGGAGGTCAGTTCCGGCAATCCCATCGGTCCGCGCGCGTGCAGCTTCTGCGTGGAGATGCCGATCTCGGCGCCGAACCCGAACTGCTCGCCGTCGGTGAACGCGGTCGACGCGTTGACCATCACGGCGGCCGCGTCGACCCCGTCGGTAAAGCGTTGGGCCGCAGCCATGTTCGTGGTCACGATGGACTCGGTGTGCCCGGTGCCGTACTCGTTGATGTGCGCGATCGCGGCGTCGACGCCGTCGACGACGGCTACCGCGATGTCCATCGACAGGTATTCGCGGCGCAGGTCGGCCTCGTCCGCGTCCGCACCCCGGCCGCCGTGCACGGTCACGCCGGCGTCCTCCAGGGCGTCGATGAGCCGGGGCACCGCAACGCCCGCGATCGCGGCATCGACCAGCAGCGTCTCGGCGGCGTTGCAGACGCTGGGCCGCCGGGTCTTGGAGTTCAGCAGGATCCGCTCCGCCACGTCCAGGTCGGCCGCCTCGTGCACGTAGACGTGGCAGTTGCCGACGCCGGTCTCGATGGTGGGCACCCGGGCGTCGCGCACCACCGCGTCGATCAGGCTCGCTCCCCCGCGCGGGATCACCACGTCGACCAGGCCGCGGGCCTGGATCAGGTGGGTGACGGTCGACCGGTCGGCGGCCGACAGCAGCTGGACCGCGTCGGCGGGCAGGTCCTCGCTGATCAGCGACGCGCGCAGCACGTCGACGAGCGCCTGGTTGGACTTCGCCGCCGACGAGCTGCCGCGCAGCAGCACGGCGTTGCCGGACTTGAGCGCCAGGCCGAAGGCGTCCACGGTGACGTTGGGCCGGCCCTCGTAGATCATGCCGACGACGCCGAGGGGGACCCGCTGCTGGCGCAGGTGCAGGCCGTTGGGCAGGGTGTAGCCGCGCAGCACCTCGCCGACCGGGTCGGGCAGTCCGGCGACCTGTCGCAGGCCGGCGGCGATTCCGTCGACGCGCTTGGGGTTCAGCGCCAACCGGTCGAGCATCGCCTCCGGGGTGCCGGCGGCCCGGGCGGCCTCGAGGTCCTCGGCGTTGGCCGCCAGGATCGCCTCGGTGTGGGCGCCGAGCGCGGCGGCGGCGGACTGCAACGCAGCGTCTTTGGCGACCGTCGGCAACAGGGCCAGCGCGCGGGCGGCGACGCGGGCGCGGCGGGCGGCGTCGTGGACGTCCCGGCGCAAGTCAGGAAGCGATGGAGCTTGCAGACTCATTGAACCAGGGTATCGGGCCTTCGCCGACCAGGTCAGGCTGGCCCACGCGCAGCGCGGCTCACCCCACCCGTTCGCCGCGGCGGGCCTGGCGCACCTTGCTTTGCCGCTCTTCGAGGATGTGGCCGAAGTTCTGCAGCAGCAACGGTTCACGCATCACCAGGTGCTCGATGTGCTCCCGGTCGATCTCCAGCGCGGTCACTTCCTCGAGCGCGTAGGCGCTTGCCATGTTCGGCTGACGAGTCAGCGCGGTCAGTCCGAGGAACGAGCCCTCGACGAGCGTGCTGATCGGCACGATCGAACCGTCGTCGGCCATCGCGGTCAGTTGCACGCGCCCGGTGACCAAAAACGTCATCCCCCTGGGCACCTGGCCGGCGTACTCCACCGTTTCGTCGGCGCCGTACCGGACCAGCTGCGCGCAGGAATGCAGCGACCGCTGCTCGTCGGCGTTGAGCCGCAAAGCCGGCGCCACCACGGTCCGCAGCGCCTTCTCGACCCGTTCGGGGGTCGAGTAATCGTCGTCGCAGTTGTCCAGGTGCAGGCCCTCGCGCCGCGCGGCGTACCAGATCCAGCGCAGGAAGGTCGACTTCGCGGCGCCGTCGTCGGCGGGTGAGCTCAGCCCGAACGAGGTGCGGTATTCGCCGCCGCCAGCGGGCACCGAGCGGGGCACGCTGTCGGGCCTGAGCTGGGGCAGGCCCAGCGCGACGCGCGAGAGCATGGCGCAGACCCGGTCGGGCGCGTCGGCGGCCGCGAACGTCGTCGTGATCGCCAGCTTGTGGGTGCCGGGAGGGCGACTGAGGTTGGTGAACGCCGTCGTGGCCAGCACCGAGTTCGGCGTGACCCGCATCCCGCTGCCGGTGTCGATGTGCACCGCGCGCCAGTTCACCTCGACGACGCGTCCCCGCACCGTCCCGGTGTCCAGCCACTCGTTGATCCGGAACGGCTGCTCGAACAGCATGAACAGGCCCGACACGATCTGCCCGACGGAGTTCTGCAGCATCAGGCCGATCACGACCGAGGTGACACCCAGCGCGGTGAACAATCCGCCGACGCGGACGCCCCAGATGTAGGACAGGATCACGACCAGGCCCACGCCGATCAGCGCGAAGCGCGCGACGTCCAAGAAGATGGCCGGCATGCGGGCGCGCCAGCTCTCTTCCGGCGCGCCTTCGAACACCGTGGCGTTGAGCCCCGACAGCATGAGCACCAGCACCAGGAAGCCGAACACCGTGGTGAGCAGCCGCACCGGGACTTCCCCGGCCGGGATCTGCGAGGCCTTGACCAGCAACAGCAGCAGCGCGACGAGCGGCAGCAGGTAGTTGCGCAGCAGGCCCACCTGCCTGGCCACCCGGCTATTCCGGCGGACGAGCGTGTGGTGCAACTCCGTGAGGAAGATCAGCCCGACCGGGAACCCGATCGCGATCCCGATCGCCCAAAAGAACCACGAGGAGTGGAACGCATTCATCATCGCTCCGACAACCGGTACATCGCCTGATCGGTCCCGCCGACCGAGATCGTGCCGGCGGGGGTGAACTGCCGCACGTCGCGCATCGCCTCGTACACCGGGGCGCTGACGTAGATGCCGGGCTGCGGTGCGCCCCTGTGCATTTGGGAGGCCAGGCTCACCGCCGCGCCCCACATGTCGTAGACCAGGCTCGACCGGCCCACCAGCCCGCTGATGACGTTGCCGGTGTTGATGCCCACCCGCAGACCCAGGTCGTGACCGGTCTGATGGTTGAACCGCTCGATGATGCGGCGCATCTCGATAGCGAAGTCGACGGTTCGGTGGATGCTGTCCAATCGCGGCGTGATCACCCCACAGGTCGCGAGGTAGCCGTTGTGGAACGTGCGAATCCGCTCGACGCCAAGGGTTTCGGCCGCCGAGTCGAACTGCCGGAAGAGCTCGTCGACGATCCCCACCAGTTCGTCACCCGGAAGATCGTTGGAGAGCTCGTCGAGCCCGGCGATGTCGGCGAAGATGATCGCGACGTCCTGGTGCTTCTGCGCGATGGTCGCCTCACCCTCGCGATACCGCTGGACGAGCGACTCGGGCATCAACGCCAGCAGCAGGCGATTGTTTTCGTTGCGCTGCTCGTTGAGCAGCTCTTCCTTGATCGCCAGGTTGCGGCTCATCTCGTTGAAAGCGGCAGTGAGGTCGCCGATTTCGTCGCGCGCCATCACCGGAATGTTGACGTCGTAGTCGCCCGAGCTGATCTTGCGCGTGCCCTCCTCCAGGCGCCGCACCGGCCGCATCGCCGTCCCGGCGATGACCATCGAGGCGACGCTGATGACGAAAATCAGCGCGGTCACCGCGATGACGAGCGTCTTGCTGAACCTGCCCAGCCTGGCAAAAGCGTCCGAGTCGTCGCGCGTCGCGAATATCGACCAGTGCAGGTCGGAGTTGGGGATGTCCAGCGGGGCATAGGCTTCCAGCTCCTTATTGCCCAGGTAATCGGTGGCGCTGACGGTGCCGGTCTCCCCGCGCTGAGCGGCGCGAAAACCCGCGGTCTCGACCGGTTGCACCAGCGTCGTGCCACCCAGCCGGATCGCCTTTTCCGCGACGTCGGGCGGGGTGCCGGCGGATATCGCGTCGCGGCGGTATTCCTCTGGGTCTTCCAGGAATTCGCGCGAATCCGAACGCATCAGGCCGTCAGGTCCGGCCAGATACGTCTCGGTGGCGGCACCCATGCCGGCGGCCTGCCAGTGCTTGTTGGCCGTCATGATGTTGTTGATCTTGGCGATCGGCACCGGCAGGGCCATGACACCGCTCGTCTTGCCGTTCATGCCGACCGGCGAGACCACCCACGCCGTGGGCGTGTCGAGCGCCGGCTGATACGGCTGGAAGTCGGTGATCCACACGAAATCCACGTCGTTGGAGCGCAGCGCCTTCTGGTAGGCGTCCCTCAGATTCGATTCCCGGTACGGGCCGGTGAGGATGTTGGTCCCGAGGTCGGGCCCCTTCCTGACGGAGTAGACGACGTTGCCCTGCAGGTCCAGCAGCAGCGCGTCGCGATAATCGAAGCGGGTGACGATGTTGCGCATGTAGAAGTCGAACCGGGCATTGTCGGCGGACCATGCGCTGCCGTCGCCGGCGTTCTCGACGGGCAGCGAATCGGGGGTGGGCCGCGGCGGCGCCGTGTAGTACGCCTGCACGTATCGCTGCGCCGGGGAACTCGGCAGGACCGCGTTCAGATCGATGACATCGCCGGTCGCCCTTTTGATCGGCGCGATCATGTGGTTGTTGTAGTAGTTGACGAGCTCCTGCTCCTGCGCGGGGTTGATCGTCGCGTTGCCAAGTTGGTTGAACCCCGCCGTCAGCGCCGTGGTGGCCTCGTTGATGCTGAATCCGCCGCTGTAGACGATCAGCGAACTCGTCACCTCCCGGAACAGGGCCTGAATCTGTCTCTTCTGCGACTCGCGCAGCTCGATCAACCGCTCCGACTCGACCTGCCGCAACGCGTTGCGGCCGGAGATGGCCCCGATGAGCCCGATCACCCCGACGCCGAGGATGCCCGACAACAGCATTGCGATCAGGATCTTCGACTGGATACCGAAACGAAAACGGTGCCAGACCAGGGGACGGCGCGCACCCCTGCGCGGCTTTTCGGCCGGGTCGGATTCCGGCGTGGTTTCCGAGGCGTTTTCTGACGTATTTGCCTCGTCCGCTTTAGCGGCCGCTTCGGACCCGTTGAGCTGGGTCGATGTCAATGGCCTTTCCCTCCCTGTGACGGGATGCAGCACCGATCACGCTGCAGACTAACGCGCGGACGTCACGATATTGGGCATTGCCGAAAAAGGATCAGCGTCAATGTGCCGAGCACGGCCATTGTCGGTGTCCCAATTCGGCGCCGACTAACGTCGGCGGCATGGCACGGGTCTGCGTGGTCGGCAGCGTGAACATGGACCTGACCTTCGGCGTCGAGGCCCTGCCCCGCCCGGGCGAGACGGTGCTGGCGTCGTCGCTGACCTCGGCGCCCGGCGGCAAGGGCGGCAACCAGGCCGTGGCGGCGGCGCGCGCCGGAGCGCCCGTGCAGCTCGTCGGGGCCGTCGGCGACGACGCGGCCGCCGCACGCCTGCAGGCCCACCTGCGGGCCAACGGCGTGGGGCTCGAGGGGATGGTCACGGTGCCGGGGCCGAGCGGTACGGCGGTCATCGTGGTCGATGCCGACGCGGAAAACACCATCGTGGTGGCGCCGGGCGCCAACGGGCAGCTGACGCTGGGCGGCGCCGGCGCGCGCGGGGTGATCGCCGACTGCGACGTGCTGTTGACGCAGTTGGAGATTCCGGCGTCGACGGCGTTGGCGGCGGCCCGGGAGGCCCGCTCGGCGGGGGCGGCCGTGATCGTCAACGCCTCGCCCGCCGGCCGGCTCGACGCGGGCCTGGCCGAACTGGCGGCCGCCGCGGACGTGGTGATCGCCAACGAAGCCGAGGCGGAACGATGGCCGTGGCAGCCAACCCATTTGGTGGTGACCCTCGGCGCGCGTGGCGCCCGCTACCGCGGCGCCGACGGCGACTTCGCCGTGCCCGCACCGGCCGTCAAGGCGGTGGACACCGCCGGCGCCGGCGACGTGTTCGCCGGCGTGCTGGCGGCAGGCTGGCCGCGCGACCCGAGCGCGAGTCCCGCGGTCCGGGCCGAGCGGCTGACCGCGCTGCGGCGCGCCTGCGCCGCGGGGGCACTGGCCACCCTGGTGCCCGGCGCCGGCGACTGCGCACCGCGCGCCGCGGCGATCGACGCGGCTGTGCGGGAAGTGTTTGGGTGACCAGAAGCGGTGATGTACCCTCGCTGGCGATGACGGCGGTCATGGGAATACGCATGCCAGCGACAGCCGCTGCCGACATGGCCCTGGTGCTCTTCGCGATCTTCGGATTGCTCGGATTCGGCTGGCGCAACTGGCTGCAATATCGGCGCACCGGCTCCACGGGCTTTCGCGGCATCAAAGCCGGCGGCCCGCTGGAACGCCTCGCCGGCATCGGCTTCGTGGTAGCCCTGGCGGTGGCGGTGAGCGGGCCAATCCTGCAGGAGGCCAAGGTGGTTGGCCCGCTGCGGATGCTCAACGAGGTCTGCATCCAAACCCTCGGCATCGTGCTGGCCACGGCGGGCATCGCGGCGACGGTGTACGCGCAGCTCGAGATGGGCGATTCCTGGCGGATCGGCGTGGACAGCACGGAGACCACGACGCTGGTGCACACGGGCATGTTCGGCCGGATCCGCAACCCCATCTACGGCGCGATGTTCCTGTTCGGGATCGGTATCGTCCTGGTAACCCCGAACGTCGTTGCCTTCGCGGGCCTTATCCTGCTTGTCGCCACCATCCAGCTGCAGGTCCGTCGCGTCGAGGAACCGTACCTGTTACGGACGCACGGTGACGCCTATCGCGCGTATGCGGCCGGCGTGGGTCGGTTCGTCCCCGGGGTCGGACTCCTCCGCTAGCGCCTAACCGAGCAGGGCGTCGGTGAGCGCGCGGGCGAGGAACTCCCCGTAGCGTGCCGCGGACCAACCCCGTTCGACCACCAGCAGCTCGTAGAGCTCGGGGGCGTGGTAGGTCCACAGCACGTCGCGCGCCACGGCGGCGCTGACGCGTAGTTGTCCGGTTTTGGCCAGGTCGGCGGCGAACATCTTCATCGCGGTGAGGGTTTCTTGGCGGATCTGCGCCCAGACCGTTGCCGCGTCCGGGGAGGAGGCGGCTCCGTCGCGCGCGAGCAGCTGGACCGGGGCGCTGCGCGGCATGGTCGACGCCAGGTGCTTGGTGTAGATCGCGATCTTGCGGGCGGCCTCCGGCGCGTCGAGCACCTGCTGAATGACGTCTCGCTGGCTCATGGGGATGGGATCGTCGTCGCCGGCCACGGAGACGTCGAAGAGGGCTTTCAGCAGGCCCGCCTTGGTCGTGAACGTCTTGTACACCGTCTCCACCGACACGCCCGCGTCCCGGGCGATGTCGGCGATGGTCGTCGCCGCGTAGCCCTGGGCGAGGAAGCGTGCGCGGGCGGCCTGCAGCACCCGGTGCCGATTCTGCTGCGCCTGCTGACGGCGCTGCGCCGAGTTGTAGCGCCGCGGCTGCTTCTTGACAGATACCATAATTGAGTACATGCTCCTGTATCGATTACAGTTGACTGTATCAAATTGAGGGAGCCGCCATGACCACCGCCACCCAGACGCCCACCACCTTGTTCGACGGCCAGCGCCCGGCGGCGGTGGCGCGCACGCTCGCGCCCGAAATCACCCGGCGCGCCGACGAAGCCGAGGCGGTCGGGACGATGCCGCTCGATCTGGTCGGGCGGCTGCGGGCGTCGGGAATCTTCCGCGCGTTACAGCCGCGCTCGTTCGGCGGCTTCGAGGTGGCCCCAGGGGAGTTCATCGAGGCGATCGAAGAACTGGCGCGCGCCGACGGTTCGGCGGGCTGGATCGCGGCCATCGGTGCCGGCGCACCGGCATTCACGGCGTGGCTCGAGCCCGCCATCGCCACCCAGCTGTTCGGCTCGGACGCCGATTTCACGGCGGCCACCGTCTTCGCGCCCACCGGGCGGGCCGTGCCCGCCGGCGCCGGCCGCTTCGTCATCGATGGACGCTGGCCGTTCGCCAGCGGTTGCCGCCACGCCGAATGGTTCCTGGCCGGGGCGTTCGTCTTCGACGGCGACGCGCCGCGCCTGGATGCCGACCAGGGCCCGGACTGGCGGCTGGCGTTCTTCCCGGCCGCGAACGCCGAGATCGTCGACAACTGGGACGTCTTGGGGCTGCGCGCCACCGGCAGCAACGACATCGTCGCCCGCGGGCTCGGCGTCGCCGAAGAAAACACGATCAGCCCGTTCTTCGAACCGGCCCGGCACGACGGGCCGCTCTGGCGGCTGCCGTTTTTCACGCTGGTCGGTGCGGCCCTGGTGGGCGTCCCGCTGGGGATCGCGCGGCGCGCCCTCGACGAGTTCACCGACCTGGCGGCCACGAAGGTACGCGCAGGCACGTTCCAGCCGATCGCCCAGGACCCCGCCGCGCAGGTCGCTTTCGCCGGGGCCGAAGCCGATCTCCGGTCCGCACGGGCGTTCGTCCTCGATGAGGCCGGCGCACTGTGGTCCACGGCGTGCGCGGGCGACACGCCACCGCTGCAGCAGCGCGCCCGCTTCCAACTCGCCGCGCAGCACGCGATGCGGGCGGCGCGTCGCGCGGTCGACGTGGCGTTCGACCTGACGGGCGCAAGCGCCGTGCACGCCAGCCACCCCCTGCAGCGGTGCTTCCGGGATCTGCACACCGCCAACCAGCACGTGTACTTCAGTCCGGCCGCGCTGAAGCGCTACGCGAACGCCCGCTTCGGCATCGCCCAGCCGGCCCACCTGATGTGAGAGCCGCCGGCCGGGCCGGCCCTAGTCCTCGGGGACTTCGCGCTGGATCTCGTCGAGCCAGATGCGCGCGGACATGTCGGATGGGGCGCGCCAGTCGCCGCGCGGCGACAGCGCGCCGCCGTGCGACACCTTGGGGCCGTTGGGCAACGCGGACCGTTTGAACTGACTGAACGAGTAGAACCGCTGCACGAAGACGGCCAGCCAGTGCCGAATCTCTTTGAGCGAGTAAGACGGTCGCTTGTCCTCGGGGAATCCCGGGGGCCAGGTGCCCTGCTCGGGGTCGCTCCAGGCGTGCCACGCCAGGAACGCGATCTTCGACGGCCGGAATCCGAACCGCAGCACGTGGAACAGCGAGAAGTCTTGCAGGGCATAGGGTCCGACCTTGTCCTCGCTGCTCTGCAGTTCCTCCTCCTCGCCGCTCGGAACGAGCTCCGGGGAGATCTCGGTGTCCAGCACCGACTGCAGCACGTCGGTCACGTCGGATTCGAACTGCCCCGAGGAGATGACCCAGCGAATCAGGTGCTGAATGAGCGTCTTGGGGACACCGCCATTGACGTTGTAATGCGACATCTGGTCGCCCACCCCGTACGTCGACCAGCCCAGCCCCAGCTCGGACAGGTCGCCGGTCCCCAGCACGATCCCGCCGCGCTGGTTGGCCAGCCGGAACAGGTAGTCGGTGCGCAGGCCCGCCTGGACGTTTTCGAAGGTGACGTCGTAGACCTTCTCGCCGCGCCCGAACGGGTGGTCGATCTCCTTGAACATCAGCATTGCGGTCTCGGTGATGTCGATCTCGGAGAAGGTGACGCCGAGCGCGCGACACAGCTCGATCGCGTTGCGCTTGGTGCGATCTCCCGTCGCGAAGCCGGGCAGCGTGAACGCCAGAATGTCGCTGCGCGGCCGCTCCTCGCGGTCCATCGCCCGCGCGGCGACGATCAGCGCGTGCGTGGAGTCCAGCCCGCCGGAGATGCCGATGACCACCTTCGGGTAGTCCAGCGCGCGCAGCCGCTGCTCGAGCCCGGACACCTGGATGTTGTACGCCTCGTAGCAATCCTGTTCCAGGCGTTGCGGATCGGCCGGCACGAACGGGAAGCGCTCGATCTCGCGGCGCAGCCCGATGTCGCCGCCCGGCGGGTCGAGCCGGAACTCGATGCGCCGGAACGACTCCGCCGACGTCCGGTGGTGGCGCCGGTTGTCGTCGAAGGTCCCCATCCGCATCCGTTCGGAGCGAAGCAGATCGGTGTCGACGTCGGCGACGCTGCGCCGTTCCCCTTTGGGGAAGCGCTCGGACGAGGCGAGCAGGACGCCGTTCTCCCAGATCATGGTCTGCCCGTCCCAGGCCAGGTCGGTCGTCGACTCGCCCTCCCCCGCGGCAGCGTAGACGTAGGCGGCCAGACAGCGTGACGACGCTGAGCGGGCCAGCAGGCAACGGTCCTCGGCGCGGCCGATGGTGATCGGGCTGCCGGACAGGTTCGCCAGGACCGTGGCCCCGGCCAGTGCCGCCTCCGCGCTGGGCGGGATCGGCACGAACATGTCCTCGCAGATTTCGACGTGCAACACGAAGTCGGGTAGGTCGGACGCGGCGAACAGCAGGTCGGGACCGAAGGGGGCCGCCACGTCGCCGATGCGGATGATGCCGCGCTCGTCGTCACCGGGCGCGAGCTGGCGGCGCTCGTAGAACTCCCGATAGGTGGGCAGGTACGACTTGGGCGCCACACCGAGGACGGCGCCCCGGTGGATCACCACCGCGGCGTTGTAGATGCGGTGCCGGTGGCGCAGCGGGGCGCCGACGACCAACACGGGCAGCAGATCGGCCGACGCCGCGACGATGTCGGCGATGGCGTCTTCGACGTCGTCAAGCAGCACGTCCTGCAGCACGATGTCCTCGATGGAGTACCCGGACAGCGTCAGCTCCGGGAACACCGCCAGGCCGACGCCGTCGTCGTGGCAGTCGCGCGCCAACCGCAGGACGGACTCGGCGTTGGCCGCCGGATCGCCGATCGTGGTGTGGTGCGTGCACGCGGCCACCCGGACAAAGCCCTGGCTGTAGCTATTGTAGAAGTCCATCGCACCCCCATTGTCCCCTGAGCAGTGTCAACCCGTGCCCGTCGGGTATCCCCAACGGTATGAGCGATACCGCTGTCGTAGTGGTCGACATGATGAACACGTACCAGCATCCCGACGCTGAAGAACTCATACCCAATGTCGAGAAAATCATGGACCCGCTCGCCGACCTGGTCCGCCGCGCGCGTCAGGCCGACGGCGTCGACCTGGTCTACGTCAACGACAACTACGGCGATTTCACCGCTCAGTTCTCCGACATCGTCGGCTCCGCGCTCGACGGGGCGCGGCCGGATCTGGTCAAGCCGATCCTGCCGTCCGACGAGTGCCGCGTGATGACCAAGGTCCGTCACAGCGCGTTCTACGCGACGGCGTTGGCGTATCTGCTCGGCCGCCTGGAAACCAAGCGGTTGATCCTGACCGGGCAGGTCACCGAGCAGTGCATCCTCTACACGGCCCTCGACGCCTACGTGCGCCACTTCCCCGTCGTGATCCCCACCGACGCCGTCGCCCACATCGACGCGGACCTGGGCAAGGCGGCGCTGAAGATGATGGAGCAGAACATGTCCGCGGAGGTCACCACCGCGGCCGACTGCCTCGGCTAACTCGGTACCCTCGACTGGGTGACCGCCCGCGCCGCCCAATCGCCCGAACTCGTCGCGCTGCTGGCCGGCCGGCGGGTGGCGGTGCTGACCGGGGCCGGGATCTCCACCGACTCCGGCATTCCCGACTACCGCGGGCCCGATTCACCGCCGAGCAATCCCATGACCATCCGCCAGTTCACGTCGGATCCGGTCTTCCGGCAACGGTATTGGGCCCGCAACCACGTCGGCTGGCGGCACATGGACGACACCGCGCCCAACGCCGGGCACCGGGCGTTGGCCGCGCTGGAGCGCGCGTCGGTGGTGACCGGCGTGATCACCCAGAACGTCGACCTGCTGCACACCAAGGCCGGCAGCCGCACCGTCGTCAACCTGCACGGCACCTACGCGCGGGTGGTGTGCCTGGGCTGCGGCTACGCCCTGAGCCGCGCGGCGCTCGCCGACCAACTCGAGGCGCTCAACCCCGGATTCATCGAGCGCGCCGAGGCGGTCGGCGGGCTGGCGGTGGCCCCGGACGCCGACGCCGTCGTTTCCGACACCGCGTCGTTTCGCTACCTCGACTGCCCGCGCTGCGGCGGGATGCTCAAGCCGGACATCGTCTACTTCGGCGAGAGCGTGCCCAAAGACGTTGTGGCCGAGGCGTTCGCGGTGTTGGATCGGTCGGAGGCGCTGCTGGTCGCCGGCTCGTCGCTGACCGTGTTCTCCGGCTACCGATTCGTGCGCCACGCCGCGGCGCGGGGCATGCCGGTGGCGATCATCAACCGCGGGCCGACCCGCGGTGACGACCTGGCCACCGTGAAGGTCGACGGCGGGTGCTCCGAGTTGCTGGCGCTGCTCCTCGACGAGCTGGCGCCGCTGGCCGTCCGCTAGAACGTGCAGGGCATGCTGCGGACGGCGTGGATGAAATTGCCCGCCACGTAGGTCGGCTCGCCCGCCTGGATCTCCGGCAACTGACGCAGCAGCTCGCCGAAGATGGCGCGCAGCTGCGCCCGCGCCACGTGCGCACCGAGGCAGAAGTGCACCCCACCGCCGCCCATGCCCACGTGCGGGTTGGGGCTGCGGCTCAGGTCGAAACGCTCCGGATGGTCGAACGCCTCGGTGTCCCAGTTGCCCGACGAGTAGAACATCACCACCTTCTCCCCCGCCCGGATCTGCTGACCACTCAGCTCGAAATCCGTTGCGGCCGTGCGGCGGAAGGTCATCACGGGCGTGGCCCACCGGACGAACTCCTCAACCGCGGTGCCAATCCGGTTGTCGAAATCCTCGAGCAGCCACGCCCTTTGGTCGGGGAAGTCGGTGAGCGCCTTCATCGCGTGGCTGATGGTCTGCCGGGTGGTGTCGTTCCCGGCCACCGACAGCAACACGAAGAACGCCGCCACGTCCGCGTCGGTCAGCCGGTCGCCGTCCACCTCGGCGTTCACCAGGCTGCTGAACAGGTCGTCGCCGGGCCGTTCGCGGCGCTCCGCGGCCAGGGCGCCGGCCAGCTGGTGCAGATACATCTGGTTCTCGAGGAGGATCTCCATCGGGTGGCGCCCGGCCAGGTAGGCCGGGTCGGCCCAGGACACCATGGCGTCGGTCGCGTGCGCGACCCGCTGCCGCTCGGACTCCGGGATCCCCACCATGTCCGACAGCGTGCGGATGGGCAGCTCCTTGGCGCACAGGTCGACGAAATCGGCACCGCTGCCGGCGGCCCGCAGCTCTTCGACGATGGCCTTGGCGTTCGCCTGGATCGAGTCCTCGATGCGCCGGACCTGCCGGGGCGTGAAGGCGGCGTGGGCGAGCTTGCGCAACGTGGTGTGCCGCGGCGGGTCCATCGCCAGGAAGGACTGCGACGCCTCCAGCAGCTCCACGGGAATGCTTTCGAACATCACGCCCTTGCCGGACAGGAACACCTCGTTGTTGCGGCTGACCGCGACGATGTCCGAGCGCCGGGTGACGGCCCAGTAGCCCGGGTCGTCGGGATCGGACATCAGGGCGTCTTCCACCGGCGGGTGCCAGCTCACCGGGCGTTCGGCGCGCAGCACGGCGAACGACCGTTCCCGCTCGGCCGCGGTCGTGGCCCAGAACGCGCGCGACGACAGGTCGATCGGGTCGTAGGCGCGAGAACCGCCGGCTAAGCCCACCGTCACCGTCATCGTTGCTCCTCTCGGTTATGACCCCGGTCACACGTTGTGATCGACAATATGCCTAGACATGATGTCTAGTCAATGTGTTAACCCCTCGGCTATGCTGGGTAAATGCCGTCGGTCACCCGAAAGGCGCAGGCCAATCGCGAACACGGGCGCCAGCAGCGGCGAGAGCAACTCGAGCGCCGCCTGCTGGAGGCCACCGAGCGGCTGATGCGCGACGGCGCCAGCTTCACCGAGCTCAGCGTGGACCGGCTGTCGAGCGAGGCCGGCATCTCGCGGGCCAGCTTCTACATCTACTTCGAGGACAAGGGCCACCTGCTGCGCCGGCTGGCCGGCCAGGTGTTCGCCGACCTCGCCGACCGGGCGGACCGCTGGTGGAGTGTGGCGTGGCGGCACGACCCCGCCGACGTGCGCGCCGCGACCACGGGCCTCGTCGCCGGCTACCGGCGCCATCAACCGGTGCTCGTCGCGCTCAACGAGATGGCCGGCTACGACCCGGTGGTCGGGGCGACCTATCAGAACCTGCTGACCGCCATCACCGGGCGGGTGGCCCGCGTGATCGAGGACGGCCAGGCCGACGGCTCCATCCGCCCGGAGCTGCCCGCCACCGCCACGGCCAGCGCGTTGACCTGGATGGTCGAGCGGGCGTGCCACCAGAACCTTCCGAGCGCTCCAGACTCCTACGACGCGGAGCTGGCCGAGGCGCTGGCCCAAATCATTTGGGGCAGCTTGTATCTCAAGGCGATGCCGCCGGCGTGATCCGGAGGCACAGGCTTTGTGCCCGCTTCACAGCGACAAAGCGGGTGTTGGGCGTCACGCAACAGAGATGTCGCTATGAGGCGGGCACAAAGAGTGGTCGCCCGCACGGCGTGACTGCTGTGGCGAAACCGCTGTGACCAATGCAATATAGTTAGGGCGCTAATTATTAGCGTACGGTATAAATGTGACCGCAACGACCGCGCCGGACGTCGACCCGCTCGCCCTCGAGCAACAGGTCTGTTTCGCGCTGAGCGTCACCAACCGCGCCGTTCTGGCGGTCTACCGGCCGCTGTTGGAGCCGCTGGGGCTGACCCATCCCCAGTATCTGGTGATGCTGACGCTCTGGGATCATCACAAGACACCAGCGGGACGGCAGAAACCGCTGTCGGTCAAGGAGATCGCCGCCACGTTGCAGATGGATTCGGCCACGCTGTCACCGATGCTCAAGCGCCTGGAGGCGCTCGGGCTCATCACCCGCACCCGCAACACCGCCGATGAGCGCTCGACCGACGTCAAACTCACCGCCGGCGGCACCGCCCTACGCCGGCGCGCGCTGCAGATCCCGCCGGCCGTGGTCGCACGCCTGGGCGTCGACATGGACGAGCTGCGGCACCTGCACGAGGTGCTCACCCGGATCAACGCGGCAGCCCTGGCGGCCGGCGCGTTGCAGACCTGAAACCCCTTAGGAGCCATCATGACCAGCGCCAAACCCAACCCCTGGCAATACATCGCCTACTCGTACGGGCGGCAGCTGCCCGACTCGATGCGCGACTGGGTCGCCAACGACCTGGCCGGCAAGGGCGCCGTGCGCCGGCACATGATCCGGTGGGCCATCCCGCCGCTGTTCGTCCTCGCACCCTTCTGGCTGCTGCCCGCCTCGCTGTACGTGCACAGCGAGATGACGGTGCCGCTCTACATCTGGGCGCTGCTGATTTCGCTTGCGCTGAACAAGGTCTGGCGCCGCCACCGGCTGGCGCAGCACGGCCTCGACCCGAACCTGGTCGACGTGCTCAAAAACAAGAAGCAGGCCAAGATGCACGAGGATTACGCCCGCCGCTACGGGCCGCGTCCCGAATCGGCCGCGTGGCAGGACAACAGCAACCCGTTTACGTAAGCCGCCCTACACCGCAACCAGGTCGTCGGCGTGCACCGCGGGCCGGCGCAACTCGCCGGGCAGGTCGGACGTCGACCGGCCCATCATGGTGGCCAGCTCGGTGGCGTCGTAGGCGACCACGCCGCGCGCCACCATGGTCGCGTCGGGCCCGCGCAGCTCGACCACGTCGCCGGCGTAGAACCGCCCCGACACCGTGGTGATGCCCGCGGCCAGCAGCGAGCGGCGCTGCCGCAGCACCGCGCGCACCGCCCCCTCGTCGAGGGTCAGCGAACCGGCCGCCTCGGCGGCATAACGCACCCAGAACCGGCGGGCCGACATCCGCACCGGCCGGGCGGCGAACACCGTCCCGGTTGAGGCGTCGGTGAGCGCGGTGGCGGCGTCGGACGCGGCGGCCAGCAGCACCGGGACCCCGGCGTCGGCGGCCAGCAGCGCCGAGGACATTTTCGAGGCCATGCCGCCGGTGCCCAGGTCGCTGCCCGGGCCGGCGACCACGCCGTCGAGGTCCGCCGCGCCGGACACCTCGGGAACGAACGTGGCTCCCTTGGTCTTTCGGGGGTCGGAGTCGTAGAGCCCGTCGATGTCGGAGAGCAGCACCAAAGCCTCGGCACCGACCAGGTGGGCCACCAGCGCCGAGAGCCGGTCGTTGTCGCCGAACCGGATCTCGTTGGTGGCCACCGTGTCGTTCTCGTTGACGATCGCCACCGCGTGCAGCGCCCGCAGCCGGTCCAGGGTGCGCTGGGCGTTGGTGTGCGACGCCCGCACCGAGATGTCGTGCGCGGTCAGCAGCACCTGCCCGACCGTGCGCCCGTAGCGGGCGAACGCCGCGCTCCACGAGTTCACCAGCGCGACCTGCCCGACGCTGGCCGCGGCCTGCTTGGTGGCCAGATCCTGTGGGCGACGGGATAATCCGAGCGGCTCGATGCCGGCGGCGATCGCGCCGGACGACACGATGACGACGTCGGTGCCGGCTTTCATCCGCGCCTCGATCGCGTCGGCCAACCCGGCCAGCCGCCCGGCGTCGAACACCCCGGACGGCGTCGTCAGCGCGTTCGTTCCGACCTTGACCACCAGGCTGCGCGCGCTACGGATGGCTTCGCGGTGAGCGCTCACGACCGGTCACCGCGCTCGCGGCGTTGGCGGCGCGCGGCCTTGCGCTCGGCGGCGCCGGTCCGTTCGGTGCGCTCCAGCCGCGCGTCGGTGCCGCGCCCCGACAGCGCGACGTGCTGTCCCGCGGGGGTTTGCGGCTCCCAGTCAAACGTCATCTCCCCGATGGTTACGGCGCAGCCCGGCCGCGCCCCCAGCCGCAGCAGTTCCTCCTCGACGCCGAGGCGCGCCAGCCGGTCGGCCAGGTAGCCCACCGCCTCGTCGTTGTCGAAGTTGGTCTGGCCCACCCAGCGCTCGGGCCGCGCGCCGGTGACCACGAAGCCGCCCTCGCCGTCCGGCTCGACGGTGAAGCCGCTGTCGTCGACGGGCACCGGGCGGATCACCGGGCGCCGCGGCACGATCGGCGGCCGCGCGGCGTTGTACTCCGAAATCATCTGCCACAGCCCGAAAATCAAGGGCTGCAAGCCCTCCCGCGCGACGGTCGACACCAGAAACACCGGCCAGCCGCGCTCGGCGATCTCGTCGCGGACGAATTCGGCGAGCTCGCGGGCCTCGGGCACGTCGATCTTGTTGAGCACCACCGCGCGCGGCCGCTCGGCCAGGTCGCCCAGCGCCGCGTCCCCTTGCAGGGTCGGGGTGTACGTGGCCAGCTCGGCTTCCAGCGCGTCGATGTCGGAGATGGGGTCGCGGCCGGGTTCGGCGGTGGCGCAGTCGACGACGTGCACCAGCACGGCGCACCGCTCGATGTGCCGGAGGAACTCCAGGCCCAGCCCGCGGCCCTGCGACGCGCCCGGGATCAGGCCCGGCACGTCGGCGATCGTGAAGGTGTGCTCCCCCGCCGACACCACGCCGAGGTTGGGCACCAGCGTGGTGAACGGGTAGTCGGCGACCTTGGGTTTGGCCGCCGAGATCGCCGACACCAGCGAGGATTTGCCGGCCGAGGGAAACCCGATCAGCCCCACGTCCGCGACGGTCTTGAGCTCCAGCGTCAGGTCGCGGGACTGCCCCGGTTCCCCGAGCAGCGCGAAGCCGGGGGCCTTGCGGGCCCGCGATGCCAGCGCGGCGTTGCCCAGGCCGCCGCGGCCGCCGGCGGCCGCCTCGAATCGCGTGCCCGCGCCCACCAGATCGGCGAGCAGCCGGCCGTTTTCGTCCAGCACGACGGTGCCGTCGGGCACCTTGACCTCGAGGTCGGACCCCGCGGCGCCGTCGCGGTTGTTGCCCATCCCCTGCTTGCCCGACGGCGCGGTGACGTGCGGATGGAAATGGAAGTCCAGCAGGGTGTGCACTTGCGGGTCGACGACCAGGACGATGCTGCCGCCGCGGCCGCCGTTGCCCCCGTCGGGGCCGCCGAGCGGCTTGAATTTCTCGCGGTGGACCGACGCGCAGCCGTTACCGCCGGAACCCGCCCGAGCGTGGATGACGACGCGATCGACGAACCGAGGCATCGAGGGTCCTCTCAACTACCGCGGGCCGCGATGCGGGCCGCGCATCGGGCCCGGGTGCCGACGCCTAGTCGGTGGTCTGCCCGGCCGCGACGATGCTGACGGTCTTGCGCCCGCGCTTGACCCCGAACTCGACGGCTCCGGACTCCTTGGCGAACAGCGTGTCGTCGCCGCCACGGCCGACGCCCGCGCCGGGGTGGAATTTGGTGCCGCGCTGGCGGATCAGGATTTCGCCGGCCTTGACGACCTGGCCGCCGAACCGCTTCACACCCAGCCGCTGCGCGGCGGAGTCGCGGCCGTTGCGCGAGCTGGAAGCGCCCTTCTTGTGTGCCATGTCTTATCGCCTTTGCTACTTGATGCCCGTGACCTTCAGGACCGTCAGCTGCTGACGGTGTCCCTGACGCTTGTGGTAGCCGGTCTTGTTCTTGAACTTGTGGATGCGGATCTTGGGGCCCTTGGTGTGCTCGAGCACCTCGCCGGTCACCGCAACCTTGGCCAGGGCGGCCGCGTCGCTGGTGACCTTGGCACCGTCGACGACGAGGGCCACCGGCAGCGTCACGTTCGAACCCGGCTCGGAGTCCAGCTTCTCGACCTTGACCACGTCACCGACGGCGACCTTGTACTGCTTGCCGCCGGTCTTGACGATTGCGTAGGTCGCCATCGTTGCTCCTGCCTCTTTCTGCTAGCCGCGCGCGTGCCACCGGCCTGTGCGTGGTGGGTCTGGGGTGCGGGTCCGCCCCCGGTAGAAAACTCCGAGCCCGGTGGTCCCGCCCGCCGCCGGCCACAGTCTGGCCTGACGACAACTGTCCAAGGGTACTTGACCAGCGGCTACAGGGTCAAACCGGCCTCACACGACGGCCGGTGAACACCCCGGGTCGGCGCAGGTCAGTCCACGTGGATCGGCGGGCCGGCCGGCCGGCCCGCGGCGCGGCGGCGGCGCGGACGTCCGCCCGGGGACCCGCCGTTTCCGCCTTGCGCGGTGTCGTCGTCGGAATCCTCGTCGTCCAGATCGTCTTCGTCGTCGTCCAGCTCCAGGTCCTCGTCGTCGCCGAGGTCCTCGTCGTCGAGGTCGTCGTCGTCCTCGTCGTTGTCATTGTCATTGTCGAGGTCGAACTCGTCCTCGTCGTCGCTGTCGTTGTCCTCGAAGTCATCGGTGTCGGCGTCGTCCAGGTCGGCGGCGGGCCGATCTTCGGCCTCGCTGTCGGCCGTCGCGGTGAGCACCTCGCCGGACCCGTCGGATTCGTCCTCGCCCTGCTCGTCTTGGTCTCCCGCCCCGGACGCGCCGGCGGCCATCGCCTTGAACATCGGGTGCTCACCGGGGGCGTGCGCGGGCACCTTCGCCACGGTGGGCTGGTCGGTGGCCTCGTCGGACCCCTTCTTCTTCGAGCGCCTGCCCCGGCGACCACCGGACTCGGACTTGCGGCCGTTCGACGGGGCGGAATCGACCGGGTCGCTGTGCAGCAGGATGCCCCGGCCACCGCAGTGCGGGCACGACGACGAAAACGCCTCGATCAGCCCGGTGCCCAACCGCTTGCGGGTCAGCTGCACCAGGCCCAGGGACGTCACCTCCGACACCTGGTGGCGGGTGCGGTCGCGGGCCAGCGCCTCGGTCAGCCGCCGCAACACCAGGTCGCGGTTGGACTCCAGCACCATGTCGATGAAGTCGATGACCACGATGCCGCCGATGTCGCGCAGCCGCAGCTGGCGCACGATCTCCTCGGCCGCCTCGAGGTTGTTCTTGGTGACGGTCTGTTCGAGGTTGCCGCCGGATCCGGTGAACTTGCCGGTGTTGACGTCGACCACCGTCATGGCCTCGGTGCGGTCGATGACCAGCGTGCCGCCCGACGGCAGCCACACCTTGCGTTCCATCGCCTTGGCGAGTTGCTCGTCGATGCGGTGCACCGCGAACACGTCCGGGCCGCTCGTATCGTCCGGCCCGGAAGCGGGTTCGTACTTGGTCAGCTTCGAAACGAGCTCGGGGGCAACGGAATTCACGTACTCGTTGATCGTGTTCCAGGCCTCGTCGCCGGAGACGATGAGCCCGGCGAAGTCCTCGTTGAACAGGTCGCGAATGACCTTGACCAACACGTCGGGCTCTTCGTAGAGCGAGACCGCGGCGCCCGCCGCCTTCTGTTTGGTCTCGGCCGCCTTGGCCTCGATCTGCTGCCAGCGCTCCTGCAGCCGGGTGACGTCCTTGCGGATGTCTTCCTCTTTGACCCCTTCGGACGCGGTGCGGATGATCACCCCGGCGTCGGACGGCACTACCTCGCGCAGGATCTCCTTGAGCCGCTGCCGTTCGGTGTCGGGCAGCTTGCGGCTGATCCCGGTCGACGACGCGCCGGGCACATAAACCAGGTAGCGGCCGGCCAGCGACACCTGCGTGGTGAGCCGGGCGCCCTTGTGCCCGACCGGGTCCTTGCTGACCTGGACGACGACGTAGTCGCCGGGCTTGAGGGCCTGCTCGATCTTGCGGTCGGATCCACCCAATCCCGCGGCTTCCCAGTTGACTTCGCCGGCGTACAACACGCCGTTGCGGCCGCGACCGATGTCGACGAACGCGGCCTCCATCGAGGGCAGCACGTTCTGCACGATCCCGAGGTAGATGTTGCCCACCAGGGAGGCGGACGCGGCGGAGGTGACGAAATGCTCGACGAGGATGCCGTCCTCGAGCACCGCGATCTGGGTGTAGCGCGCGCCCGGGTGCGGCGGCTCGGTGCGGACCCGGTCGCGCACGACCATCATCCGTTCGACGGCCTCGCGGCGCGCCAGGAACTCGGCCTCGGTGAGCACCGGTGGGCGGCGCCGGCCGGCGTCGCGCCCGTCGCGCCGGCGCTGCCGCTTGGCCTCCAGCCGGGTGGAGCCGTCGATGCCCTTGATCTCGGCGTTGGAGCTCTCGCCGTTCTTGCCGCCGCGGGGCGGGCGCTCGTGCACCACGGTGTTGGGCGGGTCGTCGGGCGACAGGCCCTCGTCGTTGTCGTCGCCGGCCCCCGACTTGCGCCGCCGGCGCCGGCGGCGGCGCCGGGTGGCCCCGTCCGGGGAACCGTCCTCGTCGTCGCCGTCGGAGTCGTCGGACTCGTCGGAGTCGCTGTCCTCGTCGCCGGTGTCGTCGTCGCCGTCGGCTCCGCCCTGCTCGCCGCGACCGCGGCCGCGCCCCCGCCGGCCGCGGCGGCGCCGCCGGTTGGCCGTGCGATCGGGCTGGTCCTCGTCGTCGTCCTCGGAATCGTCGGCGTCGTCGGCCTCGTCGGCGTCGGCGCGGCCGCCAAGCTCCACCGGCTGCGGCGCCACGAACAGCGGCAGGTACTCGGCCGGCTCGGTGGAGCTGCGCAGCAGCAGTGGCTGCTGCTTGGCCGCTGCGTGGCTGAAGCCCGGGATGTTGGGCAGCGGCTTGGCGAAGATCAGGTCACGGACCCGCAGGGCGTCCTCCCGGTCGACGCCGGAATGCACGTTGCTCACCCGGCCGTCGAGCGCGGTGAGCGCCTCGAGCACTTCCCTGTTGGTGCTGCCCAGCGCCCGTGCCAGCTGATGCACCCTCAGGCGATCGGGCAGGTCCTCCCCCTGGACCGGCTCCTGCGGTGGGTTCGAAGGTGGCGCGCTGTCTACCACGTATTCTCCTTAAGCCCCCGGGCGCGTCGCTTCGACGCGGCCACGCGAGGGCTTCACTATGGGCCCGGGTCGCTTCTCCCAGGCTTGTGATGGTCTTGCCCCGAGCGGCTCAAGTAGAACTCGCTCGGCGCCGTGCTGAATGTCGGCCTGACATGCGGCGCAATATCGCGGCTGTGGCGATGGTCGCGCTTGTCTAAGTCTTCATTCGGGTGTCCGAAGCCGGTCCGGCGACGTTCACCCGCTGTCAGTATCCCACATCACCCGGCGTGCCCCGCCACACCCGAGATTCACGCGTCAGCAAACGCCGTCGGGGCCCGGTGCGGCCCCTATCCGGCCAGCGCTAAATCCCGGGAAACCAGAGGGCGATCTCGCGCTTCGCCGAATCGTCCGAGTCGGACCCGTGCACCAGGTTGAACTGCGTTTCCAGCCCGAAGTCGCCCCGGATGGTGCCCGGCGTGGCCTTCTCGACCGGGTCGGTACCGCCCGCGACCTGCCGAAACGCGGCGATCGCGCGCGGTCCCTCGACGACCGCGGCCACCACCGGCCCCGAGGTGATGAACTCCAGCAACGACCCGAAGAACGGCTTGCCCTCGTGTTCGGCGTAGTGCTGCCCGGCCAGCTCTTCGCTGACGTGCCGGAGCTCCAGCGCCGCGATGGTGAGGCCTTTTCGCTCGATGCGGCTGATGATCTCGCCTATCAGGTGCCGCTCGACGGCGTCAGGCTTGATCAGTACCAGGGTCCGTTCGGTCACGGCGGACAGCGTACAGAACCCTTTGCCGATTGGCCCTACTCCTGCCGGCGCCGCACCTCGGCGCGGAAGTAGGCGATCAGCCCCCACAACCCGGTGAACAGCACCCCGATGAATCCCACCCCCGGGTACACGGCGAAGCCGGCCAGCAGCACCACCTGGATGCCCAAGTTCGCCCAGATCGCCCAGGGCCGGCGCTGCAGCCCCGCCAGCACGACCAGCGCCACCGCCAGGCCGATCAGATAGGCCAGCGACGCGCCGGTCAGGCCGCCGCCGACCGCGCCCACCACCGGTATCGCCAGCAGCACCACGATCGCCTCGAGGATGAGCGTCGCGGCCATCACGGCGCCGAAGCTCTTCCACGGGTCGGCGGGCGGGGCCGTGTTGTTGTCGCTCATTGCGGATCACGACCGAACAGGCTGCGGGCGGCCCCGGCGGTGACGACGGAGCCGGTGACGACGATCCCCGTGCCCGAAAACGACTCTGCCGCATCGCTTTCCGTCGCCGCGTCATCGACCAGGGCGGTCGCGACGTCGATGGCGTCGCGCAGGTTCTCGGCGGTGGTGACGCGGTCGGGCCCGAACCGTTCGCCGGCGGCCAGCGCAAGCGACTCGACGTCCAGCGCCCGCGGCGAACCGTTGTGCGTCACGACGACGGAGTCGAACGCCGGCTCCAGCGCCGCGAGGATGCCGTCCACGTCCTTGTCGGCCATCACGCTGATCACCCCGACCAGGAACCGGAAGTCGAACTCGCCGGCGAGCGTCTGCGCCAGCGCGGCCGCACCGGCGGGATTGTGGGCGGCGTCGATGAACACCGTGGGGGCGCTGCGCATGCGCTCCAGCCTGCCCGGGCTGGTGACGGCGGCGAACCCGGCCCGGACGGCGTCGACGTCGAGCTGGCGCTGGGCGCCGGCGCCGAAAAACGCCTCGACCGCGGCCAGCGCCACCGCCGCGTTGTGCGCCTGGTGTTCGCCGTGCAGCGGCAGGTAGACGTCGGAGTACACCCCGCCTAGGCCCTGCAGCTGCAGCACCTGGCCGCCGATGGCGACCTGGCGGCCCAGGACCGCGAACTCCGAATCCTCGCGGGCGACCGCGGCGTCGGCGCGGACGGCCTGGGCCAGCAGCACCTCCATCGCCTCGGGCACCTGGCGCGCGATGACGGCGACGGTGTCGGGCGCGCCGTCGGCCGCCTCGGAGGCCCGAGTGATGATCCCGGCCTTCTCACCGGCGATCCCGGCGATGTCGTCGCCGAGGTAGTCGACGTGGTCGATGCCGATCGGGGTGATCACCGCTACCGGCGCGTTGACCACGTTGGTGGCGTCCCAGCGCCCGCCCATGCCGACCTCGACCACCGCGACGTCGACGGGCGCGTCGGCGAACGCGGCGAAGGCCATCGCCGTGAGCACCTCGAATTTGCTCATGGCGGGCCCACCACCGGCCTGCGACTGCGCGTCCACCATCTGCACGAACGGCTCGATCTCCCGGTAGGTCGCCACGTATTGGGCCGGGCTGATCGGCACGCCGTCGATCGCGATGCGTTCGACGGCCGATTGCAGGTGCGGGCTGGTGGTGCGGCCGGTGCGCCGGTGCAGCGCGGTCACCAGCGCGTCGACCATGCGCGCCACCGACGTCTTGCCGTTGGTGCCCGCGATGTGGATCGACGGATAGCCCAGCTGCGGCGACCCCAGCAGGTCCATCAGGGCACTGATCCGGGTCAGGCTCGGCTCGATCTTGGTTTCCGGCCAGCGCTGGTCGAGCAGGTGCTCGACCTGCAGCAGGGACGCGATCTCATCCGGTGTGGGGGCCGCGCTGGTGCCCGGTCCCCACTCGGGCGGCTCGAAAGTCATTGCAGCGCGGCCAGCCTGGCGTTGATCCGGTCGGTTTCCTCCTGGGCCACGCGCTGGCGGTCACGGATCTTGGCGACCACCTGTTCCGGCGCCTTGGCGAGGAAGTCGGCGTTGTTCAGCTTGGCCGCCGTCGACGCCAGCTCCTTGTGCGCCGCGGCCAGGTCCTTTTCCAGGCGGCGGCGCTCGGCGGCGACGTCGATGGTGCCCGACGTGTCCAGCTCGACGACGACGGTGCCACCGCTGAGGCGCACCTCCACCGACGCCGACGGCCGAAAATCCGGACCCGGCTCGGTGAGCCACGCCAGCGACGTCACCGCGCTGACCTGGCCGCCCAGGCCCGCGCCCTCGACGTCGCCCAGGCGGGCCGGCACCTTCTGCCGGTCCGCCAAGCCCTGTTCGCTGCGAAACCGGCGGACCTCGGTGACGAGCCGCTGCATGTCGCTGATCCGTTGCGCGGCAACCGGATCCAGCGAGATGCCGGACGATTGCGGCCATTCGGCGATCACCAGCGACTCCTGGCCGGTCAGGGCCTGCCACAGCGCCTCGGTGAGGAACGGGATGACCGGATGCAGCAGGCGCAGCAAGGTGTCGAGCACCGCCGCCAGCACGGCGGTGGTATGCGCGAGCCCGTCGGCGAGCTGGGTCTTGGCCAGTTCGACGTACCAGTCGCAGAATTCGTCCCACGCGAAGTGGTAGAGCGATTCGCAGGCCCGGCTGAACTCGTAGCCGTCGAAGGCCGAATCAACTTCGGCGCGAACCTCTTCCAACCGCCCGAGGATCCATCGGTCGGCGTCGGTGAGCGCGGTCTGGGCGGGCAGGGGCGCCAGGGCCGCGCCGTTCAGCAGCGCGTACCGGGTGGCGTTGAACAGCTTGGTGCCGAAGTTGCGTGAGGCCCGGACGGCGTCCTCACCGACGGACAGGTCGCTGCCGGGACTGGCGCCGCGGGCCAGGGTGAACCGCAGGGCGTCCGCGCCGAAGGTATCCATCCAGTCCAGCGGGTCGATCACGTTGCCCTTGGACTTGCTCATCTTGCGGCCGAACTCGTCGCGGATCAGACCGTGCAGGAAGACGTCGGTGAACGGCACCTGCGGGCCGCGCCGCCCGTCGAGGGTGATGGCGTCGTCACCGCCGACGAAGGTGCCGAACATCATCATCCGGGCCACCCAGAAGAACAGGATGTCGTAGCCGGTGACCAAAACGCTTGTCGGATAGAACTTTTCCAGCTCCGGCGTCTGCTCCGGCCAGCCCAGCGTGGAGAACGGCCACAGCCCCGAGGAGAACCAGGTGTCCAGCACGTCGTGGTCCTGCTCCCAGCCCTCGGGCGGCGTCTCGTCGGGCCCGACGCACACCTGTTCGCCGCCCGGCCCGTACCAGATCGGGATGCGGTGGCCCCACCACAGCTGGCGAGAGATGCACCAATCGTGCATGTCGTCGACCCAGGCGAACCAGCGCGGTTCCATGCTGGCGGGATGAATCACGGTGTCCCCGTTGCGAACCGCGTCGCCGGCGGCCTTGGCCAGCGATTCCACCCGGACCCACCACTGCAGCGACAGCCGCGGCTCGATCGGTTCGCCGCTGCGCTCGGAGTGCCCGACGCTGTGCAGGTAGGGTCGCTTTTCCGCGACGACCCGGCCCTGCGCCGCCAGTGCCTCCCGCACGGCGACCCGGGCCGCGAAGCGGTCCATGCCGTCGAATTGCGTTCCGGTGCCGGCGATTCGGCCCTTGGTGTCCATGATCGAGATCATCGGCAGCTCGTGGCGCAGCCCGATCTCGAAGTCGTTGGGGTCGTGCGCGGGCGTGACTTTGACTGCGCCCGTGCCGAATTCGGGGTCGACGTGCTCGTCGGCGACGATGACGAGTTCGCGGTCCAGAAAGGGGTGCGGCAGGGTGGTGCCGACCAGGTCGCGGTAGCGCTCGTCGTCGGGGTGCACCGCGATCGCGGTGTCGCCGAGCATCGTCTCGACCCGCGTGGTGGCGACCACGATGTGGGGTTGCGCGTCGTCGAGTGAGCCGTACCGGAAGGACACCAGCTCGCCCTCGACCTCCTCGTAGTTGACCTCGATGTCGGAGAGCGCGGTTTCGAGCACCGGCGACCAGTTGACCAGGCGCTCGGCCCGGTAGATCAGCCCGGCGTCGTAGAGCCGCTTGAAGATGGTGCGCACCGCGCGCGACAGGCCCTCGTCCATGGTGAAGCGGTCGCGGCTCCAGTCCACGCCGTCGCCGAGCCGGCGCATCTGCCCGCCGATGGCGCCGCCGGACTCACGCTTCCAGTCCCACACCTTGTCGACGAACAATTCCCGGCCGAAGTCCTCCTTGGTCTTGCCGTCGACGGCGAGCTGCTTTTCCACCACGCTCTGCGTCGCGATGCCGGCGTGGTCCATCCCCGGCTGCCACAGCACCTCGTAGCCCTGCATGCGCTTGCGGCGGGTCAGGGCGTCCATCATCGTGTGTTCCAGCGCGTGGCCCATGTGCAGGCTGCCGGTGACGTTCGGCGGCGGCAGCACGATCGAGTAGGCGGGCTTCGAGCTGCTCGCGTCCGCCTTGAAGTAGCCCGCATCTAGCCACTTCTGGTAGATCGCGCCCTCCATCGCGGCCGGTTCCCACGACTTGGGCAGGTCGGCGGCGGCTGAGGGGCTGGCGGTCACCGGTCAATTCTAGGGAGACTCGTTTGCCCGCGTGTAAGCGGCCGAATCCGCCTGGTCACACGGATTCGACCGCTACCACCGTCTCGATGATCAGGGAATGGTCAGCACTTGGCCGGGCTGAATCGAGTCCGGGTTGGGGATGCCGCTGGCGTCGGCGATCGCCTGGAATTTGCTTCCGTCGCCGTAGAAGCGCTCCGCGATGGCCCACAGGGTGTCGCCCGGCTCCACGGTGTAGGTCCGGACGGCGGGTTCCGGCGCCGGCTCCGGGGCGGCCTCGGGCACTTCCTCCGCGGCCGGTTCCGCGACGTCTTCCGAAGCGGCTTGCGGTTCGGCCTCCTCGGCGGCGGGCTCCGGGGGCGGCGCGTCGGTCTCGGTCTTGGTCGACCAGGCCGCCCCGTCGGCGGCGTAGAGCACCAGGTTGCGGTCGTCCTGGAGGACGAGCTTGACATCCTTCTTGCCCTGGGTGTCGGTGTGCCACACCGGCTTGTCCGCCGTGTACACAACGAAATTGCCGTCCGGTTGCACCTCCGCCCGCACCACATCCTGGCCGTCGGTCCCCGTGGCCCAGAGCGTCTGGCCGCGCGCGGCCAGCACCAGGTTGCCGTCGTCCTGCAGCGTGAGGGTGTAGGCGCCGTTATGCGAGGTGAGCGCCTCGCCCCGCACCAGCTTCTGTCCTGCGGTGAGTGTGTCCGACACTGCATTCCCCTCTCGTCGTCGCCGTCCGGCCGATGGGGGTCGGACGTTATTTCCCTTGTCCGATAAGGACAAACCTACTCATCTTGGTTCGCCGTAGGCAGCCCCGAATTCGACGGGATCGGAAGCATCGGCGAACTGGCCGTGAACAATCCGGGTCGACCCGAAAGGCCGCGGCGCTACCTCTTGCCGCCGAGCAGGCCACCGAGGAGATCTCCGAGGGCGCCCCCCTTGCCGCTCAACACGTTGCCGAGGATGCCGCCGAGGGATTTGTCGCCGGAGCCGCTCCCGAGGATGCTGCCCAGCACCTCACCGAGGCCGCCACCGGAGGCCGACTCCTTTTTCTGCGCCGCACCACTCTCGCCGCCGGAGCCCAGCTGTTTTCCGATGTATGCCAGCACGATTGGCAGCACGACCGGCAGCAACTGCCTGAGCAGCTCACGGTTGCCGCCCCCGCTCTCGGCAAGCGCCGAAGCGACGTGGTCGGCGTCGGCACCGCCGAAGAGCGCAGCTACCGCCTGGTGCCCGCTGTCTTCGCCGCCACCGGTGTCGAGCAGGCCGCGGGCGGCCTGGCCGGTCGCCATGGACTCGATCCTGCTCGCGTGCTCGGGATCTTGAGAGTTCTGCTGCAGTCCGCCAAGCAGGGCCGGCACCAGCGTGTGCACAGCGTTGTCGACTTCGCCTTCGTCGGCGCCCAGTCTGCTCGCGATTTCAGAAGTGGGAATTTGCGTATACAGATCATCGAGACCGGCCATCGGTGTCCACCTTCATCAAAAGGATGTAAAGCCAAGTCGATTACGACAGTAGTCCGATCCGGTCTCGGCCAACACCCTTCGGGCAAGGCGGATTTGGGGCCCGACGTCCCCCGCGTCAGTGCAGTCGTTCGGTTTCCAACGACACGCCGGCGGCGGGGAATCGCGCCAGCAACGCGTCGCCCATCGCCGTCGCGGGCGTCAGCACGCCGAGCAGGTCGGACAGTTTGTCCCGGTCCAGCGCGAGGGCCAGGCCGCACTCCCCCAGCAGCACCGCCGTCGCCTTGTAACCGGGGTCACCCTGCTGCGCCATGCGCGCCACGTAGCGGGCGCCGGTGGTCGTTGTGGTGTAGGTCTCGATGCGGTAGTGGCCGCGCTCGCGGGCCGCCTCGCTGGGACCGGTGCCCGGCTTGGGAAGGACCCGCTCGACCAGGCGGCGCGGCAGGAGCCGGAAGTAGCGGCTGCCCAGCCCGAACATCGCATTGCCGACCCCGCTCATCACGGCCGACGCCACCGGCGCGAGGGCCGACGATCCGACGCTCATGTTCTCGTCGTACCGGAACCGCCGGCCGTACGCCCAGTCCAGCAGCGCGTTGCTGCGCCGCACGATGCGGGTGTTGTAGGGCGCCATCAGGAATCCGGCGGTCCACATGCCGGACAGTTCGGGCGCGATCTGGCGCCCGCGGCGCCAGGGCAGGTCGGGCTGGCGGCCCAGTTCGGGCTCCGCGCCGCGGTCGGTGCTCAACGTGTAGGGGTCGAGGAGCTCGCGGCGCACCTCGGGGTGGCGCGATGCGGCGTCCATGATCTCCACGCCCGACGCGATGGTGCCGCCGGAGAGCCCACCCGCCAGGGAGCGCACCACCAGGTGCGTGTCCCCGAGCTCGCCGGCGCCGTCCCGCTGCGCCGCGCGGTACAACGCGTACACGCTCAGGTCCGACGGGACCGAATCGAACCCGCACGAGTGCACGATGCGGGCGCCGGTGTCGGCGGCCTGCTTGTGATGGAGGTCGATGCTCTCGCGAACGAACGTCGCCTCCCCGGTCAGGTCGGCGTAGTCGGTGCCCGCGGCCGCGCACGCGGCGACCAGCGGCAGTCCGTAGCGGCTGTAGGGCCCGACCGTGGTGACGACGACGCGGGTCCGGGCGGCCATCTCGTCCAGCGTCGACGGCTTCGCCGCGTCGGCCACCAGGACCGGCCAGTCTTGCGCGGCGTCGCCCAGGGTGTCGCGAACGGCCCGCAGCCGGTCCGGCGACCGGCCCGCCAGCGCGATCCGCGCGCCCGATCCGGCGCGGGCCAGGTATTCGGCGGTCAGCTTCCCGACGAAGCCGGTCGCCCCGTACAACACGATGTCGAACTCGCGAGGCGTTGCGGTCATCGGCCCGACGCTACCCGACCCCGAGACAAGTAATGCCGGGCCGCAAGGCCCGGCATTACTTACCCCTCAAGAGGTGCGTCTACGGGGATCAGCCGCGCCGACCGCAGACCGGCCACGCGCCGATGCCCTGCGTGTGCAGCACGTTCTCGGCCACCCGGATCTGCTCCTCGCGGCTCGCGCTGGCCGGCGACCCCGAGCCACCGTTGGCGTGCCAGGTGCTCGAGGTGAACTGCAGGCCACCGGAGAAGCCGTTACCGGTGCTGATCCCCCAGTTGCCACCCGACTCGCACTGCGCGATGGCGTCCCAGTTGACGCTGTACGCCTTGTGCACCGGCGGGGGCGGCGGGGCGTCCGGAGGCAGGTCAACGGGCGCCAGGGCGTCCGGCGCCGGCGGCGGCGGAACGTTCGGGTCGAAGCCGGCCGGAGCCGGCGCCGGGGCGTCCGGGGCCGGTGGCGGGGGTGCGTCGGGCGCAGCCCCGGCGGGGGGAACGTTCGGGTCAAAGCCCATCGGTTCCGCGGTGGCGGTGGCGGAAGGCACCGTCACCAGGGTGCCGGTGATCGCGGCGAGGATGAGCGTCTTGCGGACGTTCTTCAAATTTCTTCCTTTCGCGGTGCGCGCGCGCCAAAGCAGACCCACCGGGGTGGGCCGAAGGTCGTGATTGGTGCTCGAAGGTGCTCTGGGACGTGCCGTCTCGTTCAGGCACGCAGCGGCGGGCGTTCGATATGCCCGGCGGGGTAGAACCCCGGGCCGCGAGGCGGCCCTGCCGCCCGCAGCCCCGCTCACACGCGGGTCCGTGATTCGGTTGTCGATTACTTTTCCGTTAACCCGTTTTCGGGCTACCAGGGACCGTACGAAACCGGGCCGCGTTCGTCATCTTCGGAAAACGGATATCTCGGTTCGGTAACGAGCCGATCACGCCGCGGTCGCCTAACGATCTCCGCAGGTCAACCGCGCGTTTTCGAACGGTGCCCAGCCGGGGCCGGAACAATCAAATCGTGAGCCGAATCACGGCGATTTTGTGAGCTGGCACACGCGGTTTCGGCCACGGCCACGGCTCCTTACGGCGCGATGGGTATCGCACCGTGACGGCGAACCGGCGCACAATACAACAAGATACGTGCGGTTGCAGGGCGACACGCCCCCGCACGAGTGGCTCGGCATCTCTCCTTTGATCGAACGAAGCGGTGCTGCAAGGCCTTTCGTTCGACCCCGATGGGATGCTCGCCACTTCAATGGCTTTCACGTCGGACCGTCGATTTCCCGTCAGCCTGACGGCATTCCGTGGCGGGTGACCGCGGGGCTTCCCGGCGCGGCATCCGAATGTTGCTGCGCCTCAAGGGGATACGGGACGGGGCCAAAGCCGCTCAATCCACGGGTTGTCGGCCCATTTGAATGGCTTAAAAATAAGCCGCGCCAAATTGTTCGATGCCGAAACAATGGCAGCGAACGAATTACTTAATCGGACCGGGCAAATGAAGTGCGGGCGCGCGCCCTCAGGCGCCGGTCCGCACCACCGCGCGCAGTTCGGCGTCCGTGTTGACGTTGGTCAGCGGGCGCGAATCCGGCAGCACGATTTGCTGGGCGTCGGAGGCGTCGATCAGGGCGCTCATCTTGCGCTCGCCTGCGGCGACCAGCGCCTCGATCCGATCGGCCAGATCGGTGCGGTACACCGCCGCCAGGTAGTGGCTGCGACCGTCCCACGGCAACACCACCTCGGCGTCGGTCTCGGTGGCGAGGCGGACGAGATCGTCGATCACGTCGGCGTTCAGCAGCGGCATGTCGACGGCGCAGACGAACGCGTACCGCGCGCCCGCCTCCGCGGCCGCGCGCAGTCCCCGCCCGGTCGCCGGCAGCGGTCCCAGCCCGCGCACGTCGTCGCGGATGATGCGGGCCTGCAGCGCAGGCAACGGTTGTCCCGGGGCGGCCATCACGAACACCGGTTCGCAGCGCTGCGCCACGATGCCGACGACATACTCGGCCATCGTGGCGGCTCCCCCGGGGCCCGGCAAGGTGGCCTTGTCGCGGCCCATGCGCCGCGACTCTCCCCCAGCGACTATTACCCCGGCCAGTGACACTGCGTCGGGCATCTGCTCGGCCACGTCAGTCGACGGTCCAGGTGTCGCGCCCGGTCAGCAGCGACTGCAGGGCGGTGGAGTCGAACGGCTTCGATGCCTGCGCGGTGCGGACCTGGGAGCGGGCCGCGTCGTCGTAGGTGGGCCGGCTGATGTTGCGGAAGATGCCCAGCACGGTGTGGTCGAGGTTTTGGTCCGACAGCCTCGACAGCGCGAACGCGTAGGCCGAGTCGTCGGCGTGCGCGTCGTGCACGACGATCTCGTCGACGCTCACGTCGGCGGTCTTGGCCACCTCGAGGCTGAAGCCGGACTTCACCACGCAGTATTCGCCGTTGGCGCCGAACACAATTGGCTCGCCGTGGCGGACGTTGATCACCCGCTCCTCGGCGCCCTCCTTGCGCAGCGCGTCGAAGGAGCCGTCGTTGAAGATCGGGCAGTCCTGCAGGATTTCGACGACGGCGGCGCCGCGGTGTTCGGCGGCGGCGCGGAGCACCTCGGTCAGCCCGGCGCGGTCGGAGTCCAGCGCGCGACCGACGAAGGTGGCCTCGGCGCCCAGCGCCAGCGATACCGGGTTGAACGGCTGGTCGAGCGAACCCATCGGCGTCGACTTGGTGATCTTGCCGACCTCCGACGTCGGCGAGTACTGGCCCTTGGTCAGGCCGTAGATCCGGTTGTTGAACAGCAGGATGGTGATGTTGACGTTGCGGCGCAGCGCGTGGATCAGGTGGTTGCCCCCGATCGACAGCGCGTCACCGTCGCCGGTCACCACCCACACCGAAAGGTCCTCGCGGGCCAGCGCGAGGCCGGTGGCGATGGCCGGCGCGCGGCCGTGGATGGAATGGAAGCCGTAGGTCTCGAGGTAATACGGGAACCGGCTCGAGCAGCCGATGCCGCTGATGAAGACGATGTTCTCGCGGCGCAGCCCCAGCTCGGGCAGGAATTGGCGGATGGTGTTGAGGATGACGTAGTCACCGCAGCCCGGGCACCAACGCACCTCCTGGTCGCTGGTGAAGTCCTTGGCCTTCTGCGGCGGGTCCTCCGTGGACACCGTCGGGACCCCGTCGTTCTTGGTCAGCCTCGGGGTGACCCCGAGGTCCGCGCCAACCAGGTCGGTCATTCGCTAGCTCCCGCTCCAACCGTTGCTGCCGCCATTCTGGCGACCATCTTCTTGTCTTGCTCGATTTCGGCCAGTGTTCCGCCGAGCGCGGCGCGGATGAGGCGCCCGATCTCGTCGGCGAGGAACGCCACACCCTGCACCTTGGTGACCGATTGCACGTCGACCAGGTACTTGCCGCGCAGGATCAGCGCGAGCTGGCCCAGGTTCATTTCCGGGCACACCACCATCGGGTAGCGGCGCAGCACGTCGCCCAGGTTCGGCGGGAACGGGCTGAGGTGGCGCAGGTGGGCGTGGGCGACCTTGATGCCCTTGCGCCGCGCGCGCCGGCAGGCCTCGCCGATCGGGCCGTAGGAGCTCCCCCACCCGATCAGCAGCAGCTCGGCGTCCCCGGTCGGGTCGTCGACCTCCAGTTCGGGAACGGCGATGCCGTCGATCTTGGCCTGGCGGATGCGGACCATGAGGTCGTGGTTCACCGGCTCGTAGGAGATGTTGCCGGAGCCGTTGGCGGCCTCCAGGCCACCGATGCGGTGCTCGAGCCCCGGCGTGCCCGGGACGGCGAACTGCCGGGCCAGGGTCTCCGGGTCGCGGTTGTACGGCTGGAAGGGCTCGTCCGGCTTGGCGAAGGTGTGCGTGATCGGTTGCAGCGAGCCGACATCCGGGATGCGCCACGGCTCCGACCCGTTGGCGATCGCGCCGTCGGACAGCACGATCACCGGGGTGTGGTACGACACCGCGATGCGCACCGCCTCGATGGCGGTCTCGAAGCAGTCGGACGGCGATCGCGGCGCCACCACCGCCACCGGCGATTCGCCGTTGCGGCCGTACAGCGCCTGCAGCAGGTCGGCCTGCTCGGTCTTGGTGGGCAGCCCCGTCGACGGGCCGCCCCGCTGGACGTCGATGACCAGCAGCGGCAGCTCGGTCATCACCGCGAGGCCCAGCGCCTCGGACTTCAGCGAGATGCCGGGGCCGGACGTGCTGGTGACGCCGAGGGCGCCGCCGTAGGAGGCCCCGATCGCCGCGCAGATGCCGCCGATCTCGTCCTCGGCCTGGAAGGTGATCACGTTGAAGTTCTTGTGCTTGGACAGCTCGTGCAGGATGTCCGAGGCCGGCGTGATCGGGTAACTGCCGAGCACGACCTGGATGCCGGCCAGCTGGCCGGCGGTGACGATGCCGTACGCCAGCGCGGTGTTGCCGGAGATCTGGCGGTATTCGCCCGACGGCAGGGAGGCCCGGGACACCTCGTAGGTGGTGCCGAACGCCTCGGTGGTTTCGCCGTAGTTCCAGCCCGCCTTCAGCGCGAGCACGTTGGCCTCGGCGATGTCGGGCTTGCGGGCGAACTTCTCCCGGATGAACTTCTCGCTGGCCTCGATCGGCCGCCCGTACATCCACGACAACAGGCCGAGCGCGAACATGTTCTTGGCGCGCTGGCCATCCTTCTTCGAGGCGCCGATCGCCTCGACGGCCCCGAGCGTCAGCGTCGTCATCGCGACGGAATGCACGACGTAGTCGGACAACTCGTCGGACTCCAGCGGGTTGGTGATGTAGCCCACCTTCGTCAGGTTGCGCTTGGTGAACTCGTCGGAGTTCGCGATGACCATGCCGCCGCGCGGCAGGTCGCCGATGTTGGCCTTCAGCGCCGCGGGGTTCATGGCAACGAGGACGTCGGGGCGGTCGCCGGCGGTCAGGATGTCGTAGTCGGCGATCTGAATCTGGAAGGACGAGACCCCGGGCAAGGTGCCTGCGGGGGCGCGGATCTCGGCGGGGTAGTTCGGCTGGGTCGCGAGGTCGTTTCCGAAGAGCGCCGCCTCCGACGTGAACCGGTCGCCGGTCAGCTGCATCCCGTCGCCGGAGTCCCCGGCGAAGCGAATGACGACCTGTTCTATGCGCTGACGGTCGGATCCGTTCCGAGAGGAGCCATTACCAGAGTCAGACCCGGCTCCGCTGCCGTTCGGATCCACGTCTCCGCCTTCCATTCGTCATCCGGATAGGCACTCTGCTGGAGCTTTAGGGTACGCGCCAAATCAGGCGACTCCCGCGCCTCGAGCTGTGTGTCACTAGCAGTACCAATTATGGCACTTCTCTAAGGGCCGCATGAGCGTCTCGGCCACATTACACATAGCGGATTTTGTGTAAAAAGCCGTAGTCAGGGCGGGAATGGTGGGGCCAACGGGGCAAAACTGTGTTGTTGGTCACGTCGGCCGCCCTGACGTGGCGCGGAGCTTCGCCGGCGCGGTTTCCGGCATCGCGACGGCATACAGGACGAGGCCCGCGGCGGCCAGCGCGCCGAGGAACGCGAAGGCGGCGTTGTAGCCGCCCGCGACCACGATCGAGCCCGCGACCAGGTTCGACACCGAGGCGCCGATGCCCGTCGCGGCCGTCACCGCCCCCAGGCTGACGTTGAACCGGCCGGTCCCGTGCGTCACGTCCTGCACGACGAGGGGGAACAGCGCGCCGAACACCCCGGCTCCCACGCCGTCGAGCAGTTGGACGCCGACCAGCCAATAAGGGTTGCCCGACAACGTGTAGAGGAACCCGCGCGCCGCCAGCACCGCGAAGCCGGCCAGGAAGATCGGCTTGCGGCCCCAGGAATCGGCCTTGGCCCCGGCGAGGTAGGCGACCGGCACCATGACCACCTGCGCGGCCACGATGCAGCCCGCCATCAGCGCGGTCCCGACGTCCTTGTTGTGCAGCGCCAGCAACTGGCCGACCAGTGGAAGCATCGCCGCGTTGGCGAAATGGAAGGCGATGACCGTCGCGGCGAAAATCATCAGCCTGCGGTTGTGCAGCAGCACCGACAGCCGCGACGGTTGCCGGTGCGGCTCGCCGCGGGCGTGGTCCATGCCGCGCGCGACGTCGTGATCGATCGCGTCGCCCGGAATCCGCAGGGTCGCGAGCACGCTCCCGGCGGCCATCGCGGCAAGCACCCAGAACACCACCACGGGTCCGAAGAAGTAGGCCAGGCCGCCGGTGATTGCGGCGGCCGATGCATTGCCCGCGTGGTTGAACGCCTCGTTTCGCCCGACCCGCCGAGAGAAGAGCCGCGGGCCGACGACGCCGAGGGTGATCGCCGCCAGCGCCGGCGCGAACACCGAGCCGGCGATCCCGGTGAACGCCTGAAGGACTGAGATTGAGTAAAAGCCCGGGAACAACGGCATCGCCAGCGATCCGGCGGTGACCGTCAGCGCGCCGCCGATGATCACCGCCCGCTTGGCCGTCGTCCGGTCCACCAGCGCACCGGCCGGGGCCTGGGCCACGATCGCCCCGATGCCGCCGACCGCCATGACGAACCCGATCGACCTCTGGTCCCAATGGTGCGTCAGCAGAAGGTAAATGGAGAGGTACGGGCCCAACCCGTCGCGAACGTCGGCCAGCAGGAAGTTCAGTGTGTCCAGCGCGCGCGCCAGGCGACGGGGAACCGCGTCGGAGCTGTTCAAGCCTCAGGCGGCCGGGATCGAGAAAACGCTAGGCGGTCTTGTCGCGCCGCTCGCTGCGCGACGGCTTGCGCGGCACGATCGTCGGCAGCACGTTGTCCTGCACGGTCTCCTTGGTCACCACGACCTTGGCGACGTCGTCGCGGCTCGGGATGTCGTACATCACCGGCAGCAGGACTTCCTCCATGATCGCCCGCAGGCCGCGGGCGCCCGTGCCGCGGTGGATCGCCTGATCGGCGATCGCCTCCAGCGCGTCGTCGGTGAATTCCAGTTCCACGCCGTCCATTTCGAACAGCCGCGTGTACTGCTTGACGAGAGCGTTCTTCGGCTCCGACAGGATCTTGACCAACGACTCCATGTCCAGGTTGGTGACCGACGCGACGACCGGCAGCCGCCCGATGAATTCGGGGATCAAGCCGAACTTGATGAGGTCCTCGGGCATCACGTCGGCGAAGTGATCGGTGGTGTCGATCTCGGCCTTGGAGCGGACCTCGGCGCCGAAGCCCAGGCCGCGCTTGCCGACCCGCTCGTAGATGATCTTCTCCAGCCCGGCGAACGCACCCGCGACGATGAACAGCACGTTGGTGGTGTCGATCTGGATGAACTCCTGATGCGGGTGCTTGCGGCCGCCCTGCGGCGGGACCGACGCCTGGGTGCCCTCCAGGATCTTCAGCAGGGCCTGCTGCACGCCCTCCCCGGAAACGTCACGGGTGATCGACGGGTTCTCGCTCTTGCGCGCGATCTTGTCGACCTCGTCGATGTAGATGATGCCGGTCTCGGCGCGCTTGACGTCGTAGTCGGCGGCCTGGATGAGTTTGAGCAGGATGTTCTCGACGTCCTCGCCGACGTAGCCGGCCTCGGTCAGCGCCGTGGCGTCGGCGATCGCGAACGGCACGTTGAGCATCTTGGCCAGCGTCTGGGCCAGGTAGGTCTTGCCACAGCCGGTGGGCCCGAGCATCAAGATGTTGGACTTGGTCAGCTCCACCGGCTCGGACCGGGAGTCGCGGCCCTTCTCGCCGGCCTGGATGCGCTTGTAGTGGTTGTAGACCGCGACGGCCAGCGTGCGCTTGGCGGTGTCCTGCCCGATGACGTAGCCCTCCAGGAATTCCCGGATCTCGGCGGGCTTGGGCAGTTCGTCGAGCTTGACGTCGTCGGCGTCGGCGAGTTCCTCTTCGATGATCTCGTTGCAGAGGTCGATGCACTCATCGCAGATGTACACACCGGGACCAGCAATGAGTTTCTTGACCTGCTTTTGGCTCTTCCCGCAGAACGAGCACTTAAGCAGGTCGCCGCCGTCTCCGATGCGCGCCATGGTGCTGAGGGCCTACTTCCTGTTCGCCGTTCGTCGTGCTATCCCGCATGTATTCCCCGACGCTACCCGCTTGCTCGGGCCCCCCGCGACCATTACCGCCGAATCGCGTCTTTGATATTCGAGGGAGTTCGTGGGACGTTCATGCTCTTCCGTCTGAATGAAACATATAGCCAGACGGGCCCCCTCACTCGCCGAGACGCGCATTCCGTGCCTTTGGCGTGTCGCGGTCGTGACCCGAGCGAGTCCGGTCCGCGCCAACAACCCTACATTTACCGAGTGGGATCGGCAGTCGGGTTTTCCGGGCCCGGCGAGTCCGTACTGATCAGCGACGGCGGCCTGGCCACCGAGCTGGAGGCGCGCGGGCACGACCTGTCCGACCCGTTGTGGTCGGCCAGGCTGCTGGCCGACGCGCCGCACGAGATCGCCGCCGTCCACGCCGCGTACTTTCGCGCGGGCGCCGCGATCGCGACGACGGCGAGCTACCAGGCGTCGTTCGAGGGGTTCGCTGCGCGCGGAATCGACCGGCGCGCGGCGACGGCGTTGCTGCGCCGCAGCGTCGAACTCGCCGGGGCCGCCCGCGACGAAGCCGGCGCGCACGGCTTCGTCGTCGCCGCCTCGGTCGGCCCGTACGGCGCCGCGCTGGCCGACGGGTCGGAATATCGCGGGCGCTACGGCCTGTCGGTCGCGGCCCTGACGCGGTGGCACCGGCCCCGGCTGGAGATCCTGGCCGACGCCGGGGCCGACGTGCTGGCGTGTGAGACCGTGCCCGACGTCGACGAGGCCGAGGCGCTCGTCGCGCTGGTGCGCTCGGTCGGGGTGCCGGCGTGGCTGAGCTACACCGTCGACGGGACGCGGACCCGCGCCGGACAACCCCTGGCCGACGCGTTCGCCGTGGCGGCCGGGGTGCCCGAGATCGTCGCGATCGGCGTCAACTGCTGCGCGCCCGAGGACGTGGCGCCGGCGATCGAGGGCGCATCGGCCGTCGGCAAGCCGGTGATCGTCTACCCGAACAGCGGTGAGCGCTGGGACGGACGGGCGTGGGTCGGTCCGCGACGCTTCTCCGCGCGGCTGGCGGCGCAGTGGGTGGCGGCGGGCGCCCGCATCGTCGGCGGCTGCTGCCGGGTGGGCCCGGCCGACATCGCCGACGTCCGCCGAGCGTGCCGTCAGGGCGAATAATCGGCCAAAAGCGCGCCCTGAGGGCACGTTCGGCGAGAGGCGCCGAGGCTAAGCCGTCTGCGCCGACAGCTTGCGGTACTCGAGGACGGTGTCGATGATCCCGTAGTCCTTGGCCTCGTCGGCGGTCAGGATCTTGTCGCGGTCGGTGTCCTTGCGGATGACCGACGCGTCCTTGCCGGTGTGGCGGGCCAGCGTGGTCTCCATCAGCGTGCGCATCCGCTCGATCTCGGCCGCCTGGATCTCCAGATCCGAGAACTGGCCCTGGATCACACCCGACAGCGAGGGCTGGTGGATCAGCACGCGCGCGTTGGGCAGCGCCATCCGCTTGCCCGGCGTCCCGGCGGCCAGCAACACCGCCGCGGCCGAGGCGGCCTGGCCCAGGCACACCGTCTGGATGTCGGCGCGCACGTACTGCATGGTGTCGTAGATCGCCATCAGCGACGTGAAGCCGCCGCCGGGCGAGTTGATGTACATGGTGATGTCGCGGTCCGGGTCCAGCGACTCCAGCACGAGCAGCTGCGCCATGATGTCGTTCGCCGACGCGTCGTCGACCTGGACGCCGAGGAAGATGATGCGCTCCTCGAACAGCTTGTTGTAGGGGTTGGATTCCTTGACGCCGAAGCTGGAGTGCTCGATGAACGACGGAAGGATGTACCGCGCCTGGGGCTGGGTCTGGGGGTGCTGAGGGTTCACTGGGCTTCTCCGTTAACGATGTGGGCGGCGCGGGTGATGATGTGGTCGACGAATCCGTACTCCAGGGCCTCCTGGGCGGTGAACCAGCGGTCACGGTCGGAATCGGCCTCGATGCGCTCGATCGACTGGCCGGTGAATTCGGCGTTCAGCCGGAACATCTCCTTCTTGATGACCGTGAACTGCTCGGCCTGGATGGCGATGTCGGCCGCGCTTCCGGTCACCCCGCCCAGCGGCTGGTGCATCAGGATGCGGGCGTGCGGCAGCGCGTAGCGCTTGCCCTTGGTGCCGGCCGCCAACAGGAACTCGCCCATCGACGCGGCCATGCCCATCGCGTAGGTGGCGATGTCGCACGGCGCAAGCACCATGGTGTCGTAGATCGCCATCCCGGCGCTGATCGATCCGCCCGGCGAGTTGATGTACAGCGAGATGTCCTTGTCGGCGTCCTCGGCGGCGAGCAGCAGGATCTGAGCGCACAGCCGGTTGGCGACCTCGTCGTTGACCTCCGAACCCAGAAAGATGATGCGCTCGGAGAGCAAGCGCTCATAGACGGAGTCCGTGAGGTTGAGGCCCTGCGAGGGTGAACGCATGTCGGTCACGACTGGGTTACCTGCTTTCTCGAGTTCTTCTATGCTCCGACCCTAACCAACCGGCCCGCCGTGTGGCGGCCGCGCCGCCCCCGAAATGGCCGCGTTCGCTCACAGCGTCACGGCGGGTCATTCCGCTTCGTCGTCGGGGGCCTCGGCCCCCTCGGCCCCCTCGGCCTCGTCAGCCTGCGGGCGCTTGCCGAAGAACTCACTGGTGTCGATGGTGTTGCCGTCGGTGTCGGTGACCGTCGCCGCCTCGACCGCGGCGGCGATGGCCAGCCCGCGGCGCACGTCGGCGAACATCGCCGGCAGCTGGTTGTTCTCCTGCAGATACGCGAACAGCTGCTGCGGCTCGATGCCGTACTGCCGGGAGGTCATCACCAGCCGCTCGGTCAGGTCGTCCTGGCCGACCTTGATTTCCAGCTCATCGGCAAGCGCGTCCAGCAACAGCTGCTTCTTGACGTCGGACTCGGCGGCGTTGTGCGCGTCGACCTCGAACTGCTGGCGCGACTTGCCCTGCTCGTGCAGCGCCTCGGCGAGCTTGGCCTCGTCGTGGTCGAAGCCGTGCAGCGCGTTGTGCACGGCGCTGTCGACCTGGGCCTTGACGATGGCCTCCGGCAGCGGCACCTCGACCTGCTCGAGCAGCGCGTCGATCGTGGCGTCGCGGATCTGCTCCGCCTGCTGGGCGCGCTTGACGCGACCCACCTGCTCGCGCAGGTTGGACCGCAACTCGTCGATCGTGTCGAATTCGCTTGCCAATTGCGCGAACTCGTCGTCGGCCTCGGGAAGTTCGCGCTCCTTGATCGACCTCACGGTCACGGTGACCTGCGCGTCCTTGCCGGCGTGCTCGCCGGTCGCCAACTGCGCGGTGAATTCCTTCGACTCGTCGACGGACAGGCCGACCAGCGCGTCGTCCAGTCCGGCGATGAGCCGGCCGGAGCCGACCTCGTGGGAAAGTCCCTCCGCCGCCGCGCCCGGCACCTCCTCGCCGTCGACGGTGGCAGACAGATCGATGGAGACGAAGTCGCCGTCGGCCACCGGACGGTCGACGCCCTTGAGGGTGCCGAACCGGGCGCGCAGCGACTGCAGCTCGGCGTCGACGTCGTCGTCGCTGACCTCGATCGGGTCGACCGAGACCTGCAACGAGCTCAGGTCCGGGAGGTCGATCTTGGGGCGGATGTCGACTTCGGCGGTGAAGGCCAGCTCCTCGCCATACTCCTTCTTGGTGACCTCGATGCTGGGCTGGCCGAGCGGCTCGACTTCCGCCTCGGCGACCGCCTGGCCGTAGCGGGAGGGCAACGCCTCGTTGACGACCTGGTCGAGCATCGCCTCCCGGCCGAACCGGGCCTCGAGCAGCTTGGCCGGCGCCTTGCCGGGCCGGAACCCGGGCAGCCTGACCTGCTTGGCCAGCTCCTTGTAGGCCCGCTGGAAGTCGGGCTCGAGTTCGGTGAACGGCACCTCCACGTTGATGCGCACCCGGGTGGGGCTCAACTGCTCGACGCTGCTCTTCACGGGTGTGCTCCTCGGTGTTCGGTGGATCGGGCCAGTGTTGTCGGGGTGACAGGATTTGAACCTGCGGCCTTCCGCTCCCAAAGCGGATGCGCTACCAAGCTGCGCTACACCCCGCGCTGACCTGGAAATCCTACGGCCCGGGGGCATTGGCCTCGCAGGGGACCGTCAAGACGCCCGGGACCTCACGGAGGCATCACAGAACCGCTTCGATTAGATTTGAAGTTCGCCGCCAGATACAGTCTCGCTCGACTAAAGCTTGCGGGCGTAGCTCAATGGTAGAGCCCTAGTCTTCCAAACTAGCTACGCGGGTTCGATTCCCGTCGCCCGCTCGGGTAAACGCTGACGCGACGCAACAGGGGGGGCCATGAGCCACGCCGCCGTCCAGGGCTCCTGCGCGTCCCAGTTCGACGGGGTGCGCGACGCGTTCGAGCGCAACTTCGCGCAGGGCAAAGAGGTTGGCGCGGCCGTCGCGGTGTGGGTCGACGGAGACCTCGTGGTCAACCTCTGGGGCGGCTGGGCCAACGCCGCCGGCACCCGGCCCTGGCGACAGAACACCCTGACGACGGTGCTGTCCGGCACCAAGGGCCTGTCGGCCACCTGTATGCACCAGCTGGCCGACCGCGGGGAGGTCGATCTGCACGCGCCGGTGGCCCGCTACTGGCCCGAGTTCGGGCAGGCCGGCAAGGAAGCCATCACGCTGGCCATGGTGATGAGCCACCGCTCCGGCGTCATCGGACCGCGCACCCGGATGCGCTGGGAAGACGTCGCCGACTGGGATTTCGTCTGCGAGCAACTCGCCGCCGCCGAACCCTGGTGGGAGCCCGGCACCGCGCAGGGCTACCACATGACCACGTTCGGCTTCATCCTCGGCGAGGTGTTCCGCCGCGTCACCGGCCGCACCATCGGCCAATACCTGCGCACCGAGATGGCCGAACCGCTGGGCGCCGACGTCCACATCGGCCTGCCCCTCGCCGAGCAGCGCCGCTGCGCCGAGCGGGTGAACAAGCCGCACGCCCGGGACCTGCTGGCCGAGGCGCAGGCCCCCGGCTACCCGGCCAGCCTGGCCGAACACCCCAAGGCGGGGCTGTCCATCGCGATGGGATTCGCGCCCGACGACGAGCTGGGCTCGCACGACCTGCGGTTGTGGCGCGAGTTGGAGTTCCCGGGCACCAACGGCCAGGTGTCGGCGTTGGGGTTGGCGACCTTCTATAACGCGCTCGCGCAGGAGAAGCTCCTCAGCCGCGAGCACATGGAGCGGGTCCGGGTGTCGCAGGGCGGCTTCGACACCGATCTGGTGCTCGGGCCCCGGGTCGCCGACCACGGGTGGGGCCTGGGCTACATGCTCAACCAGCGCTGCGTCAACGGGCCCAACCCCCGGATCTTCGGCCACGGCGGGCTGGGCGGTTCGTTCGGGTTCGTCGACCTGGAGCACCGAATCGGCTACGCGTACGTGGCGAATCGTTTCGACGCCACCAAGGCCAACGCGGACCCGCGCAGCCTCGCGCTGAGCAACGAGGTCTACGCCGCGCTGGGCCTCATCGAACGCGCCCACGCATAAACCGCGCCCTGCCGAACGTTCGTCGGCAGGGCGCAGTTGTTTTGATACGGGTCAGTGATGGTCCCACCCGGGGCCGCCGGGGCCGCCGGGGCCACCCGGGCCGCCGGGACCCCAGCCGGGCCCACCCGGTCCCCGGTACGGCTCGGGGTGGGGGTTGGGACCCGGACCGCGCCAATTGTCGTGGCAATGCCCGCGGTCCCAGTTGTCACCCCAGCCCGGGTCCCAGAAGTCCCCGGGGCACCACTGCGGGAGCGGGCCGGGCTGCGCGTGCGCCTCGGTGGCGACGCCGAGGCCCCCCAGCCCGAGACCGACGAATATCGCGAAAACGGTTGCAACTAAACGTGGAAGAGGTTTCACGGTGGCTACCAATACCCGTGCCGAAGCCGCGCCCAAACAATAGACGCCAGCGTTTCTTGCTTAGGGTTTCCTGCCAGCCGCCGCCGGCCCCGCGGACCTGCGCGTTCCCCGGCCGGACGCGGCGGTGAGGTTGGTCACTTCTGGCATGCCGGGCACCAGAACACGTTTCGGCCCTCCAACACCTCCGTGCGCACCGGGCCCCCGCACACCCGGCACGCCTCCCCCGCCCGCCGGTAGACGTATGTCCGCGGTCGCCCGGGCCGGTAGGACGGCGGACCGTGGTCATGCTCGGGCAGCACCACGACGATCTTGCCGCGCCGCAGGCCGACCTTCATCAGCGCCACCAGATCGGTCCACGCCGCGTCGAACTCCGCCTCCCCCATCGCCCGGCCGGGCCGGAACGGGTCGATGCGGTGGCGGAACAACAGCTCGTTGCGGTAGACGTTGCCCACGCCGGCGATGACGGTCTGGTCCATCAACAGCGCGCCAATGGGCCTGCGCGACTTGCTTATTCGTGACCACGCCCACGCAGGGTCGGCGTCGCTGCGCAGCGGGTCGGGGCCGAGCCGCGCCAGCACGTCGCTGACCTGACCCTCGTCGATGACCTCGCACACCGTCGGGCCGCGCAGGTCGGTGCCGTAGCCATGCCCCACCATCCGCATCCGGACCTGCCCGACGGCTTCGGGTAACGGCGCGCCGTCGGGGCGCTCCCACTCGGTGAACGCGCCGTAGAGGCCCAGATGCACGTGCACGATCGGGCCGCCGTCATAGTGATGGAACAGGTGCTTGCCCCAGGCGCTGGTCCGCCGCAGCACCCGCCCGTCCACCAAATCCGCCGCGAACCGCCCCTGCGGGCTGGACACCGCGACCGGCGCCCGGCGGTATCGGCGCTGGTGCAACCGGGCCAGCCGGTGCAGGGTGTGCCCTTCGGGCACCGTCAGCCCTGGGCGCCGGGCACCGGCGGCGCCTGGTGGGTGCGTTCGTATTCGGCGAGGATGTCGATACGGCGTTGGTGGCGTTCGGCTTTCGACCACTGAGCGCTGAGGAAGGCGTCGACGATCGCCAGCGCCTCGGCCTCGGTGTGCATGCGGCCACCGATGCCGATCAGCTGAGCGTTGTTGTGCTCGCGGGCCAGCGTCGCGGTCTCGACGCTCCACGCCAGCGCGCAGCGCGCCCCCGGCACCTTGTTCGCCGCTATCTGCTCACCGTTGCCCGACCCGCCCAGCACGATGCCGAGGCTGTCCGGGTCTGCCACGGTGCGCGTCGCGGCGGCGATGCAGAACGCCGGGTAGTCGTCCTCGGCGTCGTAGGTGAAGGCGCCGCAATCGATCGGCTCGTGCCCGGCCTCTTTGAGGTGGGCGATGATGTGCTGCTTGAGCTCGAATCCGGCGTGGTCAGAGCCGAGGTAGACGCGCATGCCCGCAATCCTTACACGGGATGCCCGCTAATCGAATTCGGGCTTCTCCGTGCGGGTCCGCTTGAGTTCGAAGAAGTGCGGGTAGGACGCGAACGTCACCGACGCGTCCCACAGCTTGCCGGCTTCCTCGCCGCGCGGGATCTTCGACAGCACCGGCCCGAAGAACGCCACCCCGTTGACGTGGATGGTCGGGGTGCCGACGTCGTCGCCGACCGCGTCCATCCCGGCGTGGTGGCTCTTGCGCAGCGCCTCGTCGTAGGCCTCGCTGGTCGCCGCGTCGGCGAGTTCCGCCGGCAGGCCGGCGTCGGCCAGCGCCAGCTTGACGACCTCCTCGAGGTTCTTGTTGTCCTCGTTGTGGATCCGGGTGCCCATCGCGGTGTACAGCGGGTCCAGCACCTTGGCGCCGTGCGCCTGCTCGGCGGCGATGGCCACCCGCACCGGGCCCCACGCGTGCTTCATCATCTCGCGGTACTTGTCGGACAGGCCTTCGCGGTTCTCGTTGAGGATCGCGAGGCTCATGACGTGGAAGTGCACCTCGATGTCGCGGACCTTCTCGACCTCGAGGATCCACCGCGACGTGATCCAGCACCACGGGCACAGCGGATCGAACCAGAAGTCGGCTCGGTTCTTGTCGGGCATAGCGCAGTCCTTTCCTCGGTCAAGACACCTACAGGCACAACCGTAGGCCGCTCGCGGGTGTTCCCGCCCTGCTCGGCACGTAAGTTGGACGCGTGGTCCTTCCTAACCTCACCCGCGACCAGGCCGTCGAACGCGCCGCCCTGATCACCGTCGACGGCTATCAGATCAGTCTCGACGTCACCGACGGCGCCGGGGCGCCCGGCGAACGCACCTTCCGCTCCACCACCACCGTGGTGTTCGACGCGCTGCCCGGCGCCGACACGTACATCGACCTCTCCGCCGAGACGGTGCGCGGCGCCACGCTCAACGGCCGCGAGCTCGACGTGTCGGGGTACGACGAATCGATCGGCATCCCGCTGCGGGCGCTCGAGAGGCGAAACACCCTCGTCGTCGACGCCGACTGCCGCTACTCCAACACCGGCGAGGGGCTGCACCGCTTCGTCGACCCGGTGGACGACGAGACCTACCTGTATTCGCAATTCGAAACCGCCGACGCCAAACGCATGTTCGCCTGCTTCGACCAGCCCGACCTCAAAGCGACGTTCGACGTGCGGGTCGTCGCCCCCAAACACTGGAAGGTGATCTCCAACGGCGCCCCCGTGTCGGTGCGCGACGGGGTGCACACGTTTGCCACCACGCCGCGGATGAGCACCTACCTGGTGGCTCTGATCGCCGGCCCGTACGCCGAGTGGAAAGACTCCTACACCGACGAGCACGGCGAAATCCCGCTGGGCATCTATTGCCGCGCCTCGCTCGCCCCGCACATGGACGCCGAGCGGTTGTTCACCCAGACCAAGCAGGGATTCGGCTTCTACCACAAGAACTTTGGCCTGCCCTACGCGTTCGGCAAGTACGACCAGCTGTTCGTCCCGGAGTTCAACGCCGGCGCCATGGAAAACGCCGGGGCGGTGACCTTCCTCGAGGACTACGTGTTCCGCAGCAAGGTCACCCGCGCGTCCTACGAGCGGCGCGCCGAGACGGTGTTGCACGAGATGGCGCACATGTGGTTTGGCGACCTGGTGACCATGACGTGGTGGGACGACCTGTGGCTCAACGAGTCGTTCGCGACCTTCGCGTCGGTGTTGTGCCAAAGCGAGGCAACCGAATTCACCGAGGCCTGGACCACCTTCGCCACCGTCGAAAAGTCGTGGGCGTACCGTCAGGACCAGTTGCCGTCGACGCACCCGATCGCCGCGGAGATCCCGGACCTGGCCGCCGTCGAGGTGAACTTTGACGGAATCACCTACGCGAAGGGCGCTTCGGTGCTCAAGCAGCTGGTCGCCTACGTCGGGCTGGAGCAGTTCCTGGCCGGGCTGCGCGATTACTTCCGCGCGCACGCCTACGGCAACGCCACGTTCGACGATCTGATCGCGGCGCTGGAAAAGGCGTCCGGCCGCGACCTGTCCGACTGGGGCCGGCAGTGGCTGAAGACCACCGGTCTGAACACGCTGCGACCCGACTTCGACGTCGACGCCGACGGCAGGTTCACCCGATTCGCGGTGACCCAGAGCGGCGCCGAGCCGGGCGCGGGTGAGACGCGGGTGCACCGGCTGGCGGTGGGCATCTACGACGACGACGGCGCCGGCAAGCTGGTGCGGGTGCACCGCGAGGAGCTCGACGTCGAGGGCCCGAAGACGGAAGTCCCTGCGCTGGTTGGGGTTTCGCGAGGCCAGCTGATCCTGGTCAACGACGACGACCTGACCTATTGCTCGCTGCGGCTGGACGCGCGGTCGCTGCAGACCGCGCTGGAGCGCATCGCCGACATCGCCGAGCCGCTGCCCCGCTCGCTGGTGTGGTCGGCGGCATGGGAGATGACCCGCGAGGCCGAGCTGCGCGCCCGCGACTTCGTGGCGCTGGTCGCCGGCGGGGTGCAGGCCGAAACCGAGGTGGGTGTGGCGCAGCGGCTGCTGATGCAGGCCCAGACCGCGCTGACCTCCTACGCCGAGCCGGGGTGGGCGTGTGAGCAGGGCTGGCCGCAGTTCGCCGACCGGCTGCTGGAGCTGGCGCGCGCGGCGCAGCCCGGATCGGATCACCAGCTCGCGTTCGTCAACACGCTGTGCACGTCGGTGCTGTCGACCCGGCACGTCGTGGTGCTGGCCGACCTGCTCGACCACGACCCCGCCGACCTCGGCCTGGCGGGCCTGGAGATCGACACCGACCTGCGCTGGCGGCTGGTGACCGCGCTGGCCGCGGCCGGCGAGATCGACGCCGACGGGCCCGCGACACCGTTCATCGACGCCGAGGTGCAGCGCGACCCGACCGCCGCCGGGAAGCGGCACGGCGCGCAGGCGGCGGCCGCACGGCCCCAGCTTCAGGTCAAGGAGCAGGCCTGGACCACGGTGGTCGAGGACGACACCCTGGCCAACATCACCGCGCGCTCGATCATCGCCGGCATCGCGCCGCCCGGACAGCACGAGCTGCTCAAGCCGTTCACCGCGCGCTACTTCGACGCGATCGCCGGAGTGTGGGCGCGGCGATCCAGCGAGGTCGCGCAGACGGTGGTGATCGGGCTGTACCCGCACTGGGACATCGGCGAGGACGCCATCGCGGCCGCCGACCGGTTCCTCGCCGACCCGGACATCCCGCCGGCCCTGCGGCGCCTGGTGCTGGAAGGCCAGGCCGGCATCAAGCGGTCGCTGCGCGCCCGCCAGTTCGACGCGAGCGGCTAAGCGGGCGAGATCCCGGCGCTGAGCACGCGGATCGCGCTCACCAACCCGTCGACCAGGTGGCCCTGCTCGAACGCCGACGAGGCGGCGGCCACCCCGAGCGGGGCGGCCGACTCGGCGCCGCGGCCCCGTACCGCCGAGCCGTAGACCACCTCGATGACGCTCTGGTCGGGCGAGACCGCGAGCAACACCGCGTTGTCGGGCGTCGGCACCTTGGCCAGGATTTCGCGGGCCCGCGCCGCGGTGTCGCTGCCCAGGTCGCCCAGGTAGATGGCGAACCGCGCCCGCGACGCCCGCGAGCCGTACTTCAGCGCGTCGTCGATGGCGACCAGGTCCTTGGTCGGGAAGGGGTAGTGCACCGACAGCTCGCCGGGCTCGGTCACGCCCGAGACCCGTCCGCTGGTGGTGATCGCCGAGCCCTTGGGCAGTTCGCTGGGCTCGATCGTCGCAACCTCACCACGTGCCACTGGCGCCACCTCCAACCGAGAACTCCGCCGCGCCGTGCCCGCCGTGCGTCCGGCCGACGTCCTCGTCGGTCGCGGCCCACAGGATCGGCGGGTGGGTCCACTTCTCCGACATCTTGTAGGTCGCCGGGTGGGGTCCCTTATGCCGCCAGATCAGCAGGGACAGCACCAGAACCAGCGCCAGCGGGATTCCGATGAAGTACAGGTGAATCTCTCCAAGGCTCACGACGCAAACCGTATCCCACGGATGTTCAGGCCGCGCCCTCACCCAGGTAGCGAGCCCACGCCGGGTCCAGTTCCTTGACCGTCGACAGCAGCCGCCAGTGCTGCCCCGTCGGCGGCAGGGGCGCCCGGCGCAGGGCCCAACCCAGCTCGGCGAGCAGCTTGTCGCCCTTGCGGTGGTTGCAGGTCGAACAGCAGGCGACGCAGTTTTCCCACGAGTGGTCGCCGCCGCGGCTGCGGGGTACCACGTGGTCGACGGTGTCGGCCTTGGCCCCGCAGTAGGCGCAGCAGAAGCGGTCGCGGTGCATCAGCGCGGCGCGGGTCATCGGCACGCGGGCCCGGTACGGCACCCGCACGTAGGAGCGCAGCTGGATCACCGAGGGCACCACGATCGACCTGGTCGCGGAGTGGATGACCGGCCCTGCGGGGTCGTCGTGCACCACGTCGGCCTTGCCGCAGATCACCATGACGATGGCCCGCCGCATGGGCAGCGCGGTCAGCGGCTCGTACGTGGAATTCAGCAGCAGCACCCGCCGGCGGCTCCAGATCGAGGCGGCCTCGTGGCGGGTGGGCGGATGGGTTTCGACGCTATGCAGGCACGACGCGGTTGGGGGCCCGGTCAACCCTGCCGCGGCACCGGAACTGCGGTGGCTGCGGCGTCTCTTGCCATGCGCCATAGATCCTCCGCGGATAGTCCACCATGATTCGCCGCCAAACGCACCCTTATTGCAGGTGCGCGCCGTGTCAATCCGGTGAACACCAGGGTGGGCCCGGCATTGCCGCCGAGGCGATGCACCACAATGGTGGGCGATGGATCAGGTGAGCTTTTACGACGCCGTCGGCGGTGCCGAAACCTTCAATGCGATCGTGTCGCGGTTTTACGCGCAGGTCCCCGAGGACGAGATTCTCAGCCAGCTGTATCCCGCCGACGACCTCGCGGGCGCCGAGGAGCGGCTGCGGATGTTCCTCGAGCAGTACTGGGGCGGTCCGCGCACCTACTCCGAGCGGCGCGGGCATCCGCGGCTGCGGATGCGGCACGCCCCGTTCCGGATCACCCCCATCGAGCGCGACGCCTGGCTGCGGTGCATGCACACCGCCGTCGCCTCCATCGATTCGCAGACCCTGGACGACGAGCATCGGCGCGAGTTGCTCGACTACCTGGAGATGGCCGCCCACTCACTGGTCAATTCAACCTTCTGATTGCCAACCGAACGGAGCAGTATGAGCCACGAGCCGTGGTGGTCCAGCGCGGTCTTCTACCAGGTCTATCCGCGGTCGTTCGCCGACAGCAACGGTGACGGGATCGGCGACCTCGACGGGCTGACGGCCCGGCTCGATTACCTGACTTATCTGGGTGTCGACGCGATCTGGCTCAACCCCGTGACCGTCTCGCCGATGGCCGACCACGGCTACGACGTGGCGGACCCGCGCGACATCGACCCGGTGTTCGGCGGGATGGCCGCCATCGAGCGCCTGATCGCCGCGGCGCATCAGCGCGGCATCAAGATCACCATGGACGTGGTGCCCAACCACAGCAGCTCCCAGCACCCCTGGTTCCAGGCGGCGCTGGCCGCCGGGCCGGGCACCGACGCGAGGGAGCGCTACTACTTTCGCGACGGCCGCGGTCCCCTCGGCGAGCTGCCCCCGAACAACTGGACGTCGGTGTTCGGCGGGTCGGCGTGGACGCGGATCGTCGAACCGGACGGCAATCCCGGCCAGTGGTATCTGCACCTGTTCGACGCCGAGCAACCGGACCTGAACTGGGAGCATCCCGAGGTCTTCGACGACTTCGAGAAGACGCTGCGGTTCTGGCTGGAACGCGGCGTGGACGGCTTCCGCATCGACGTCGCGCACGGGATGGCCAAGCCGTCCGACCTGCCCGACGCGAAGGACGACATCAAGGTGCTGAGCCACAGCGATGACGATCCGCGCTTCAACCACCCGAGCGTGCACGAGATCCACCGCGGCATCCGCGCGATCGTCGACGACTATCCCGGGGCGGTGACCATCGGCGAGGTGTGGGTCATGGACAACGCCCGCTGGGCCGAGTATCTCCGGGCCGACGAGCTGCACCTGGGCTTCAACTTCCGGCTGACGAAGATCGGCTTCGACGCGACCGAAATCCACGACGCGATCGACAACTCGCTGGCCGCCACCGCCCTCGAGAACGCCACGCCGACGTGGACGCTGTCCAACCACGACGTGGGCCGCGAGGTCACCCGGTACGGCGGCGGCGAGGCCGGGCTGCGCCGGGCGCGGGCCATGGCGATGGTGATGCTGGCCCTGCCGGGCGCGGTATTCGTCTACAACGGAGAGGAATTGGGGCTGCCCGACGTCCTGGACCTGCCCGAGGAGGTGCTGCAGGACCCGACGTGGGAGCGCTCCGGGCATACCGAACGCGGCCGCGACAAGTGCCGTGTCCCGATGCCGTGGTCGGGCGAGGCGCCGCCGTTCGGGTTCTCCACCACCGCCGATACCTGGCTGCCGATGCCGCCGGACTGGGCTGCGCTCACCGTCGAAAAGCAACGCGACGACCCCGACTCGACGCTGTCGTTCTTCCGGCGGGCGCTGGAAATGCGCAGGAAGAGAACCGAATTCGCCGGTGACGGCCTGGATTGGCAGGCGGCGACGCGCGACAGCCTGATATTCCGGCGCCGCGGCGGCGGCCTGGTGTGCGCCCTGAACGCCGGCCGCCGCGCGATGGTGTTGCCGCCGGGAGAGCTCATCTTGTCCAGCGCCCCGTTGGTCGACGGCAAGCTGCCGCCCGACGCGGCGGCCTGGCTGGTCTGACCGCGGGCCCCGTCAGCGCAGCACCAGCGCCGCGTGGGCGCGGCGCCGGTACACCGAGCCGAACTTGGCGTCGACCCGCAGCCACGAAGGCTGGACCCGGACGCGCACCATCTCTTCGGCGCCGATGGCGTCAGGCGACGTCGGCAGGAAACCCATTGCGGTCAAGGCGAACACGCAGCGCATGGGCAGCCCGATGCTGGCTTCCGCCGAGCTGACCCGGATGACCTCCTGGTCGAGCAGCGAGACCGGCGGCCCGTGAGGACTGCCGTGTTCCTTGGCAAGTCGCGCCCCGCGCTGCGCCAGGTCCAGCATCACCCGGGCCGGCAGGTCTTCGATGTGGGTGAACCCGGATTCGGGGGGCAGCGCGCCGCGCCACGCCGAGTCCATCGCGAAGCCCGGATCGACATAACCCGAGGCGTCCGCCGCCGACAGGCCGCGCGCCAGCGCGTCCGCGGCCACCGACAGGTCGTCGGGCCGTACCCTGCCGACGACCACCCGGCTGGCCAGCACGTCGAAACCCGTTGCCACCCAGGCGGTCAGCAGGCCGGACGATCGCGCCCGCAGCCGGATGACCGCCGCGTCGTCGAGGCGCATCGCGTGATCGACGAACGTGGCCAGGTCGCCGCGGTGTGCGGCATCGCGCAACCACAGCCCGCGCTCGGCCGCTATTCCCTCAGCCATCGTTGCAAATACTCCCGGTGGTGCGGCGAGAGGCGCACCAGCCGCTGCTCCTCGATATGGACGGCGGCCAACTGCGTCTCGGCGATGACGGCCGGCTTCGACGCCGGGTCGGCGTTGACCGATCGCACCTCGTAGCCAAGCGTGAAGTCCACCGTGCGCACCTTTTTGCTCCAGATGGTCACCTGCAGAGGCGAATCGGTCAGCCGCAGCTGCCCCCGGTAGGTGACCCGCACGTCGGCGATCAGTAACCCGATGGTCGTGATATCGGCCGCGAACGGCTCCTGGAGGAACAGCACCCGCGCTTCCTCGAGGATGGTGACCATGGTGGCGTGGTTGATGTGCTGGTACATGTCGATGTCCGACCAGCGCACCGGCACCGGCGCGACGTACCCGACACTCAACTCGACGACCCTCGTCCGCTGGTGCGGGTCATGCGGCGAATCTGCCGGGCCGCCACCGACAGCGTCGCGAGATCCTTTGCGCCGCTTTCTTGAATCTCGCTGAGCGTGCGACGAGCCCGTTCCACTCGCGAGGCGCTCATCTGTTCCCACTCGCCGATCTTCTCCTCGCCGCTTTCGTCCGGCTCCCCGACCGCCAGCACGTCGAAGGTCAGCGACCGCAGCGAGGCGTAGATGTCGTCGCGAATTGCCAAGCGCGCCAGGGATTGCCAGCGGTCGTGCCGGGGCAGCTCGGAGATCGCGGTCAGCAGGCCGTCGGTGCCGAGCCGGTCCATCAGCGCGAAATAGGTGTCCGCGACGTCGGCGGTCTCGATCTCGGTGATGTCGCCGACGTCGATGATGTCGAGCAGGCTGAAGCGGTACAGGCCCGCGGCGACCATGTACGCGAGGTCTTCCGGGGTGCCCTGCGAGGCGAATTCCGCGGCTTCCTTCTCGACGATCGCCTTGTCGTCACCGCGCAGCCATTGCGACATGCGTGGGGTGAGTTCCTTGACCTTGGCGGCGAATCGGTTGATTTCGGCGCCCACGGCCAGCGGTTGCGGACGGTAGTTGAGCAGCCAGCGCCCGGCGCGGTCGATCAGCCGCCGGGTGTCCAGCGTGAGGCGGTCCGACAGCGCCACCGGGATGTCCGCCGCGCGGATCTGCCGCCAGATTTCGCTGACCCCGAAGATGGCGTCGGTGGCGACATAGCTGCGCACCGCGTCGATCGGCCCGACACCGACGTCCTCGGTGATCCGAAACGCGTAGCTGATGCCCGCGGCGTCGACCAGATCGTTGATCAGCATGGTGGTGACGATTTCCCGGCGCAGCTGGTGGGTCCGGATCTCCGGGGTGAACCGCTGGCGCAACGGTTTCGGGAAGTACAGCGGCAGCCGGGACGCGAAGACGTCCTGCTCGGGCAGCTCGGTGGTCAGCATGTCCTCTTTGAGGGCCAGCTTGACGTGGGCCATCAGGGTGCACAGCTCCGGGGAGGTCAGCCCGATGCCGACGTCGGTGCGCCGGTGGATCTCCTTCTCCGACGGCAGCGCCTCCAATTCCCGGTTCAGGCCGCGGTCTTCGAGGTATTTGATCTGCATCGCGTGCACCGGCAACAGGCTGGCCGCGTTGGCGCGGCTGGTGCCGATCAGGTCGTTCTGGTCCTCGTTGTCCTTGAGCACCAGCTGGGCGACCTCGTCGGTCATCGACTCGAGCAGCGCCTTGCGCTCCCCCGCCTCGACCTTGCCCTCGGTGACCAGCGAGTCGATCAGGATCTTGATGTTGACCTCGTGGTCGGAGCAGTCCACGCCGGCGGAGTTGTCCATCGCGTCGGTGTTGATGCGCCCGCCGGACAGGTCGAACTCGACGCGCCCGAGCGCGGTCACGCCGAGGTTGCCGCCCTCGCCGATCACCTTGGCGCGCACCTGGTTTGCGTTCACCCGCACCGGGTCGTTGGCGCGGTCGCCGACGTCGGCGTCGGACTCGGATTCGGCCTTGATGTAGGTGCCGATGCCGCCGTTGAACAACAGGTCGACCGGCGCCTGCAGGATCGCCTTGATCAGGTCGGGCGGCGACATTTCGGTGGCGTCGCCGTGGATGCCGAGGGCCTCGCGGACCTGCGGGCTGACCGGAATCGCCTTGTGCTCACGGCTGTACACCCCGCCGCCCTCGCTGATCAGCGACTTGTCGTAGTCGTCCCAGCTGGAGCGCGGCAGCTCGAACATCCGCTTGCGCTCGCGCCACGACGCGGCCGCGTCGGGGTCGGGGTCGAGGAAGATGTGCCGGTGGTCGAACGCGGCGAGCAGCCTGATGTGCTCGCTGAGCAGCATGCCGTTGCCGAACACGTCGCCGCTCATGTCGCCCACGCCGACGACGGTGAAGTCCTCGGTCTGGGTGTCGACGCCCATTTCCCGGAAGTGGCGTTTGACGGCCTCCCACGCGCCCTTGGCGGTGATGCCCATGGCCTTGTGGTCGTAGCCCACCGATCCGCCGGACGCGAACGCGTCGCCCAGCCAGAACCCGTAGGACTTGGCGACGTCGTTGGCGATGTCGGAGAACGTTGCGGTGCCCTTGTCGGCGGCCACCACCAGGTAGGCGTCGTCCCCGTCGCGGCGGATCACCTCCGGGGGCGGACTGACCTTTTTTGTTGCGTGGTCGACGTTGTCGGTGACGTCGAGGAGCCCCGAGATGAACAGCTGATAGCAGGCGACGCCCTCGGAGCGGCTCGCGTCCCGGTCGGCGGCGGCCTCACCGGAGGGCAGCGGCGGCCGCTTGACGACGAAGCCCCCCTTGGCCCCGACCGGCACGATGACGGCGTTCTTGACCGCTTGGGCCTTGACAAGGCCCAGGATCTCGGTGCGGAAATCGTCGCGGCGGTCCGACCACCGCAGACCCCCGCGCGCCACCGGACCGAAGCGCAGGTGCACGCCTTCCACCCGGGGCGAATACACGAAGATCTCGTACTTGGGCCGCGGCAGCGGAAGCTCGTCGATCAGCTGGGCATCGAGCTTGAGCGCCAACACATTACGGGCCCGGGCCGAACCCTCGAGGGTGACGAAGTAGTTGGTGCGCAAGGTGGCCTGCACCAGCGACGCGAAGGCGCGCAGGATGCGGTCGGTGTCCAGGCTCACCAGCGCATCGATGTCCGCGGCGACCGCGGCCGCGGCGGCCTGCGCGTCGCGGCTCGTCGGCGACCCGGATGCCCGGGGGTCGAACAGCGCCTCGAACAACGTGACCAGCGACCGCACCGTCGACGGGTGGTCGTTGAGCACCGATTCGATGTAGGACTGGCTGTACGGAAAACCCGCCTGCCGCAGGTATTTCGCGTAGGCGCGGATGAGCACGACCTGCTGCCAGGTCAGCCTCGCCCGCATCACCAGCTCGTTGAACCGGTCGATCTCGACGCGGCCCTGCCAGATGGCGGTGACGGCGTCGGCGAATCGCTCTGCGGTGGAATTACGTTCGGCCGCCGACGTGGCAAACGGGATGGTCGGGTGCGGCTGGATCTTGAACTGGTAGATCCACACCGGCAGCCCGTCCGGCCGGATGACGGTGAACGGCCGCTCCTCGAGCACGACCACGCCCATGCTTTGCAGCATCGGCAGCAGCTGGCTCAGCGACGCGGTGTGCCCACCGAGGAACCAGGTCAGCTGGGCGGCGCCGTCCTCGCCGCGGTCGGAGAACACCAGCTTGACCGAATCATCGGACAGCTCATTGATGATCGCGATGTGCTCGATGGCGTCCTCGGGCGGGACGGCCTGCTTGTACACCTCGGAGAAGGCGGCGGCGTAATGCTCGGCGTCGGCGTGCGAGACGGGCCCGCCAGGGATGTCGGCCGTGGCGGCGATCAGGCGGTCGCCCCAGGTTCGTGCGGCCTCGCTCAGCAGCCCCTGGATCCGCACGCGGGTGTCTTCCGAAACATCCACCGGCACCTCGGATTCGGGCAACCGGACCATGAAATGCATGAGCGCCCAGGGTGATTCGCTGACCCGGGCGGTGAATTCCAGCCGGGTGCCGCCGAACTCGCGGACCAGGATGTCCTCGATCTGCAACCGCACCGGCGTGGTGTAGCGGTCGCGGGGCACATAGACCAGGCACGAGACGAAGTATTGGAGGCGGTCGGCGCGCAGGAACAGCAACGCGCGCCGCTGGGATCCCAGATCCACCACCGCCTTGGCCATCGCCAGCAGCCGTTCGGCGCTGAGCGTGAACAGCTCCGAGCGCGGGACGGTCTGGATGACGTCGAGCAGCAGCTGGCCCGGGTGGATGGGGTCGCTGTCGGCCATCGTGAGCGCTTCGCGGACCCGGCGCGAGATCATCGGGATTTCCAGGACGTCGGCGTTCATGGCCGCCACCGTGAACAGCCCGACGAAGCGGTGCTCGATAACCGCGCCCCCGTCGCCGTTTTCGCGAATGGCGATCGCGTACGGGTAGGCGCCGTAGCGCAGGTAGCTGCCGACCACCGACTGCGCCAGGACCAGCAGGTGGTCGTCGTCGGTCAACCGGGGGCGCGAGCCGGTGCGCGTGCGCAGCACGCCGAGGCCGGGTGATCCGTCCGGGGAAACCATGCTGTCGTGCACGTGGCAGCGTTGGTAGCCCAGCAGCAGGAAGTTTCCGTTGCCCAGCCAGCGCAGCAGCTCCGCGACGTCCTCGCGGTCCGGCGCCGCGTAGCGGTCGTCGGCGTTGGCCTGGACGGCCGCCTCCACCTCGCCCAGGGCGGTGATCATCGCGGCGGCGTCGGTGGCGACCTGCTCGACGTCCGACAGCACCTTGGGCAGCAGCCGGTCCACCTCGGCGAGGGCCGCGCCGTCGACCGACGGCGACAGCGGGACGTAGATCCAGGCCTCGCCGTCGAATTGCGACGTGCCGGGGGCTTTGGGTTCGACGCTGAGCAGGTCACCGGTCGGGCTGCGGTGGACGTCGAAGACCGGGGCCATGATGCCGCCGTAGGCGACGCCGAGCCGGTGCAGCAGCACCGTGACGGAGTCCAGCAGCATGCTGCCGTGGGCGGTGACGACCTGCAGGGCGGGCCCGAATCCCTCGGGGTCGTCGGCCGGGTGGACGCACACGCAGCTTCCGCGTTCGGGTCGGCACTCGCCGAGCCGATAGTGTGCGCGCAGCATGGCCGGGGTCACCAGGGCGGCGGGGTCGACGCGATCGGATCCCGCGGCGCCCGGTTCGTCGCCGCGCGGACCGCGATAGCTCTCGATGTAGGCACTCGCGATCCAGTCGGGAACGTCGTCACTCTTGCTGAACGTGGTCCACGGCTTGAAATCCTGCTTGGCACCGGGATCGATCGCCATGCCGATTGCTCCCAACTCGCATCGTCGCGGGGCTGTGCGCCGGGTCGCCCCGCGGCTTAGCGGGGCAGCCCTGACATTAGTCGCGGGTCAGCTTGCGGTGGGTCACTCTGTGCGGCCTGGCGGCGTCGACGCCCAGCCGTTCCACCTTGTTTTCCTCGTACGCCCCGAAGTTGCCCTCGAACCAGAACCACTTGGCCTCGTTGTCGTCGTCGCCTTCCCACGCCAGGATGTGCGTACACGTGCGGTCGAGGAACCAGCGGTCGTGCGAAATCACCACGGCGCAACCGGGAAACTTCTCCAGCGCGTTCTCCAGCGAGCTCAGCGTCTCGACGTCCAGGTCGTTGGTCGGCTCGTCGAGCAGGATCAGGTTGCCGCCCACCTTCAGCGTGAGCGCGAGGTTCAGCCGGTTGCGCTCGCCGCCGGACAGGACACCGGCCGGCTTCTGCTGGTCGGGGCCCTTGAAGCCGAAAGCCGACACGTAGGCCCGCGACGGGATCTCGTTCTGGCCGACCTCGATGTAGTCCAGCCCGTCGGAGACCACCTCCCACACGGTTTTCTTCGGGTCGATGCCGGCGCGGGACTGGTCCACGTAGCTCAGCTTGACGGTCTCCCCGACCTTGACCGTGCCGCTGTCCGGCTGCTCGAGCCCGACGATGGTTTTGAACAGCGTGGTCTTGCCGACCCCGTTGGGGCCGATGACACCGACGATGCCGTTGCGCGGCAGCGTGAACGACAGGTCCTTGATCAGCGTGCGGCCGTCGAAACCCTTGTCGAGGTGTTCCACCTCGACCACCACGTTGCCCAGCCGCGGCCCCACCGGGATCTGGATTTCCTCGAAGTCGAGCTTGCGCGTCTTCTCCGCCTCGGCGGCCATCTCCTCGTAGCGCTGCAGGCGGGCCTTGCTCTTGGCCTGGCGCGCCTTGGCCCCCGACCGGACCCAGGCCAGCTCCTCGGTCAGCCGCTTCTGCAGCTTGGCGTCCTTGCGGCCCTGCACCGCCAACCGCTCGGCCTTCTTCTCCAGGTAGGTGGAGTAATTGCCCTCGTACGGGTAGGCGCGGCCACGGTCGAGCTCGAGGATCCACTCGGCGACGTTGTCCAGGAAGTACCGGTCGTGGGTCACCGCCAGGATGGCGCCCGGGTACGCGGCCAGGTGCTGTTCGAGCCACTGCACGCTTTCGGCGTCCAGGTGGTTGGTCGGCTCGTCGAGCAGCAGCAGGTCCGGCTTGGACAACAGCAGCTTGCACAGCGCCACGCGGCGGCGCTCCCCGCCGGACAGATTGGTGACCGGCTCGTCGGGCGGCGGGCAGCGCAGCGCGTCCATCGCCTGCTCCAGCTGGGAGTCGAGGTCCCACGCGTCGGCGTGGTCGAGTTCTTCCTGCAGCCGGCCCATCTCCTCCATCAGCTCGTCGGAGTAGTCGGTGGCCATCAATTCCGCGACCTCGTTGAAGCGGTCGAGCTTGACCTTGATGTCGCCCAGGCCCTCTTCCACGTTGCCGCGGACCGTCTTCTCCTCGTTCAGCGGCGGCTCCTGCTGCAGGATGCCGACGGTGGCCTCGGGGGCCAGGAAGGCCTCGCCGTTGTTGGGCTTGTCCAGACCGGCCATGATCCGCAAGACGCTCGACTTACCGGCGCCGTTGGGTCCGACGACACCGATCTTGGCGCCCGGGAAGAAGCTCAACGTGACGTCGTCCAGGATCACCTTGTCGCCGTGCGCCTTGCGGACCTTCTTCATCGTGTAGATGAACTCAGCCATGCCGCGGTTGTGCCTTTCTGGTCTTCGAGAGAGTTCTCGCGACCATCCTAGGCACCGCGCGGGGGCCCGGTTCCCGCAGCTAAGCCGACAGCGGCAGCGGCCCCGTTTCGGCGGACTCGCCGCCGTCGCCGGCGTCGGCCTCCTCACCAGCGGGGTCGGTCGCATCCGGCGCGGCCGCGGTGGCCTCACCGGCAGCCGGACCGGTATAGCCTGGCCGCTCGATCCGCACGATCGCGCGGGACACATCGGGCCCGACGGAGGTCGCCCGCATCTCCAGCGACGAACGGCGGTTGCCGTCACGGTCTTCGTACTCGCTGGTGTAGACGTGGCCCACCACGATCACCGGTGCACCCTTGCCCAGCGCGGCGCCCACGCCGGTGACCAGCTTGCCCCAGCAATTGACGTTGATGAACAGCGAGTTGCCCGGCTCCCAGCCGCCGTCGGCCGTGCGGCGCCGCGAATTGCTGGCGACGCGGAACTTGATGACCTCCTGGGTGCCGACCTGTCGGCGGTCGGGGTTGTTGACGATGTGGCCGACCACGGTAAGCGGGGTTTCGAACATGGGCTGATCCCTTCTCGGTTGCATTTCTCTCCTGTGGTGACCATTGACCTCGCCGCCACCGACGGACCCGGGTCAATACGGGACCCGACCACTGCCCCTGTGGAAAAAACAACGGCTGTGGATAGCTCCGGTTGGTGCGATGCGGGGTTTTCAAAGACGAAATACGAGATTGATGGGCAGGGACCGCCTGGCCGCGCGCGGCATCCGACATGGTGTGTCGTTTCCTTGGATTAAGCAGCGGGGCAATCGATGTCGCGGACCGCAGCCACCATTTTCGCGTGCATCTCGGGCCGTCCCTGTGTTTGTCCGGCCTGATCCAGCACTTCCAGGTTTACAGAAGTCGTTCACTTGGCGGACGCTCGCTGTCATGGATCGCATCTGGCAGTGGGCGTGGGATCGGTATGGGTCGCGATACTCGTGGGCGCTTTGGGCGATCGTGTTCCAATTCTTATTACCGGTCTACGTTGTTCCGTCGTTTGTCGTTGTCACGTTCGAGAAGTCGGATCGCTACCTCGAGGCGGCGGCCATCACCGCTGTCGGCCTGCTGGTGCCGGTGTATGTGACGCTACTTCCCGGCGTTGGAGACATCCGAATTGCGGAGCAGTGCGCCGGGGGCCTTGAGGTCGATCGAGCGAAAGCGCTGGAGGCCACGTACATCTGGGCTCGGCGCACGGTTGTCCGAGCATTGGCGAGCAATGCCGTTTCGCTCGCGGTGATATTGGTAGTTGTCGGTGCGATTGCGGGCGCGACATGGTCGCGATTGGTCCAGTACGGAATTCTGGGCGCGGCCTTCGGCGCTTGCATCCAGCTGATAGCTGTTCACAGCTTTGCAGAAGCCGCACTACGACCTGCCAGGATCGCGATCGCCGGTGACCTGAACATCGGTGATTCGCTGCCGCGCTCCCGCCCGACGTTCGCTGCGTGGTCGGACATGCTAGTGGTCGCAGTCGCATTCGTCTTCACGGTTGCGGGGGCGATGGTGGCCGCTGTGTTCGATCGGGTCAGTGAGGTCCCCATAGTCTGGGTCGCCATCGGATGCGCGTTCACACTTGTCTTCGGGCTGCCCATGACCGTCGGCGCCTCGTTCTCGCCGTCCCTGCGACCAATTCGTGAGCTCACCGAAGGAACGCAACGTGTTGCGGCGGGCGACTACGGCCAGCGGGTGCCGGTCGTGCAGGATGACGACCTCGGTGCGCTGGCGGCATCGTTCAACCGCATGCAGGCAGGTTTGGCTGAGCGACAACGCCTTCAGGCCGCGTTTGGCACCTACGTTGACCCCGCCCTCGCGGCGCGGCTGCTCAAACAGGGTGACGACGTGTTCACCGGTGAGCGCCGTGAGGTGACGGTGATGTTCGTTGACGTCCGCGACTTCACCCCGTTCGCCGAGGCGAACACCCCCGAGGACACTGTCTCTCGCCTCAACGCGCTGTTCGAGATCATGGTGCCGGCCGTCATGGACGCAGGGGGGCATGTCAATAAGTTCCTCGGTGATGGGGCTCTGGCGGTCTTCGCCGCCCCCACTGACCTCGCGAATCATGCCGACGCCGCAATGAGCGCCGCTGTCCTGATTCATCGTCTTGTCGCTGAGCGATTCGGCGGGGCCCTGCAGGTCGGCATCGGGATCAACACCGGCGCGGTGATCGCCGGCACTATTGGCGGCGGCGGCAAACTCGAGTTCACGCTGATCGGTGACACCGTCAACGTCGCCGCCCGCGTCGAGCAGCTCACGAAAATCACCGGAGACGCAACTCTTCTCACTCAGCACTGCGTCGACGCGTTGGTGTCTCGACCGCCCGGACTCATCGACCGTGGGTTCCATGTCCTGAAAGGAAAGTCAGCCGCTGTGCAGGTCTTCGGTCTCGACCGAGGCCATGACCGGCGCGGCTGATGTTGCTGCATCACCCGACCCCGGTTCGCGTGCCCTTACGCGCAGGCGGCAATCCCAATGAGGGCTGGTCGGTAGACCCCGCGGATTCGCGGCATATTGCTTGCGTGCTCTCGCCCGATCGGTCCGAGTGGTACCATATCTTGTACCACTAGCGAGGAGGCCCCCAGTGGCGATCACCGCGAGCGAGGCGCGCAAAAACCTGTTTCCTTTGATCGAGAAGGTGAACGCCGACCGGACGCCCGTTGAGATCACGTCCAAGGCCGGTCGCGCCGTCCTGATGTCCGCCGACGACTGGGAAGCGTGGCAGGAGACGGCGTACCTGTTCCAGTCCCCCGCGAACGCCCGCAGGCTCCTCGACGCCGCTGACGCCCTCGACCGGGGCCGCGGAATCAAGGCCGAACTCGCCGAGTGAATATCGTCTTCTCACCTCAGGCGTTGGAGGACTACCTGCATTGGCAGAGCGCCGACCGTGTGGTGCTCAAACGGATCAACAAGCTCATCGCCGCCGCCTGCCGGTCGCCGCAGGAAGGCATCGGTAAGCCGGAGCCGTTGAAATACGGGCTCGTCGGCGCCTGGTCTCGGCGGATCACGCTGGAGCACCGGCTGGTCTACCGCGTCGTCGGGGACGACCTGCAGATCCTTCAGGACCGGTATCACTACGCGTGACCCATTGCCGGCCGGTCGCCTATTTGCGCGGTTCCGGCGTTTCCCGCCGCGCCAGTTCGGCGAGCATCGCGTTGTAGGCCGTCAGCTCGGCGTCGTCGTCGAGTTCGGCCGCCCGGTCCAGCCGCCGGGCGGTGCGCCTGTCGCTGCGCGCCCACTGCACCAGCAGCGCGATCATCACGATCACCAACGGCACTTCGCCTGCGGCCCAGGCGATTCCGCCGCCCAAGTGCTGATCGCCGATCAGATCGGTGTGCCAGGTCAGGCCGAGCGAGCGGTAGTAGTCGCCGCCGAGCACCTTGCGCCAGCCCATCAGCACCACCCCGAAGAACGCGTGCAGCGGCAGCGACGCGAACACCACGCCGACCTTGGCCAGCGGCGGGATCGGGCGCGGCGTCGGGTCCACCCCGATGACGACCCAATAGAACAGGTAGCCGCTGAGCAGGAAGTGCACGTTCATCGCCAGATGCCCGGCGTGGCTGCTGACGGTGGTGTCGAAGAGGTCGGACAGATACAGCCCGTAGAAGCCGGCGACGAACAGCACGGTCGCGACCACCGGGTTGGTCAGGAACCGCGACAGACGGCTGTGCAGCGCGGCCAGCAGCCATTCCCGCATGCCCGGCGGCTCGCCGCGGCCGGCGGCGGGCAGCGCCCGCAACGCCAGGGTGACCGGGGCGCCCAGCACCAGCAGGATCGGAACCAGCATCGACAGCCCCATGTGCGCGACCATGTGCATGCTGAACATGGCCGGCATGTAGCGCCCGACGCCCGACGAGGTCACGAACAGCAACGCCAGGCAGCCCAGCAGCCAGGCCACGGTCCGCCCCGGCGGCCAGCGATCGCCGCGGCGGCGCAGCCGCACCACCCCCGCCGCGTACAGCGCGGCGAGGACGATGGCGGCGGTGCCGAAGATCAGGTCGAAGCGCCAGTCGAAGAGGATGCGCGCCACGGTGGGCGGCCCGTCGAAGTCGTAGCCGATCTCGGCTTCGGGGATCGTGGGCAGCCGGGCGGGTGGCGGCGGCGGCGGCGTCCGGCCCAGCCCGACGGCGATGCCGAAGGTGAGGCCGAAGACCGCGGCCTCGATGAGCGCCAGCCTGACCAGCGCCCTGCGCGCGACCGCCGGGCCGGCGTCGCCCTGCAACGCGGCCACCGCGGAGCGTCGCTGGCGCCATCCGAGCACGCCCAGCGTGCACAGCGCGATGAACTTGGCGACCACCAGCCGCCCATAGCCGGTCGTCAGCAGGTCGGACGGCAACACGCGCACCAGCGCGTTGACCGAGCCGCTGAGCGCCATCGCGACCCAGCACCAGAGCGCCACCATCGAGAACCGCCGCGCCGCCAGCCCGGTGTGGTCGCCGCTGCGCAGCGCGTGGGCGAGCAGCGCGAGCAGACCGCCCGCCCACAGGCTGGCGGCGACGAGGTGGATCAGCAGGCTGTTGGTCGCCAGGTCGTGCGAGCCCCCGGCCGACGAGTGACCGGTCAACCCGAGCGGCACCAGCGTCACCAGCGACGCGGCGACCAGCACCGGCGTCCAGGACCAGCGCAGCACCGACAGGCTCGCCAACGTGACCACCGCGGCCAGGATCGCGGTCCAGCGCCAGGCCGAGGCGGTGTTGACCAGGCCGGACAGCGACCAGATCGTGCCCGGCTCGAGGTCGGCCAGCCGGTGACCGGACACGTCGGAGATGGTCAGCGGCACCAGCAGCGCGGCACACACCGCCCACGCGCCCGAGGCGACCGTCCCGACGCGAAGCGCGCGGTAGCCGTCGGCGTCGAGGACCCCACTGGCCTGCGGCGGCACCAGGAACGCCGCGAACAGAAACGACCCGACGGCCAGGACCGCGGCGATCTCCCCCGCCGCCCGGACGAAGGGCAGCCCCAGCGTGGTCACCGGCCCCGGATCGGGCAACCCGGTCGCCGACAGGGCGTCCGCCAGCGACAGCGCGCCGATCCCCGCGGCCGTGCAACCGGCCAGCACCGCGACGCCGAGCAGCAGCGGCCACACGAACGCGCGGTGCGTGGCTACCTGCTGGTCGACCGTCATGCACCCAGCGTATTGGGCGCTTTACGCCTACCGACTCTGGCTGTCCAGCCGCGCCCTGGCCTCGCGAGCGACGAACTGGTTCCGCGCGATCCGACCGACGTAGTCGGAATCATGCAAGATGTCCCGCAATTCCCGGCGGAAGGCCGTGCGCCGGTCGGCGAGGTCGTCGGCGGGATCGATAAGATCCTGGTCGACCACCACCTGGTACGCGGTGGCGAACAGCAGCGTCGACACTGACTCACTGCTGCGGACCCGGGTCTGGGCGACGTGCTGCCGGCCCACCCCCAGCGCCATCGCCGTCAACTCCTTCTGCGCGACGCCGGCCGGCGCGTCGCGCAACACGTCGGCGACGATCTCGTACGCCTCGAAGAAGACCCGCAACATGGCGTCGGACATCAACGGACGCTTGGCGAACAGCATCGCCTCGATTTCGTCACCCCCGGCGGCGACGTGCGCCTCCCAGTCGTCGTGCCACGTCATCTCCTCGGCGATGTTGTCCCGGAACGTCGCGGAGTCGGCGAAATAGAAGTCGAACTTCAGCAGGTCGCGGAGCCGCATCGCCTGGGTCCAGAACGCCTCGACGCGGTCGCCCTCGGCCCGCTTGGCGTACGCGAGCGCGAGTTCGACGATGGAGGTCTCCAGAAAGGCGTGGATCACCGAGTTGCGGTAGAACGCCGCGGCGTGTTGCTCGTTGGGCCCGATGAGCCACACCGGCTCCCGGCCGCCGTCGACGCGGGTGATGGGGTGGCCGTTGGACAATGTGTCGACGGCGGCGAGCACGCCGTCGCGGGTGCGCAGCCGCAACGCGCTCGTCGACATCGGGTTGTGCTTGCGCTCGAGGTAGTCGAGCGAATCCTGCAAGGTGTGGTGCAGCTGGCCGAGCGTCAACGCCGCGCCGCGGGTGGTCAGCAGCAGCGCACACACCAAACCCGTCGCCGTCACCGGCGTCGCCTGCAGGATCCGCCACGCCACCTCGAACGACATCTTCTGCAGCGCAAGCCGTTTGGCGTCCGGGTCCTGCGCGAGCGGGCCGTGGGGCGGGCCGAGGTACTGCCGCATCGAGACCGCCTCGGGGAAGCGGACGTAGATCTTGCCGTAGTTGCGTTCGCCCTGCGCCCGGATGAAGTTGTAGAGCCAGACGACGCCTTCGGGTGTCTTCTCACCGCCGCGGGCGTAGGCCGCGTACTCGGCCGTCTCGTGCAGCTGGTCGAATCCGATCGACACCGGCTGCAGCAGGATGTCTTCGCTGCGGCCGTCCAGGTACGCGTCCGCCACATACGACAGCAGACCGAGCTTGGGCGGCAACATCTTTCCGGTCCGCGAGCGCGTCCCCTCGATGGACCAGCTCAGGTTGAAGCGTTTCTCGACGATGTAGCCGACGTACTCGCGCAGCACGTACTTGTAGAGCGGGTCGCTGCCGATGTTGCGGCGGATGAAGATGACGCCCGAGCGGCGCAGCAGCGGCCCCATCACCCCGAACGACAGGTTGATGCCGGCGAACACGTGCACCGGCGGGAGCCGGTTCTCCTGCATCGCCACCGGCACCACCGCGCCGTCGATGTAGGAGCGGTGCGAGAACAGCAGCACCGCGGGATGGGCTTCCAGCGCGGCGCGCATGGCCGCGATCTGATACTCGTCGTAGTCGAGGTCGGGGTCGAACCCTCGGCTGAGCGCCCGGCCGAGCACGCCGACGAGGTCGACGGACACCCGGCTCCAGCCGGTGGCGAGTTCGTCGAGCATCTTCGCGGCTTCCTCGACGGTGGCGCCCGGGATCCTTTTGAGGCCCGCGCGAAACCGCGTGGACGCCAGGATTTCCGGCTTGACCAGCCGCGGCGACTTGTATTGCGGTCCGAGGATTCGGTATTCGGCGCGTTCCAGCGCCAGGATGGCGCGCCGGGTGACGAAATGCGCGAAGTCGTGCTTGTCGTCGCCGACGGTGGTGTCGCGCCACTGCTGGCGAAGCTCGGAGACCTTCGCGGGTTCGCCGGCCACCACCCGCGCCCGTTGCGGGTCGTCGCGCACGATGTGTCGTTGCTGGCGTTGGTTGGGGTGGTAGGGATCCTGGCCGGGAAGCAACCCGGCCAACTGCGCGAGCCTGCCGCGCTGGGCCGGCGGCAGCCAGAACACGCGCACCGGCACGACCGACCGATCGTCGTTCGATTCGGACTCGAGCCGTTCGGCAAGCTCGGACAGCGCCGTCGGCGCCGCCCCGGGTTGCGGCAGCGACAACACCTCGAACGTGGCCTCCGGGTTGCCGGCGCGCTGCTGGCCCACCCAGGCCATGACCAGCTCCCTCTCGACCGGCGAGGTCATGGACGCCAATATCAGCGAATCTTGCGCGGCGAGGACGGCGCTGATATCGGCGACGGGTTTGGTCACGGCCGCCCTCGAGGCTGTTGTGCCTCACCGTCTTTCAACGCGACTTCGGACGCGTTCGGGCCGCCCTTCGCCGGCTTGGCCTTGGCTGTGGCCTTCTTCGCGGCCTTCTTGGCGGGCGCTTTCTTGGCGGGCGCCTTCTTGGCGGGGGCCTGCTTCGCGGGGGCTTTGGCCTTCTTCGCCGCCTTCTTCTCGGCGTACAGGTCGACCTCGGGCAGCTCGTCGACAGGCCAGTTGGCCAGCGTGTCCAGGTACAGCTGCCGCACCTCGGCGATGCGCTCGGGCAGGTTCTCAACCGTCCAGTCCCGCACCGAAATCGGCGGGAACACCGCGATGTCGACGGTACCGGGGTTGACGACGGTGGAGTTCCGGGCGGCGACGATCTCGGCGTTGCGGATGACGATCGGGACGATCGGGATTCCGGCCGCCATCGCGAGGCGGAACGGGCCCTTCTTGAACGGCCCGACTTCGGTGGTGTCGACGCGGGTGCCTTCCGGGGCGATCACGATCGACAGCCCCTTGCGGGCCCGGTCTTCGACCGCGTGCATCGTCTCCACCGCGGCGACGGGGTCGTCCCGGTCGATGAACACGCCGTCGAGCAGCTTGCCCAGCGTGCCCATGATCGGGTCCTTCTCCAGCTCCTTCTTGCCCACGCCGATCCAGTTGTCGCGCACCAGCGCGCCGGCGATGACGGGGTCAACCTGGTTGCGGTGATTGAAGATAAAGACCGCCGGGCGCTGCGCGGTGAGGTTCTCCTCGCCGATGACGTTGAGCTGCACCCCGGCGATCGCCAGCGACAGCTGGGAGAAGGTCGAGGTGAAGAAGTTCACGCCGCGGCGCCGGTTGCGGGTGAGCAGTCCGATCCCCACCGCGCCGGCGGCGACGGGGAACATCGAGCCGAAGCCGGCGAGCGTCCGGATCTGGCGCCGCAGGCCGAGGCGTCCGCGGCTGTCGAACCGCAGGATGGGCCAGCCGCGGCGCTTGGCCACGGCCGCCATCTTCCCCTCGGGGTTGGTCGGCCGCGGATTGCCGACCAGATACATCAGCGCGACGTCCTCGTCGCCGTCGGCGTAGAAGTAGCTGTCCTTGAGGTCGATGCCGTTCTCGGCCGCAAAGCGTTGCACGGCAGCGGCTTTGCCCGGCCCCCACAGGATCGGCTTCTGCACGCCGCCGGTGAGCATCCCGTCCTCGTTGACCTCGAACTTGTTGGTCAGCATGTTGGTGATGCCGAGGAAGCGCGCCACCGGGTTGACCTGGATGGTCAGCGCCGACGAGCTGAGCACCACGGTGTGGCCGCGGGCCACGTGGGCGCGGACCAGCTCGCGCATCTCCGGATAGATCCGCGACTCGATCCGTTGGACGAACAGCCGCTCGCCGATCTCCTCCAGGTCGTCGAGCAGCCGACCGGCCAGCGCCGCGGCGGCCTTGCCGATGAGGTCTTCGAATTCGATGCGGCCCAGCGTGTGGCTCAGGCCGGCCTGCACCATGCTGAGCAGCTCCCCCACCCCCATGTCGCGGCGAAGCAGCCGCTCCTGGGTCAGGATGACGGCGGTGAAGCCGGCGACCAGCGTCCCGTCCAGGTCGAAGAACGCACCGATCTTCGGTCCCGGTGGGCTGGCCATGATCTCGGCGACCGAGCCGGGCAGCCGCATGTCCTGCCCCGGCTTCGGGGCGCCGCGCTCTTCGGATGCGCTCACGAGCCCGCCGCCGATCGCGACGAAACGGCCGGTTCGGTGAACGAGGCGGGCACCGCGCGCGGGGCCGGGTCGCCGGCCAGCGCCAGGATCTCGTCGAAGCCCTCCAGCAGGCACTGGGCGAACAACGCCTCGTTGCGCACGGCCGCCCTGTCGTAGCGCACGGTGATCGTGCACCAGCCGCCGCGAGATATCAGCACCACCATCATCGCCACGCCGGGCAGCGGCCCGATCCCGTACTGCCGCAACACCTTTGCACCGGCGATGTAAGTGTCGCCGGGATAGACCGGGACGTTGCTGGCCTGCACGTCCGAGCCGATGACCGAGCCGGTGAGACCCTCCAGAACCGCCGTGGGCAACACACTCAGCACCGGGGCGATCGACCCGACGATGTTCATCGCCGGCTCGTCGCGCCGCTGCGTCATCTGGGCGCGGATCTTCTTCATCCGCGAGACGGGATCGGCGGTGCCCAGCGGCGCCGCCAGGTTGACGCCGGTGAACCGGTTGCCGCCGGCGGTGTCGGCGTCCGCACGCAGGCTCACCGGCACCGCCATCGGCAGGGTGCTGATCGGCACACCGAGCGCCGTGTGGTAGCGCCGCAGCGCGCCCGACAGGCCGGCGAGGTAGGCGTCGTTGATCGATCCGCCGCCCGCCTTGGCGGCCCGGTGCAGGTCGGCGAGCGGGATGTCGATCGCCTCGGTGCGGGAGGCCAGGCTGCGCCGGCGCAACAGCGGCGACGGCTCGGCGGCGCGGTTCATCACCCGCATGCCGGACATGGCGTAGCCGACGACGCCCCCGACCGTGGACACGGGATCGAGCACCGCCTTGCCGGCCGCGGACACTGCGCCCGCCACGGCGCCCACGACGCCGTTGACGATCGCGAAGGGCAGTCGGTTGATGCCTTGGCGCATCAGGTCGTTGGGCGTCAGGTCCTGCGGGATGGGTTGCGGCGGCGTCGGCCTGGGCGGCGGGTCGCGCTCGAGGTCGTAGATCTCGGCGAACATCTCGACGCCGCCGACGCCGTCGGTGACCGCGTGGCTGACGTGCAGCAGCGTCGCGGCCTTGCCGTCGGCCAGGCCCTCCACCAACGTGGCGGTCCACAGCGGCCGCGAAATGTCCATCGGCGACTGCAGGATCACCTCGGCGAGGTCGAACACCTCGCGCAGCGTGCCCGAGCCGGATACGCGCACCCGGCGCACGTGGAAGTCCAGGTTGAAGTCGGGATCGACCACCCAGCGCGGTGACGCCGTCGGCAGCGTCGGCACCACCACCTTCTGCCGTAGCCGCAGCACCCGCCGCGACGCGTTTTCGAAGCGGGTGCGAAACCGGTCCCAGTCGGGCGTCGAATCGAGGAGTTCGAGCGCCATGATCCCCGACCGGGTGCGGGGATTCGCTTCACCCCGATGCATCAGATAGTCGACGGGTCCGAGCTCGTCGGACAACTGAATGGCTCCGACGGACTCAGCCATGATGAACTCGACGCGCCAACGTTGTCACCGCCGACCAAGCCTCCTGCCTCGGGCCCACGAACCGGATTGCTCACCCAACGCTAGTCGGGATGCCCCGGCGGTGAAAGGCGCGATCCGCTGCGCGAAATTTGGCGCGCGCTCAGCTCGCGGAGGTTGCCGGCACCGGCACCGAGTCGGTCAGCGGGTAGGCGCGGCGGCCGTAGACGACGCCCAGGAAGTCGGCGACGGCGTCGGCGGCCAGCCGCGAGCGGACCGTCGGGGTGATGTCAAAGGCGTGGTGCGCGTTGGCGAGTTCGGCGTAGGCCACGGTGGCGGCCCCGGCGTCGCGCAGCGCCGCGCAGAAGGCGCGGGCCTGCCCGCTCGGCACCAGTTCGTCCTTCTCGCCGTGCAGCACGAAGAACGGTGGGGCCTGCTCGTGCACGTAGGCGATTGGCGACGCCGACCGGAACCGCTCGGGGTTTTCGCTGTAGCGGGTCTTCAGGACGAACTGCTCGAGGAACGGCAGCATCAACTCGTGCATGTTCTCGGCGTCGGTGAAGTCGTAGACGCCGTAGTACGGGGCGACGGCCTGGACCGTCGTGTCCGTGTGCTCGAAGCCGGGCTGAAACGCGGGGTCGTTGGGGGTGAGCGCGGCCAGCGATGCCAGGTGCCCGCCCGCCGACCCGCCGGTGATCGCGATGAAGCCGGGATCGCCGCCGTAGTCGGCGATGTTCTCGCGGACCCAGGCGATCGCCCGCTTCACGTCGATCAGGTGCGTCGGGAACGTGCAGCGCGGGCTCTTGCTGTAGTTGATCGAGACGCAGATCCAGCCGAGTTCGGCCATCCGGCTCATCAACGTGTAGGCCTGCACGCGCTTGTCGCCGATGGCCCAGGCGCCCCCGGGGACCTGGATCAGGACCGGGGCGCGGCGGCCGGGCGCCATGTCGTGGCGCCGCCAGATGTCGAGCAGGTGCTCGACGCCCCCCGGGCCGTAGGAGATGTCGGAGGTTTCCGCCGCGTAGCGGCGGTGCCGCCCGGGCCGGCGCAGCAGCCCCCCGCGCGAGGCGCACTCGGACTGGGCGCAGGCCGGGTGACGCACCAGGTCACGGAAGTCCGGCCCGAAGCACCCCTCCAGGGCGGCGGTGAGGGCCTGGTCGGCCTTCTGCGCGGCCCACGAGGTGCCGACGCGGCCGATGGAAGGCGGCGAGACCCGGGACAACGCGTGGCCGGTCACCACGTGCGGAGGAAATTCGGTGGACAGCCAGCCGGCGACCCAACCCACCGCCGACGGTGAGCCACGCAGCAACAACGCGCCGGCTCGGCAGGTGTCCCTCGCGTCGGCCGCCAGGCGCAGCGCCTGCGCACCCGCCTGCGAGCACCGCGAAGTCAAGTTCAAGGCCACGCTCATTAACGCACCCCTCGACGTTATGCACACGCTTCGTTGCGGTTAACGGCTGCTTATCAACCGGTGTTGTACGTGTGTCGAGGCTCACACGATAACCGATAAGCGCTCCGCTGGAAGACTTTTCGGGCGCGTCGCGCTCGGCGAGTCCTTCCGGCGTGTCGCGTTCGATAGACTGACCTGCACATTGCCTCCGTAGCTCAGGTGGATAGAGCAAGGGCCTTCTAATCCCTAGGTCGCACGTTCGAGTCGTGCCGGGGGCACTCGGTTTGTTGTGTGACCTCGGTTGATGTGTGACAGTTCGTCTTCGGCTGATGGGTGACAGTGTTTCGGCTGATGCGTGACAGTGGTTTTGGTTGATCCGCGACACTCCTTCTTTCGCAGGTCGCTTCTCAGGCAAAACCGCGGCATGGGAGCCGTTCGCTGACGCCCGTCATTGACAGCTGTCAGCGAGCGGGCGTAGCGTGCCGATCATGAAGTCGGTGGCTGAATCACCAGCCAAAAGCGCCCGCGAAGCGCGACGACTCGAAACGCGAGAGCGCCTGTTCGACGCCGCGCTGGACGAGATTTCGCGGCGCGGGCTGGCCGGCGCCGACGTCAGCGCCATCGCGACCGTGGCGGGCGTCGTGCGGGGAACGTTCTATTTCCACTTCCCGACCAAGGAACACGTGCTCATCGAACTGGAGCGCGACGAGGAAATTCGGATCGTCAACGACCTCGGCAAGGTCGAGGGCGACCTGGAATCCGTCCTGACCCGAGTGGTGCGCCACATCCTCGATGCGGAGCGGCGGCTCGGCGAAGTCGTGTTTCGCGACATGCTCGGATTGCACTTCTCCTCGAGTCGCCCCGTCGAAGAGGAGTTGGGACAACACCCGCTCGCGGAATTTGTTATCGGCGTGCTCACCCGCGCACAACAAACTGGGCAAGTTTCCTCGCACGCGAACCCGCAAGAGCTCGGCACCTTCTTCCTCACCGGCCTCTTCGCGCTGCTGGCCACCGGAGCGCACGACGCCGCGTTCCTGGACCGATACGTCACCACCATTGTCAAAGGGATGGAGAAACAATGAGGCGCACAGGAATAGAGGGCTACCGGGATTTCCTGGCCGAGCGTGACGGCGAGGCCGATCTGCTCAACCGGCGGCTGGCCAATCGCGAGAAGTTCTTCAACGAGCTCGAAGCGAACCCCATCCGGTCGGCCCATCCCGCCGACCGGGCGACCTTCCTTCGCAATCTGCGACGTAGGCGCCCCGAGCCAGGCTTGGACGACAAGATGTTGTTCCTCTTGGCGACGGCCAAACTGAACCAGGCGGAACGATTCGGCGTGGGGTTGGGCGAAACGTATGGGCGCAACAGCGATGAGAACCTGCCGCCCGAGAACGTCTACCTCGAGCTCGAGGAGCACTACCACACCAGGCTGCTGGCGTATGTGCTCGACGTGTTCGACCTGACCTTCCAGGTGGTCGCGCCGCCCTTTGTGATGCGGCAGTTCGTCAAGACGGGCGTATTTCTGCCCCAGCGACTCGGCTTCATGTTCGTCGGAGCCGCAGAGATGGCCGGCTGCATCATGTTTGACGAATTGCGTCGAGTCGGCATCAAACTGTTCGCCGATGAACCCGCGGTCGCCGAACGAATTGAATTGCTCTACAACGACATTCTCACCGACGAGATCGGCCACGTCGGCTACTGCGCCTCACGGTGTACATCCGCGGAACGGGCAATCATGCGTCGTATCTATCCGCTCATGGGACGACTCCTCGCGCGCCAAACCGCGGAAATCAGCCTCTTGATCGAGCCGAAAGAGTTGCACGCACGACTCGACCGCCCCTTCGACGTCGACGAACTCACCGCGGGGTTGGACAACGAAACCTATCTCGTCACGCATCCCTGACTTCGCCGCTCCCCTCATCCCTCAGCGGCGTCGGCGGCAGCGGCTAACGCGCCGCTCAGCATCCGCGCTTCGGCGGCGGTGATGACCGGAGTGCAGGCGCCGTCGATGATGATCTCGCGCTCAGCGCGCCCATCCGCATACTGCCGCCCGATAACGGACACCACGATGTCACCTGTATCGGCGCATCGCCCGTGGTTGGCAATCTGCTTGATTCGCCACTCCGGACCGTCGAACACTCTGAAGGCCGCCCCGGCGCTCTCCCATTCGTCGACCCAGATTGCCCCGCTGGGCGCGGCAAGGTCGAGTCGGATGGCCAGGTCGTTGACGCGATCCCCCGCGCGGGCTGTGGTCATGGTTAGGTTCTCCTTGCGTGGTGTAGTCACTTGACTACACCACATGCTCCGTAGTGTAGTCAACTGACTACACCGAGATCACCTCCGCAGCGCACGTGATTGTGCTCACGCCGCCGCGCGGGACGGGAGACAATGGCGGCCATGAACGAAACCGAGAACCTCGGCATCGATCTTTCGCTCTTCTGCCCGGCACAGCATCACGTCGGCAACCTCAGGCAGTTCGCCGCCGAGATCGGCTACCAGCCGAGGGGCGGGCAGCTCGGCGCGTGGCCGCCGCACCGGTCGGACTCGTGGTGGGAAGTCCGGTGCCCCGACGGCTGCCCCGGCGTGTTGGGCGGTGCCGTCGACCCCATCCGCCAAGAGGTGAAGAGGCTCGCCGACGACCCCAAACGGATGACTGCTCACTACACGCTGAAGCGCGTGGGCTGAACACGCCGGCGGCGGCCCCGGTCGGGTTTAACGCCCAATGAACCTCTTGGCAACATCGACGCCCGCCGTCTAGCACCGGCGGCGGCACCGTGGTTCGATCGAAATCGTAAGAGATGCAACGATTTCAGGAGAATTCATGGCAACTCTGCCAGTCCAGCGTCAGCCCAGGACCCTGGTCCCCGATCTCGCCGACCTCTTTGGCGGCACTCCCCTGCTGGCCGGCCTGCGTCCGCTGTTCGACCGCAATGTCCTGCGCGTCGAGGACGAGATAAACGACGGCCGCTACGAGGTGCGCGCCGAGATTCCCGGCGTCGACCCCGCGAAGGACATCGACATCACCGTGCACGACGGGATGCTCACCATCAAGGCGGTGCGCAGCCAGGCCGTCGAATCCCACGGCCGGTCCGAATTCAGCTATGGGGCCTTCGCGCGCTCGGTCCCGCTGCCCGCAGGGGCCGACGTCGACGACGTCCATGCCACCTACGAAAAGGGCATTCTGGCGATCTCGGTGCCGGTGCCCAACGGTGCGCCGGCGGCGAAACGTATCGAGGTCGAAACGCGGGACTGATTTCGCGGCCGCGCCGCCTCGTCAGGGTGGGGGCGGCGGAGGTTGGTCGCGCGGAATCGCCCCGTTGCAGCCGCCGGGCGGCGGCGGGCCCGGGAGAGGTTCGTCGCCGCCGACGCAGTCGTAGTAGAACTGAGGGCCGACGATCCAGGTCTTCATCCACTGGTGCCAAAACGACCCGTCGGGGTACTTGTCGCCGTCGCACACGGCCAAGTTGCCGTAACCCCATCGACCGCCCGGGCAGAAGCCCTTCGTCATGTCCGGCTGGTGCGGGTCGGGCGGGTCGGCGGTGGCAACCGCGGTGGAAAACACAGACACCGCAACACAACCCACGATCGCGGCGCCCAGACGGGTAAGCGTGAACCTCATTCCGACTCCCTTAAACCGTTGCACCAATACAGCCGAGATGCCGATGAGACGTAGTTGGATGGAGCTCCGCAAGGAAATCTAAAGTCCGCTTCGTTCCGATCAAGAGCCGACATTTATTCGTTAGCTGACGACAAAGTTTTCGATAGTTTACGACGCGGCGCATTGGCGATGTCAACTCGAAAACGTATGTGCTCAGAGTCGGTTGAGGTTGACGGCGTTATTTCGGTTGATCTTTGAGGGACAAAGGTGGTTCTCCGAAACCCACCGCCAGCGCCCGACTCGATAGCGTGTGGTCGAGACCGTCACCCGGTCGCCGGTTCAAAAAGGTCGCACAAAAAGTGTCTGTGTCAGACCCGTTCGCCGCTCCTACCCGTGAGCGCAGCCCGCCCGGGCGGCGCCCCGGAAGAAAAGGGAGCACAACATGAACACCACCCGCGGCCCCGACGTGATCGTTCCTGCGGCGCCACGACAACGGGCCACCGGGCGCCCGGCGCTGGTCGAACACCTGCGCCGCCTGCGCGAGAACGCCACGCTCTTCGCAAGCTTGGCGCGAGAGGCCGGCATCGACGCCCGCGACAGTGACGCCAACACGATCCCCTGCATCGTCGGCAGCTCGATCACCGCGCTGCGGCTGTCGGACGCTCTGCTGCGGCGCGGCATCTATGCCGACCCGGTCCTTTTCCCCGCCGTGGCGGAAGACCAAGCGCGTCTGCGGTTCTTTGTCACCAGCTGTCACTCGTTCGAACAGATCCGGATGATGGTCAACGCCCTGGCCGAGGAGCTGGAGTTGTTGAACGGCGTGCGCCGTGCCCTAGACCTAGAGCCTGCCGGCGACGAAGCCGGCGGCCTGATCCACCAGCCCGGAGCCGATGTATGAGGGCTGCAGGTGCGACGGCCAATTCGTCCCCCTGCCGCAGATAGGGTCGCCGGCGGCGCACTGGTCGATCGTCTTGCCGGCGAAGCCCGGGGCCAATCCGTGGGTGCCGTTGCCGAACAACGCGACGGCTGCGATGTGCTGATCCATACCGGGCGGCAGCCCGCCCCACATCGCGCGGTCCACCACCTCGGCGCCCAGTGAGTAGCCGCCCAGGACGATGCGGGTGTTCGGGCAACTCCTGGCCATCGATTCAACGTGTGTCCCTATGTCATTCGCGCCGCTGCCGGTGGTGATATTGGCGGGGTAATTGACCCCATACACGCCGATCGAATTCCGCGTCTTGCCGCGCAGCGAATTGACGAATGCGTCGCCGACCGCGCCGACGCCGGGGGGTTCCTCTCGCCCGCGGGCGAAAACCACTTCGGCGTCGGGGCAGGCCGCCGATGCCACGGGGATCGGCCCCCCGATCGTCGAGGGCGTCGCCGCCGGGCCAACGACCAATGCGGCCGCCAGCGGGGTGGCGGCCGCCAGGCTGATGACACGTTGCGCGCCCGGTCTAATCGCGACAAGCCGCATGACGCGATATTACGGACTGAGTATGTGAGGCGACTTTGACTTTTGAGTTTGCTGGCAGCCGCAGACATGCATCGGTTTTCAGACGGTCGGGGGTGTCGCTCCACCCACTCCGCGTGTCAGCATTGGGGCGTGAACACACACCGATTGGCCCGTTTGCTGGGTGCCGCCGTGATCACAAACTCGGCGGCGCTGCTGAGCGCAACAATGTTCATTGCCCCGGTCTCCGCCGCCCCGTGTCCTGATGCGGAGGTGACGTTCGCCCGGGGCACCGACGAGGCACCCGGTGTCGGCGCGGTCGGGCAGCAATTCATCGATGCGCTGCGCTCGCAGGTTGGGGGCAGATCCCTCGGGGTGTATGCGGTCAACTACCCGGCCGGCGACGATCTCGCCCCGTCCGCATCGGCCGGCGCGGTCGATACCCACGCTCACGTGCGGTCCATGGTCGCCACGTGTCCGAACACCAAACTGGTGCTGGGCGGATATTCCCAAGGGGCCGGTGCGATAGATCTGGCCACCATCGCCCGGGCGCCGGTTGCGGGCCTGGTGCCCGACATCCTCACGGCCGACGAGGCGGAACATGTCGCGGCACTCGCCCTCTTCGGGAATCCGACGGGCAGATTCTTGGGCGCGCCCGTGACGGAGCTCAGCCCCTGGTACGGGGCGAAGACCATCGACCTGTGCGCGCCGGGCGATCCGGTTTGTTCTCCGGGCGCGCTGTTGACGTTGCCGACGCATGACGAGCTGTTCTCCCCCGAGCACCTGTCCTATGCGCACAACGGGATGCCCGGTCAGGCAGCGACTTTCGTGGCGGGCCGCCTTTAACGCGTTCGTTGTGGGCCGCTACGGCGCGAGCCTGACAAAGCCCGGCGATGGATCCGGCTGAACGCCAACGCCGCCCCCGCCGGTGTTACCACCGCCGTTGCCGCCACCTCCGCCGCTAGCACCGCCGCTCCCGCCGCCGGCGCCACCCGGCTGCGGACCGGCCGCCGGAGGCGGCGGCGCTTGCGGCGGCGGCTCCGCCACCTGTCGCGGCGGCGGCGGCTTTTGGGCTGGAGGCGGCGGCTGTTTCGGGGGCGGCGGCGCCGCCACCGGCTGGCGCGGCGCCTGAATCTGCGCCGCGGGCGGTGGCGTCGGAATCTGCGGCGGGTTCGGATCGGTGATCTCGCCGGAGGGAACGACAACAATCCGGCGCGTCGACCCGTTCCATCCCGTGCGGTTGGCCCGGATCGACGCGATCTTGCCTTGGTTGTATGGGCAATACGCCCCCACCGCCGCGGTGATGAACCGGGCCTCGGTGCGCGCGAGGCGACCGGGGGCGTACTCGCGCTCGGCCGGGTCGATGCCAAACGCGTTGTTCACCATGGCGTCCACCAGTCCGGCGGCGGGCATGCCGGCGTCGAGTGTGCGACAAACGTCGTGGGCGGTCTCGATCAGGTTCGGCACCCCCTGCAGGGCAGGGATGCCCTCTTGATCGAGCAGCGCCAGGAACCGATCGTCTTGGTTGGGGTCGGCCGCTGCCGCCGCGCCGCGCAGAATTGCGGCGCCGGTGAGCAACGCAAGGGCCGTTATCAGGACACCGGAGCGGCCGGTGGTGCCGATGAACATGGAGGGGCATCCATTCTGAATCGGGCCGTCATCGACGGGCGAATTGGCATCTGAAACCACGCGTACGCCGCCCCTCCGGTTTCACGGCGCACTGCTACAGCTCGAATCCGTTTACCTTATGTTCATCTTTTGTTCATTATGAGTTTCCATCATAAATCAACACCATTCCGCGGTAAATAGCCGATTTCTCCGGCCACGCCGGCCCGCCCAAACGGACTGTGCCGCAGGAGAAAACGGGCGAGTAAGGCGGCGTACTACACCGTCAGTAGTCGATCTCCGCATGCAAATCGAATTCGGCGAACGCCGCCGAAACGTTCTCGCGCAGGTCTTCTTTGGTATTCGGCCGGTCGAGCAGGTAGGCAGAGATCCTGATGAACATCTTCCCCTGGCCGCGGCCCGAACCCAGGAACAGTTGCCCGCCCATGGCCTCGAGCGTGCTTTTCTTGATGTCCGGCTCGAGGTTTCTCAGGTAGGCATAGTCGGCATCGGTGCCGTCGGGCCGGTTCGCCGCCGGGGACAGGTCACCGACGTTGGAGCACGTGACGGGAAGGGTGGAACCGCCGGCCGCCATCCCCGCCACCTTGCGGGCCGCCCACACGGGTGTCAGCGCCGCGAGCGGCAGCGGCGCCAACCACTCGTTGTCGGGGTCCTCCATCGCGGCGAGGATTCCTTGGGTGATCTTGGCCTGCATGTCCCCGAGGTCTGTCGCCGCGCGCGTGGGGTCGACCGTGACGTCGACGCTCGTAAGCGCGTTGCCGCGGGTGTCGTCCTCGGTCCGCAGCGAGACCAGGAACCGCAGGGTGACCGTTCCGTCCTCCTGGACGCGTCCGACGCGCACCGCAAGCCGGCACGCGATGCCCGCCACGAGCGAGTTGCTGCTTGCGCCAAGGCTTTTCGCTCGGGCATCCCATTCCGCCAGGTCGACGTATGCGGTCAGGGCCGGCACCTCGACCGTCTGATCGCCATTCGACGTCCTCGGCGCTGGTGGCGCCGCCTTCATCGACGACCTGAGCTCCTGGCGGTCGCGCCGCGCCCGTCGAGCGACGGCCCCCAGCGCGTGCGCCACGTCGGGCAGGTCTTTGACGCTCTGCCGGAGGTCTTCGCGCAACGCCCGCCCCAGCGTGCGCGATCCGGCAGGCGGATAACCGAATTCGCGCACGCGGCCCTCGGCGGCATCCTCGATCGCCTGGCCGAACGCGATGGCGTCGACGATCGTGTGCGACGCGACCAGGGTGACCGCCGTTCCACCGTCCTCGAGCGGCAGCACCCCTAGATGCCAGGCGGGTCCCCACTCCGGGTCTAGGGGCAGGCGCGCCCGCTCGTCGGCCCACGCGTTCACCTCGGCGCGCGGACGCGGCGTCGCGGCGAAATCGATGTCGGCCGACTCCGGAGCCAGGACCCAGCGATCACGCGCGAACGGCAGCGCGGACCGTTCGATCCTGCGCCCCAGCAGGCCGCGTCCGAGGTTGCGGTGAAAACGCCGCAACCCCTCGACGTCGACGGGACGGTTGTAGATCCAGGTGACCTGAATCAGCGCGCCGTGCACCGCGCGCAGCGCGAGGAATGCCGCCTGGTCCAGATACGCGAGCCTATCGTCCACCGGCTCAACGCCATTCGTGCTGACCTGCGCCTCCGGGACCGCGGGCGCCGCACCGTCGGTGAGGAGGTCGGCCAGGTGGGACGCCAGCGCCGTGGGGCTCGGGTGGTCCAGCGCCAGGGTCGCGGGCAGGACGAGGCCGGTGCGCTGGTTGAGGGTGTTGCGCAGCTCCAGGGCGGTCAGCGAGTCGATGCCGAGGTCCTTGAAGGGGCGGTCGGGATCGAGCGCGGCCGGGTCGGGGTGCGCCAACACCGCCGCGGTGGTGGCCGTGACCATCGCGGTAAGCGTGTCGAGCCGTTGCCGCGGGGTCTCGGCGGCCAGCCGGGCGGCCAGGCTCCGGGGGCTGGCGGTGGCCGCTTGGCGGCGGACGTGGGTCAGCGCGGACAGGATGGGGTCCAGCGTGTTGTGCCGCGCCTGGCGCGTCAACGCGCCGATATTGAACGGGCTGGCAACCAGATTGGGCCGCTGACTGGTCAGCGCGGCGTCGAACAGGGCGAGGCCGTGCTCGCTGGTGATCGGGGTCAGGCCAGTGGCGGCCAGTCGGGTCAGGTCGCCGGTCGTCAGGTGGGCGGTCATCCCGGACCGGGTCTGCCAATAGCCCCACGCCACACTGGTGGCCGCGCGCTGGGTGTCGTGGCGGCGGCGGGCCAGCGCGTCCAGGAATGCGTTGGCGGCAGCGTAATTGGCCTGTCCGGGGCTGCCCAATATTCCGGCCGCCGAGGAGAACAACACGAACGCGGCCAGGTCGCGGTCGGCGGTGAGCCGATCCAGGTGCCAGGCCGCGTCGGCTTTGGCGGCCAAGACCGCGTCGAGCTGTTCGGGGCTGAGGTCGGTCACGACGGCGTCGTCGAGGACGCCGGCGGCGTGGATGACGGCGGTCAACGGGTGGCCGTCGGCGATGGTGTCGAGCGCCGCGGCCAGCTCGGTGGGATCGCCTGTGTCGCAGGCGATGATCGCAACCTGGGCGCCCAGCGCCGTCAGGCGCTCGTGCAGTTCGCCCGCGCCGGCAGCGTCGGGCCCGCTGCGCGACAGCAGCAGCAGGTGCCGGATGCCGTACCGGCTGACCAGATGCTCGGCGAACAGCGCGCCGAGCATCCCGGTGCCGCCGGTGATCAGCGCCGTGCCCTCGGGGTCCAGCACCGCCGGCGGGATCAGGACGATCTTCCCGGTATGGCGGGCCTGGCTCATGTCGCGGAAGGCCTGCGGCGCGTTCACCAGGCCGTAGCTGGTGGTGGGCAACGGCTTGAGCGCGCCGGCGGCAAACAGCTTGAGCAGGGCGGCCCACGCCGGTTGCAGGGATTCCGGTGGCGCACTGGACAAGTCGTAGACGCGGTAGTCAACTCCAGGATGGGCCGCGGCGATGTCGCCGGCCACCCGGATGTCGGTCTTGCCGATCTCGATGAAAGTGCCTCCGCGGGGCAGCAATTGCAGCGACGCGTCGACGAAATCCCCGGCCAGGCTGTTGAGCACGACATCCATGCCCTGCCCGTCGGTGGCCGCCTTGAAGGTGTCGACGAAGTCCAGCGTGCGCGACGACGCGATGTGCGACGGGTCGATCCCCAGCCCGGCGAGCACATGCTGCTTGTCGGGGTGCGCGGTCGCGAAAACCTCGGCACCGAGGTGGCGGGCGATCTGGATGGCGGCCTGGCCCACCCCGCCGGCGCCGGCGTGGATGAGCACACGCTGCCCGGCCGACAACCCGGCGATCTCGACCAGCGAGATGTAGGCGGTCAGATACACGATCGGCGCGGATGCGGCCTGGGTGAACGACCAGCCGGCCGGAACGGGCACCACCATGCGCTCGTCGGCGATCGCGGTGGGCGCGAACGCGTTGTGCGGGAACAGCCCCATCACCGCATCCCCGCGGCGCAGCGATGTCCCGGGCCCCGCTTCCAGCACCACCCCGGCGGCCTCGCTGCCCAGGCCGTCGTCGGCGATGGCGCCCAGCGCCACGACCACGTCGCGGAAGTTCAGCCCCGCCGCGCGGATCTGGACGCGAATCTGCCCTGGCGCCAGCGTGTTTGGCGGGTCGGAGGGCAGCAGTGTCAGGTTGGCCAGGTCGCCCTTGCGGGTGGTGCCCAACTGCCAGTCGGGCGCATCCGGCGGCGCGAGGATCGGGGTGCGGGCCAGGCGGGGAATGTGGACAGCGCCGTTGCGCACGGCCAGCTGCGGCTCGCCGGCCGGTCGCGCCGAGGCGATGGCCGCCAGCTTCTCCTCGGTGGCGGAGTCGTCGGTGTCGAGCAACGTGATGCGGTCGGGGTGCTCGTTCTGGGCGGTGTGGACCAGCGCCCAGGCGGCGGCGTGCGCCGGGTCGGGGACGCCGTCGTAAGCGCTGACGTTGACCGCATGGCGCGTGACGATCACGAGGTGGGCGTGGGCGGCGTCGGGCCGGACCAGCCAGCCCTGCAGCTGGGCCAACACATCGCCGGTCAGGGTGTGCGCGCGCCGCAGCGGATCGGTTTCGTCCGCGTGCGGTAGCGGCCAGATCACCAACTCCGGGGGTGCGGCCACCGAGGCGAGGTCCTTATCCACCCACGCCGGCGGTTGGCCGCCCGACGGGCCGGCCAGCTCGGGCGCCGACGGCCAGGTCAGCTCGAACAGGCTGTCCGACAGCCCCGCCATCGAGGGCCGGCCGATCTGGTCGGAGACTTCGCGCAACGTCAACGCGCCGATGGTGATCACCGGCGCGCCGGTGGGATCGGTGGCGCGCAGCTCGTACGTGTCCTCGCCGGTGCGGGTCAGCCGCACGTGCAGCTGGCTGGCGGCCGTCGCATACAGGGTCACCCCGGTGAACGCGTACGGCACCCGCAGCGACGCCTGGTCAGTGCCGTCGGTGCGCTCCAACACGGCGGCGAGCGGGTGCAGGGCGGCGTCGAGGAGGGCCGGGTGGATGCCGTAGCCGGCGACATCCGTCCCCGCGGGCAACGCCACCTCGGCTTGGACGACGTCGGGCCGGGCGGGGTCGGTCGCGATGCCCCGCACCGACCGGAACAGGCCGCCGTACTGGTAGCCCCGCTGGGCGAGCCCGTCGTAGAAGTCGTCCTGGTCGAGCGCCTCCACCGGCGGCGGTATGGCCGGGGCCCCGGCGACCGGCTCGTCGGCACTCAGCGTTCCGCTGGCGTGCAGCGTCCACGCGTCGCCAAGCTGACCGCCGGTGCGCGAGTGCACGGTGAACGGGCGCCGCCCCTGCTCGTCGAGCGGTTGCACCAGGATCTGCAGATCGGCCGGGGCCTGTTCCGACAGGATCAGGGCGGTATGCAGCACCAGCTCGTCGATCGCCGGGCAGCCCGCCAGCTCGCCCGCCCGCAGCAGCACCTCGACGAAACCCGTTGCGGGGAACAGCACGGTGTCGTTGACCCGATGGCCGGCCAGCCAGCCCTGGGTGCCGGTCGACAGCCGCCCGCTGACCATGACCTGGTCTTGGTCGGCGAGCCCGACGACGGCGCCCAGCAAGGGGTGTTCCGCGCGGTCCAGGCCGAGCCCGCCGGCGTCGCCGGTCGGGGTGGGGGCCAGCCAGTAGCGGCGGCGTTCGAAGGGGTAAGTGGGCAGGGCGACGGTATGGGCGTGGGGGTACAGCGCCGGCCATGTCGGGCTGTGGCCGTGGTTGTGCAGCTGCGCCAGCGCGGTGGCCAGGCTGTCCTGGTCGGGGCGGTCGCGGTGCAGCGTGATGACGACCGACGACTGGGTCCGCCCGACGGCCTGGGCCAAGGTGTCGGTGAGCGCCGGGGCCAACACCGGGTGCGGGGAGAGCTCCACGAACGTGCACTCGCCGGCGGCCAGGCGCTCCAGGACGCGGTCGTGGAATCCGACCGGCTCGCGCAGGTTGCGATACCAGTAGTCGGCGTCCATGGTGGTGGTGTCCAGCGGTTCGGACGAAACCGCTTGTCCCACGGTCGAATACAGCGGGATGCGCGCGGGTACCGGGACCAGGCCCGCCAGGCCGGCCAGGAGGCGCTCGCGTGCCGGTTCCACCTGGGCGGAGTGCGAGGCGTAATCGACCGCGATCTGGCGGACGTGCAGTCCGTCGCGCTCGCCGGCCGCGGTGAACTCGGCCAGCGCGGTGGGGTCGCCGCTGATGATGGTGTGCGAGGGGCCGTTGATCGCCGCGATGCTCAACGCGTCGCCCCACGGTTGCAGGCGCGGCTGCAGTTGTGCGGCGTCCAGCAACACCGAAGCCATGCCGCCGGTGCCGCGCAGGTCGCTCAGCGCCTGGCTGCGCAGCGCCACCACCTTGACGGCGTCGGGCAACGGAAGGACCCCGGCGATGTACGCCGCGGCGATCTCGCCCTGGGAGTGGCCGATCACCGCGTCGGGCACGATTCCGTAGCCGGCCAACACCTCGGCGAGCGAGACCATCATGGTGAACAGCACCGGCTGGACCACCTCGACGCGATCCAGCGCCGGCGCCGCCGGGTCCTGCAGTAGGACATCGCGCACGGACCAGTCGGCGAAGGGGCGCAACGCCTCGTCGCAGGCGTCCACGGTGGCGGCGAACACGCGGTGGCGTTCATAAAGCTCACGGCCCATGCCCGGGTACTGGGCGCCCTGGCCGGGCAACACGAACACGGTCTTGCTCCGCAGGTGGGCCAGGTAATGGTGGCCGGTCAGGTTCGGGTGGGGCTGGCCGTCGCGCAGCGCCTCCAGCGCCTCCAGCAGGTCCTCGCGCGGGTCGGCGCTCGACGCCGACGCCGTGATGACCGCCCGGTGCGAGTGGTGGGTGCGGGTGGCGCCCAGGCTGTAGGCCACGTCGGTCAGGTCCAGTCCGGGGTGGTCGAGCAGATGCTGGTGCAGCCGCTCGGCCTGCCCGGCCAGCGCCGCCGGGGTGCGTGCCGACACCGGCCACAGCCGCAGGTCGAACTCGGCACCCTCCTCGGTGGGCTCGGCCGCCTCTGGGGTCGGGGCTTGCTGCAGGATGACGTGCGCGTTGGTGCCGCTGATCCCGAAGGAGGACACCGCCGCGGTACGGGGATGGTCGGTGTGCGGCCATGGCACCGGCTCGGTGAGCAGGCGCACCGTGCCCGCCGACCAGTCCACGTGCGGGCTGGGGCGGTCGACGTTGAGCGTCGGGGGCAGGGTGTCGTGGTTGAGGGCCTCGATCATCTTGATCAGTCCGGCGACCCCGGCGGCGGCCTGGGTGTGGCCGATGTTGGATTTGATCGATCCCAACCACAGCGGGTGCTGCGCGTCGCGCGCGGTGCCGTAGGTGGCGATCAGCGCGCCCGCCTCGATCGGGTCGCCAAGGCTGGTGCCGGTGCCGTGGGCCTCGACCACGTCGACCTGATCGAGCGCGATGCCGGCGTTGGCCGCGGCCTGGGTGATCACGCGTTGCTGGGCGGGCCCGTTGGGGGCGGTCAGGCCGTTGGAGGCGCCGTCCTGGTTGATCGCGGAGCCCGCGATGACCGCCAGCACGGGGTGGTGGTGGCGCTGGGCGTCGCTGAGCCGCTCGAGCACCAGCACCGCGGCGCCCTCGCCCCAGCCGGTGCCATCGGCGTTGGCGGAGAACGCTTTACAGCGCCCGTCGGCGGCCAACCCGCGCTGCCGGGCGAACTCGGTGAACACCGACGGGGTGGTCATGACGGTGGCGCCACCGGCGAGGGCGAGGGACGACTCGCCGTTGCGCAGGGACTGACACGCCAAATGTGTGGCCACCAACGACGACGAGCACGCGGTGTCGATGGTGATGGCGGGGCCCTGCAAACCGAGGGCGTAGGCGACGCGGCCGGAAGCGACGCTGGTGGACAGGCCGGTCAGCGCGTAACCCTCCACGCCGTCGGAGCCGCCCGAGCCGTAGGACTGTGACCACGCCCCGACGAACACCCCGGTCTCCGAACGTGCGAGGCCGGCCGGGTCAATTCGCGCCGTTTCCAACGCTTCCCAGCACACCTCCAGCAGCAACCGCTGCTGCGGGTCCATCGTTTGGGCCTCGCGCGCCGAGATCCCGAAGAAGTCCGCGTCGAACTCGGCCGCCTCGGCCAGAAACCCGCCCACGCGGGTGTAGGTCTTGCCCACCGCATCGGGATCGGGATCGAACAGCTCCGCCAGGTTCCAGCCGCGGTCGGCCGGGAACTCCCCCAGCGCATCGACACCGCCGGCCACCAAATCCCACAGCGCCGCCGGCGAATCCACCCCGCCGGGGAACCGACAGGCCATGCCCACCACCGCAATCGGCTCGTCCGACTCCGCCCGCGACCCGACTTGCGGGGCCGCCGCGACCGATCCGCTCATCCGCAGGCCCAGGTGCGTGGCCAACTCGTCGGGGGTCGGGTAGTCGAACGCCAGCGTGGCCGGCAATTCGAGCTTGGTTTCGGTTTTGAGCCGGTCGAGCAACTCGGTCGCTTTCACCGAGTCGAACCCCAAGTCCTGGAACGGGCATTCGGGGTCGATGTCCTGGGGGCTTGCGTTGCCCAACACCGAAGCCACCTGCGAGCACACCACACCCAGCAGCAGGTCGTGCTGCTGCCGGCTCAGCGCGCGCAGGCGTTGCGTCCAATCCGCGTCGGGCTCCGCGCCGGTGTCCTCGGCGACACGCGGTTCCGGCCGGCGGGCCGGCTCGTCCCAGCGGGTGAATTCGTTGCGCAGGTACCGCTGCAGGGAATCCCGCCGCCTCACCTTGCCGCTGGTGGTGAGGGGAATCGAATGAGGCGGCACCAGAACGAGATCCGCCACGCTCAGTTCATGCGCCCTCGATATCGCGGCGGTGATCTCGCGCCTGACGGCGCGCAGCTTTTCTCCGGCCTCCTCGGGATCGCCGCCCGCCTTGAATTCGACGATGGTGACCAGCTTTTCGACGCCGTCGTCGTCCGGAACCGCGATCGCCACCACGCGGCCCGCGGTGATCTCCTGGATCGTCGCCTCGATGTCGTCGGGGGCGTGGTTGCGCCCGTAGACGATCAGGAGGTCCTTGATGCGCCCGACGATGAACATCTCGTCGTCGGAGAAGAAGCCGAGGTCTCCGGTTCTCAGCCACGGCGCTTCGGGTGTGCCGGCCGACGGATTGACAAGCGTTGCGCCGAAGGTGCGTTCGCTCTCTTCCGGTTTCTGCCAGTAGCCGGAACAGACGTTGTCGCCGTGCACCCAGATCTCGCCGACCGTTCCCGGCGCGCACTCGATGCTGGTCTCGGGGTCGACGATGCGCACCGTCTGCGTGTTCGGCATGCCGTAACTGACCAGCGGTATGCCTTCTCCGCCCGCGCATCGCCGCGCGTCACCGGCGGTCAGCTTTTCGGATTCGAAGTAGACGGTCGCCGGCGGTAGGCCGGTGTCCAGCGTGGCCACCAGGAGCGTGGCCTCGGCAAGGCCGTACGAGGGCCGCAACGCCTCGGGGCGAAGGTTGAAGCGGGCGAACCGCTCGGCGAAGCGCCGCAGCGTCGGGGGGTTGACGCGTTCGGCGCCATTGAGGATGTTGCGCACGCCGCCGAGGTCGAGCCCGGCCAGGTCGTCGTCCGACGTTTTCCGCGCGGCCAATTCGAACGCAATGTTCGGCCCGGCCGAAAACGCGTGCGGGTTGCTGGCCAGCAGCTGCATCCAGCGGGCCGGTCGCTGCAGGAACGCCGGCGGGCTGGTGAGCACGGTGCGGAACCCCGCCATGATCGGGAAGCAAATGCTCAGGACCAGGCCCATGTCGTGGAAGAACGGCAGCCACGACACCACGGTGGTGTCCGGCGGGGCGATCCCGTCCACGTAGTAGGAGGCCATGATCTGTTGGCAGTTGACCTGAATGTTCTTGTGCGAGACCACGACTCCCGCGGGCGTGCGGGTCGAGCCGGAGGTGTATTGCAGGTGCGCGACGCTCGGCAGATCCTCGGCGTCGACGGCGGATCCCGGCTCCGCGTCGAGGTCCAGCAGATCGACCTCGACGAGCGATGGCGCGCGCTCGCCGGGCTTCGACTGGATGTACTCGGCGATGTCGCCCGCGACGGGGGAGGTCGTGAGGATGGACGACGGCGACGCGTCCAGCAGGACGGAGCTGACGCGTTCGTCGCCGGCGCCCCGCAGTGGAAGCGGCAGCGGAACCGCGATCTGGCCGGCCTGCAGCGCGCCCAGGAAGGCGAGCAGGTACTCGAGTCCCTGTGGCGCCAAAATCACCGCGCGGTCGCCGTTGGATCCGCACGCCTTGAGCTCCCGCGCGACGTTGCGCGTTCGCCGGTACAGCTGCGACCACGTCAGGCTTTCCGCCACCCCCGCCGGGTCCTGCTCGTAGTCGACGTACGTAAACGCCGTCTCGTCGGGCCGCAGCAGGGCCCGCTCGCGCAGCACAGCGGGGATCGAAGTCTCGAGCACGGCTTGACGATACCGAGGAACGGACAGGGCGTCGCCGAAACCGGCGATTGGCCGCCATCCGCTGGTAATCAAACGCGTGTCGGACAAGCGCGGCAGGGTCGAAATAGTCTGGCGGGCAAGCGCATTGACGGCGATCGTCGGCCCGTGCCGGGGACCGCGACACTGAAAACAATCGTTCCCAGATTTCTTCGAGATCCGGTTGGGTAAACCGGCGGCGGAAGCGCGTTTGCCCTGGCAGTCGGGTCGCGCTCAGGACGCCTGCGCGTACTGCCAGACCACGGCCCCGCCGTCGGCCCCGGGGTTGCACCACATGGTGCGGCCGGCCGCGTCACGGATGGTGGCGTTGCGCACCGAGCAGGGGTGGCCGGCGGACGGGGTGTTGACATAGGCGACGCCCATCCCGAGCGCGACGAGGATGGCGGTAGCGGACGACACCATCGCCAACCGGAGGAATCCGAGTTTCCTGTTCGCCTTCTTCTCCGCCGCAGTGCGCATGGGCTGCTCCTCATGTCAGATGCCGGATCGGTGGTCGAGTCGAGCATCGGCAGGCGGCCTTGAGGGATTCTCAACGGATTCTTGACAGGCGTTCGCGCCGGTCAGCCCGCCAAGTACCCTTAGGTACCCATGACCCAGCCCGATCTCGTCCTGTTCAGCGTCGACGCGCACGTCGCGCTCATCACCGTCAACGACCCGGACCGGCGCAACGCCCTCACCGATGAGATGTCGGCGCTGCTGCGGTCGGCCGTGGAGCGGGCCGAGGCCGACCCCGACGTGCACGCCGTCGTGGTCACGGGCGCGGGCAAGGCGTTTTGCGCCGGCGCCGACCTCAGCGCGCTGGGCGCGGCCGGCGGCGGGGCGGCGGAGTCGGGGCTGCAGCGGCTCTACGACGGTTTCATGGCCGTCGGCAATTGCCGGCTGCCGACGATCGCCGCGGTCAACGGCGCGGCCGTCGGCGCGGGTCTGAACCTGGCGCTGGCCGCCGACGTGCGCATCGCCGGGCCGCACGCGCTGTTCGACCCCCGGTTCCAGAAGCTGGGGCTGCACCCGGGCGGGGGCGCGACGTGGATGCTGCAGCGCGCGGTCGGTCCGCAGGTGGCTCGGGCGGCGTTGCTGTTCGGGATGCGCTTCGACGCCGAATCCGCTGTGCGCCACGGCCTGGCACTGAGCATCGCCGACGATCCGGTCGCGGCTGCGCTGCAGCTGGCCGCAGGGCCCGCCGCGGCTCCGCGCGAGGTGGTGCTGGCGACCAAGGCGACGATGCGCGCCACCATCAACCCGGGCTCGCTGGACAGCGAGCAACACGACCTCGCCATGCGGACCGAACTCGGGCCGCAGGCGTCGTCCATCCAATCTCCGGAATTCGCAAGCAGACTGGCCGCGGCGCGGCGCAAGTAGCCGGCGCTACAGGTCGAGCACGGCGGTCTCGGGCGATTCGATCAGATCTCTCAGCTCGCAGAGGAACCGCGCCACCTGGGCGCCGTCGGCGACGCGGTGGTCGAACACGCACGTCAGCGCCATCGTCGAGCGCACCGCAACCTCGCCGCCGACGACCACCGGGCGGGGCCTGATCGCGCCCATGCCCAGGATCGCCGCCTCGGGGTGGTTGATCACCGGCACGCCGTCGTCCACGCCGAGCGCCCCGAAGTTCGACACGGTGAACGTGGAGCCCGTCAGCTCGGCCGGCGTCAGGGTGCCCTCGCGCGCGCCCTTGATCAACTCGGCGGTCCGGCCGGCCAACTCCCGCGTGGTCATCGTCTGCGCGTCGGCGATCACCGGCACCAGCAGCCCGCGTTCGGTGGCCACACCGAACCCCAGATGCACGCCCCGATGGAGGTGCACCTGCGGGCCTTCGGGCGAGTCAACCCATGTCGAGTTGAGAATCATGTTGTGGCGCAAGGCAATAATGAGCAGCCGAAGCGTGAGCACGAACGGCGTGATATCGGTGTGCGCGGCACGGTCGCTCAGCCGCAGCAACGCGGTGCAATCCACGTCGACGCCGGCCTTCGCCGCCGGGATCTCCCGGTGGGACAGCGCCATCTTCTCCGCCATCCGGGCGTGCACGCCGCGGACCGGCCGAACGTCGTCCGCCGCCCGGTGCGCGGCCGCCAGCACGTCGGCCCGCGTGATCACCTCATCCCCGTCGCGGCGCAGCGAGGCGAGATCGACCGCCAGCTCCTTGGCCAACTTGCGCACCGGCGGGGCGGCGAGCGGGCGCCCGGTCCGCCGGCTGGCGTCGATGCCCGCGTCGGCGCCGTAGCCGACGAGCGTCGGCACCGCGGCCTGCCCGGGTGCGGTGTCGATGCGGACCAGCACCGCGCCCACCTTGAGCACATCGCCTTCGGCGCCGTTGGTTTCGACGATCCGCCCGGCGTACGGGCTCGGGATCTCCACCTCGGCCTTGGCCGTCTCCACCGAGCACAACACCTGGTTGAGCTCGACCTCGGATCCGGCCTCGACGTACCAGCACGACACCGTCACCTCCTCGAGCCCCTCGCCAAGGTCGGGGACGCGGAATGACATCACCCGGTCGTCGGTGCTCATGGCATTGCCAGCGCGCGCTCGACGCAGTCCAGCAGCCGGTCGGGCCCCGGCAGCCACAGCCCCTCCAACCGCGCCGGCGGGTAGGGCGTGTCGAAACCGCAGGCGCGCAACACCGGCGCCTCCAGCTCGTAGAACATCTCCTCCTGGATGCGCGCGGCCAGGCCGGCCCCGTAGCCCAGGCTGCGCGGCCCCTCGTGCACCACCACGCAGCGCCCGGTCCGGTGGATCGACGCGGCGACGGTGTCGAAGTCCAGCGGGACCAGCGACCGCAGGTCGATGACCTCCAGGCTCCAATCACGTTGGTGCTGAGCCTCTTCCGCGGCGGCAACGGCGGTGTTCACCAGGCTGCCGTAGGTGACGACGGTGACGTCGCGGCCGGGCCGGCGCACCGCGGCCTGCCCGATGGGCGGTTCGGGCCGGGTGGTGTCGACCTCCCCGCGCCCCTGGTAGCGCCGCTTCGGCTCCAGGTACATCACCGGGTCGGGGCAGGCGATCGAGTGGCGCAGCAGCCAGTAGGCGTCGGCCGGGCTGGACGGCACCACCACCTTCAGGCCGGCCGTGTGCGCCCAATAGGACTCGGTGGAGTCCGAATGATGCTCGGCCGCACCGATTCCCCCGAACGAGGGGATCCGGACGGTGACCGGCATGTTGATTTCGCCGCGGGTGCGGGTGCGGTACTTCGCCAGATGGCTGACCACCTGGTCGAAGGCCGGGTAGGAGAACCCGTCGAACTGGATCTCGGGCACCGGCACGAAGCCGCGCAGCGCCAGGCCGATCGCGATGCCGATGATGGCGGATTCGGCCAGCGGCGTGTCGAAACACCTTGCCTCGCCGAATGTTTCGGCCAGGCCCTCGGTCACCCGGAACACCCCGCCCTCGACGGAGACGTCCTCGCCGAACACCAGGACGCGGTCGTCGGCGGCCATCGCGTCGTGCAGCGCGCGGTTGAGCGCCTGCACCATGGTCAGCGGCTGCGCGGCGGGCGCGTCGCGGGGCGGCGCGGCCGGGCGGTCCTCGAGCTGGGTCATTCGAGCCGCCCCAGCTCGGCCAGCAGCTGCTGGCGCTGCGCCTGCAACCCGGGGGTGATCTCGGCGTACACCGTGGTGAACACCTCGTCGACGTCGAAGTCGGGCGCGTCGAACACCGCGTCGCGCAATTCGGTCCGCATCCGCTTCGCCCGCGCGGCGACCCGCTCCTCCAGGCGTTCGGACCACAGCCCCTGGCCCTGCAGGTAGGTGCGGTAGCGCGGGATCGGGTCGAGCGCCGCCCACCGGTCCACTTCGTCCTGCGTGCGGTATCGGCTCGGATCGTCGGACGTGGTGTGCGGGCCCAGCCGGTAGGTGACCGCCTCGATCAGCGTCGGGCCGCCACCGGCGCGGGCGCGGGCGGCGGCCTCGGCCATCACCGCGTAGCACGCCAGCACGTCGTTGCCGTCCACCCGGATCCCGGGCATCCCGTAACCAATCGCCTTGTGCGCGAGGGAAGGTGCGGCGGTCTGCCTTGATACCGGGACCGAGATCGCCCACTGGTTGTTCTGCACATAGAACACGCACGGGGCGACGAACACGGCCGCGAAGTTCAGCGCCTCGTGCACGTCGCCCTCGCTGGTGGCGCCGTCGCCGAGGAACGCGACCGTCACCGAATCCTCGCCCAGGCGTTGCGCGGCCATCGCGGCGCCGACGGCGTGCAGCGTCTGGGTGCCGATCGGGATGGACATCGGGGCGCAGCATTTCTTGGTGAATTCCAGTCCGCCGTGCCACGTCCCGCGCCAGGCCGCCCCCACGTGCCCGGGCGGAATGCCGCGCACCAGGTACGCGCCGAGCTCGCGGTATTGGGGAAACAGCCAGTCCGTCTTGCGTAGGCACGCGGCGGCCCCGACCTGGGCGGCTTCCTGGCCGCGGCACGACGCGAACAGCGCCAACTGCCCCTGGCGCTTCAGGTTGACGAATTCGGTGTCCAGCTCGCGGGTGACCACCATCATCTCGTAGAGCCAGCACAGGGTTTCCGGCGGAAGGCCGCGGCCGTAACGGCTTTCGGGCGTCGGCGTGCCGTCGGCGGCGACGAGTTGGATCGGGTCGAGGTCGACGGTCATCGGCGTCTGAGACACATCCGCCATACCGCCTCCTTGGCGATCGCCAGCTACCGGAAGTCTCCACTCGACGCGGGACTGGCGTATCCCCCATTATGCGCCCAAATGCGAAGACGCCGCGTTGATCACGGCGGAGGCGGCGCGCGTGTCGCGCCCTAGCCGGACGCGGGCTCCCCCGCCCGCCGCAGCAACATCGCGGCGTGCTTGAGCACTGGCGAATCGACCATCTGCCCTTCGAACGCGAACACCCCGCGTTCGGATTTCGCCGCGGCCAAGACCCGGCGCGCCCAGTCCAGCTTTTCCTCGGTGGGGCGATAGGCCTCGCGCACGACCGGGACCTGGCTGGGGTGGATGCAGACCGTCGCGTCGAACCCCACGGCGAGGGCGTCGTTGGCCTCGGCCCGCAGGCCTTCGAGGTCACGGATGTCCAGGTGCACGGCATCAAGCGCGATCCGGTCGAACGCCGCCGCCGCGAGCAGGGTCGCCGACCGGACGTGGCGGGCGAAGTCGCGATAGGTGCCGTCGGCCAGCCGGCTGGAGCTGCCGCCGAGCGCGGCGACCAGGTCCTCGGCGCCCCACATCAGGGCGGCGGTGCCCTGGGCCGCGGCGATCTCGGTGACGAACACCGCGCCACGCGGGGTCTCGATCAGCGCGACGACGTCGCGCGGCGCGAGGGCGGTCACCTGCGCGGCCGATTCGGTCTTGGAGAGCATCACCGTGGTGTAGGCGGTGTCGGCCAGGGCGTCCAGGTCGCGGGCGTGCTCGGCGGTGTCCGCCGCGTTGATCCGCACCACGGTCCGCCCGGGATCCAGCGGGGTCTCGCGCAGCGCCTTGCGCGCGGCGGGCTTGTCCGCCTCGGCCACGCCGTCCTCGAGGTCCAGGATCACCACGTCGGCGGCCGCGGCGGCCTTGGCGAAACGCTCGGGCCGGTCGGCCGGGCAGAACAGCCAGCCGGGCCCCGCGGCGCGCAGGTCCATCACGACTCCTCGGTGTCAGGCCGCTTTTGCACCAGCGTGGTTCGCACCGCGCGCGCCACCACGTCGCCGTGCTGGTTGCGGCCGGTGTGCTCGAGGGTCACGATGCCTTCGCCCGGCCGGCTCTTCGACTCGCGCTTGTCGGTGCAGACGGTTTCGGCGTACAGGGTGTCGCCGTGGAAGACGGGCTTGGGGAACGACACCTCGGAGAAACCGAGGTTGGCCACGATGGTGCCGAGCGTCAGCTGCGCCACCGACAACCCGACCAGCGTGGAGAGGGTGAACATCGAGTTCACCAGCCGCTCACCCCGAAAGCCGGGCTGATCGGCGGCCCACGCCGCGTCGAGGTGCAGCGACTGGGTGTTCATCGTCAGCGTGGTGAACAGGACGTTGTCGGCCTCGGTGACGGTGCGGCCGGGTCGGTGCAGGTACGTCGTGCCGACCTCGAACTCCTCAAACCACAAGCCCCGCTGGATGATCGACTTAGCCGTCATGAGAGTCCCAGCGATCGCGCGATGAGCATGAGTTGCACCTCGGTGGTCCCTTCCCCGATCTCCAGGATCTTGCTGTCCCGGTAGTGGCGAGCCACCGGGTATTCGTTCATGAAACCGTAGCCGCCGTGGATCTGGGTGGCGTCGCGGGCGTTGTCCATCGCCGCCTCCGAGGACACCATCTTCGCGATCGCCGCCTCCTTCTTGAAGGGCTTGCCCGCCAACATCTTCGCGGCCGCCTCGTAGTACGCGGTGCGGGCCACGTGCGCGCGGGCCTCCATCCGCGCGATCTTGAAGCTGATCGCCTGATACGAGCCGATCGGCTGGCCGAACGACTGGCGTTCCTTGGCGTACTTGACGCTTTCGTCGACGCAGCCCTGTGCCACCCCGGTCGCCAGCGCCGCGATCGCGATGCGGCCCTCGTCCAGGATGGACAGGAAGTTCGCGTAGCCGGTGCCCCGGGCGCCCAGCAGGTTCTCCTCGGGGACGCGGGCGTCGGCGAAGGTCAGCGGGTGCGTGTCCGACGCGTTCCAGCCGACCTTGTTGTAGACCGGTTCGACGGTGAAACCCGGTGTGCCGCTGGGCACGATGATCGTCGAGATCTCCTTCTTGTCGCCCGCGAGGGTGCCGGTGACCGCGGTGACGGTGACCAGTGAGGTGATGTCGGTGCCGGAGTTGGTGATGAATTGCTTGCTGCCGTTGATCACCCATTCGCCGTCGTCGAGGCGGGCGGTGGTGCGGGTGGCTCCCGCGTCGGAGCCCGCCCCGGGTTCGGTGAGCCCGAACCCGGCCAGCGCGCGTCCGGCCACCAGGTCGGGCAGCCATTTCTGCTTCTGCTCCTCGGTGCCGAACCGATAGATCGGCATCGCGCCCAACCCGACGCCGGCCTCCAGCGTGATGGCCACCGACTGGTCGACCTTGCCGAGTTCCTCGAGCGCCAGCGCCAGCGCGAAGTAGTCGCCGCCCATGCCGCCGTATTCCTCGGGGAAGGGCAGGCCGAACAGGCCCATCTCGCCCATCTTGGCGACGACCTCGTACGGGAAGCTGTGTTCCTCATCGTGTTTGGCCGACACCGGTGCGACGACGGTGCGCGCGAAGTCGGCCACCGTGTCACGAAGGTCCTCGTATTCCTTGGGCAGCGTCCCTCTAATGGATGTCGTCATGTCTCGTCCTTGCTCTCTTCACTCAGCCGGGCCAGCACCTGGTCCACCGTCACCTGGTCGCCGACGGAGACCAGCACCTCCACCCGCCCCGAAACCGGTGCGGCCAGCGAATGTTCCATCTTCATCGCTTCGACGACCACCACCACGTCGCCCTCGGCGACCTCGGCGCCGGATTCGGCCTGGACCGCGATCACGTTGCCGGGCATCGGGCTGACGATCTCGGCCTGCCGGGTCGCGGTGCCGCGGTGGATCTTGTGCTCCTCGGCCTCGCGCAGGTGCCAGGTTCCCCGCTCGTCGGCGATCCACAGGTGCCGGTCGGCCTCGGCCCACCAGTATTCGCGGCGCAGCCCGTCCAGCGTCACGCCCATCCGGGCTCCGTCGAGTTCCACATTGGCGGAACCGATCTCACCGTTCCCCACCTGTACCCTGGCCGCGTCGGGCGGCCCCCACACCGACACCGTCTCGCTACGCAGCGGGGTCTGCATGTCGGTGCGCACCGGGGCCGCGTCGCCGCCGACCCGCCATCCCGTCGGCGCCGCCCATAAGTCGCCCGCGGCCCGGTGCTCCAAAGCCCACTGGCGGAATAGGCCGCCGGCGGCGAGCACGTCGTCGGGCGCCGGGGCCGGCGCGAAGTCCGCCAGCCGCTCGTCCAGCAGCGCGGTGTCCAGGTCACCGGCGCGCACCCGCTCGTCGGCGAGCAGGAACCGAAGGAATTCGACGTTGGTTTGCACGCCGAGGATCACCGTGCGCGCCAGCGCGCGATCGAGTTTCGCGAGCGCCTCGTCGCGATCGTCGCCGTGGGCGATCACCTTGCTCAGCATCGGGTCGTAGTCGCTGCCGACCAGCGTGCCGGCCAGCAGCGACGAGTCCACCCGCACGCCTGCGCCCGACGGTTCGGACACCTGCAGCACCCGGCCGCCGGTGGGCAGGAACCCGCGCGCCGGATCCTCCGCGTACACGCGGGCCTCGATCGCGTGGCCGCGCAATTCGACGTCGTCCTGCGCGAATCCGAGCTTCTCGCCCGCCGCCACCCGCAGCTGCCACTCCACCAGGTCCAGGCCGGTGATCGCCTCGGTGACCGGATGTTCGACCTGCAGGCGGGTGTTCATCTCCATGAAGAAGAATTCGTCGGGACGGGCCGCGGAGACGATGAACTCCACCGTGCCGGCGCCGACGTAGTCGACGCTGCGGGCGGTGTTGCAGGCCGCGGCCCCGATCCGGGCGCGGGTCTCGGCGTCGAGCAGCGGCGAGGGCGCCTCCTCGATGACCTTCTGATGGCGCCGCTGCAGGCTGCACTCGCGCTCGCCCAAGTGCACCACGTTGCCGTGCGCATCCGCGAGCACCTGCACCTCGATGTGCCTGGGCCGCAACACGAACCGCTCCAGGAAAAGCGTGTCGTCGCCGAACGAGGAGCCGGCCTCGCGCCGGGCGCTCACCAGCGCCTCGCGCAGCCGCGCCGGGTCCTCCACCAGCCGCATGCCCTTGCCGCCGCCGCCGGCCGACGGCTTGATCAGCACCGGGTAGCCGACCTCGTCGGCCGCCGCGGCGAGCTCGTCGTCGGTCAAACCGGGCTTGGCCACCCCGGGCACCACCGGCACGTCGAAGGCGGCGACGGCGTTCTTGGCGGTGATCTTGTCACCCATCACCTCGATCGCCCGCGCCGGTGGGCCCAGGAACACCACCCCGGCGCGATCACAGGCCGCGGCGAAATGCGCGTTCTCCGAGAGGAACCCGTAGCCCGGGTGGATCGCCTGGGAGCCGGTGCGCACGGCGGCGTCGATCACCTTGTCGATGTCGAGGTAGCTCTCGCGCGCGGCGGCCGGACCCAGGCGCACCGCCGTGTCAGCCTCGAGCACGTGCCGCGCGGTGGCGTCGGGGTCGCTGTAGACGGCGACAGAGCGGATGCCCAGGCGGCGCAGGGTGCGGATCACCCGCACGGCGATCTCGCCGCGGTTGGCTACAAGTACGGTGTCAAACATTGCGGGTCACATCCGGAATACGCCGTAGGAGACCGGTTCCAGCGGCGCATGGGCGCACGCCGAAAGGGCAAGCCCCAGAATCGTTCTGGTATCGGCCGGGTCGATGATGCCGTCGTCCCAGAGGCGCGCCGTGGAGTAGTACGGGTTGCCCTGGTCCTCGTACTGCTGGCGGATGGGCGCCTTGAACGCCTCCTCCTCGTCGGCCGACCACGGCTTGCCGACCGCGGTCAGCTGCTCGCCGCGCACGGTCGCCAGCACCGACGCGGCCTGCTCGCCGCCCATCACCGAGATCCGGGCGTTGGGCCACATCCACAGGAAGCGGGGGGAATACGCCCGCCCGCACATCGAATAGTTGCCCGCGCCATAGGACCCGCCGATCACGACGGTCAGCTTGGGCACCCGCGCGCACGCCACGGCGGTGACCATCTTGGCGCCGTGCTTGGCGATGCCGCCCGCCTCGTAGTCGCGGCCGACCATGAACCCGGCGATGTTCTGCAAAAAGAGCAGCGGGATCTTGCGCTTGTCGCACAGCTCGATGAAATGCGCTCCCTTCAAGGCGGATTCGCTGAACAGCACGCCGTTGTTGGCGACGATGCCGACGGGATGGCCGTGGATGCGCGCGAAGGCGGTCACCAGCGTCTTGCCGTAATTGGCCTTGAACTCGCTGAATTCGCTGCCGTCGACCAGCCGCACGATGACCTCGTGCACGTCGTAGGGCACGCGCGGATCCGGCGGCACGACGTCGTAGAGCTCGGACTGCGCATGCTTCGGCTCGACCGAGGGCTGCACCTCCCATTGCCCGGGGTCCCGGGGGCCGAAGGTGGCCGCGATCGAGCGGACGATGCGCAGCGCGTGCTCGTCGTCGTCGGCGAGGTGGTCGGTGACCCCGGAAACCCGCGAATGCAGGTCGCCGCCACCCAGTTCCTCGGCCGAGACGATCTCGCCGGTAGCCGCTTTGACCAGCGGCGGACCGCCCAGGAAGATGGTGCCCTGCTCACGGACGATGACGGCCTCGTCGCTCATCGCCGGCACGTAGGCGCCGCCGGCCGTGCACGAGCCGAGCACGGCGGCCACCTGCGGGATTTCCTTGGCGCTCATGGTCGCCTGGTTGTAGAAGATCCGGCCGAAGTGCTCGCGGTCGGGGAACACCTCGTCCTGGCGCGGCAGGAAGGCGCCGCCGGAGTCGACGAGGTAGATGCACGGCAGCCGGTTCTGCAGCGCCACCTCCTGCGCGCGCAGGTGCTTCTTGACCGTCATCGGGTAGTAGGTGCCGCCCTTGACGGTCGCGTCGTTGGCGACGATCACGCACTCGCGTCCCGACACCCGGCCGATCCCGGTGATGATCCCGGCCCCGGGGGACTCGTTGTCGTACATACCGTTGGCGGCCAGCGGGGCCAGCTCCAAAAACGGGCTGCCCGGGTCGAGCAGCCGATCCACCCGCTCGCGGGGCAGCAGCTTGCCGCGGCTGACGTGGCGTTCCCGGGCGCGTTCGTTGCCGCCCAACGCCGCGGCCGCCAGCTTGGCGTTCAGTTCGGCGACCAGCCGGCGGTGCTCGTCGGCGAACGACGGCGCGGTCGTGACGGCGGTGCTCATGAGTGCCTCCCGGTCAACGCAAGGGGCGGTTCGGTTTTCGCGCGCACCTCGTCGACGGAGACCCCGGGGGCCGTCTCGACGAGCTGCAGGCCGTCGTAACACACGTCGATGACGGCGAGGTCGGTGATGATGCGGTCGACACAGCCCACGCCGGTCAGCGGAAGGGTGCACCGCTCAACGACTTTCGGCGAGCCATCCCGCGTGGTGTGCTCCATCATCGCGATCACCTTACGGGCGCCGTGCACCAGGTCCATCGCGCCGCCCATGCCCTTGACCAGCTTTCCCGGGATCACCCAGTTGGCGAGGTCGCCGCTGGCCGAAACCTGCATGGCCCCGAGCACCGCGACGTCGAGGTGCCCGCCGCGAATGATCCCGAACGAGGTCGAGGAGGCGAAGAACGCCGCGCCGGGCATGGTGGTGACGGTCTCCTTGCCCGCGTTGATCAGATCCGCGTCGACGTCTTCGGCCCGCGGATACGGCCCGACACCGAGGATCCCGTTTTCGGAGTGGATGACGACGGTGACGCCGTCGGGGATGTGGTTGGGAATCAGCGTCGGCATGCCGATGCCGAGGTTGACGTATTGGCCGTCCTCGAATTCGGCGGCCACCCGGGCGGCCAGGCCCTCGCGCGTCCAGCTCACCGGACGGTCACCTTCTCGATCGGCTTTTCGGGATCGGGCACGTGGACGACCCGGTGCACGAAGACGCCCGGGGTGTGCACCGCGGCCGGGTCGATCTCCCCTGGCTCGACGAGGTGTTCGACCTCGGCGATGGTGATCCTGCCGGCCGTGGCGCAGTCGGGATTGAAGTTGGCGGCCGACGCCCGGTAGGCGAGGTTGCCGTGCCGGTCGCCCTTCCAGGCGTGCACCAGCGCGAAGTCGGTGCGGATCGCGCGCTCGAGAACGTAGGTCACGCCGTCGAACTCGCGGGTCTCCTTCGGCGGCGACATCACCGCGACCGCGCCGGACGCGTCATAGCGCCACGGCAGGCCGCCGTCGGCGACCGGGGTGCCGACCCCCGCGGGGGTGTAGAACGCCGGGATGCCCGCGCCACCGGCGCGCAGCCGCTCCGCCAGCGTGCCCTGCGGGGTGAGCTCCACCTCGATTTCACCCGCGAGGAACTGGCGGGCGAATTCCTTGTTGTCACCGACGTACGACGCGACGGCCCGGCGGATTCGCTTGTGGCGCAACAGCGCTTCCAGCCCGACGCCGTAGCCGCCACAGTTGTTGGACACCGTCTCGAGATCGCGGACGCCGGTGTCGACCAGCGCCGCGATCAGCGCCTCGGGGATGCCGCAGAACCCGAATCCCCCGACCGCCAGGGACGACCCGTCGGTTATGTCGGCGACCGCGTCGGCGGCCGTCGCCATCACCTTGTCCATCGCCGCAGCAGCCTCCGATTTCAGTTAATCTTCATTAACTCGGGCGAGAATACCACCGTCCAGGCCGCCGAGTCCAGGGCGCGGGCGGCGCTCAGTGCTGGTCACGCAGGTACTCGATGGCTTGCTCGCGCATCTCGGTTTTGCGGACCTTGCCGGTGACCGTCATCGGGAATTCGTCGACGACCCGAAGGTGGCGCGGAATCTTGAAGTGTGCGATCCGTCCGGCGCAGAACTCCCGCAGGCTTTCGAGGGTCAGCGCCGGCGCCCCGTCGCGCAGCATGACCACCGCCATCACTTCCTCGCCGTAGCGCGCGTCGGGCACCCCGATCACCTGGGCGTCGACGATGTCGGGATGGGTGTGCAGGAACTCCTCGATTTCGCGTGGGGAGATGTTCTCGCCGCCGCGGACGATCAGATCCTTGATCCGGCCGGTGATCTGGACGTAGCCGCACTCGTCCATGACGGCCAGGTCCCCGGTGTGCATCCACCCGTCGGCGTCGATGACCTCGGCCGTGCGCTCGGGGTCGTTCCAGTAGCCGGCCATCACCGAATAGCCGCGCGTGCAGAACTCCCCGGCCAGCCCGCGCGGCACGGTCCGCCCGCCGACGGGGTCCACCACCTTGACCTCGAGGTGCGGGCCGGCCCGGCCGACGGTGCCGACGCGCCGTTCCACCGGATCGTCGGTGCGCGTCTGCGTGGAGACGGGGCTGGTTTCCGTCATGCCGTAGCAGATCGAGACGCCCGGCATGTGCATGCGCTCGATCACCTTGCGCATCACCTCGACCGGGCACGGCGAGCCGGCCATGATGCCGGTGCGCAGGCTGCCCAGGTCGTAGTCGTCGAAGTCGGGCAGGGCGAGCTCGGCGATGAACATCGTCGGCACCCCGTAGAGGCTGGTGCACCGTTCGGCCTGCACCGCGCGCAGAGTGGCGCCGGGATCGAAGCCGGGCGCCGGGATCACCATGCAGGCGCCGTGACTGGTGGCCGCCAGGTTGCCCATCGTCATTCCGAAGCAGTGATAGAAGGGCACCGGGATGCAGATCCGGTCGCGCGCGGTGTACTCGAGCAGCTCGCCCACCAGGTAGCCGTTGTTGAGAATGTTGCGGTGGCTCAGCGTCGTCGCCTTCGGGTAACCCGTTGTGCCCGAGGTGTATTGGATGTTGACCGGATCGCGGCGGTCCAGTGTCGCAGCGATCCGCGCCAGCGCGCCGTCGTCGACCTCGGTGCCGGCCAGCCGCTCCCAGCGATCGCCGCCCAGGACCACCACGTCGCCCAGCTCGGGGCAGCGCGGCGCCACCTCGTCCAGCAGGGCGGCGTAGTCCGTGTCCTTGAACCGCGGGGCCGCGACCACCATCGCGACACCGGACTGGGTGAGCGCATATTCCAATTCGCGCGCCCGGTAGGCGGGGTTGAGGCTGACCAGGATGGCGCCGATTTCGGCCGTCGCGTACTGGACGAGCACCCACTCCCAGCGGTTGGGCGCCCAGATGCCGACCCGATCCCCGACCCGGATCCCGGCGCGCACCAACCCGGTCGCCAGCCGCCGCACGGCGAGCAGCAGTTCCGCGTAAGTCCAGCGTCGCCCCTCCGCGACGTCGACGAGCGCCTCGCGCTGCGCGTGCTTGGCGGCGGTGGCCGCCAGGTTGGCGCCGATCGTGGTCTCGAGCAGCCGGGGCTCGCTCGGACCCCGCTCATACGAAAGGTTTGCCACGGCGCCTCCGGCTGGTTCGCCTATCAACCTAAACCACAACCCAACCCGTGCTAAGTTAGTGACGATTAACCGAACGCGCGAGACGGAGGGCGGTCATGACCACGTCGGCGCCAGAGCCCGACGCCCCAAATCGCCGCAGCCGGTTGAAATCCGACCGGCGCCAGCAACTCCTGTCGGCCGCCGAGCGCCTGTTCGCCGAGCGCGGATTCCTCGCGGTGCGCCTGGAAGACATCGGCGCCGCCGCGGGCGTCAGTGGTCCGGCGATCTACCGCCACTTCCCCAACAAGGAGTCGATGCTGGTCGAGTTGCTCGTCGGCATCAGCACCCGGTTGCTCGCCGGCGCCCGGAACGCGCGCGCCCGCAACGCCGACGCGACCGCCGCGCTCGACGAGCTGATCGACTTCCACCTCGACTTCGCGCTGGGCGAACCCGACCTGATCCGCATCCAGGACCGCGACCTGGCGCACCTGCCCGAGTCCGCCGAGAAGCAGGTGCGCAAGGCGCAGCGCCAATACGTCGAGGTCTGGGTGGGCGTGCTGCGCGAGCTCAATCCGAAGCTGGCCGAAACCGACGCCCGGCTGACCGCCCACGCGATCTTCGGGCTGCTCAACTCGACACCGCACAGCATGAAGTCCCCGGACGATGCGCGCGCCAAGCCCGCCGGCGCGGCCCGATCCCGTGCCGTCATGCGGGCGATGACGGTTGCTGCGCTGACCGCCGGCAACCAGTGCCCCTGACTAGCGCCTGTTCAGGCGCGTCCCCGCTCAATCGCGCGGCTTAGGTACCCTTGCAAGCCATGAGGTCGACATGAACGATCCACGTCGACCCGAGCGGTTTAGTCCCCCTCTACCGGGATCGGGAACGGCCGGGCCGCAGGGTTTGCCATATCCGCCGCCCGCCGACCCCGCGTACGCCGACCAGGCCGGGCCCTACGCCCCCACCTACGGCGGATACGGCCCGCAGTGGACGTCCAACCTCAACGACACCAAGCAGCTTCCGCCGTACTGGCAGCAGGAGCTACCGGCGGCCGGCGAGGCGCCGACCGAGGGCGTGACCCCGCCGACGCCCGGCGGCCCGAAGTCGCCGCGCTGGCTGTGGTTGGGCGCCGGGGCCGCGGTGCTTTTGGTGGTCGCGCTGGTGATTGCGCTGATCTTGGCCAACGACGCCATCAAGAACCAGACCGCCGTCCCGCCGCTGCCCGCGATGCCCGGGTCAAGCGAGGAGCAAACCCCGCCGCCGAGCCCGTCGACGCGGACGACGCCGCCGTCGCGCACCTTCCGGCCGTTACCGCCGCCGACCGCGTCGGGCCCGCCGACCGAGTCGACCGCCCCGGGTGCCATGCAAGACGTCGTCTACAGCGTGACCGGCGAAGGCCGCGCCATCAGCGTCGTCTACATCGGCACCGGTGACGTCGTGCAGACCGAGTTCAACGTCGAGCTGCCCTGGAACAAAGAGGTCAGCCTGTCGAAGTCGGCCGCCCACCCGGCCAACGTCACGGTCGTCAACTTCGGCCACAACGTCACCTGCTCGGTCACCGTCGACGGGGTTCAGATGAGCCAGCGGACCGGGGTCGGGCTGACGATCTGCGACGCGCGGGGCTAGCTAGTGACGATCGCGAGGGCGGCGTAGCCGGTCGAAGCGGGTCGTCACCATGGGGCTAGGCCTGCGCGGGCTGTTCGGCGCGGGCCGGCACCCGGACCACCAGCATCGCCAGCAGTCCGGCGAGCAGCACCAGGCAGATCCCGCCGATGCCGGCGCGCACGGCGCCGAACACGTCGACGAAGACGGAGAACAGCCAGGGCGCCACGAACGCGACGGCGCGTCCCGTCATCGTGTAGAGGCCGAACGCGACGCCTTCCCCGCCGTCCTTCGCCAGCTGCAGCAGCAGGGCGCGCGACGACGCCAGGGAGGGACCGACGAACATCGCCAACAGCAGCCCGCACAGCCAGAACGCGTGCGGACCGGACACCAGCATCATGGTGGCCGACACGGCAAGGAGCGCGACCAGCGACCCGACGATGACCGGTTTGGATCCGATCCGGTGGTCGACGAACCCCCCGGTGATCGCGCCGATCGCGGCCACCACGCTGGCCGCCACACCGAACACCAGCACGTCGGCCTGGGACAGCCCGTACACGTTGACGCCGAGCACGGCGCCGAAGCCGAAGATGGCCGCCAGCCCGTCGCGGAACAGCGCGCTGGCCCCCAGGAAGTAGACCAGGTTGCGGTCGCGCCGCCATTCCGTGCGCACCTCGGCCCACAGCTTGCGGTAACCGCCCAGCATGCTCGTCGGATGCGACGCCTCACCGGAGTCCGGCAGCCGGTGGGCGACGAACAGCAGCGGCAGCGCCAGCACCGCGAACCACGCCGCGGTCAGCAGCATCGCCGCGCGGACGTAGAGCCCGTCGTGGACGGGCACGTGCAACAGCCCGCGCACCGGGCCGGTTCCTGCGATGAAACCGAAATAGACCAGCAGCAGCAGGAGCACGCTGCCGGTAAATCCGGAGGCCGCACCCAGGCCGGAGATGCGGCCCGCCGTCTGCGGCGTCGAGACCTGGCGCAGCATGGCGTTGTACGGAACACCGGCGAGATCACCGCACGCCGCCGTGGCCGAGAGCAGCACCAGCCCCGCCCACAGATAGCTGGGATCGTCGCGGATGAGGAACATGGCGCTGGTCGACGCGACCGCGAGAGCGGTCAGCACGGTCAACACCAGCCGCCGGCGGTGCGGGGCTTCCACCCACACCCCCACCACCGGCGCCAGCACCGCAATGGTCAACCCCGCGACCGCGAGCGATCGACCGAGCCAGCTCGCCGGTGAGGTGCCACCGGACATTCCCGCGCCGACGCTGCCGGTCAGGTAGACCGAGAAGACGAAGGTCGCCACGATCGCGTTCATGCCGAGCGAGCCGCAGTCCCACAGCGCCCACGCCGCCACCTGCGATGGCACCGGGGTGGCCGGACGCTGACTCATGCCCGGCACTCTATTGGGTTCGCGGCTGTCTACCATTGGCCGCATGCCGGTACCAGCTCCCAGTCCCGACGCGCGCGCCGTTGTCACCGGCGCTTCGCAAAACATCGGCGAGGCGCTGGCCACCGAACTGGCCGCGCGCGGGCACAGCCTGATCGTCACCGCGCGACGCGAGGACCTGCTCAACGACCTGGCCGCCCGGCTGACCGACAAGTACGGGGTGGCCGTCGACGTGCGGCCCGCCGACCTGGCCGATCCGGCCGAACGGGCGAAACTGTGCGACGAGTTGGCCGCCCGCCCCATCTCGATCCTGTGCGCCAACGCCGGAACCGCGACGTTCGGCCCGGTCGCGGGCCTCGACCCGGCGGGTGAGAAGGCCCAGGTGCAGCTGAATGCCGTTGCCGTGCACGACCTTACGTTGGCGGTGCTGCCCGGCATGGTCGAGCGCAAGGCCGGCGGCATCCTGATCTCCGGTTCGGCTGCGGGCAATTCGCCGATTCCCTACAACGCCACCTACGCGGCCACCAAGGCGTTCGCCAACACGTTCAGCGAATCGTTGCGCGGCGAACTGCGCGGCTCGGGCGTGCACGTCACGCTGCTGGCGCCGGGCCCGGTGCGCACCGATCTGCCCGAGGACGCCGAACGGTCGCTGGTAGAGAAACTGGTCCCGGACTTCCTGTGGATCTCGACCGAGCACACCGCGCAGATCTCCCTGGATGCGTTGGAGCGCAACAAGATGCGCGTCGTCCCGGGCTTGACGTCCAAGGCGATGTCGGTGGCCAGCGGGTACGCGCCGCGGGCCATCGTGGCGCCGATCGTGGGCAGCTTCTACAAGAAGCTCGGCGGCGGGTAGGCGTTACTTCCGGCGGCCGCGGCCGCCACCGCCGAACTTGGCCTTGATGATCTCGCGGATTCCCATGTTTACGGCGCTTTGCACCTCGCGATCGTGCCACAACCTTTCTAACAAGCTCGGCTCCTTCGGCCCCGTCGGCTCGGCGGGCGCCGGCATCGGCGGGGGCACGGAGTCCGCCGGCACCGGCGGATAGTCGGACTGGGCCTGCGGAGCCTGCGGGACGGCCTGGGGCTGCGCCGGTTGTTCGACGGTCTGACCGTACTTCGCTTGCAGCGGACTGGCTTTCGCCGCGGCGGTGATCGCGTCCGTGCCGATCGAGGCCATCAGCGACCGCGGCACCCGCATGCGGGTCCACGCGACGGGCGTGGGCGCGCCCTTCTCGGACAGCACGGTGACGACGGCCTCGCCGATGCCCAGCGAGGTCAGCGCCGACTCCAGGTCGTACACATCGGTTTTCGGGTAGGTGCGGACGGTCTTGGACAGCGCCGCCTGGTCGTCGGGGGTGAACGCCCGCAGCGCGTGTTGGACCCGCGCACCCAGCTGGGACAGCACGTCATTGGGTATGTCGGTGGGCAGCTGGGTGCAGAAGAAAACCCCGACGCCTTTGGAGCGGATCAGCTTGACGGTCTGTTCGACCTGCTCGAGGAAGGCCTTGGACGCGTCGGCGAAAAGCAGGTGCGCCTCGTCGAAAAAGAAGACCAGGTTGGGCCTGTCGACGTCACCGACCTCGGGCAGCCTGGCATACAGGTCGGCGAGGAGCCACATCAGAAAGGTGGAAAAGATGACGGGACGCACTGACTGACCGCTGAACTCGAGCAGCGAGATGACGCCCTGGCCGTGGCCGTCGTCGCGCAGCAGATCGTTCGGGTCGAGCTTCGGCTCGCCGAAGAACGTGTCCCCGCCCTCGCCGGCGAGGTTCACCAGCGCCCGCAGGATCACCCCGGCCGTCGTCGACGAAACACCGCCCAGGTCTTTGAGATCGGCCTTTCCCTCGTCGCTGGCCAGGTGGCTGATGACAGCGCGCAGATCCCCCAGGGTGACCAGAGGGCGCCCCGCCTGCTGGGCCCAATGGAAGATCAGCCCCAGCGTCGATTCCTGGGTGGCATTGAGCCCCAACACCTTTGACAGCAGGACGGGGCCGAAGCTGGCCACGGTCGCGCGCACCGGCACGCCCACTCCCCCGGTGCCCAGCGACAAGAATTCCACCGGAAACCCGGTCGCCGCCCAGTTGTCGCCGGTGTCCTTCGCGCGCGCGGCGGTCTTGTCGTTGGCCTCGCCGGGCCGGGCTAGGCCGGACAGGTCGCCCTTCACGTCGGCCATCAGCACCGCCACACCCGCGGCGCTGAGCTGTTCGGCGATCAATTGCAGCGTCTTGGTCTTGCCGGTTCCGGTGGCCCCGGCCACCAGGCCGTGCCGGTTGATGGTCGCCAGCGGGATGCGGATCTGCGCGGTCGGGTCCGCCTCGCCGTCGACGACGACCGTGCCCAATTCCAGCGCCTGGCCTTGGACGGCGTAGCCGTTCGCGATTCGCTGTGCGGGTGTGGCCGCTGATTCGGTGGTCATCGTGCTCGCCCCTCTTCCCCAGTCGCAAAGCTCACACTACTTCTCCAGGCCAGGCGGGGGCAGGGCCCGCGCAGGCCGGACGCACGCATACGCTGAGCGCTGTGCGCGACGAATTGGTGTGGATCGACTGCGAGATGACCGGGCTCGATCTGAACTCGGACAAGCTGATCGAGATCGCCGTCCTGGTCACCGACGCCGAGCTGAACGTGCTCGGCGACGGAGTGGACGTGGTGATCCACGCCGACGACGCCGCGCTGTCCTCGATGATCGAGGTGGTCGCCGAAATGCATTCGCGCTCGGGGCTGATCGAGGAGGTCAAGGCCTCCACGGTCGACCTGGCGACGGCCGAGGCGATGGTCCTGGACTACATCACCACACACGTCAAGCAACCCAAGACCGCTCCGCTGGCGGGCAACTCGATCGCCACCGACCGGTCCTTCATCACCCGCGACATGCCAAAGCTGGACTCCTACCTGCACTACCGGATGATCGACGTCAGCTCGATCAAGGAACTGTGCCGGCGCTGGTACCCCCGCATCTACTACGGCCAGCCGGCCAAGGGCCTCACCCACCGGGCGCTCGCCGACATCCATGAGTCGATCCGCGAACTGCAGTACTACCGGCGCACCGCGTTCGTACCCCCGCCGGGTCCGTCCACCAGCGAAATCGAGACCATTGTCGCCGCGCTGGAAGGCCCAGAGAACGCCACCCGAACAAACGATTCGGACACCGAGGCACCCAACCGCTAGTATCGGTGGTCGCCGCTCGTTGGCCCAGGGATGGATGCCGGCTCGCGGCAATGGTGGCTGTAGTTCAGCTGGTAGAGCACCAGGTTGTGATCCTGGATGTCGCGGGTTCGAGCCCCGTCAGCCACCCCACTGGTCAGGAAGGGTCTTACGCCCTCCCTGACCTTTTTTTGCAACGCATATGCCGTGTCCTTGTTGGTGTAGGTCACGACGACAGGCGTCTAGAAAGCCGTCCGGTTAGATGCCGAATAGCGGGGGAATGTCAGCCAACAGTAGCTGCGGAACAAAGGGCAACACCTGCGGAAGGGCGTATATAAAGATCGCAAATTCAATAAGCAGGATGAATCCGACGAAAACCAAAATAGCGACGAACGGAAGCAGTTCCGCAGGCAAGTTCTGCAAGACCCCGGCGATGGTGGCAGGGAAGTCCAGCAAGTCCTGGAACAACCCGGCAATGGTGGCGGGGAAGTTCGGCAGGACCAGCAACGAGGCGTTCGTGGCCTCGGCGCTGGCGTAGGAGAACGCACCGGCAGTCAAGTGCTGCACAAACTGGTCGTTAAACGCCGCCGCCTGCCCCGCCAGCGCCTGATAGGTCGCGGCGTGTTGGGAGAACAGGTGCGCAATGCTGGTGGACACCTCATCGGCGGCCGCGGGTATCACCGATGTCGTTCGGGCAGCCGCCACCATATGAGCCGCGTTGACGTTCGACTCGATGGTTGTCAAATCCGATGCCGCCGAGGCCATGATCTCTGGGTCCGCGATCACATAAGCCATGTCCGTCCACCTTCTAGCAACCCCCGAGACGGCTCACCATATGGCGGCGGTGCGGCGCGGCATTAAGTAATCGGCTACCGCACTTCGAGTAACCGATTCCAACCTCAGTCCTGGCCGGTCGTGGTCCCCGAAACCGACAACGTGCCGCGGATATCAGGGCGGTGGCCGCGGCAAATTGCGATTCATCGGCAGACTCTAAGGCGTTTCCCGCCATTCCCCGCTGGCACGCATATCGTCTTCGTACGCCTGGGCTTCGGCCGCGAACTGCCAGTAAGACGTGGCGCTGTCGGGTTTCCGAACTGGTCCCCCAACTCGGCGGTGAGCAGCCGAATGAGCTCCATGACGAATTGCAGACCCCGTCCGCTGCCCAGCGCGCTCTCGATCGAGTCGATCATGTCTTGGAACTGCATGTCGCTGTCGGTGGCCGCGGCAAGTGCGAGTGCCACGGCGGCGCGACGGGTGTCGTCGGGCCAGATGGAATCATCGTGCGGTGGTTTCATTCTCACTCTCTGCCGGCTGAAACTCATTCGGCCGATACGAAAGAATCGTGTTAAAGCCCGACCACTGCCGCCGATGAAGCTTCAGCACGTCGCGGGTTTTCGAGTCCCGTCAGCCACCCCAACGGTCGGCGGAGCCTTGCGCGGTCTGTCCGGGCGCGAGTGGGCGTTTCAGCGTGCAAACGATGCTCCACTCGAAGTAGTGGTCCCCGCCGCTGTCGTATTCCTTGAACCGGCGGGCGACCTGGCTGCGCTGCACCGAGGAGCCCACGATCTCCCAGCCCTGTTCTCCGTAGGCTTTCGACTGGCGACTCGCCTCCTCGATCACCGCCGGCAGAGACTCGTTCGTGTAATGGACGAAGGTGGTTTCCCACCGCTGTGGGTACCAATTGCCGTCGGAGGCCAGCCACCACCCCGGCCCGGGCGAAGGAGTATTCATGGGCGGGCACCCTATCCCATTCAGGTCGCGCTCAAATGAATGAAACGTAACGGGCGTCGCCCCTAGCTGATGTTGGCGTTGCCGGCCTTCCACACCGGCCAGGGGACGTTCCAGTCGCCCAGCCCCTCGGTGCCCGGCAGCGTCGGACCCACGGTGTGGACGACCTCGACGATGTCGCCGCTCTTGCTGTGGTCGTAGTACCACTCCGCGTTGCTGGGGCTCACGTTCAGGCACCCATGGCTGGTATTGGTGTGGCCCTGGGCGCCGACCGACCACGGCGCCGAATGCACGAACACACCGCTATACGAAAGCTGCGTCGCCCATTCGACGTCGGTGCGATACCCGTTGGGCGAGTTGACCGGAACCCCGTAGGTCGACGAGTCCATGATGATGTGCTTGAACCGCCCACCCACGATGTAGAACCCGTTCGCGGTCGGGGTGCTGTCCTTGCCCATCGAGGTCGGCATGGTCTTGACGACTTCTCCGTTGACGCGCACGGTCACCGTCTTGGTGGTGTCGTCGGCGGTGGAGATGACCTCGTCGCCAATCGTGAAGTGCGCCTTGACGTTATCCTCGCCGAACATCCCGTCGCCCAGATCGGCGCCGTAGGTGTTGACCGACACGTCGACGGCCGTGCCCGGCTTCCAGAAATGCTCTGGGCGCCAACGCACTTCGCGGTTGTTCAACCAGTAGAACGCGCCCTCGACGGGCGGGTTGGTGGTGATGACGATCGCCTTCTGCGCCGCGGCGCGGTTGGCGATGTTCTCGTCGAAGCGGATCGCCACCGGCTCACCGACGCCGACCACCTCGCCGTCGCCGGGGTTGACATAGGGCATCGTGAGGTGCGCCGGCGAACTGGTCTGGAAGGTCATCTGGCGGGTCGCGGCGCCGCCGAGCCCCAGCGCCTTCACGCTGAGTGTGTAGCGCCGGTTGTAGCCCAGCTGCTCGGTCGTCGACCAGCGCAGCCCGTCGGGGCTGAGCTGACCGCCGATCGAGCGGCCGTTCTCGTTGACCATGGTGACCGACCCGAGCACGCCGTCGGCGACGCTCACCGTCACGGGCGCATCCACGGTGACGCCCACGGCGCCGTCGTTCACCGAGGCGGTCAGCTTCGGGACCAGCAGGTCGGCAAACGGGGTGCCCTTGTCGAAGATGACCTTCGCCGGCGCGGCGGTGTGGCTGCTGCTGCAGGCCACGCCGGCGACAGCAAACACGACCATGGTGGCAACCAGCCACGGTCGGCGTCTGCGCAAAGGCGTCATCGAGTGACCTTCCAAATTCGATCGACATGGTGTGGTCACCGCTGACCAGAAACAGTGGAAGCATTGTAATGGCTTTTTGGCCGCCCACAATCCGACATTTGCGGGCCCGCTGTCGGGTGTCTACGCCGGCTGGCCCACCGAGTCTTCGCGACGCGCCTCAACCCCGTCACGGGTCGTGGCGGCCTCGACGCGCGCGAGTTTGACGATCGCCGCCGTCGCCACCACCCCGGCCGTCACCAACGCCGCCATCCCGGCGCGACCGGTATTCAGCGTCTCACCGAGAACGACCACACCCAGCACCGCCGCCACGACGGGCTGCGCCATCTGCAGCGTCGGCATCGAGGCGGTCAACGGTCCCGCGCGGAACGCCGCCTGGCTCCACACCACACCGCCCGCCGCGGCCAGGATGCAGGCGTAGAGCTCGGGGGTTCGGGCCACCGCCACCCCGCCGTCGCCGAGCCGGGCGACCACCTCCTTGGTCAACACCGCGAAGACCCCCCACAGCGATCCCGAGACGAACGCGAACAACGCTGCGGCCAGCGCACCTCCCCTGATGCGGCCGACGGCCAGGCACGCCACCAACAGCGGCGCCAGCACCACGGCCACGACCAACCAGGTGCGCAGCGACGCGCCGGACCGGCCGGCCTCCGGATTGCCGACCACCACGATCACGATGACGGCCGCGGTCAGCAGCCCGGCCCAGATCCACTCGCCGCCACTCACGGTGCGGTGCCACACCCTGGCGTTGATGGGCAGCGCGAACAGCAGCGACAGCATCAGCAGCGCCTGCACCAGCAGCACCGAACCCCGTCCGAGCGCGGCCGCCTGCAACGCGATGCTCGCCACCAGCAGCAGCGCGCCCCACCACCACCGCCCGCTGCGCAGCAGCTGGGCGACCAATTCGACGTGGCCGACGGACCGGTCGGTGATGCAGTGCGCCGCCCGCTGCTGCAGCACGTCGCCGATGGCGATGCACAGCGCGGACGCCACCGCCAGCAGGGCCGCGCTAACCATGCTCGCTCACCGCCGTCGTGGGCCACCGCTTGATCACGGGCCGCCGCGGTTGATGCTCGTCGGTGGCCCAGCGGCGCCGCGCCACCGCGGCGGCGGCGGCTTCACCGGTCGCCAACCGCTCACGCAGCCAGGTCAGCGGTTTGGGCGCCCACCAGGTCCACCGGCCAAGGAGGTGGATGAACGCCGGAACCAGGACCATCCGCACCAGGGTGGCGTCGGCCAGCACGGCGAGCGTCAGGCCGACACCGAGCATGCGCATGAACGACACGTGCGCGGGGATCAAGGCGGCGAACGAGATCGACATCACCAGCGCGGCCGTGGTGACCACGCGGCCGATGCCGGCCAGGCCCAACGCCGTGCTCTCGTCGGTGACGGCGTGCACCTCGGCCGGGCTCGGTCGCGCCTCCCGGGCCAGCGGGGAGGCCAGCCAGTACTCGTGGATCCGGGAGACCAGGAACACCTCGTAATCCATCGCCAGCCCGAAGGCGATGCAGAACAACAACACCGGGATGTTGGCGTTCAGCGTCCCGTTGGGCGTGGTCCCCAGCGCGCCGAGGTGACCGTCCTGGAAGATCCACACCATGGCGCCGAACGCCGCGGTCAGCGACAACACGTTGCACACCAGCGCCTGCAGCGGCAGCACCGCGCTACCGGTGAGCAAGAACAGCAGCGTGAAGGTGATGGCGGCGATCAATGCCAGCACCGCGGGCAGCCGAGTGGTGATCGCGTTGACGCTGTCGCGGTTGATCTGCGCCAGCCCGGTCATCTGCACCGACCGCCCCGCCGGTCCGGGGACCGCGTGCAACCGGTCCAGCTGCGTGTTCGACGCTTGCGAGTACAGCGGCGCGGTGGTGCCGACGGTGAGGAACGCGCTGCCGTTGGCCATGCCCGTGGCCGCGGCGGGCGGCCCCGACAGGGATCCGGCCACGAACGTCCCGGTCGGCGCGGTGACCGCGGACACGTCGGGCACGCGTGACAGGTCCGCGGCGTAACGCTCCAGGTCGGCTGGGGTCACGCCCTGAGCGTCGGGGACGACGACCGACACCGAGGTCCCCAGCCCGTTGCCGAAATCGTTATCCAACATGTCGGCGACCTGTCGCGCCGACGCCGAGCGGGGCAACACCCGCTCATCGGGAAAGCCCCACTTCACCCCCAGGAACGGAACGCCCAGCAACAGCAGCAGCGCTACGACGCTCAGGCCGACCGGCAGGGCGTGGCGCAGCACGAACTTCGTCGACCGGTACCAGAACAGCGAATAGACCGGTTTGTGCGCGTGGTCGCGCCACGACGGCGCCCGGGGCGGCACCCGGCGGGCCCACCACCGGCGGACGTCCAGCGCGTCCAGCCGCGGGCCGAGGAGCGCGATCGCGGCCGGGGTCACCACCACCGACGCGATCGCGACGATCACCGCGGTGGCCACGATCGTGTAGGCCGACGATTTCAGGAAGTACATCGGGAACAGCGCCATCACCGCCATCGACAACCCGACGGTGGTGGCGGAGAACAGCACGGTCCGCCCGGCCGTGGCCATGGTCCGGAACAGCGCCCGGTCCCGCTCGCCGGACCGCGCCAGCTCCTCGCGGAAGCGGCTGATGATCAGCAGGTTGTAGTCGATCGCCAGCGCGAGACCCATCGCGATGCTCAGGTCCAGGGCATACGTCGACACGTCGGTGGCGAAGCTGATCAGCCGCAGCACCGACATCGTGCAGACGATGACCAGGCCGCCCATGCCGACCGGCAGCGCCGCGGCGACCACACCGCCCAGCACCCAGACCAGCACCGCGAAGCTCAGCGGAATCGCGATGGACTCCATCAGCAACAGGTCGCGGGCGTTTTGCTGGTTGATCTGGGCATACGCCACGGCCATGCCGCCGGCGCGCACCGTCACGCCGTCGCGATCGTGCACCAACTCCCGGGTGAGCGCGCTGGCGTAATTCTGGGCGTCGTTCTCCCCGCCTTTCAGGCCGGCAACGATCAGCCCCGACGAGCTGTCCTTGCTGACCAGCTGGGCGGCCACCTGAGGCGGCGACGTCCAGGCCGAGGACACATTCAAGACCCAGGGCGATCGTTGCAGGTGATCGACGATGTCGGTGGCGACCCGGCTCGCCCGGTCGCTGCGGGCGCCGGTGGGATCGCTCACCGCGATCACCATCTGCTGGTCCGTCTGGTTGAAGCGGTCCCTGAGCAGGCTCGTCGCGCGCGCGGACTCCGAGGTCGGGTCTTGAAAGCCGCCACCCGACAGGCGGTTGACCACCGGAATGCCGAAGATCGCGGCCCCCAGCAGGAGCAACACGGTGACCGCGATGATGCGCCGCGGCGAGGCGATGGCAAGTCGAGTGATTCCTTGCAGCATGGGGTATCGCTATACCCAGACAAGGCCCGTCTGACCCCCCGAGCGGCAACCGGCCCACGTCAGCTGGGGTTTGACGGTCGAACACCCGGGTATCGGACGAGAGCGGTCCTCAGTAAGCGGATTCGGCGACCAGGGCGTCGGTTTGGCTGGGGTAGAAGCGGATTGGACAAGCGATGAACGCGACCGACGACGCCATCACGATCAGGCATCCAACCGAAGATGACTGGCAGGCGGTTTACGAGAATCAGGCTCGCACGTTCGGGGATCCGGTGGACCCGCGCGCCGTGGAAGCCTGGAAACGCCGGGTCGAGCTGGAGGACATCCTGGTCGCGGAGGACGTTTCCGATCCGGAGCATCCCAGCCTGGTGGGCACATCCATCATTTACCGCGCGCGGCTCACCGTGCCCGGCGGTGGCAGCCTGCGGGCCGCGTGGCTGACGATGATCGCGGTCGCGTCGACGCATCAAGGAACCGGGATTTGGGCGCAGCTGAGCGCCCAGGGGCTGGGGAAACTGATCGAGCGGGGCTACCCGATCGTCTGTGGGGTGCCGACCCAGACCGCGATGTACGACGGTTTTGGCGCCGGTGTGGCGAGCTACGCCCACTGCTACTCCATCGACCGCCGCTTCGCGAAGCTGCGTGAGGCGCCGAGCGGCAACCGGGCGCGAGAGGTCAACGCCGACGAGGCGAGGCGCCTCCTGCCCGAAATCTACGGTCGATGGTGCGCGGTCACCAACGGCGCGGTGGAGCGCGACGACGCATGGTGGGCCGACTTTTTGGAGGACAGGCCCACGCAGCGGGGCAACGGGTCCGCGCTGAACTTCACCGTCCATCCGGACGGTTTTCTGGCCTATCGAGTCATCGGTGCCGGCAAACACGCGTTCCGGCCGCCGTTCGGCTCGGTGATCGTCGAGGACTTCTTCGCCATCACCGACGAGGCGCACACCGAGTTGCTGCAGACCCTCTTGGTCTTGGAGATGTTCGACAACATCGAGATCGACGTGCCGGTCGACGACCCGCTACCGCTGAAGCTGCGTGATCAACGCACCGCGCAAACCACCGGGAAGAGCGATTTCCTGTGGGTGCGGATCAACGACGTGCCCGAGGTGCTCGGCGCCCGGGTGTACGCGGCGGACACCGATCTGGTGCTCGACGTCACAGACCCGCTCAACCTCGCGGGAGGACGGTTCTTGCTGCAGACGCGCGACGGAACCGGCAAATGCACCCCGCATGACGGGCCCGCGGACGTCGAAATCGGCCTGGCCGAATTGGCGACGCTCTACATGGGGGCGCACCGCGCTTCCGAGCTGCTGCGGGCCGACCGCATCACCGAACTGCGCCCGGGCGCGCTCCGCGACGTCGATGCCGCGTTCGCGACCGAGCGGGCACCCTACTGCGGGACGCTTTTCTGATAGCCCTTGCGCGACAAGACCTTTCCGGGGGCTGCCGGGCAACGGCGCGCGGGCCGGCGCGGCGACCTGTATCCTGGTGGACATCGGGATTTCGCTTCGCGGCAGGACGCCTGTTATTGTCGCGTACGCGGTCTCGGCCGTACACGGCGCCGTTAGCTCAGTTGGTAGAGCAGCTGACTCTTAATCAGCGGGTCCGGGGTTCGAAACCCTGACGGCGCACCAATCACATATTCCCCCGCACCAGCGGCCCCTGCAGGTAGTTTCTTCTGCGTCGAAGGAGCTGCACATGGGGTTCATCCGTCCCAACCTGCCCGTCGTCGACATGGCCGAGTGGAGCGGTGCCGCGCGCGCGGAGCGGATCGTGCCGATGGCTCGCCACATCGCCGAGAACGGGTTCGGCACCCCGCTGGTGATGCATCTGATGTACGGCGTCAAGATCGCGCTGTACGTGCTCGGCGGCTGGCTGTTCGCGTGGTCGACGCAGGGCATTGGCGGCTTCACCGAGGTGGGCTCGTGGTGGTCGGAGCCGATCGTGTTCCAGAAGGCCGTCCTGTTCACCATGCTGTTCGAGGTCGTCGGCCTCGGTTGCTGTTTCGGGCCGCTGGCCGGACGCTACTTCCCGCCGATGGGATCAATCCTCTATTGGCTGCGGCCCGGCACTATCCGGTTGCCGCCATGGCCCGACCGGGTCCCGCTGACCAAGGGCAACGACCGGACCCCGTTCGACGCGCTGCTCTACGGCGTCCTGCTGGCGTTGCTGGTGATCGCGCTCGTTTCGGACGGCACCGGCCCAATTCCCGCGCTGGACACCACGATTGGCGTGCTGCCGCGATGGCAGACCGTCGCCATACTGGCGGTCCTGGCCGCGATCAGCCTGCGCGACAAGGTGATCTTCCTGGCCGCCCGCGGCGAGGTGTACGGGCCGCTGGCGCTGGTGTTCCTGTTCGCCGGGGCGGACGTCGTCGTCGGCGCCAAGGTCGTCTTCATGGTGATCTGGCTGGGCGCCGCAACCTCCAAACTCACCCGGCACTTTCCGTTCGTCATCTCCACGATGCTGGCGAACAACCCGTTCATCCCCAGCGGAATTCTCAAGCGGTCGCTGTTCAAGCACTATCCGAATGACTTGCGGCCCAGCGCATTGTCGGGTGTCATCGCCCACTTCTCGACGGCGGTGGAGGGCCTGGTGCCGCTGGTGCTGTTGTTCTGCCACGGCGGCTGGCCGACCGCCATCGCCGCGTTCGTGATGATCGTGTTCCACCTGAACATCCTGCTGGCCTTCCCGATGGGTGTGCCGCTGGAGTGGAACGTGTTCATGATCTTCGGGGTGCTGTCGCTGTTCGTCGCCCACTCGCAGCTCGGGCTGTCCAGCGTCACCAACCCCCTGCCGGTGGCCATCCTGTTCGTGGTGCTCGCCGGCACCGTCGTCGTCGGAAACCTGCACCCGCGCAAGGTTTCCTTCCTGCCGGGCATGCGCTACTACGCCGGCAACTGGGACACCACGCTGTGGTGCGTCAAGCCTTCGGTCGACGACAAGTTCCGCACCGGATCCCGCGCGCTCGGGCCGATGCAACACCTGCAACTCGAGCGCCTCTACGGGTCCAAAGAGGAAACCCTGGTGCCGCTGCACCTCGCAATGGCGTTCCGGGGGATGAACACCCACGGGCGCGCGCTGTTCACCCTCGTGCATCGGGCGCTGGCGGGCTACGACGAGGACGACTACAACATCTGCGAGGGCGAAGTCCTCTGCTCGATGGTGCTGGGGTGGAATTTCGGCGACGGGCACATGCACAACGAGTGCCTCATCGAGGCGCTACAAAAGCGGTGCGGGTTCGCCGCGGGCGACGTGCGGGTGGTGATCCTCGACGCGCAGCCCATCCACCGACAGCGGCAGGAGTACCGGCTCGTCGACGCGGCGACCGGCGAGTTCGAGCGCGGCTACATCGACGTCGACGACATGGTCACCACCCAGCCCTGGGCCGACGACCTGCCCGTGCACGTTGGAAGCGGCGCGGCCGACAGGGTCCGGAAGGTCAGCGGTCCCTGACCCGGCGCACCACCACGATCACCACCACCGACGAGATCCCGACCAGCGACGCGATCACCACGGGCTTCTTCACGAATTCGACCGCCCGCGCCCTCAGGTCGTCGGCGAGGCGGCGCGGGTTGGCGCGCTCGGCAAGCGAATCGACGGTGGCCGCCAGCTGGTCGCGGGCGACATCGATGTCCCGCTTGATGGCCTCGGGGTCCCGGTCCGCCACGTGTCTGTCCTCCAAGTCCGCCTATGCACCTGAGGCACTACCCTAGATCAGCCGGCGATAACCCCAACGCGGCGGTGAACAGAAAGGACGCACGTTGACCGAGACCACGCGGCTCGCCCCGGGCGACAAGGCACCCTCCTTCACCCTGCCCGACGCCGACGGCAACAAGGTGTCGCTGGCCGACTACAAGGGGCGCCGCGTCATCGTGTACTTCTACCCGGCCGCCTCCACACCCGGATGCACCAAGCAGGCCTGCGACTTTCGCGACAACCTGCGCGACCTCAACGACGCCGGCGTGGACGTGGTCGGCATCTCCCCCGACAAGCCGGAAAAGCTGGCCAAGTTCCGCGACGCCGAGAAGCTGACGTTCCCGCTGCTGTCCGATCCCGACCGCAAGGTGCTGACGGCCTGGGGCGCCTACGGCGAGAAGCAGATGTATGGCAAGACCGTCACCGGCGTGATCCGCTCGACGTTCCTGGTCGACGAGAAGGGCAAGATCGCGGTCGCGCAGTACAACGTCAAGGCCACCGGCCACGTCGCCAAACTTCGGCGCGACCTGTCCGTCTGACCCAGGCCGCCCGGCGGCGGCCCCGAAACTCACCAAGTTATCGGCGACACGTCGATCGTGTTCGGCCGCACAGGCCGCGTATGTTGGCATGCTGATCAGTCAATGGGTGATTTCGGGGCAATCGGCGCTTGGCTTTTGTTGGTCGGCGTGATCACCGTGGCAGTTCTGACAGCGGTGGGAAGCGTGCAGCTGGGGAGCCGGGTCCTCTCCGATGAGACCGGGCCCGGGCACAATTCGGCACTCTCGCCCTATGTGACCGTTGTAGGCCTGGTCTATGGCGCTCTCCTTGGCTTCACGGTCGTGGTCGGGTGGCAGGAGTTCCTGTCGGCCGAGGTCAATGTTTCCAGTGAGGCATCCACGCTGACGACGATGTACCGCCAGACCGTCGCCATGCCTCAGCCAGAGCAATCACAGATACGCCAACAGCTGCGCCAATACGCGGAAGGACTGCAGGGCCCGGAATGGGGCAAGCAAGATTTCGGCCGCATAGGCAACAGGGCGCGAGCCGCGATCACGGCAATGTATCGCACGGTTGGCAGTCAGCGATCCGATGCCGCGTCGAGCGCGATCAACCTGGATTTTCTGGGCCGGTTGACCGTCTTGGCATCCGAACGCAGCACGCGGATTCTGGATGCCAAGCCACGAATACCGCCGCTTTTGTGGTCTTCGTTGATCTTCGGCGGGTTAGTACTGATCGCGCTCACCGGCTTCCTGCGCCTAACGAGCAACCGTGGCCACATGGTCCTGACGAGCGCGGTCGCTGTGTTGCTTGGGTTACTGCTGTATCTCGTCTTCGTACTCGATCACCCATTTGGTCCGCTGGGCGTCACGTCGCAACCATTTGCTCACGCGGTCAACGTTTTTGACGAAGTCGACAGCGGTAGCTGACTAACCGCCAACCAATCCGGCGAGCAGCAGCGTCTCGGCGATCGCCGCGCGTTCCAGCACACCCAGGTGCAGGCTCTCGTTGATGCTGTGCGCCTGGGTCGCCGGGTCTTCGACGCCGGTGACGAGGATCTTCGCCTGCGGGAAGGCGGCCGCGAACTCGGCGATGAACGGGATCGAGCCGCCCATGCCCATGTCGATCGGCTCGACGCCCCACGCCTGCCGGAACGCCGCCCGCGCCGCGTCGTAGACGTCGCCGGTGGGCTCGATGGCGTACGGCTGGCCGATCTCGCCCGGCGTGACGGTGACTCGCGCGCCCCAGGGTGCGTGCCGCTGCAGGTGGGCGGTCAGCGCGTCGAGGTGGGCCGCCGCGTCGCCGCCGGGGGCGACGCGCATGCTGACCTTGGCCCGCGCCCGCGGGATCAGCGTGTTCGACGCGGCCGCGACTGGCGTCGTATCGATGCCGATCACGGTGATCGCCGGTTTGGCCCACAACCGCTGCGGCACCGATCCCGAGCCGATCTCGGACACCCCGTCCAGCAGCCCGGAGTCGGCCCGCACCCGCTCGGCCGGGTAATCGGGGTAATTCAGTGCGGCGGAGTCGGTTTCGTGCAGGCCCTCGACCGCCACATTGCCGTCGTCGTCGTGCAGGCTGGCCAGCAACCGGACCAGCACGGTCAGCGCGTCGGGGATCACGCCGCCCCACAGGCCCGAGTGCAGCCCGTGATCCAGCGTGGCGACCTCGACGACGCAGTCGGCCAGGCCGCGCAGCGAAACCGTCAGCGCGGGAACGTCGGTGCTCCAGTTGTCGGAGTCGGCGATGACGATCACGTCGGCGGCCAGCGCGTCGCGGTGCGCGGCGAGCAACCGGCCGAGAGACGGCGAGCCGGATTCCTCCTCGCCCTCCACGAAGACCGTGACACCCACCGGCGGCTGGCCGCCGTGCGCCCGGAAGGCCGCCAAATGCGTTGCGATGCCGGCCTTGTCGTCGGCGCTGCCGCGGCCGTAGAGCCGCCCGTCGCGTTCGGTGGGCTCGAAGGGCGGCGACACCCACTGGGCGCGGTCGCCCTCGGGCTGCACGTCGTGATGCGCATATAGCAGCACCGTCGGCGCGCCGGGCGGCGCCGGATGCCGCGCGATGACCGCCGGTGCGCCGCCCTCGCTGACGATGCGCACATCGCCAAAACCCGCCTGCGACAACAGGTCCGCCACCGCCCGCGCGCTGCGGTGCACCTCGTCGCGCCGGGCGGGGTCGGCCCATACGGATTCGATGCGCACCAGGTCCTCGAGATCGCGGCGCACCGACGGCAACACGTCGCGCACGCGCGCGACAAGATCGCTCATGACCTCTCCTTTTGCCAAGCAGACGCAGAATCGCATGGAATCTCGCGCATTGATGCGATTCTCTGTCTGCTCGCGGTCAGGGCGTCTCCAAGATGGCCACCGCTGCCGCGGTATCCCCCTCGTGCGTCAGCGACACATGGATGGTCACGTCGGCCAGGTGCTTGGCGATGTCGCCGGTCAGCCGGACTCGTGGCCGGCCCCACATGTCGGTGACCACCTCGATGTCGCGGTGGATGTCCTCCGGCAGCATGGGCCGTTGCGCAAACCGGGAACCCGACCACGCCTTGATCACCGCCTCCTTGGCCGCCCACCGGGCGGCCAGGTGACGCGCGGCCGACGAGCTCTTGTCGGAGGCGTCGCGGCGCTCACCCGGCGTGAACGTCTCGGCGAAGACGGTTCCCGGCTGGTCGACCTGCTCGGCGAAATCGGGAATGGAGACGAGATCGATCCCCACTCCGACAATGCCCATGGCTGGCCAGGTTATCGGATGACCGCGCCCGGCGACGATGCGGTCCGCGCGGCGGACCGAGGAGAAGCCGGGCAATAAGGCCAAGTCATCCGACAAAAGCCTCGTCTTCACCGAGCCGGGCGGCCGGATTCAGCAGCATCGCCGCCTCCTGGCGCTTCTCCGGCGCATCGTGGTCGAATCGACGGTCCGGCGGCCGCTGGTACATCGGCGGTCCACCGGCGATGGCCGAAACCAGCCTGCGCTGACCGGCCAGGAGGCGGGCATCCGCGCGCCGCTGGTAGTCGACGCGCTGATCGGCGTCCAGCGCGGCGATGAACGCCTGCGGGTGCACCAGCGCCACCAAGCCCGACACGTGCCCGAACCCGAGGCTCGTGAGCATCCCCGCCTTCAGCGGGAACTTCTCGCCGAGCCGCAGCGTCTCGCGGACCCAGACGAAGTGGGCCGACCCGGCCAGCTCGTCGTCGACGCAGTCCAGGCTGCGGTTGGGCGGAATCACCCCGTCGCGCAGCATCTGGCACAGGCCCATCATCTGGAACACTGCCGCGCCGCCCTTGGCGTGGCCGGTGAGGCTCTTCTGCGACACCACGAACAGCGGCGCGCCCTCGGAGCGGCCCAGCGAGTCCGCCAGCCGCTCGTGCAGCTCGGTCTCGTTGGGATCGTTGGCCAGCGTCGACGTGTCGTGTTTGGAGATCACCGCCACGTCGTCGGCGCCCACGCCGAGCTTGGCCAGCGCCCGCGCCAGCGGCGAGTCCTTGCCACCACGGCCCGCGCCCAGCGCGCCCAGGCCCGGCGCCGGGATGGAGGTGTGCACGCCGTCGCCGAACGACTGCGCGAAGGCCACCACCGCCAGCACCGGCAACCCCATCTTGAGCGCCAGGTCGCCGCGCGCCAGCAGGATGGTGCCGCCACCCTGGGCCTCGACGAAGCCGAGCCGGCGCCGGTCGTTGGGCCGCGAGAACTTGGAGTCGTGGATGCCCCGGCCGCGCATCATGCCGGTGTCGGCGGTGGCCGCCATGTCACCGAAGCCGATGATGCCCTCCAGCGTGAGGTCGTCGATCCCGCCGGCGACCACCATCTCGGCCTTGCCGAGCCGGATCTTGTCGACGCCCTCCTCCACCGACACCGCGGCGGTGGCGCACGCGGCGACGGGGTGAATCATCGCGCCGTAGCTGCCGATGTAGGACTGAACCACGTGGGCCGCAACGATATTAGGCAGCACTTCCTGGAAGATGTCGTTCGGCTTGTTCCGGCCCAACAGGTTCCCGTGGTACATCGTCTGCATCGACGTGCCGCCGCCCATGCCGGTGCCCATCGTGTTGGCCACCATGCTCGGGTGGACGTAGCGCATCACCTCGGCCGGGCTGAAGCCGGCGGACAGGAACGCGTCGACCGTCGCCACGATGTTCCACACGGCAAGCCGGTCAATGGAACTCGCCATGTCCGGGCTGATGCCCCACACCGTCGGGTCGAACCCGGTCGGCACCTGGCCGCCGACGACCCGCGACAGCTTCGTCTTGCGCGGCACCCGAATCTCGGTGCCGGCCTTGCGGATGACCTGCCAGTCACTCGAGTCGGGCACCGGCCGGATGATCGTGTGCTCCGGGTCGAACTCGGCGAAGGCGCGCGCGTCGGTCTCCGACGACACCACGAACGCGAAGTCCTTCTCGAGGAACACCGACACCAGCAGCGGGGACGCGTGATCGGGGTCGATCGCGCCGTCGTCGACGAACTCGCGGATGCCGCAGCGCTCCACCACCGTGTCGTGGTAGCGCTCGATCAGCTCCGACTCGTCGACCAGATCGCCGGATTCGGTGTCGTACCAACCGGGTTGGGGGTCGTCCTCCCAGCGGATCAACCCGGTGGTCCACGCCAGCTCGAGCACACCGGCGGCCGACAGCTCGTTGTCGACCTCCATCTCGAAGCGGGTGCGCGACGAACCGTACGGGCCGAGTTCGGCGCCGCCGACGATCACCACCAGGTCGGCCGGGTCGACGTCGAGGTCGTCCCACTCCGGGGGTGGCGCCGGCTTGAATCCGCGGGGCGGCGACGGCAGCGCGGCGATGGTGCCCTCGGCCGGGCCGTCAGCATCGGCGGCCGCCTCGGCCGACATTTCCTCCCGCGCCTTGGCGGCCAGCTCGGCCATGTCCAGCTGGGCGTCGCCCAGGCCGCCGGTCAGGTCGGCCTCGATCGGCTTGCTCGCCGCGGCCACCTTGGATTCCACGTCGCACAGGGCCAGCAGCATGGCGGCCATCTCGTCGGTGGAGTAGGTGGTGACACCCGCCTCCTCGACGGCATCGACGATGGCGTCGTTGTGGCCCATCAGCCCGGTGCCCCGCGTCCAGCCGATCAGCGCGTGGGCCAGGCTCACCCGGGACGCCCATGACGACTCGGCGTGCCAGCGGCTCACCAGCGCGTCCAGCGCCGACTTGGCCTCACCGTAGGCGCCGTCGCCGCCGAACATCCCGCGGTTCGGCGAGCCGGGCAGCACTACGTGCAGCCGCGACGCGATGTCGCGCTCGGCACCGATCTTCGACAGGCCGCCGATCAACCGCTGCACGGCCCACAGCAGCACCTTCATCTCCATCTCGGAGCGCGAGCCCGCCTCCGACAGGTCCCCGACCACGCGCGGCGCGGCGAACGGGAACAGCAGCGTCGGCGTCTGCGCGTCCTTGATGTGAATCGACTGCGGCCCAAGGCTTTCGGATTGCTCGGTGCCGACCCATTCGACCAGGGCGTCGATGTCGGAGTAGGACGCCATGTTGGCCGCCACCACCCACAGCGCGGCGCCGTAGCGGGCGTGGTCGCGGTACAGCCCGCGATAGAACGCCAGCCGCTCGTCGTCGAGCTTCGACGTGGTGGCGATGACGGTGGCACCGCCGTCGAGCAACCGCGCGACGACCGACGAGGCGATCGAGCCCTTCGAAGCGCCTGTCACCACGGCGGTCTCGCCGCTGTAGGGCCCCGGGTTGGGGTTCTCGGCGCCGGCGGCGATCCGTCCGTACAGCGACGCGTGGATCTGACGGCCGGCGGCCAGCGACTTGCCCTGCCACCAGGTGGCCTGGGTGGCGACGACGTGCCCGGTGCCCTCGAACCGCTCGGAGAGCCGCGCCCAGTCGGCGTCGATGTCGCCCTCGTCGGTCAGCCACAGCTGCACCAGGTCCTCGCGGGCGCTGGCCCAGCGGTCGTCGAACACGACGGCCTTCTTGGCGTCGAACACCGGCGCCACCAAACGCGGCCAGTCCGCGCCCAATTCGGCGGTGACCAGGTCGATGAGCTCGGCATCGGTGGCCGCCGGCGACGCGCTGACAGGATTGTCGTGGCCCAGCTGGCCCAGGATCAGGCGCGCCGCCGAGGCCAGCACGCCGTCGCGACCGGTGATCTGATCGGTGAACTCGCTCAGCGCGGCCGCGTCGATGGTCGCGCCACCGCCACCGCCGGCCGACGGAAGCGCCACCGAGATGCCGCGTCGCGCGGCCACCGCGGTGACCGCGGCGTCGATGACCTTGTCGACGGATGCGCCGTCGGCCAGCGCGCCCTCGTGCAGATGACCCAGCGCGCCACCGCGAACGCTGGTGCCCTCGCGGGTGCCCAGCGCGACCTCGACCGTGACGTGCTTGGCCCAACCGTCGCCCAGCTCCCAGGCCTTCTTGACCCGATCCGCGATGGCCGCGGGGCGCTTACCCGACGGGCCGAGCACCGTGCGCAGCTGGTCGTTGATCGCGTCGGAAAGCACTGGGCCGTAAGGCTTGTACGTGCGCGCCAGCTTGGTGACCTGTGACCGCAGCCCGGCCAGGTCGGCTTCGGCGGCGCCGTCGATGGCGCCCAGGTTCAGCTCCGAACCGAGGTCCACCAGCAACTGGTTGCGCCGCGACGACGCGCCGTCGGTGATGGACTCGATGGAGTCGAGTTCCTCGATCTGGTCGATGCGCATCTTGGCCGACAGCGCGATCAGCGCCAACGTGGCGTCGGCGGCGTCGAACCCGATGTCGTCGGGTCTCGGAGCACCGGACGGAGCTCCGGCGGCAGCCGGAGCGACGGCTGGGGCGACATTGGGGCTGGGCGCACCGTCCGACGCGGCAGCGTCGGAATCGACGGCGACCACCTCTTCCTCCGGCTCCGGCTCGGGGTCGGTGTCGGTGGCGAACAGCACGGCGGCGTCGCGCTCGGCGTTGAGCACTTCCACTGTGCTGTGTGCATATTCGGGCAGCTTGAGGGTGTTGGTGGCCAGCCCGGCGACGGTCGGCGACGACTTGACGCCGATCTCGACGAACCGCTCCACGCCCAGGCCGCCGGCGGCCTCCTCGATGAACAGCAGGTCCTGGGTTTCGATCCAGCGCACCGGGCTGGCGAACTGCCACGCCAGCAGCTCGATGAAGATGGTGCGCGCCATTTCACCCGGCCGCTCGCGCCGCCAGGTGTCGTAGTCGGCCAGGATCGGGTCCAGCGGCTCGGCCGGCACCAAATCCCTTATCTCCTGGATGAAGTCGCGGTCCAGCGTGAACGGCCGCGGGACCAGGTTGGGGATGTAGCGGCCGATGATGAGGTCGGGATCGGCGTCGCGCGGCATGACCCGCTCCAGCGAGCGGCGGAATTCGGCCACGCCGACCCGCAGCACCCGCGAGTGGAACGGCACGTCGATGCCCGGCACCAGGATGAACGAGCGCCGCCCGCCGCTGAGTTCGCGGCGGCGTTCGACCTCGGCCTCCAGGGCCTCCAGACCGCGCACGGTGCCGGCGATCGCATACTGCGAGCCGCGCAGGTTGAAGTTGACGATCTCGAGGAACTCACCGGTGCTCTCGGCGATCCCGGCGACGAAGGCGGGAACCTCGTCGTCGGGCAGGTCGATCTGCGAGGGCCGGATCGCCGCCAGGCGGTAGTTGGAGCGGCCCAGCTCGTCGCGCGGCACGATGTCGTGCATCTTCGAGCCGCGGTGAAACACCATCTCCAGCAAGGCTTCCAGCTCGTAGATGCCCGTCACGCAGGCCAGGGCGGTGTACTCGCCGACGGAGTGGCCGCAGGCGATGGCGCCCTCGACGAAGGCGCCCTGCTCGCGCATCTCGGCGACCTGGGCCGCGGCCACGGTGGCCATCGCGACCTGGGTGAACTGCGTCAGGTAGAGCACGCCCTCGGGGTGGTTGTAGTGCACGCCGCTGGCGATGATGCTGGTCGGGTTGTCGCGCACCACGTGCAGCACCGAGAAACCCAGCGTGTCGCGGGTGAACTTGTCGGCGGTGTCCCACACCTTGCGGGCCGCCTTGGACCGGGCCCGCACCTCCATGCCCATGCCCTTGTGCTGGATGCCCTGGCCGGGGAACGCGTAGACCGTCTTCGGGGCGGCCAGCCGCGCGGTCGCCGACATGACCAGATCCGAGCCGACGCGTGCGGCGACCTCCAAGACCTCTGCGCCCTGGTCGATTCCGACGCGGTCCACCCGGAAGTCGACCTCGTCGCCGGGGCGCACCATGCCGAGGAATCGCGCCGTCCAGCCGATCAGCCGCGCGGGCGGGCGGGCCCGACCGTCGGTGGCGGTCGCGGCGTGCTGCGCGGCGGCCGACAGCCACATGCCGTGCACGATCGGCGATTCCAGGCCGGCCAGCAGCGCGGCCGCCCGATCGGTGTGGATGGGGTTGTGGTCACCGGAGACCACCGCGAACGGGCGCATGTCCACCGGCGCCGCCAGCGTGACGTCGCGGCGGCGGCGGCGCGGGGTGTCCGTCGCGTTCTCCGACACCGCGCCCCCGGCCCGCACCGGATCGGTGAGCTCGGCGGTACCGGTGCGCCCGAGGATCGCGAAACGCTCACCGAGCGTCGCGATCACCGAGCCGTCGTCCGAGGTGATCGTCACCGACACCGGCACCACGCGGCCCATGTCGGTGTCGACGGCCGGCGAAGCCGTTGCGGCGACGGTCAATTGGGCCGGCACCGTCGGCAGCTTGCCGATCACGTGGGCGGCGTGGTCCAGGTGCACCAGGCTCAGCAGGCCCTCGACCACCGCGACGCCGGTGTCGGTGACGGCCGAGCCGATCGCCGCGAAAACGGCGGGCCAGCACAGGCCGACCAGCGCGTCGGGCACGGTGGTGAGGCTGGGCGCCAGCGGCTCCCCGAAGGTGGCGGTGACGCCGGTGTGGTCGGCGACCCGCTCGGGGTCCCAGTCGACCGTCACGGTGGCCGTCCCCTCGGAGACCGGGGGCAAGAAGTCCGGCCCGTCGACGCCCGCGGCGATCGCGAGGACCGCGCGCATGGCGGTGGTGGCGTCCTCGGTGGAGACCACCGGCGTGCCGCCGTCGGCGGTGTTGGCGGGCAGGCGGAAGGGGATGTCGATCCAGGTGCCCGACAGTGGCACGCTCAGGACGACGTGCTCGCCGTCGACCGTGAGCTGCGCGCCGGTGGAAGAGTGTGTGGCGCGGCGGCTTTCGGGTCCGTCGTGCACCAGCCAGTCGGCCGGGTCGGCGATGCGATGCACGGGGTTGGTGGTGGTGCGTCCGGCCCACTGCACGTCTGGCGCGTCGAGCACCACGGCCAGCGGTCCGGCGACGTCCGCGCGGCCCACCCGGCGCGACGTGACGGGCCGCGGCTGGCCGTTGGAGGACAGCACGTCGTCGATGGCGGCCTGCTCGAAGCGGTCCAGCAGCTCGCCGACGGGCTCGTCCATCCGGGTGATGCCGGCCACCGCGGCCGTGCCCGGGATGATGCAGACCTGGTCGGCGTCGTAACGGGCGTCGTGGGCCTGCCACAGCGAATCGCTGCGCCACCAGCGCCGCACGTCCTTGTCGATGACCGGCACGAAGTTGACCGGCTTGCCCAGCGTCTTGCACAGCGTGACGAAGAACGGAACGTCGGCCGGGTGCAGCTGCACCGACTCGGCGTCGGGGTAGTGCGACAGCAGCGTCGCGATCGCCTCGTCGGGGTTCTCCAGCAGGGCCGCATCGTCGAACCGTGTCTCGATCGGCCCGAAATCCTTAGCGTGCAAACGAGCTTCGGCCCGTTGCAGCATCTGCTGGAAGCGGTCGCGCCACGTGTCGGCCAGCCAGGGGCTGCCCGGCGCGGCGGTGTCGGCGGTCGAATTGCCTTCGCCGATGGTCAGTTCGACGTAGCGCCGCAGCCACTGCAGGTAGGTCATCTCGGCCACGTCGCCGAAGTACGGCTTGGCGGTGCTGGCCATCGCCGCGATGATTTCGTCGCGGCGCTCGGCGACCGCGTCGGCGTCGCCGGCGACCTCGTCGAGCAGCCGGCCGCACCGGGAGGCGCTGTTGTCGATCTCGTGGATGTCCGCACCCAGCTGGCTACGGCTGGAAGCCATGCCGCCCTGGGCTTTTCCGGCGCTGATCCATTGGTCGGTGCCGTTGGTTTCGACCAGCATCCGCTTGACCGACGGCGAGGTGGTGGACTCCAGCGTCGCCATCGCCGCGGTGCCGACCAGGATGCCGTCGATCGGCATCAGCGGGAAGCCGTACGACTCGGCCCAGCGCCCGGACAGGTACTCGGCGGCGCGTTCGGGGGTGCCGATGCCGCCGCCGACGCACACGGTGATGTTGGGACGCGAGCGCAACTCCGAGTAGGTCGCCAGCAGCAGGTCGTCGAGGTCTTCCCAGGAGTGGTGGCCGCCGGCCCGCCCGCCCTCGATGTGCATGATCACCGGCTTGGTCGGCACCTCGGTGGCGATGCGGATGACCGAGCGGATCTGCTCGACGGTGCCGGGCTTGAACACCACGTGGCTGATGCCCACCTCGTTGAGCTCGTCGATCAGCTCGACGGCCTCCTCGAGGTCGGGGATGCCGGCGCTGATCACCAGGCCGTCGATCGCCGCGCCGGACTGGCGCGCCTTCTGCACCAGCCGCTTGCCGCCGACCTGGAGCTTCCACAGGTAGGGGTCGAGGAACAGCGCGTTGAACTGGTAGGTGCGCCCGGGCTCGAGCAGCGTCGAGAGCTCCTCGATGCGGGCTGCGAAGATCTCCTCGGTGACCTGCCCGCCGCCGGCGAGCTCGGCCCAGTGGCCGGCGTTGGCCGCGGCGGCGACGATCTTCGCGTCGACGGTGGTGGGCGTCATGCCCGCGAGCAGGATCGGCGACCGCCCGGTCAGGCGGGTGAACTTCGTCGAGAGCTTGACCCGGCCGTCGGGCAGCGACACCACGGTGGGGGCGTAGGTCGACCAGGCCCGCGCGACCTCGGGGACGGCGCCGACGGTGAAGAGGTTGCGCTGACCGCCGCGGGTCGCCGCGGGCACGATGCCGATGCCGAGCCCGCGGATCACCGGCGCGGTCAGCCGGGTCAGGATGTCGCCGGGCCCCAGATCGAGGATCCAGCGCGCGCCGGCGGAGTGAACGCGCGTGATCTCGTCGACCCAGTCGACGCCGTCGACCAGGATGGCCTCGGTCAGCTTCCGGGCCAGCTCGACGTCGAGGCCGACCTTCTCGGCCCAGCCGGCGACGATGTCGATGCCGTCGGCCAGCCGCGGGGTGTGGAAGCCCACCTCCACGCGCACCGGGTCGAAGACCGGCGCGAAGACGTCGCCGCCGCGGACCTTGTTCTTGCGGTCGGCCTCCTCCTTCTCGGAGATCTGCTGGCAGTACAGCTCGAAGCGCGAGAGCTGCTCGGGGGTGCCGGTGATGACCACCGACCGCCGGCCGTTGCGGATGGACAGCACCGGGGGCAGCACGGTGCGCACGTCCTGGGCGAACTCGTCGAGCAGCCGGCGAATCCGATCCGGGTCGGCGTTGGTCACCGACACCATCGGCGGGCGGTCGCCCAGCACGGAGATCCCGCGCCGGCGGGCCACCAGGGTCCCCGCGGCCCCGATGAGCTGCGCCAGCGCCAGCAGTTCGACGTCGCGGGCGCCCGCGGCCCGGAACGCCTCGACGGCCAACACGCCCTGCGAGTGCCCGACGACGGCCACCGGCGGCGTCGCCGACCAGTCCATGCCCTGCCGGGACAGGGCCCGGGCGGCGGCGATCTGGGTGAGCAGCACGCCGGGAATCGACACCGCGGCCGACGTGAGGTGCTTGTCCGACGGGACGGGATCCTCGGCGGCCAGCGCGCGCACCCAGGTCAGCGGTTCGAAGCCGATCGGGCGCACCACGACCAGTTCTTTTGCCACCGGCTCGAGCAGCAGCTCCACCTCGCCGACCAACGTGGCCAGGTCGGTTTCGATCCCCGCCGACGACACCAGCTCCTCGAGGGTCTCCAGCCAGGCGCTGCCCTGGCCGCCGAACGCGATGGCGTACGCCTCGCCGGCCGTCAGGCGGTCGACCAGAGCATCGGTGTTGTGCGGGCCTGCCCCGTCGCGGTCGGCGGACACCCGGTCGTGCTCGTGGATCGTCACCTTCTGTATCTCCCCTGTATGCGTCTTTACGTCTCGGTCGGTTCGGCCGGTCGACCCCGGAGGTGCGGGCCTGGTCGGTTTCAGTCGATTCCGCGTCGAATCACAGCCGGAGGACGGCTGGCCGGTGTGTCGTCGGCGGCGCCCCATCGGGGCGGTCGGACGGCACCGGCTGTACTAAGAGTGTCATAAGGATCAGTGCCCTTTTTGCATGTTGATCGGTTACTGGTGAGTTCTACGCACGAGTAACCGTGTCCTGGGTAACACCCCGTTGAAGCGGCCGCGCGGGCGCCGCGAACAAACCTGCTGCATGCAGGTGGTTACGGTCGAGTAGCTATAACTGCGCTGTTCAAGGCACGATTGTTATGTAATCGTTATGTTAAAAAAATCGGGTCGCTTAGGCGCCGCTGGCGCCGCGTCAGTCGCGCTGCCGGCGTCCGCGGCGCCCGAAAATGAGCGAACGAGTGTTTGCTGGACGCGGGCCGCGGCGAGCCCCTACGCCCACTGTCCGAATTGGGGCTTGAGGATTTCGTTGACGTCCACCCCGACCCCGGCGACGCTGCGCTTGTCGATCTCCACCTGGTGCAGGCTCGCGGCGGGATGGGTGAACCCCTTCGGCGAGCCCCAGTTGTGCTGCCAGAAGTATGAACCCAGGCCGTCCTGCAGCGCCCAATCGATGGTCTTCGAGTTGGCGTACACGCCGGTGCGCTGGTGCCCGATCACCGACTCCCAGGACCGCAGGTAGGGAACGACCTGCTGCTTGTACTGCTCGTAGGACGGGTCGTCATCGATTGACGCGTAGATCGGGGCGTTCGCCGGACCGCCGGCAGCGGCGTGCAGTTGCATGCCTCGCTGCGCGTGCTGCAGCCCGGCGCCGGCGCCGCCCAGCCAGTCGGCGGTGCTGCCCTTGCCGTACTGGTAACAGGAAACGATCTTGAGCCCGTTGCTGCTCAGGTCGCGGGCCTCGGAAACCTGAATCGGCTTACCGAGCATCCAGTTGCCGCCGGGCCGGCGGTCGGAGACGTACCGGATCGATCCGACGGCCCCGGCGGCCCTGATCTGGCTGGCCGGGATGACTCCGGCCGCGTAGTCCAACAGGGTGCCGAGCAACGCCGATGCCGGCGCGGCGCGCAGCGAGGCCGCCCCGACGCCCAGCCCTACCAGAGCTGGCGTCGCGGCCGCGAATTTGAGCACGTCACGGCGCGAGACCGACACATGCCACAGGGTACGACACAAACAACAAATGACACATGAGCAACAGCGGTCACATGCATCACGTTGGCGCATCGGTGGGCAGCACGATGACGCTGACCGCCTGCAGGCCGCGGCGTGCGGTCTGCATCGCGATCTCGTCGAGAAAACGGGCGGCCGCCGGGCTGATCGACCCGGCCCAGGCCCGAAAGCCCTGCACGATCACCGGGTCGTGCGTCAACAGGGGTTGCACCTCGCGCAGCACGGCCACCACGTCGTCGGGCAGCGGGTCGGCCAGCTGCTGGTCGATCCAGCTTTGCGCGAGTTCGGTTGCGGCCGACTCGCGCTCGTCCAGCGCAACGACATCGCCGGCGAGTTTGCGCAGTCGGTCGAAGAACACTTGGTGACCCGGCGTTTCGGCGAGTCGCTCCAGCAGCGTGCTGGCCGCCGGCGGCAGCGCCATCTGCCCGAACAGTGCGGGAACCGGCAGCTCCCATTCGTCGAACAGGTCGGCGTACATCGCGGTGACGGGCGCCGAGAGCGGGGCGGTGAGCCTGCCGATGACGCCGATGCTGTCGCGATGCCTGGTCGCCAGCGCCCGCAACAGGTGCTCGTCGACGTCGGCGGCGCCGGTATCGGTGGCCGCATCGATGGCGGCGATCAGCTGATCCAGCCGGTCGCGCTCGCGCACCAGCAGGGTGCGGTGCTCGTCCAGCAGCTCGGCCAGGGTGGTCTGGCCCCCGTCGAGCAGCCGCTGGATGTCGTTGATGCCGATGCCGAGGCTTCTCATCAGGTCGATGCGCAACAGCTCGAGCACCTGATCGACGTCGAAGACCCGATAGCCGTTGCTCAGATACTCGGCGCGCAGCAGGCCGATTTTGTCGTAGTGGCGGATGCGGCCCGACGCGATCCCGGTCAGGGCCGTGACGTCGCCGATGAGCAACTGCTCAGCCACGGCTTGACCTTACAACCGTCGTAAGGTCTCTACTGGTCGAATGGATCGCGATCAGCTCATCGACCTGACGCGGCGCGCCTTGAAGCTGGCCCGCGACAAGGCGACCGATCTCGCGCCGGGCGTGCATCTCGTCGACGCGGCCGATTACACGTCGATCGAGCGCCACGACCGGGACCGGGCGATGCTGATGGCCAGTCCCCAACTGGTCGGCTACGTTTCGGAGCTGCCCGGTCCGGGCTCCTACTGCACCAAGACGGTGCTGGGCCGATCGATCCTGCTGACCCGCACAACCGAGGGGTCGGTGAAGGCGTTCGAAAACGTGTGCCTGCACCGCCAGTCGCGGGTGGTCACGGGTTGTGGCAAGGCGAAGCGATTCACCTGCCCCTACCACGCGTGGACGTACGACAACAACGGGCGCTTGGTGGCACTTCCGGGACATGAGGGGTTTCCGGAAATCGCCGTCAAGTCCGACGGTTTGACCGAGCTGCCCGCCGCAGAATATGCGGGGTTCCTTTGGGTCGCATTGGATCCCGGCGCGCGCCTGGACGTCGCCGCGCACCTGGGACCGCTGGCCGACGAGCTGGACTCGTGGGGCATCGGGCGGTGGTCTCCGCTGGGCGAGAAGGTGCTCGACTGCCCGATCAACTGGAAGCTGGCGATCGACACCTTCTCGGAGAACTACCATTTCGCCACCGTGCACCGGCAGACGTTTGCCACCATCGCGCGCAGCAACTGCACGGTATTCGACTCGTTCGGGCCGCACCACCGGTTGATCTTCCCGCTCAACACGATCCTCGAACTCGACGGCGTTCCCGAGGAGCGGTGGGACCCGTTGCACAACATGGTCGTGATCTACGCGCTGTTCCCCAACATCGTGTTATCGGTGACCATCGCCAACGGCGAGCTTTTCCGGGTCTACCCCGGCGATGTGCCGGGCAGGTCGGTCACCGTGCACCAGAACTCCACCCCGCTGGACCTCTCGGACGAATCGGTGGCCGCCAGCGCTCAGGCCGTCTTCGAGTACGCGCATGCGACGGTCCGCGACGAGGACTACCGGCTGGTGGAAGGCCTGCAGGCCAATCTGGAGTCGGGCGCCCGCGATCGGCTGATGTTCGGCCGCAACGAGCCGGGGCTGCAGCATCGCCACATCAGCTGGGCTGAGGCGCTGGCGGGCTCAGCCGCGCCGAGCCTGTAAATTCGCAGCAAAAGTGCGGGTAGACGCCTGCGAATTTTCAGTCTCGGTGAGCCATTGCTTCAATCGGCCGCCGACAGGACGGTGATAAGGTCCTCGAGAAGGGTTGCCAGCGCGGCGTTTTCGACCCGCCCCACCCCGGCCAGCAACGAAGCCGCCTCGCCGCGACGCCCGGCCGCCACCAGCGGCACCACTTCATCCACCGCCGCCTGTAGGTCGGGTGCGGGTGGTTCGACGTTCGCGACGGTGGTGGCCAGCACCTCGACCAGCTCCCAGTCCCGGTAGAGCGCCAGCGAGCGCTCGTTGAACGCGAACCCGGAAACCGCTTTGCCCCAAAGCGTTCCGTGGTAGCGGTAGGGGCCCTCCATGTATTCGATCGGCAGGCCGTGCGCCGGGGCCGGCACCATCGGCTCGCCCACGATGTCCAACTGTAATGTGGCGCAGGTGATCCGGTGGCGGTCGGGCATGTAGCGGGCCGGGGCCACCGGCCGCACCAGCGGTCGCATCGTCTCCGGCCAGCGGACGTAGCTGCTGATCGTGACCTCGACGTCCTCGGCGCACTGCGGCGGTATCGCCGGGTCGGGATGGCTCGTCGTCACTCCGGTAAAAGGCTGCAGCGCATTGCCGTTCGTCCGGTCGAACTGGCGCCAGATGCTCAAGTCCACGCCGTTGTCGAAGTTGATGGTGCGCCACTCGTGCGACCTGGCCCGCGGGTCGCCGCCGGATCCCCCGCCGCCGGCGTACTTCGGGAACCACTGCCGGTCGACGTGACCGCCGCCGCCGTAAACCTGCTCGACCACGTCCCCCCAGCGCAGAGTCCCGGTCATCGTCAGGCCGGTCTGGAAATACGAGTACGTCTCGCTTTGGCCGAAGCAGACGATCTTCCCGTTGTAGGTCCCGGCGCCCACCGGTGTCGGTGCGCGCGTTGGGGTTACGGCCAGGTCCAGCCGCATGCGACGGCCGGAGTGGTCCTCGCCGACGAGGCTGACCCGATAGGTGAAAGGCAGCAGCTTCCCCTCGGCGTCCAGGCAGGTGGTCCACGACGCGGTGCCCGCGCCGCTGTGGTAGCTGATGTCAAGATGGCCCGACGCCATGTCGAGCTTGCGCCGGGCTCCCGGTTCCATGTTGGCCGGCGGCATGTCGTAGTCCGTATAGGTGCCGTAGTCGCCGGTGTCCAGATCGAACAGCGCCATCGTGTAGAAGTCCGCGACCACCGTGCCACCCGGCCGGTTCTTGTTGAAGATGGTCAGGAAGGCGAATGACCGGTCGCTGTCGGTCGCGTCGAGCCGGCCGGCGAGGAACCAGGTGTCCGATTCCTGGTCGGGATGTTCGCCCTCGGCCGCGGGGAAATCCAGTTGGGAATCCCCGGGTACCAACTGGAACGGGTAACTGCGCCAATCGCTGGTCATATCAGGCCTCGCTGCTTTTTTCGCTATGTTAGCGTCAATAGCGAAATCACGGTCGCGGCCCCGAGGAAGTGCCCGATGACAGAAAATTCCGCCCATCGCTCCTACGACGAGCTCTTCATCGGGGGGCAGTGGCGCAAGCCGGCCAATCCGCAGCAGCTCGCGGTGATCTCCCCGCACTCCGAAGAACCCGTCGGTCACGTGCAGGCGGCCGGGCCCGAGGACGTCGACGCCGCCGTCGCCGCCGCGCGGCACGCGTTCGACCACGGCCCCTGGCCGCGGATGACGCATGCCGAGCGAATGGCCAAGGTGGAACAGCTCGCCGCGATCTACGGCGGCCACATGGACGAGATGGCCGACCTGATCACCGACGAGATGGGGTCGCCGCGCAGTTTCAGCCGGCTCGGCCAGGGCGCGGCCGCGGCGTCGCTGATCCACCTCGCGCTGGCCGCCGCCCGCGACTTCCCGTGGACCGAACGGCGCCAGGGCGTCCTCGGCGAGGTGCACCTGAGCAGGGCCCCGGTCGGGGTGGTCGGCGCGATCGTGCCGTGGAACGTGCCGCAGTTCCTGATCATGCCCAAGCTGATCCCGGCGCTGATCGCCGGCTGCACGGTCATCGTCAAACCCGCGCCCGAAACTCCGTTGGACGCTTTGTGGTTGGCGGAGATGATCGAGCAGCTCGACCTGCCCGAAGGCGTGGTGTCCGTGCTGCCCGGCGGCACCGACGTGGGTGAGGCGTTGGTGCGCCATCCGGGCGTCGACAAGATCGCGTTCACCGGGTCCAGCGCGGTGGGGCGCCGCATCGCCACGCTGTGCGGCGAGCAGCTGAAGCGCTACAGCCTCGAGCTGGGCGGCAAGTCGGCGGCGATCATTCTCGACGACGCCGACATCGCCAAGACGGCGGCCGGGCTGAAAACGGCCGGCCTGATGAACAACGGCCAGGCGTGTGTCGCCCAGACCCGGATCCTGGTCAGCGATCGCCGCCACGACGAGGTCGTCGACGCACTGGCGGACATGATGTCGGCGCTGAACGTCGGCGACCCGGCCGACGAGGCGACCGACATCGGACCCCTTGTGGCCCAACGGCAACAGCGCCGGGTCCAGGAGTACATCAAGTCCGGCCGCAGCGAGGGCGCCCGCGTCGTCCTCGGCGGTGACAACAGCCCATCGGAGCGCGGTTGGTACGTGCAACCGACGCTGTTCGCCGACGCCACTAACGACATGCGCATCGCCCGCGAGGAGATCTTTGGCCCGGTCCTGACCGTGCTGCGCTACCGCGACGAGGCGGACGCGATCCGGATCGCCAACGAGAGCGACTACGGCCTGGCCGGTTCGGTGTGGACCTCCGACATCGCGCACGGCCTGGAGATCGCGGCCGGCGTCCGCACCGGCACCTACGGCATCAACATGTACACGCTCGACATCGGCGCGCCGTTCGGCGGCTTCAAGCAGTCGGGCATCGGGCGCGAGTTCGGCCCGGAGGGCCTGCACGAGTACGTCGAGCTTCAGACGCTGGTGTGCAAGGGGAAGTTGCCGCCGCTATAGCCGCCAGTATCAACCACTTTCGGGCATCTGCAGGGTGAGCTCCACCGGGCAGCACAGGACCCCGTGCTGATTGGTCACCTGGATTTCGAAGTCGACCAGGCAGCGCGGCGGGTCCACCGAGGTGTCGCGCCGCTTGGCCACCGCCCGCCCCCGTCCGATCATGGTGTCCCCGGCGTAGATCGACCCGGCCAGCCGCATCGAACGGCGCACCACGCGACTGCTCGGGCCCGCCCAGTCGGTCGCGACCCGGTCGGCGAATCCGGCGAGGTGCATGGTGTTGACGTAAATCGTCGGGTTGCCCTGGCTTTGGGCGTAGCCGGGATCGAAATGGCCGGGGAAGTAGTCCCAGGTCGCACCCGCGTTTTCCACGACCCGCTGGTAGCTGATGTGGTCGACGACCTCGGGCAGGTCGACGGGGACGTCTATCGCGTTCCAGTCCTGCTCGATCACGACGGCGCCCCAGGCGTGAAGCGGAACAACGTATTTCGGCAGGTGGCCACCACGTCGCCGTCCTGACGCCGATAGGTCTCCAGCGTCTCGACGAAATGGCCGACGCCCAGCCGCGTCCGCTTTTCCGGCGACACCGACACCAGTTCCTCAACGACCGTCAGCAGATCCCCCTCGACGATGGGCTGCAGAAATTCGACCTCATTCGCCGCGTTGATGAACGTGGTGCCCGGCAACGGCACCCGCAGCACCACCGACGCCACCGGGGGCCTGCCGGCCGGCTCCCACGGCGGCGGTATCAGCCAGCCCATCAGCAGGGCCGGCGGGGCGAGCAGCCCTCCCCACCTCTGCCGGGCGAACTCGGCGTCCCAATACGAGCGATTCCCGTCGTGGACCATCGCCGCGAACAGTTGGATGCGCGCGCCACTGACCGGGGTCGCCGCCGTGCGCGGTTCACTCTTCGCGCCGACCATGCGCAGCGCGTCGTCATAGCTGCCGAAGGCCAGCTGGTAGCTGAGGTCCGGATCCACGTAGCGGTATCGCTCACATGACGAGCGGGTGCCGGCTCGGCACCGAATCCCATGCCAGCACACGGGAAGTGAAGTACCAGCCGCCCCGCTCGTAGATCAGGGTGTCCCGGAAGGTCCCGGTGGCCCGGAGCGTGGTGTCGCCATACATCGCGGCGAACAGCACCGCGACGCAACGCATGCTGGCGTTGACGCCGTCGATGTGGATCTCGTGGTCGACGGTGACCAGCCGCTGCCCGTCGCCGCCGTCGAAGGCCGCGCGCAGATCGGTGAACAGATCGCCGTCGCGGGTGTAGCTGGCGCCGGAATGGCGGAAGGTGGCGATCCAGCGATCGCGGTCGCCGTCGGAGTAGGCCCGGTTGTGCCGGGCGCTCAGGTCCAGGATGGCAGCGCGCCCCGTCACGGCGTGGAGGAACTGCTCTTGCTGATAGGTCAGGGTCATCGTGGCTCTCCAGCCTGTGTCGGAAAATGACGCGAAAATTGCCTCATGTAACACTAACTTAACTTAGCGACTGACGATATAACCATGTTCTTCGCGATCCCACGTGGCCTCATTTACGCCACGACTTCGCAACAAATCTTTACGTATTCGTCCAATGACGTTCTTCGGAAGTTCATTGACGGTCTCGACAAATCGTGGCACACAGAAGTACGGCATCCTGGCGGCGCAGAAGTCGAGCAGCTCCGCGCAATCCAGTGTGGCGCCAGGGCGCAACGTCACGAACAAGAGGATGTCGTCTTCGCCCAACTCGCTGGGGACACCGACCGCCGCGGCTTCGGCCACCGCGGGGTGGCCCAGGACCACGGCCTCCACTTCGACGGAGGAAACATTTTCCCCCCGCCGCCGTAGCGAGTCTTTGATGCGGTCCACATATGTCAAATTCTGTTCGGCATCGAGTCGGCCCAAATCGCCGGTGCGAAACCACGCCGGGTGCGGGTCCACCCGCGAACCCTGGCTGACGTAGCCTTCGCTCATCACGTGCGGGCGCCTGGGCCGGCAGACGATCTCGCCCACGGCGCCGGGCGGCACGGGATCGCCGCGCTCGTCGACGATGCGCACGTCGAAGTCGGGGTTCGGCCGCCCCGACGTCCCGGGCACGCCCTCGTCGGACACGCCTTTGACGGCGATCGGAAACGCTTCGGTCATTCCGTACATCGTGACGATGCGGCACCCGTAACGCTTTTCGATCTCGGGGTAGGACTTCGCGTCGATGGGTGCGGCCGAGATGAATCGCAGCGGCAGCTGCGCGTCGCGCGGGTCCGCGGGCAGGTTCTGCAGCATCGACACCATCGCTCCCGCGCCGGCGAAGCCGACGGCGCCGCGGGCGCGGATGTCGTCCCAGACCTCGCCGGGATGAAAGGCCTTGGCCAGCACGGTCGTTCCGCCGACCAGCATCGGGGCCAGCACGCTGGGCGCCGCGCTGAGGTGAAACAGCGGCATCGCCGTCCACAGCGTCTCCCCCGGGCCGAATTCCCAGGCCGACGCGGCGGTGGCGGCCACACAGAACAGGTAATGCCAGGTCGTGGCAACGGCTTTCGACGGCCCGGTGGTGCCCGACGTGTAGAACAGCACCCCCACGTCCGTCGCCTCGACCGGGCTGTCGGTCAGCGGAACGTCGGCGTCGAGGTGCAACGTGGCGGTCAGCGAATCGTCCTGGACCACAACGCCGGTCACCGTATCGAGCTGCTCGACCACCTCGTCGACGCGAGAGCGCCGCTCGGCATCGGTGAAAATCACCTTGGCCCGCGACAGCCGCAACGTGTGCAGCAGAAACTCGCCCTTGTTGGCCGCATTCACCGCCGCGCTCACCGCGCCGATGCGCGCGGCGCCGAGCCAGAAGTAGACCCATTCCGGGCAGGTGGCGGTGAACAACGCCACGCAGTCGCCCCGGCCGACGCCCAGACCGGCCAGCATGTGCGCCGCCGCCCGGGACCGGCGCCGCATCTGCTCGAACGTCACGTCCACGCCGGCGATCGACATCATCACCCGGTCGGGATACTGCTCGGCCCGCCGGTCCAGCACGGCCGGCACGGTGAAGCTGTCGACCCCGAAGTCGGCGGGTCCCGGCATCAGGCTTTCGCGGCCGCCGGGTCGGGCGCGCCGTCGGCGGTGTAGCCGAAGTCCGACGGCGACGGCCGCTCGCCCGGGTAGAAGCGGTGCGCCCAGCGGCGAAGTGCGGCGTAGTCGTGCGCCTCTTCGGGGGCCAGGTTCGGCTTCTCGAGGTATTTCATGTTCTCCCAGGTGAAGAAGTCCTGTTTGATGACCTCTTGCTGTAGGGCCAGGAACTTGGCGGCGCGGCCGGTGGGCACGTCGCCGGTGTCGCCGGGCTCGCGAATGGAAGCCTGCGTGTAGAAGTAGTCGGTGTAGTCCTCGTCGACGGGTGTCTGCCCCGTCACCTGGACGGTGGCCACCAGCTCGCTCGGGAAGCGCACCAGCCCGAGGCCCAGCGAGTAGTTGTCGTAGATGATCTTGGCGTCGACCGGCCCGTTCGGGGTCAGCCACGTCGATGCGCGGCCGCCCCCGAAATGCGCGTTGACGGTGGCGTGCAGGTGGTAGCCGGACACCTCGAACGACGATGTGGTGGCGGGGTTGGCGGCCTTGTGCACGTATTGAACGTGGTACGGGTCGGCGGCGTTCTCGATGATCATCTGCGGGTGCACCTTGACCCGGTTGAGCATCTGGGTGTGCGGGTGCAGCGGGTAGTACTCGTTGGTCTCCAGCTCGGGCAGCACCGGCGGCTGCCAGTACGGTGCCCGGCCGTGCCGCTCGTGCCAGGCCAGGATGAACCCATACCACTCCATGCTCGGGTAGGTGCGGATCCGGACGTTGTTCTTGCAGCCGATCTTGCTGTAGGGGATCAGGGCATTGGTCCCGTCTCCGCGCCATCGCCAGCCGTGCCACGGGCAGACGATGTTCTCGCCCTCCACGGTGCCGCCGACGCCCAGGTTGGCGCCGAGGTGCTGGCAGTAGGCCTCCATCACGTGCACCTGGCCGGACTCGGTGCGGAAGAGCACCAACTCCTCGCCGAAGTAGTGCGCGCGCTTGACCTGGCCGGCGGCCAGGTCGGAGGAGAACGAGACGATGAACCAACCCGTCGGAAACCGGTAGGTCGACAGCGCGATGCCGGCCTGCCCGAACTCGCGTTCCGAGGGATCTGCGGCCGGATCCGAGGCCGAGTCTGAAATTGTGTCCGTCACGAGCGCTCCAAGTTCGACGATTACGTCTATTTTTACTATCTTAAGCATTGAACGTCAACGCGTGCTCAGCACGTCCGGGAAGCGGGGTTTCAGATGACGGCTGCGGCGGTGGACTTTTCCGATTTCGCGCTGTGGCGCAACGGTTTTCCCGACGAACTGTTCACCGAGCTGCGCCGCAGCAGCCCGCTGTTCCGCCACGACCTGACGCCGGGGGTGGCCGAGACGGTGCACCGCGACTTCTGGGTGGCCACCAAGCACCGGCACGCCGTCCGGCTGCACCGCGACGTCGAGTCGTTCACCGCGGTCGACGGGCCGACCATCCAGCCGGCCGGGATGTTTTCGTCGTATCCGACCATCATCAACATGGATCCGCCGGCGCTGAACAAGCGCCGCAAGCTCATCTCCGGCGCGTTCAACCCGCGCGCCATCGGCAAACTCGAGGACGGCATCCGGGCGCGCGCCGCGGGGATGATCGACCGGCTGCTCGATCGGGGCCGCGGCGACTGGATCGAGGACGTCGCCGACGCCCTGCCGATGACGGTCATCGGCGACATCATCGGCATACCGGAGGACGACCGGCCGCGGATCTTCGATTCCCTGGACCGCATTCTGAAGGCCAATTCGCCCGGGGTGCGGCTGAGCCAGAAGGACTTCACGGATCTGTACGCCACCATCTTCTCCTACGCGATGGAGCTCACCGCGGAGAAGCGGCGCAACCCGACCGACGACATCTGGAGCACCCTGGCGACCGCGGTCATCACCGGCGACGACGGCGAGCAATTCAGCCTGCCCCCTAACGAATTGGAGTTCTTCTTCTTCGTGCTGACGTTCGCCGGCAGCGACACCACCAAGAACGCGCTGGCGATCGGGGCGCAGGCATTCGTCGAAAACCCGGACCAGATCGAGCGATACCGCGAACACGAAGCGCTGCGCGCGAGCGCCATCGAGGAGGTGTTGCGCTGGGCGTCCCCGGTCGCCTACTGGACGCGCACCGCGAAGGTCGACGTCGAGATGGACGGCCAGCACATCGCGAAGGGCGAGCGGGTGGTCTCCATGCTGCGCTCGGCGAACCGCGACGAGGAGGTGTTCTCCTCGCCGTTCACCTTCGACATCGGGCGGCAGCCCAACCCACAGGTCGCTTTCGGCGGCGGCGGACCGCATCACTGCCTGGGCGCGATGCTGGCGCGCGCGGAACTCCGCGCGGTGTTCGACGAACTGTTGCTGCGCTGCGACGACATCACCCTCGGGCCCGCCACCGTGGCTTACCCGAACCTGCTCACCAACATGTCGATCTACGACGAGATGGCGATAACGCTGAACGAGCGACGCTAGCTCAGATTGCCCGACTTCTTACTCGCGCCGTCCCGGCGCTCGCCGTCGTCGGGCTAGCTCAGTCGATCAGCCGCAGCGCGGCCTTGGGGCACTGGTCGACCGCCGCGCGCACGTCGATCTCCAGCCGCGCCGGCACCGGGCCGTCCGCGATCTGCACCACGTCCTCGTCGCCCAGTTCGAATACCTCCGGGGCGAGCGATTCGCAGAAGCCGTTGGCCTCACACAGGTTCTCGTCGACCGTCACGCGCATCAGACACGTCCTCCTCACAGGCCCTTCGGGCGGGTCCCGATCACTTTGCTGCTTGCCAGCTTCACCAGGTCTTCGTCGGTCAGCCCGCACCGATCCCGCAGTACCTCCCCATTGTGCTCGCCCAGCCTCGGCGGCGGGCGCAGCAGCCACCGGTCCTGCCCGGCGAGCTTGGCGAACGGCGGGCAGGGATAGAGGCCCGCACCGGTGCTCGGGTGGTCCAGCGTCTCGAGGAAGCCGCGTTCGCGCAGTTGGGGGTTCTCGGTGACCAGCGACGGGGACACCGCGGGCGCAGCGGGAACCCCCGCCTCGGCCAGGCGCTCCACCGTCGCCTCCAGCGGCTGCCCGGCGAACCAATCGCACAGCCGGCGATCGACGTCGTCGGCGCGCTCGCACCGCCCGGCGACGGTGGCCAGGCCCTCGTCGCACCAGGCGGGGGCGCCCATCACCTCGACCAGCGCCCGCCATTGCCGGTCGTCGCGCACGGTGACCGCGATCCAGTCGTCGTCGCCGGCGCACCGGTAGAGGTTCTGGATCGACCGGCCGTGACCCCGATTGCCGCGCCGGCCCAGCGTCACCCCGAACACCTCGGCTTCGATCGCCTGTATCGCCGTGGCGTTGAGCACCGTCTCCAGCATCGGGAGCTCGACCTGCTGGCCTGAACCGGTGCGTTCGGCGAAGCTCAGCGCGGCCAGCACGGCGAAGGCGGCGTGCACGCCGGCCAGCGGGTCGCAGGCGCCGCGCGGCGTCACCGGCGGGGACTCGGGCAGCCCGGTCACCCAGGCCAGACCGGCGATCTGCTCCATGGTCGGCGCGAATCCGACGCGGTCCCGCCACGGACCGTCCAGGCCGAACGCCGGCATCCGCGCGACGACCAGTTTCGGGTTGACCTTCAGCAGCACGTCGGCGGTGAGCCCGAACTGATCCATCACCCGCGGCGAGAAGTTCTCGATCACGACGTCGGCGCCGGCCACCAACTGCTTGAAGAGCCGACGACCCTCCTCGGAGCCCAAATCCAGTGTGACGGAACGCTTGTTGGTGTTCATCGCGTGGAAGACCCAGCCGTACTCCCACCAGTCGTCCACATCGGTGCGCATCCCGCCCGAGTAGCGGATGCCGTCGGGCCGCTGGATCGACTCCACCTTGATGACGTCGGCGCCGAACGCGGCCAGCAGGTGGGTCGCGGCGGGACCGGCCCAGAAGGCGGTCAGGTCGACGATGCGCACACCCTCGAGCGGCAACCCGCGCCGCGCCGGGTCGGGCTCGGATGCGCTTGCCTCCCAGGGCGGTTCGTCGTCGGCCTCACCGGCCGCGGGGGCGGCGCGCAGCGGCGCGGGGTCGCACGCCGACATCAGCCACGGCGGGCGGGGCTGGTGGAATCCGGCGGGGTTGCGCGCGAAGACGTTTCGCTGCTTGACGTATTCGAGATCGCGGATCGTGGAGCCGTTGCCCAGCGCCGCGATCGGCAGCCGGAACAGCTGGCCGAGCTCGACGATCTCCTCGACGGTCCGCTCGGCCAGCCACGGGCCGATCTGTTCGCGGATCAGGTCGCGGTAGGCCCACCGGCCGATCTGGAAACGAAGCTGTTCGATCTCCTCGAGCTGCGGGCACTCGACCATCGCGCAGAAGTCGAGCCACTGCTGGCCGGTGACCATCGTGATCCCGACGTAGCCGTCCTTGGCCGCCTCGATGGACGGCACTTCGAGGGTGCGACGGATCGGCGGGACGCGCAGCAGCTGCGAATGCAGCCATTCGCTGCTCTGCATCGCGGTCATCGCCTCGAGCATGGACAGGTCGAGGTGCTCGCCGGGCCCGCCGCGCTCGACGCGGCGGCGCACCGCCAGGGCGCCGAATGCCGCGTACACGCCGCCCATGTACTCCCCCAGGTCGCCGCCGATCGCGATCGGGGGCCCCGCCGGATCGCCGCGAAAGCCCGGCGACCCGGCCCACGCTTGCAGGGTGAACTCGCTGGCGGCGCGGTCGGCATAGGGTCCGGTCCAACCGAAGTCGGAGATCGTGACGACGATCGACCGCGGGGAATCCGCCAGCAGCCGCTGCGGATCGATGCCCAGCGCCGCCGCGCGCGACCGGCCCGCGGTGACGACCACGACGTCGGCGGCGGCCAGTTCGGCCCGCCACCGTTCGGAATCCGCGGCGACGGTCAGGCTGCGCTTGCCGGCGTTGAGATAGCCGAAGAACGGCGCGCTCTCCCCGTCGGGCACCGGCGAACACGTGGCCGAGTACCGGCGCAGCCAATCCCCTTGCGGCGGACCGATTTTGCGCACCTGCGCCCCGGCATCGACCAGCAGCTTCCCGCAGTAACTTCCGGCGATCCGGTCGCTGATCTCCACGACACGCAATTCGTCCAGCGGTGTCGGCCGGCTGCCGGGCTCGCGCCTCACCCGGCTATTTATACCATTACTGCTAAAATAGCTAAGCCAGACGAGCACGCGAGGATTGGATGACCGCCCTGGGAATTGGTCCCGACGCCCGGCGCCGACTGTCGGCGCCGCGGATCGCCGAAATCGTAGCCGACGAGTTGCGCCGCCAGATCATCGACGGCGAACTCGCCGACGGCGATCTCCTGCCGCGCCAGGAGGTGCTCGTCGAGCAGTTCAACGTCAGCCTGGTCTCCCTGCGTGAGGCGCTGCGAATCCTGGAAACCGAGGGGCTCGTCTCGGTCCGGCGGGGCAACCGCGGCGGCGCCGTGGTGCACGCGCCCGCCAAGACCAGCGCGGCCTACATGCTGGGCCTGTTGCTGCAGAGCGAGTCCGTCGAGGTCGCCGACCTGGGCACGGCGTTGCGGGAACTCGAGCCGGCGTGCGCCGCGCTGGCGGCCCAGCGGCCCGACCGCGCGGACACGTTGGTGCCGGAGCTCAAGCGGGTCAACGACGCCATGGCCGAGCATCTCGAAGACGGTCGCCTGTTCACCGAAATCGGCCGCCAATTCCACGATCTCATCGTTCGTGGCTGCGGGAACCACACCATCATCGCCGTCGTCGGCAGCCTCGAGACGCTGTGGACCAGCCACGAACAGCAGTGGGCGGACGAGAGCTCCGCGCGAGGCACCTACCCCTCGCTGGCCCAGCGCCGCGCGGTGCTCAACACCCACGTCAAGCTGACCGAAACCATCGCGGAAGGTGATGTCGACCGCGCCCGCCGCATGGCGGGTCGCCATCTCGCCGACACCCAGACCTACGTGCTGTCCGGCCGGCCCGACCAACGCATCTATGCGCTTTCGCCGCAGGCTCTTTCACGGTCGGGATCCCGCCCGCGGGACATCCGGCGCCCCTGACGTTGATGCGCACCGCATTAGTCACCGGCGGCAGCGGTGGGATCGGTAAGGGATGCGGGCGCAAGCTGGGCGAGCTCGGTTACGACGTGGTGCTCGCGGCGCGCCGCGAAGCCCCGCTGCGCGCGGCCGCCGAGGAGCTCGGCGCGCGCCACATCGTGGCCGACGCGTCCGACCCGGACGGGTTCTCCTCCGCCATAAGCGCTTTGGAGCGGCTCGATCTGGTCGTGCACGCGGCGGGCACGCTGGGCGGGACGTACGCGCGCAAGCAGACGTTCGAGCAATGGCGGACCATCCTCTCGGCCAACCTGGATTCGTGTTTCGTGGTGACCGCCGCCGCGCTGCCCCTGATGCGCGCGGGCTCGCGGTTCGTGTTCATCTCGTCGTCGGCGGCGCACGAGCCGATGATGGCGCGGACGGCCTACTCCGCGTCGAAGGCGGGCATGAACGCGTTCGCCCGCGCCCTGGCGCTCGAGGTCGACCGCGACGGCATCGCCGTGCACATCGTGACGCCCGGCCCGGTGGAAACCGAGATGCTGCAGGACGTTCCGTTCGAGATGTACGCGATCCAGGTGTCCGATGTCGCCGAGGCGGTCGCCTGGCTCGACACGGTCGACCCGTCCGTCGACCTGCCGGAGATCCGGCTGTCGGCGGTGCAGCGCGGACCGTACGCCCGGCCGCCGGTGGTGCCTACGGAAGCGCGGCGCCGGCGCCAGCAAACGCCTTGATCACCGATTCGCCGAACTCGTGCAGCGACTCCGGGACGGCGAAATCGGAGAACCACACGTAAAACCGCTCGACGCCCTGGTCGGCCAGGGCGGTGAAGTGCCCGATCAGCTCGCCCGCATCCCCGCAGACCAGCCCCGAACCCAGGTTGCCGAACCGCCGGTTGCTCACCTCGCGCACCTTGTCCGGATCGCTGCCTGTCCGGACAAATCCGACCATCTGCTGGACCGACACCCGGGCCGTTCCGGCAGCGGGGGCCAGCGTGGGCAGCTTGTCCAGGTGGTTGGCCGGCACATTCCACCAATCCGCGTATCTGCGAACGAGTTCCATCATCCGGGGCCCGGTGCCGCCCAGGACCAGCGGTATGGGATGGCTCCTGCGCGGGGCCTGCGCGGGCTTGCCCTCGTCGTCGCCCCAGTACTGCCTGATCAGCTCGAGGTGCCGCCCGAGCTGGGCGACCCTGGCCTTCGGATCCTGCTGGCCCACATCGAATCTGGTGAACTCCGCGGGCCAGGACCCCGCGCCGAGGCCGAGCTCGAACCTGCCCTCCGACGCATCCGAGAGGGTGACGGCCTGTTTGGCGAGCACGGCGGGATGCCGGAAGGCGTCGCAGAGCACCAGGTGGCCGATCCGTAGCCGCTCCGTCTTGGCCGCGACCCAGGTGGCGATGCCCATTGCCTCCCAAATGTTTTCGTCGGCCAGTCCCGGTGCCTCCAGGTGATCGATGAACGCGACCCCGTCGAAACCGCTGGCCTCGGCGTGGCGGGCCCGCGCCGCGATGTCGGCCGCGGACAGCCGCACCTGCGGCAGGAACAGATACCACTCCACCATGGGCCACCTATGCTCGCGTCGATTGCAACAAAGCCGCTAGTTTACTATTTTTATTATGTTAGGGGTCTTATGGATGTCGGTCTGACTTCGGAGCAGCTGTCGCTGCGCGACACCGTGCGCGGCATCCTGCGCGCCGAGTGTCCGCCCGATGCCGCCCGCCAGGCGCTGACGGACCCCGAACGCTGGCGGGCCCCGTGGAAGACGGTCGTCGATCTGGGCTGGACCGAACTCGCGACGTCCGACGGGGGCGACTACGGGCCCGTCGAGACGGCGGTGGTGCTCGAGGAGTGCGGCGCCGCCCTCGCGCCGATCCCGTTGCTCAGCAGCGTCGGCCTGGCCGCCGGGACCTTGCGCTCCAGCGGCCTGGACGCGGTGCTCACCGACATCGCCGGCGGTGTCGTCGCCACCCTGGCCGTCCACTCCAAAGGGTCACGGCTGCCGGGCGCACCGACGACCTTGCGCGGCGGACGCGTGCGCGGACGGGCCGCGTCGGTTCCCAACCTGACCCGCGCCGAACTGGTCGTGACGCTGGCGCACGCCGACAACGGTGTCATGGCCGCGGTGGTGCGCTGCGGCGACGGCGTGACGGTGGTACCGGTCGAGTCGACCGACCCCGCACAGCCGGTGGCCGACGTCGAGATCGACGCCGAGCCGTTGGCCACCGCGGCGGTGGAGCTCGAAGCGGCGCTGGCGGCGCCGCTGGTGGCCGTGGCCGCCGACCTGGTCGGCGTGGCGAGCGGCGCGCTGCACCGCGCGGTCGAGCACGCCAAGGCGCGCCGCCAGTTCGGCGCGCCAATCGGCGCTTTCCAGGGGATCAAACACGCGCTGGCCGACAATCACGTCGCGGTGGAACGCGCCCGCAGCCTCACCTACGCAGCCGCGGCCCGGCTGGCCGATCCGGACGGGGGCGACGCCTGGACCGCCGCGGCGCTCGCGAAGGCGGCGGCCGGCGACGCGGCCGTCGCGTGCGCGCGCACCGCGGTACAGGTGCACGGTGCCCTCGGTCAGACCTGGGAGCACGACATCCACCTCTACGTTCGGCACGCCTGGCAGGGCGCCGCGCTGCTCGGCGACAGTCGCGCGCTCTACCACGAGGTGGGCCGCCGGTTCGCGGGGGGCGCGGGATGAGCGCGGTCGTCGAGGAATACCGCGCGTGGCTGACGGAATTCCTGCCGAAGGATTACTACGAGCGGTACCGCGAGTACCGCTGGGACCTGACGTTGCGGCGGGACTATCAGCGGGCCGCGTTCGAGGCCGGATGGCTCCAGCCGACCTGGCCCCGTGAGCACGGCGGCCGGTCGCTGGGCCTGCGCGACGCGATGGAGGTCCGGATCGAGGGCGCCCTGCGATCCGCTCCGAAGCTGCCCAACATCCAGGGTCCCGGCGTTGCGGCTCCCGGCATCCGTCAGTTCGGCACACCCGCTCAAATCGACCGGCTGCTGGTTCCGCTGCTGCGCGGCGACGAATGGTGGGCGCTGGGCATGTCCGAACCGGAGGCGGGATCCGATTTCGCCGGCCTGCGCACGCGGGCCGAGCGCGATGGTGACGTCTTCCGCGTCAACGGTCACAAGATATGGACCACGCAGGCCCACCTGTCCCGGTGGTGCACGCTGTATGCGCGCACCGATCCGGAGGCGCCGAAGCATCGCGGCATTTCCTGCCTGATCCTCGACCTGCAGTCGCCCGGGGTCAGGGTCGAGCCCATCCGGATGGCCTCGATCTCCGACGAGACGTTCTGCGAGGTCTTCCTCGACGACGTCGAGCTGCCGGCGGAAAACCTGCTCGGGCCGCTGCACGGCGGCTGGAACGTCGCGCTGTCGTCGCTGCACCACGAGCGCCAGATGATCTGGATCATGAACTGGGTCGAAATCAAGCGCGGGCTGGACGCGGTGCGCGAGGCCCGGCCGACCGACGACATCTGCGCCGAGCTCGGGTCGCTCCTCGCCGACGCCGAGGCGCTGCGGGCCACCGGATACCGCGCGCTGGGCAACGAGCTGGCGGGACGGGCGAGCCCGGAGGCCGACATTCTCAAGCTGCTCGGATCGGTGACCTTGCAACGTGTTTGGGAACTGGCCGCCGTCGCCAGGGGTCAGGACGGTGTCAGCGATCCGGATCTGCTGTTCGAACGCCAGGACGCGCTCGCCGCAACAATCTACGGCGGGACGTCGGAAGTGCAGCGCAACATCATCGCCGAGCGGCTGCTCGGGCTGCCGAAGGGATGACGAGAATGGACTATGACCTCGGCGAAGACGCCGCACAACTGCGAAACCACCTGCGCGAGTTGGTGTCCCACCACATCCCCGAGGACTTCCTCGGCGCCTGTACGGAAAACCCGCAGGACCTGGCGACCACCGAGACGTTCTGCAAGCTGCTGGCCTCCGAGGGCCTGCTGGCGCTGGCGTGGCCGAAAGAGCATGGGGGCGGCGGCGGTTCGGTCTGGCAGCAGACCGTGTTGCGCGAGGAGATGTGGGCGCAGCACGAGCCCCGCGGGCCGCAGTACATGGGGATCAACTGGGTCGGCCCCGCGCTGATGCGCTACGGCACGGCCGAGCAGAAGGCCAAGCACCTGGCGGCCATCGCCTCCGGGGACGTGATCTGGTGCCAGGGCTTTTCCGAGCCGGAGGCCGGAACCGACCTCGCCTCGCTGCGCACCCGCGCGGTCAAAGACGGCGACGGCTGGCGCATCACCGGCCAGAAGGTGTGGACGTCGTACGCGCTGATGGCCTCCTGGTGCGTGCTGGCCGCGTGCACCGATCCGGAGGCGCCAAAGCCGAAGCGGCTCACCCTGTTTCTGATCCCGATGGACCGGCCGGGCTTCACCGTGCGGCCCATCGGGTCGATGCTGGGGCCGCATCACCTCAACGAGATGTTCCTCGACGACGTGCAGGCGTTCCCCGGCGACGTCCTCGGCGAGGTCGGCGACGGGTGGCGGGTGATGCGCGAGGCGCTGGCCTTCGAGCGGGTCGGCATCGCGCGCTACGCGCGCTGCGAGTCGCTGCTGGACCGGTTGTGCAGGCAACTCGGTGAGGACTGGGACGCGTTGCCCGAGCCCATCCGAGCCCGCTGGGTCCGCGCGCTGGCCGACCTCCGGGTGGCCAGGCTGCTCGCCTACCGGGCCATCTCGCTCCAGGACGACCCGTCGGCGGGGGCGGCGGCCAGTGCGGCCCGCATCGCCACCACCACCTGCGATCAGCAGGTGGCCGAGCTGCTCTTCGACGTGCTGGGCCCCACGGCGCTCGACAGCGGCACGTCGGCGCCCCTGCACGGGGCCATCGAGGACCACTGGCGCTACGCACAGGCCGCCACCGTGGCGTCGGGCACCATCGAGGTGCAGCGAATGCTGGTGGCACGCGACGTTCTGGGAGAACATAGGTGAAAACCGAACTGCCGCAGGATATCAGCGATTTCGCCGCCGTCGCCACAAAGCGGCTCACCCGGTTGGGTGGTCCGCCGGCGGCGCTGCGCGCCGAGGCCGACGACGGCGTCCGGGACGCGGCGCGCGCGGCCCTGAGTGACGTCGGCGCGTTCGAGCTCGACGTGCGGTCGGCCGACGACGACCTGCTGGCCGCCGCGGTGCTGTGCCAGGCCGCCGGCGCGACCGCGCTGCCCTATCCGGTCGTCGAGGAGCTGCTTGCGATCGACGGTGCGCGACTGGCCCTGGTCAACCCGGAGGCGCCGCGTATCGACCACGGCGACCTGCCGGGCGGCTGGGTTGCCGCCGACCTGGACGGCAACCGCTACCAGCCGCGGGCGGCGACGCGCACCAACGCCAAGCTGGGGCCGTTTCTGGTGCCGGCCACAGTGAGCGCACCCGACGGAAGGGTTCCGGCCGGCGACGTTAACCTTCATCTCGTGCTGGGATCATGGCGGATTCTGGGAGCCCTGCAGCAGTCGCTGCACATCGTCACCGAACACGTGCGTGCCCGGGTTCAGTTCGGCAAGCCGCTGGCGGACTTCCAGGCCGTCAGGTTCGCGGTCGCGGATGCCGCCGTCGCGGTGCGCGGCCTGTGCGAGCTCGCGAAGTTCACCATCTGCCGGCCCGAATCCCTACCGGTGCAGGTGCATTCGGCCGATGCGCTCGTTCTCCGGTTCAAGGCGGCCGACACCGCGCGACAGGTGCTGCGCACCTCGCACCAGCTGCTCGGCGCCCTGGGTTTTTGCGACGAGTCCGACGTCAGCGTTCTCGACCGGCACACCCAGCCGCTGATCCGGTTGCCGCTGGGCGCCGAGGCGCTGGCCCTGCGGCTGGTGCCGGACGCCCGCGACGGCAACCTGGAGACGCTGTTCAGCGGGCCGGTACCCGCGTGAGCACCGAGCCCGTTGAATCCGGGTTGGCCCCCAACCCCCTTGAAGACGGCATCCCGTTCGGAACCAAGCTCGAACAGCTCGCGAAGGAACGGCCCGACGCTCCGGCGGTGACGGTCGTCGCGCTCGACGGCACCGCGGAATCGCTGACCTTCGGTGAACTCGACGCCCGCGCCAACCAGTGGGGGCGTGCACTGGCGGCCGATGGCGCCGGTCTGGGTTTCCTTGTGGCCCTGGCTATTCCGAACTCCGTGCATCTGATGCTCGCCGCGCTGGGGTGCTGGAAGATCGGCGCGGTTCCCGTTCCGATGCATTGGGATCTGCCAGAATGGGAGCGCGACCGGGTGCGCGACGTGATCGACCCCGCCGTCGCTGTCGACGAAAGAACCCGGTGGGAGCTGGACGCGCGCGCGGCCGCCGAATCCGCGAGTCCGCTGCCCCCGGTCGTTTCGCCGCACGCCAACGGAATCTGCAGCAGCGGGTCGACCGGCGTGCCCAAGGTGATCCTCAGCCTGGCGCCGTCGTTGTGGACCCCTCAGCACGGCGAGCCGTTCCTGTCGAACTGGACACCGGTCGCCCAGCCGCAGACCATCATGGTGCCCGCGCCGATGTACCACACCAACGGCTTCGCCACTTTCTTCTTCCTGCTGGCCGGCGACCATCTGGTCGTGCTGGAAAAATTCGACGCGGCACTGGTTTTGGATGTGATCGAACGCTTCCGGATCACCAACTTCACGGCCACACCCACGATGCTGGCGCGCATCGCGGCGCGGCCCGACGTCCGCCAGCGCGACCTGTCCAGCGTGGTCTTCATCCTGCAGGGCGCCGCGGTGATGCCGCCGTCGCTCATGCATACCTGGTTCGAGCTGCTGAGCCCCGAACAGATCGTGTCCGCGTACGGCATGACCGAGAACCTGGGGCTGACCGCGCTGCGCGGCGACGAGTGGCTGGCCCATCCGGGCAGCGTCGGCCGTGGCTTCCGGGACACCGAGATCCGGATCCTGGACGCCGGGCGGACACCCCTAGGGCCGGGCGAACACGGCGAGATCTACCTGCGCTCGCCGATGGCCGCGGGATCGCGCTACCTGGGCGGGGCGGCGCCGCTGCCGACGACCGACGACGGCTTCCGTTCCGCCGGCGACATCGGCTACCTCGACGAGGACGGCTACCTCTACATCGTCGACCGCCGCGTCGACATGATCGTCACCGGCGGGGCCAATGTCTTTCCGGCGGAGGTGGAGTCGGCGCTGGCGGGCCATCCCGGCATTGCCGACGTCGTGGTCATCGGCCTCGCCGACGCGCAGTGGGGCCGCCGGGTGCACGCCGTGGTGCAGCTGGCGGACGGCGCGTCGCTCAGTGAAGAACAGGTGATCGAGTACGCCAAGGGCCGGCTCGCGCATTACAAGGCGCCCAAGACCGTCGAGTTCGTCGACGCGATTCCGCGCACCGCTGCCACGAAGGTCAATCGCTCGGCGATGATCGAAGCCCGGGGCGGCTAACGACCCGGCGGCGGGTCATGGCCCTCGAGGTCGGCTCGGAGGGCAGCGACGATCTCCTGCACGCGTATCTCTTCGTCCTGAGTCAAATGGCAACGGCCTTCAGCAAGCGCTGATGCATAGGCGATCTCGAGCTGACCCCACGGTCGGAGCAACGACTCGGTCCAAGACGGATCCGCGACTTCTTCGAGAGATCGGATTAAGGACTTCAGGTCGCGATCCACCGTTCGAATGCGGCGAATCCACCGCTGTAATCGTCGAGCGAAGCAATTGCCAGCTGCCGGAGGTACGCAACGCGATCGCGGGAATCGTTGTCGACGTCCATAGCGCGGTTCCTCACTACCAGTTCTCAGACATTGACGGTCACGACGGGGACCCCGGCGGTTTGCCACCGCTCGCGGACTGCGTCGAGTTCACTGATCGGAGCGGAGAGCAACAAGCCGAAGGCCGCTGGTGGGCTGAGTTCGTCTCGGTAGTAATCCCTATAGAAGGGCATGGCGTTGGCGAACCAAGAAAAAGCTTTCGGTTCATCAATGAGAAGCAAGTGCGCATCCGCTACGTCGGTCAAGTAGCCGGGTGCGGCTGGTTTACCTTCGGCGGTGTTGATCATGTTATCCAAGTCGCGCATAAAATCATTAAATGCGTTCATATTGCGCCCGAACCAAGGCGGGAAGTGCCACGCCTCGGCGAAGACGTCGTAGAGAGTATTGAGCGTTCGCATGTGCGCCGCGTCGACCGTACGAAGTTCCACGCGGGGCGGAGGCACCAGCGGCGACGGTTTCGACGCGTGTATCCCCACGCACGCATCATGCCCTGCAGCACCTGAGACGAATTCGTCCAAGTTCACGGTCGTGCGCCTCCGCCGACAAAACCAATGGAATGTGCCGTTACGACAGTGGTGTACCGCGCGTATGCGGCCTCAGCGTTTACCGGCATATCGGCCACGCGTCCAAGTAGACACCTATCGCCCGTTCGACCGTCAGGCCATACTCGTTCGGAATGTGTCCAGGTCCGTAGTTGGCACTCAGCGCATCTGATAGCGCGTCCACGACCGCATCGCTCTGGTCATTAGTCGGCCGTTGGGCGTGGCAAAGTTCATCCAACAGCTGTGGGGTTACGGCGCGTCTCCGATCAAGGCACGGTATTCGGATGCCGTGGCCGCAAGAATACCGTTCACGGCTTCTTCCAACCATTGCGGTTGGCTCGCTTACTCCCAGAATTCTGCCGAATAGAGGAACAACCCCCAGCTGAATTCCGCGCCATAACGCTCTCCGTTCCATAGGAATTCGTACCCCTCATGTGCGGGCAGAACCTTGTCGAATAGCGGACGTCGGTCGCCGTTCGTCATGGGACCGAAATGCGCAGCGAATTCGGTCACATCGGTGCTCCACGTTGGCAACTCGGCCGGCGAGTCGACGTTGGGGAAATGCCCTCTAGCGTGCCAGTACCGGGCCGACTCGAGCCGGCCATCTTTATCAGCGGTGGCCTTGAAGTCAAAGTCGGGCCACAATATGCTGGTGTATCCCACCGTTGCACAGGCCGTATCTGTAATCCCAAGCAACTTCTTCATGTTCTCAAACCGCGATGCTTCCCCGTCGAGAGCTTTTGCCACCGTCTCATATATACGTTCCGCATCAGGGAGGGAAAGCCCGTACTCGCCTAGTTTAGCCTGCAACAGCTTAGCTTCTTTTTCACTGCCCATTCTTATCTTCATCGTCATCAGCAGATAGACTTCGAAGTTCACTACTTTAGAGGTTGGGGACATATTCATTGCTTATCCCGCAGCCACGAGCGCAGCACTTCACGAAAAGCCATTGCAACGGGCTTCCGGACCGGAGTCGGCGTTAGGACAGCAGCTCGTCAGCGGCGTCGAGCGCGTCGACTGCATCGTCGTCATAGCCCTGGCCTTGAAACCCCGTCGGCCTGAACGTGCGCACCGTCTCCACGGGGCCGTTGGCGCCGTCAACCTCGACGCGCCACTGGTCCACCGGCTCGTAGTTCTGGTCGATGAAGTAGCCGGTCATCTCGCGCTGCGCGCCGCGCATCGACAGCGCATCCACGTCCAGCTCGTAGGTGCTTTCGTCGGGGTCGACGACAGTGCAAATGACCTCGTCGTCCTCCTGGCGCAGCCACACCTCGATCGGACCAGCACTAGTGTTCACGGCTTGCGACGGTAGCCGCCGACCGCCGCGACCCGACGCAAACGAATGTTTTCGCGCCGCGGCCACGGCGTTCCAGCTGCACGCATATCGCGCCACACGCGGTAACCTCATTCTCATGGCTGAACCGATCGAGGAAGCCGAAGTGACGCGCGGCGACCGCTTCATCAAGACGGCCGTCGCGATCCTGGGCGAAACGGGCCGCACCGACTTCACCGTGCAGGAGGTCGTCGCGCGCTCGAAAACCTCGCTGCGGGCCTTCTACCAGCATTTCGGCAGCAAGGACGAGCTGCTGCTGGCGCTGTTCGACAGGACCATCGCGCAATCGGTGCAAACCTGGCGGGACGAAACCAACGGGCTCGACAGCACCGCCGCGCTGAAGCTGGTGATCGACCGCGTCAGCCAACAACCGGAATCGAGCACGCAGGACAGCCTGAACAGGGCGCTCACCCTCTACAACCAGCACCTCGCCGAGACCCGCCCCCGCGACTACGCCCGCGTGCTCTCCCCCTTGCACCAACTGATCCGCGACATCGTCGGACAGGGCATCACCGAGGGCGTCTTCAACCCGGGGCTCGATATCGGGGCCGCGGCCGCGATCGTCATGCAGACGATCATGGGCGCGCAGCGATTGCACTGGCTCGGGACGGAATTGATCAGCACACCGATCGACGTCGGCCACCTGTACGACTTCTGCAGCCGTGCGCTCGGCATCCGCGACACCGACGAGTCGCCAACGCCGTCACTGGGCGAGCTGTTCGCCCAAATCGGCATGCGACCTGGCATCCACAATGGCGAATTCGCGATGACCATGCCCGTCAGCCCGCACGTCACCAACACGTCCGGCGCGCTGCAGGGCGGGCTGATCGCCACGCTCGTCGACGTGGCGGGCGGACAATTCGGGCTGGAATACCTGCAGCCCGGCACCACCATGACGACCGCCGACCTCTTCGTCAGATACCTGCGGCCGATCAAGCAGGGCGCCGCCCGCGCGGTCCCGCGGATGCTGCGATCGGGTCGCCGGGCGATGGTCATGCAGGTCGACATCTACGGCGACGGCGACGAGCTCGCCGCCACCGCGACGGTCAACTTCGCGATCATCAACGGACCGACGCCGACGGCCGGCCTGCCGGTCGACGATTAGGCGGCTACACCCCGTCGCGCAAAAGTGGTAACGTCATTACCACCTACTGAGAACCCAAGACTTCTCCCAAGGAGATCGCCATGCCGTCTCGCGAACTTTCCTTCCCCGTGTTCGACGCCGACAACCACATGTACGAACCGCAGGAGGCGCTGACCAAGTTCCTGCCGGAGAAGCGCAAGAACGTCATCGACTACGTGCAGGTGCGCGGCCGCACCAAGATCGTGGTGCGCGGCCACATCAGCGAGTACATCCCCAACCCGACGTTCGAGGTGGTCGCACGGCCCGGCGCCCAGGAGGACTATTTCCGCCACGGCGCGCAAGGCAAGAGCTACCGCGAGATCCTCGGTGAGCCGATGAAGGCCATCCCGGCCTTCCGCGAACCGGGCGCGCGGCTGGAGGTCATGGACGAGCTCGGCATCGACTACGCCCTGATGTTCCCGACCCTGGCCAGCCTGGTCGAAGAGCGCATGAAGGACGACCCGGAGATGACCCACGACGTCATCCACGCGCTCAACGAATGGATGTATGAGCAGTGGTCGTTCAACTACAAGGACCGCATCTTCGCCACCCCGGTGATCACCCTGCCCATCGTCGAGCGGGCCCTCGAAGAACTGGAGTGGGTCCTGGAGCGCGGCGCCCGCACGGTGCTGGTCCGGCCCGCGCCGGTGCCCGGCTTCAAGGGCAGCCGGTCGTTCGGCCTCGAGGAGTTCGACCCGTTCTGGCAGGCCTGCATCAAGGCCGAGCTCCCGGTCTCGATGCACGCCTCGGACAGCGGTTACTCCGAATTCGCGAACGTGTGGGAGCCCGGCGACGAGTTCCTGCCGTTCAAGCCGACCGCGTTCCGCAGCTTCGCGATGGGCCACCGCCCGATCCTGGACGCGATGGGTGCGCTGGTGTGCCACGGCGCCTTGTCCCGCAACCCCGAGTTGCGGATCTTGTCCATCGAAAACGGCGCCGACTGGGTGCCCGACCTGTTCAAGGGCCTCAAGGGCGTCTACAAGAAGATGCCCCAGTCGTTCAGCGAGGACCCGATCGAGGCGTTCAAGCGCTGCGTCTACATCACCCCGTTCTGGGAGGACCGGTTCACCGAGATCGTCAAGATGGTGGGCACCGACCGGGTGCTGTTCGGCTCGGACTGGCCGCACCCGGAGGGCCTGAAGGACCCCATCACCTTCGTCGACGAGCTGACCGACTTCAGCGAGGAGGACGTCGCCAAGATCATGGGCGGCAACCTGATGAAGCTGATGAAGGTTTCCGAGCCCGCGAAGAAGCCCGTCTCAGCCTGAGCGGTCGGTTTCGTCGAAGACGGAGACGACGCCCTTGGTCTCGAACACCGCGAGCCGAACGTCCGCGGGTGTTCGATGACCGTGCTGGCGCAGGATCGCGTCCAGGTCCGAATGCGTGAGCCGGCAACGCTTCAGGTTCGCCTCGTCGAGTTCGCCGTCGCGGATCAGCACCCGCACCGGCGGGTCCACTAGTCGGCGCACCCACGGGACGAACCGCAACCGCGCGACCAGGTCGTGCGCGGCGATCAAGGCGACGAGGGCGGCCGCCCCGGTCAACCACGACGTGTCCGCGGCGGTGGCCGTGCGCCCGACGATAGCGCCCACCGCGACGGCGGTGACCCAGTCGAACGGGGTGAACTCGCCGATGGTGCGCCGCAACATGAGCCGGAAAGCCGTTGCGGCGGTGAAGAATAGCGCGAACGCCTTGAGCGCGGCGTAGGCCGCCGGTCGCCACCCGTCGACGAACTGCGGCAGTAGATCCCTCATGTCGCCACCCGGTCAGCGGCGACTGCAGCGCGCCATGGGCGTACCGACGAACCGGAAGTCGTCGCTGGTATCGATCTGCGGATCGACACCTTCCTGAAACAGGACGATGATGTCGGAACCGCCAAACTGGAAGTAGCCGAACTCTTCTCCCTTGGCCATGTGCCGTCCCTCGACCGCAGTCAGCATCACCGACGACACGTGCGCCATCCCCACCGGGATGACGGCCACGACGCCGACGTCCCCGCCATCGGACGCGGCGGTGTCGAGCGTGACGACTCCCCGGTTCTGGGTGAATTCGTAACCGGTGGTGGCGCTGTCGCTCGACTGGAATTCGTGATCTTGCAGGCCGACGCGCATGAAGACCTTGCCGCTGATCAGGAACGATTCCTTGACGTGTCCCGACACCGGCAGGTGATAGCGGTGGTAGGCCGACGGCGGCAGCATGTAGTGCACGAACGTTCCGCCCGCGAAGCTCTCGCGGTAGGCGCTGCCCTCGATGAGCTGCTTGACGTTGCCGTACTTGTGCGTGTTCTTGATGGTGGTTGCCGGGATGTTGGAGTCGGCGTCGATGCCGTAGGTCTGCTGGTAGAAGCAGTCGGCGGGCGAGGTGACGACGAGGTTACTGGTGGGCTCGGCTATCGGCCGCAGTCCGCCGTTGAGTTCGCGCCCGATGAACTGGTTGAACGTCAGCCAGCCGCTGGGCATGTTCGGGACTCCGTGTACCAGTGACTCGTGGATGCGGTACTCCGGCGCGTCGTCGATGAACGACTGCAAGATCTCGGGGCTGAACGATTCGGAGGTGTCGAGGAAACTCCCCCACTGCCGGGTGAATTCGGTCATCCATGCTCGCAATGCCGCTGAGCCCTGGGGTCTTTCGCCGTCGATTTCCTGATCGACCATGAAGAAGAAGTGCGCCGTCCGGTCGTTGAGCTCTTTGGCCTGCCCCTGTTCCTGCCACGCCGGCGCGTCGGACTGGCGGGGCACCCACCTGACGAAGCGCTTGAGATAGGCCTCGTACTCGTCGATGTCGAGCGGCCACTCCAGCGCCTCGAACAGCTCCGGCTTCAACTCCGCTTCCGCCGACTCACGGGCCTTGGCCAGTGACCGCTCGATGAGATCGGCGAGCCCGGATTCCTTGGTCAGCAGCTCGCGCAGCTCTCGAATGACGGCGTCCGGATCGCTCATGCGAGCAGAGATACCCGCCGGAAACCGGCGTAACCGCGAGTCGTACCGGGGACGACTGTTAGCAAACTGATGCAATGGGTACCTAACAGGCGTTGCTAATCTGGGTATCTACGTGTGCAAACGCCATGCATTCGGCCTGGTTTTGTGACGGTGTAGCAAGGTTCCGCAGGAGGGACGGCCAATTGGTCGCCGAAAAGGACTGGGACAAGACCGTTGGTGCGGCCGACGAAGTCCGCCGCACCTTCGAGAACGTCCCCGCGATGCTGGTCGGCCTGAAGGGTCCCGACCACCGGTTCGTGGCGGTCAACGCGGCCTACCGCGCGTTCAATCCGACGGGAAACCCGGTTGGAAAGCTTGCGATCGAGGTCTTCCCCGAGCTGGAGAGCCAGCAGATCTATCAGATGTTCGACCGGGTGTACGAAACCGGCGAATCGCAATCCGGGCGGGAATGGCGGCTGCAGGCCGACTATGACGGTTCGGGCATCCAGGAACGGTACTTCGATTTCGTGGTCAGACCGCGGCGCGGGGACGACGGGTCAGTCGAGGGCGTGCAGATCATCTTCGATGACGTCACCGAGCGGGTGCGGTCGCGGCAGGCCGCCGAGGCACGCATAGAGGAGCTCTCCGAGCGCTACCGCAGCATGCGCGATTCGGCCACCGTCATGCAGCAGGCGCTACTGGCCCCGTCGGTGCCCGTCGTTCCCGGCGCCGACATCGCCGCGGAATATCTCGTTGCCGCGGAAGACACCGCCGCCGGCGGCGACTGGTTCGACGCGATAGCCCTCGGGGACCGGCTGGTCCTGGTCGTCGGCGACGTCGTCGGCCATGGCGTCGAGGCGGCGGCGGTGATGTCACAGTTGCGCACGGCACTGCGGATGCAGATCGCCTTGGGGCACAGCATCGTTGAGGCGCTCGAGGCTCTCGACCGCTTCCGCGAACAGGTGCCGGGTTCCAAGTCGGCCACCCTCTGCGTCGGTTCGCTTGACCTCGCGACCGGCGAATTCCAGTACTGCACAGCGGGACACCCGCCGCCGCTGCTGGTGAGCGCGGGCGCCAACTCGCGGTATGTGGAACCGTCGGGCGCGGGACCCCTGGGCAGCGGTACCGGATTCCCGGTGCGCACCGAGGTGCTGGAGGTGGGCGACTCGGTGCTGCTGTATTCCGACGGCCTCATCGAGCGCCCGGGCAGGCCGCTGGCCTCCAGCACCGCGGAATTCGCCGAGTTGGCGGCGAACATCGCCGGCGGCAGCGGCGGCTTCGTCATCGATGCGCCGGGGCGCCCGATCGACCGGCTTTGCTCGGAGACACTGGAATTGCTGCTGCGGTCGACCGGCTACCAGGACGACGTCACGCTGCTCGCGGCGCAACGGCGTACGCCGCCGCCGCCGCTGCGCATGACGCTGGACGCGACGGTCCACGCCGCGCGCTCGGTGCGGACGCGGCTGCGTGAGTGGCTCACGGAGATCGGGGCGGACGGCGACGACATCTGTGACGTCGTGCATGCGGTCTCCGAATTCGTCGAAAACGCGGTGGAACACGGCTACGCCACTGAGGTTCCCGACGGCGTCGTCGTCGAGGCCGCGCTGTCCGGTGGTGGAAACCTGCGCGCCTCGGTGATCGATCACGGGCAGTGGAAGGACTACCGCGAGGGCGAAGGGGGTCGCGGGCGCGGACTCGCGATGGCCGAGGCCCTGGTGTTCCAGGCCCTAGTCGCGCACGACGACGGCGGCACGACTGCCAGCCTGACACACCCGCTTTCGCGACCGGCCAACTTCATCACCGACACGATGGTCAGCCGCTCACGCCGCCGGCGACCCGTCGACGCCGAGTTCGTCTCCCTGGTCCGCGACGCCGGCCGCATCGTCGTCAGCGGCGACGTCGACACCACCACCGCATCCACCCTGGACCGCCAGATCGCGGTCGAAAGCCGCTCCGGCATAGGGTCTTTGACGATCGACCTTAGCGGAGTCACCCATCTCGGATCGGCCGGCGTCAGCGCGCTGGCAGCCGCCCGCGACCGGGCGCAGACGCAGGGTGGCGCGCTCGTGCTGGTAGCCCCGCCGGGCAGCCCCGCCCATCACGTCTTGTCGCTGGTTCAAATGCCCGTTATCAGCGACGATCCCGATCCTGACCGTGCCGCACCTGACTGAACGGCACCCCGCGATCGGCCGCGTATTCGCGCGGAAAGCCCAGTACGCGCTCGCCGATGACGTTGCGGGCCATCTCGGTGGTGCCGCCCCCGATGGCGACGTTCTGCCGCGACAGGTAACGCAGCCCGGCCTCTAGGCCCTCGCCGAATTCCCCCACGACGCCGGCGCTTCCGGCGATCGCGAGCGCGGTGTCCATGTCGAGGGTCACGGTCTCGGAATGGAAGAGCCGGATGAGCGTCCCGGCGGCGGGCGGCAGTACGCCGTCCCGGACGTTGCGGTACACGTGGTCGATCAATTGCTCGGCCACGGCGCGGTGCACGAGCACCCGGCCGGCCATCTCGTGGACCCGTTCGTCGTCCGCCCGGCCCGTCTTCTCGGCCAGGGCCACGTAGTCGACGGGCTTGGAGGAACCACCCTCGCTGCCGCTGCCGCTGGAGAACTCAGAGCCCTGCCCCACTGCCCGCCGCTCGTGGTACAGCTGCCGCGAGGCCACCGCCCAGCCACCGTTGACCTCACCGACGACGGCGTCGTCGCCCACGTCCACGCCGTCGAGGAACTCCTCGCAGAACTCCTTCGAACCGCTCAGCATGGTGATGCGCCGCAACGTGATTCCCGGATGCGCGATGGGCACCAGGAACATGGTCAGGCCCTCGTGCTTGGGCACGTCCCAATCGGTGCGCGCCAGGCACAGTCCGTAGTCGGCGGCGAAGGCGCTGGTGCTCCACGTCTTCGCGCCGTTGATCACCCAACGATCGCCGCGGCGCTCGGCGCGGGTGATCACACCGGCCAGGTCCGACCCACCGCTGGGCTCACTCAACAGCTGCACCAGCACCTCATCGCCGCGCAGGGCGGCGGCGATGTGCCGCTTCTTCTGTTCCTCGGTGCCGGTGTCGAGCAGCGTGGCACAGCAGATGGTGAACGTGGGCGTGTTGAGAATCAGCGGCATCTCGTAGCCGAACGACTCGGCGTCGAACGCCTTCTGGTATTCGTAATCCAGGCCCAGGCCGCCGTACTCGCGGGGAAAGCAAATGCCCGCGAATCCGCCTTCGTGGAGCCGCTTTTGCAGTTCGCGGGCGCGCTGCCACGATCGCTCCTCGTCGCGCGGGACGGGCGGTGGATGCTCGGGATCGATGGCGGGCATGTTGTCCGCCAACCACTGTCGGGCCCGGGCGGCGAAGTCGGCGACCGATTCGGTTGTCGTCATCCGGCGTTCGTCATCGATCGGGCCGCCTTCTCCGCCTCGTAGACCCTCAGGTTGTGTTCCTCGGGCGTGCCGAACATGGAGCGGTACAACGTGACTCGCCTCAGGTACAGGTGCAGGTCGTGTTCCCACGTCACGCCGATGCCGCCGTGCATCTGCACGCACGCCTGGACGACCCGCACGGCCATCTCACCGACGTAAGACTTGGCGACGCTGGCCGACAAGCCCGCGCTGGGCGAGCGGGCGGCGACGTCGGCCACCGCGGCGGCGGTGGTGGCGCGACAGGCTTCCAGCCACAGCTTCATGTCCGCGAATCCATGCTTGAGGACTTGGTACGACGCCAGCGGGCGGCCGAACGTGTGCCGGTCCAGCGCCCATTGCACGGTGAAGTCGAACACCGTCTGCAGGATGCCGACCACCTCGGCGCACTGCAGCACCTGGGCGATCTGGCTCTGCCGCTCGATCAGGGCGACGGTCTCGGTCGCGGAACCGACCGCCGCGGACGGCCCCACCACCACGCCGTCGAAATGGACCCGCGCGTATTGCTTGACCAAGTCGACCGACTGCTGGGGCTCGACGCGGACGCCCGGCGCATCGGTCGGGACCAGGAACTGCCGAACCTCGCCGCCGCATCGCGCGACGACGAGCAGCACCGCACTCTGGGCGCCGGCCTCCACCCGGTCCTTGGTGCCGTCAATGCGAACGCCGGCGTCCGTCTGGGTGGCCGTCACCGTGGGATCCAGCGGCGCCCAGCCCCGCCCCGGCTCGCTCACCGCCCACGACGCCACCGTTTCACCCGAGATCAGCGACTCGATGGCGTCGGTGTGCGCCTGAGCGTCGGCGCACTCGGCGAGCGCCGCGAGCACGACGCTGACCGGGTACAGCGGTCCCGGCGCCACCGTCTTGCCGAGTTGTTCGGCGACCATGGCCAGGTCCTCGAGGCCGCTGCCCGAAACGCTGCCGCCGCCCAACTCCTCGGGCACCAGCAGCGCGGTCCAGCCGAGTTCGGCGGCGCGCCGCCACCACGCCGGGTCGAAGGACTGGCCCGCCGCGTGCAGTTCCCGGACGCGACGCAGCGGCGCTTCTTTTTGTAGAAAGGCCTGGGTTGTGGAAGCGAAGAGTATCTTTTCGGGAGAGTCGACAGCGGTCATGATGCCGGAGGATTCGGGAGAAGGTGTGGGTGATTGATCATCCGCCTGGTCGGTTCTCGTCGGAGTTCGCTGGGGATTTGATGTTAGCAATGAGCAATACCGTAAGAGATACGGGAGTTCAATCGATAATGGTCGTGACGAGCGGTGATCGCGATGGCTGAGTTGGACCCCGACGCGAAGGCGTTGCTCGAAGAGGCCCAGGCAGCGGAGGCCGCCGCGCAACAGGCGCTGGCCGCCGCGGCGAAGGCCCGCGCCGCCGCGGCACGGCTGCGACGAGAGGCCCTCGCCCAGTCCGAGCCCGCCCACGCGTACGGCGATGACGAGGATTACGAAGAGGACTACGACGAGGAGTACCAGGAATACGACGAGCCCGTCGCGGAGCAACCGGCCTGGCGACGCCGATTGCCGGCAATCGCCGCGGTGGCCACCGTCATCGCCATCTGCGCATTCGTCGCGGTGAGCGCATACATGGTGAGCCAACACCGCGATGCCACCGAAAACCAACAACGGGAAGCCGCATTCATCGCGGGGGCCAAGCAGGGCGTCCTCAACATGATCTCCCTCGACTTCAACAAGGCCAAAGAAGACATCCAGCGCGTGATCGACGGCTCCACCGGGCAATTCAAAGACGACTTCCAACAGCGGGCCAACGACTTCATCTCGGTGGTCACCCAATCGAAAGCGGTCACCGAGGGCACCGTGAACGCCGCCGCCCTCGAGTCCATCAACGGCAACACCGCGGTGGTGCTGGTCTCGGCGACCTCCCAGGTCACCAATTCCCCACCCGGAAAGGACGTGCCACCGTTGGCCTGGCGGCTGCGGGTGACGGTCGCCAAGGTCGGCGGGCAGTACAAGATGTCGAAAGTTGAGTACGTACCGTGACCGAAGACGTGCGCGACATGGATTCAACTGCACCAGAAGGCGATCCGGAACGCGAACCCGCGGCCGACGCCGCCGTGGAGACCGACGCCGACCCCGAAGCCGAAGAGGACGCAGCCGAGGACACCGCCGAACCCGACGGCGACGAGGAGGAGGACTCCCCCGAGCTGGGCGAGCCTCGGCGTCGCGGCCTGCCGCCCGGCCTGCGCAGGATCGTTGCCCCGGTTCTGATTGTGCTGCTGCTGATTTCCGGCGGCGTGGCGACCTGGCTGTACTTCAAGCAGTACCGGCCCGACCAACAGACCGATACCAGCGTCGCCCGAACCGTGGCCCGCGCCGGGTCCGACGGAACGGTGGCATTGCTGTCCTACTCCTACGAGTCGCTCGACAAGGACTTCGCCAACGCCAGGAAGCATCTCACCGGCGACTTCTTGTCCTACTATGACCAATTCAGTCAGCAGACCGTCGCCCCGATGGCCAAGCAGAAGTCGATGAAGACCACGGCCAAGGTGACGGGCGCCGCGGTGTCGGAGCTACATCCCGACTCGGCCGTGGTGCTGGTGTTCGTCGATCAGGTCACGTCGACCAAGGACAGCCCGCAGCCGTCGGTGGCGGTCAGCAGCGTGCTGGTGCGCATGAGCCGGGTCGGCGGCAACTGGTTCATCACCAAGTTCACCCCGATCTAGCCGCCTACATGGCGAAGACACGGCGCAGCGTCTGCGCGTGCAGCGCCCGGTTCTCCTGGGAGACCACCCAATCGGGAACCAACGAGTCGAAGCCGTTGAATGTGGCTGCGATGACATGCAATTCGGTGTGAACGTACGCGTGTAGCAGCCGGTTGGCGTACCCGATGGCCTCGTCGCGGCACGGGTCGATTTCGGAGCAGCTGATGAACGTGGGCGGCAGGCCCTCCAGGTTGGCCCGATGCGCGGGGACGTCTTGACCGCCGGCGGCCGCATGGCCCAGGTAGTGGCTCCACGCGCGGCTCACCGCGGGGCCGTTGAGGCCGGGCGTGCGCTGGAATTCGCGTCGCGACGGCGTGGTGTCGGAGTCGAGCATCGGCTGGTGCAGGATCTGCACCAGGATCGGCGGCCCTTCTTCGTCGAACATCCGCTGGGCCAGGCCCGCCACCAGTGCCGCGCCCGCGTCCCTGCCCATCACCGCGATGCGGCCGGGGTCGGCGTCGAACTCGCCGGGATTCGCGGCGACGTGGCGCAGCGCCGCCTCCACGTCGGCCAGGGCGGCCGGACAAGGGTTTTCGGGTGCGAGCCGGTAGTCGACCGACACCAGCAGGCAGCCGGCGGCGCGTGCCAGCTCCACGCACTGGGCGTGATCGGTGTCCAGGTTGCCCGTCACGAAGCCGCCACCGTGGGCGTAGACCACCAGCGGCGCCGGCGATCCCGTTGCGCCGCGGTAGAGGCGAAGGTCCAGCCGCTGCCCGCCAGGGCCGTCGATCGATCGCGATTCCACGGCGGCGCCGCCGGTGTCGACCGCCGCGGCCCGCTCGGCGGCGCGCAGGTTGGCCCGTTCGCGCTCGGCGGGCAGCGTCTCGGCGCGGAACTCCACGACGCCCAGCTCGGTCGCGGCCTCCCGCAACACCGGGTCGATTCGGTTGAGGCCTTGCGGCCGGGTCAGATTGGTCTGCGTCAGGTCCGCCAACGCGTCACCGTTCCCCGGGAAGCGCCTTGACGGTCGCCGGAAGGCCATAGAGGGCCGTCGCGTTGCCGCGCATGATCCGCTCCCGCTGGTCGGCGGGGAACCGGTTGATCGCATAGGTGGGCGAGTCGTAGCTCCAGTGCGGATAGTCCGTCGAGAACATCAGGTTGTCGCCGAGGTCCATCATCTCGAGGTACTCGCGGAACTGCACGGTGTCGGCGTCTTCCAGCGGCTGGGTGGTGAACCGAACGTGTTCGCGCACATAGTCCGACGGCCGCCGGCGCACGTGCGGCAGGTCGCCGCGGCGCGCTTCCCAGATCCGGTCCATTCGCGACATCACCGGCATCGCCCACGTGAAGCCGCCCTCGACGAAGACCACCCGCAGGTCGGGGTGGCGGTCGAACGCGCCGTCGAAAACCAGGCTCATCAGGTGCGAGACGTACAGCAGCGGCCAGGACGCAAAGAAGTCGTGCCAGTGCGCGGGGTTGCCGACCGGGTAGATCGGGATCAGCTCGAACGGTGTCTGGCCCATCAGGTGCGTGGCCACCGGGAATCCGTTGCGCGAGGCCGCCTCGTAGAGCGGGTCGAAATGCGGGTTCCCGAAAGGGATTCCGCGGGTCTGTGGCGTCATCAGCACCTGGGCCATGTACGGGTGCCCGGCCCACCGCTCCACCTCGCGCGCGGCCAGTTCGGGTGTTTGCGCGCTGATGCTGATCGAGCCGCGCCAGCGGCCGTGTCCGTTGTATTTGCCCAGCCACACGTCGGCGAGCCAGTCGTTGTAGGTCGACTTGAGCACGTGCTCGGCCTGGGGCAGCTGCGCATCGCACATCGGCTCCAGCGTCGCGATGCTCACGCCGGCGTCGAGCAGCAACTGTTTGGCGGCGAAATCCGGGTCGCTGCCGGCGACTCCGCCGCCAGGCGGCCACGCGTCCACGCGCAGCGACGACGTCTTGAACGAATCGGGGGTGTCGTAGAAATGTGGCACCGGGGCAACGGCGTTGCCCGTCGGCCAGATCTTGTCCACCCATTCGGCGGGCGCATAGGACTTGAGCACGTCGACCGAGACCGGCAACGGGTGCACGTCGGTGTCGACGATCGTCACCGCTATCTCGTCCTCGTGGCCGGTGGGCGAATCGACCCGTTCGATCGTCGTCATCACACACGCTCCTTCAGCCCGTAGAGTTCACTGGCGTTGCGCCACAACACCTTTTCGCGCTGGGCGGTATCCAGCCCGTCGGCGACTGTCGCCGGCGCCGAGGTGGACCAGTGGGGGTAGCTCGATCCGTACATGAGCAGGTCGGACTTGCCGGTGAAGTCCATCCACCGCTGCATCGCGTCCGCCTCCGTCGGGCCGTCGAAGGCCGAGGAGCAGAACCGGACGTGGCCGGGCAGGTATTCGCTGGGATACCGGTCGACCCACGGCGTCTGGTCGCGCATCGACAGCCAGAAGGTGTCCAGCCGCCACATCAGCGGGGTGAGGATGTCGTAGCCGCCGTCGGCGAACACGAATTTCAGGCTCGGGTGCCTACCGAACACGCCCTCGATGATGAGCGTGGCCAAATGCACGAAGTAGTTCAGCGGCATGAACGCCGCGTACCCCGGATAGGTGTGCGCGTGGCCGGCGAAGGTGGGCGGGTGGTCGACGCCGTTGCCGCCGTTGATGCGCACCGCAACCGGCAGCCCGTGCGCGGCCGCGGCCTCCCAGATGGGCTCGAACATCGGCTTGCCGTACGGCTCCCGCGACTGCAGGGGAACGCCGACCTGCACCAGCTTCGGATGGCCGGCGAGGCGCTCGATCTCCGCGACGGCGCCCTTGGGGTCCTCGGGGTTGACGCGGATGGTGCCGCGGAACCGGTCGCTGCGGTCGGGCTCCAGCCAACGGTCGAGCAGCCAGTCGTTGACCGCGGCGCAAATTCGGCTGTTGAGCAAGTAGTCGGCGATGTTGCCGCGGGTCAGCGGGTTCAGGATGGCGTAATTGACGCCCAGGTCATCGAAGAGGTGCCGGCTCACGGTCTCGGGATCCGAACCGGGGTAGTGCTCCCCGTAGAGGTCCTCCCGGTAGTCGCCGCCGGGCGCCTGATACCACTGCTGCTCGACGTCGGGGATCGAGCGCAGCTGGTGCGCGGCCGGCAGATAGCGCCGTATCTCCGCGTTGTGGCGGAAGTGAGGTTGCACGCAGGCGTCGATAATCATGCGTTCAGGTACACTTCCCCGTCGGCGACTTCGACCGGGTAGGTGCGGACGCGACGGGTCGGATCGGCCACGTTTTGGCCCGTGGTGACGTCGAATTCCCAATTGTGCCAAGGGCATCGCACGATCTGCCCGTCGCGGACCCGGCGCATCCCGTCGGGCGATTCCGGAGCCGGCTCGTTGGTGCCGCCGAGTAGGCCCAGGCACAGCGGGGCGCCCTCATGCGAGCAGTAATTGACGATCGCGTACAGCTCACCGCGCACGTTGTAGACGCCGACGCCGAACTTTCCGACGTCCACCAGTTTCATCCCGCCGGGCGGCAGTTCGTCCAGGGAGCACACGAATCGCCGGTCGGGCACCTGAGCATCACCGCCTCCCGCAGAGACCACAAGCCGTTGGGCTTCGTTGCTATTTATACTATGATAGCGACATTCCCTCGGCACCTATCCGCCTGTACCCGGCTGCACAGGAGGAGCGCGTATGACGCTCGGCACGGACCCGGACGGCCAGCCCGTCACCCTCGACCTCACCGGGGAGACCAGCCCGTATCCGTTCTTCGAATACATGCGGCGCACCGATCCGGTCTGGCACGGCTCCCTGGCGGACCACTCGCAGATGCCGGAGGAACTGCGGCCGAACGACGAATGGGTCCTGTTCGGCTACGACGGGCTGTTCCAGGCGTTCCGCGACGACCGCGTCTTCACCTCGGCCGCCTACGAGAAAACCATCGGGCTGGTGATGGGCCACACCATCCTGGCGATGGGCGGCAAAGAGCACCACGACCACCGCAGCCTGGTGGCCAAGGCGTTCCGGGCCACCGCCCTGGAGCGATGGGAACCGTCGGTCATCGGGCCGGTCTGCGATCAACTGATCGACGAAATCAAGAACGACGGCCACGCCGATTTGGTCAAGGCCCTCACCTTCGAGTTTCCGACCCGGATCATCTCCGTGCTGCTCGGCCTTCCCGCCGAGGATCTCGACATGTTCCGGCGGTTGTCCCTCGACCTCATCTCGATCCCGACGGACATCATGGCCGGGCTCAACGCCGCGGCCGAGCTGCACGACTACTTCCTCGACCAGGTGGAGCAGCGGCGCCGCAAGATCACCGACGACATCATCGGCGACCTGGTGGCCGCCGAGATCGACGGCGAGAAGCTCACCGACGAGGCGATCATCGCGTTCCTGCGCCTGCTGCTGCCGGCCGGCTTGGAGACCACCTACCGCTCCTCGGGCAATCTGCTGTACCTGCTGCTGACCCATCCCGAGCAGCTGGCGATGGTTCAGCGCGACCGCTCCCTGATCCCGGCCGCCATCGAGGAGGGCCTGCGCGTCGAAACGCCGCTGACGATGGTCATGCGGACCACCACCGAGGCCATCGAAATAGGCGGCAAGACAATACCGGCCGACGCGCAGGTCGACATGTGCATGGGCTCGGCCAACCGTGACGAAAGCCGCTGGCCCGACGCCGACAGGTTCGACATCCGGCGGCCGCGCCTCGCCCACATCGCGTTCGCCGCAGGCATTCACATGTGCCTCGGCATGCACCTGGCCCGGCTGGAGACGAGGGTCATGCTGAACAGCTTGTTCGACCGGGTCCGGCATTTGGCGTTCGTCCCCGACGACGGGACCGGCGAGGAGTCCAAGATCGTGGGCCTGACCTTCCGGTCGCCGAACAAGCTTCCCGTCACGTTCACCCCGGCCGCATGAGGAAGCCGCTTGAAAACTAAGGGAGCGATTCTGCACGACGTCGGCGGCCCGTGGTCGGTCGAGGACTTCGAGCTGGACCCGCCGCGCGCCGGCGAAGTCCTGGTCCAGCTGGCCGCCGCCGGGTTGTGCCACTCCGACGACCACATCCTCAAGGGCGACATGTCGGCGCCCAACGAGGTGATGCGCTCGCTCGGGCTGCCGACGATGTTCCCGATGATCGGCGGCCACGAGGGGTCCGGCGTCGTGCGCGAAGTCGGCCCTGGCGTCACCGATTTCGCCCCGGGCGACCACGTGGTGATGTCGTTCGTCGCGGTGTGCGGGCAGTGCCGCTGGTGTGCCAGCGGGATCGAGTACCTCTGCGACGTCGGCATCGGCACCATGGTCCCGGGGATGCCCACCGACGGCACCTTCCGCCACCACACCGCCGACGGCCGCAATCTCGGCCACATCGCCAAGGTCGGCGCCTTCGCCGAACACACTGTGGTGTCGACGAATTCGCTCGTGAAGATCGATCCACACCTGCCGTTGGTGCCGAGCGCCCTGCTGTCGTGCGCCATTCCGACCGGCTACGGATCCGTCGCGAACCGCTCCAACATGCGCGCCGGCGACACCGTCGTCGTGATCGGCGTCGGCGGAATCGGCACCGGCGCGATCCAGGGCGCCCGGATCAACGGCGCGGCACACATCATCGCCGTCGATCCCGTTGAGTTCAAACAGAAATCGGCGCTCCAGTTCGGCGCGACGCACAGCGCCGCGACGGCCGCCGAGGCGCTGGATCTGGTGCGGGACCTGACCTACGGGGTGATGGCGGACGCCGTGGTGGTCTCGCCGTCGTTGATCACCGCCGACGACGTCCGCGACGCGGTGAAGCTGACCCGCAAGGGCGGGACCTGTGTCCTCACCGGCATGACATCGCAGCTGACCCGGTCGGTCAACATCGACCTGCAGGACTTCATCCTGATGAACAAGACGCTGGCGGGCACCATATTCGGCTCGTGCAACCCGAATGCGGACATCGCCCGGCTGGCCCGGCTCTATCAGACCGGACAGCTGCAACTCGACGAGATGATCACCAAGCGCTATCGCCTCGACGACGTCAACGACGCCTACGACGATCTGCTCAACGGCACGATCGTCAGGGGCGTGATCGACTTCGGGATCTAGGCCTCTTTGGCCTTCTCCCGCTCGTCTCGGATCTGGCGGAGTCGCTTCAGGCGCATCAGCTTCTCCAGTTGGCCGTAGGCGTCGATCGGACTGTGCAGGGCCAGGCCGCCGTCGGCGTGCACCACCTGACCGGTCACCCAGGGTAGTTCCAGGACACCGACGATGGCGCCGGCCACGTCGCTGGCCTCACCCAGGCGTCCGAGCGCGGTCCGCCTGGCCAGGCCGTCCGCCCAGCCCAGCCACGCGTCGGGGTTGGGCAGCATCGGGGTGCGCGTCACTCCGGGCCCGACGGCGTTGACCCGGATGCCGTAGGTGCCCCATTCCACGGCCGCGACCTTGACCAACATGTCGACGCCGGCTTTGGACACGCAATATGCGCCCATGTCGCGATCGACCACCGTCCCGCTGATGCTGGAGACGGCGACGATCGACCCCGGCAACTCGGCGTCGACCATGGCCTGCCCGGCGGCGCGGAGGGTCAGCCAGGTGCCGGTGAGGTTCACCGACAGCACCCGCTCCCAATCGGCGGGCGCTTGCTTGAGCAACAGACCCGACGGGCCCGACGACCCGATGCCGGCCGACGTCACGACCCGGGTCGGCACGCCGTGCTCGCGCACCGTCTGTTCCATGGCCGCCGACACCGCGTCGGGATCGCTGACATCGCAATCGATGTCGGCGCCCGACAGGTCCCACGTGACGACCCGGTGGCCCGCGTCGCGCAACAGGCCGGCGACCTCCAGCCCGATGCCGGACGCGCCGCCGGTCACCAGGGCAGTCGAGGCCGTCATCGCGCGGGACTGGTCAGGTCGAAATCGCTCATGAGCTGCATGTTAGTACCCGCTTGCGGGTCACCGGCCCGGTGGCCGCACCCGCGTGCCGTCAGGCCCCGACCCGGCTCAGCCGGCCCACCTGCTCGGCCAGGTCCGACAGGGCCCGCGCCGTCGCCAGCCCCGGGCCCGCGTCGCGCGCCAGAGCGTCGGCCGGATGGTGATAGGCGATGCCGATCCCGGCCAAATGCGCGCTACCCCAGTGCAACTCGGCCTTCGCGTGCGTTCTTCCGCCGTGCTCGTCGATCGCGATGGTGAGGTCCATGTACGAATCATGCTGCGCGACAGGGCCAATGTCGCGCTCACGCACCGGCGTGGCGCGTTGTGGTGACTTTGGTCCCATTGGTCATGGCCAATGGACACTCCGCGCGGTCAACCGATTGTCGCCACGGTGCGATCCCACAGCTCTCGCGCCAGCGCGGGATCGTAGGCCGCCCGGTTGGCCCTGGCGATCTTGCCCTTCGAGTAGTACTCGCCGGAGGTCCAGTCGACGCCTGGCGTGCCGGACGCCAGCCAGACCAGCTGGTCGGCCGCCTCGTCGGTGGTGGCGGTGAACCGGGCCACCAGCGGCACGCGGTACTTCATGAAGACGAGGAACCGCGATCCCGACGCCTCGCCGAAGTTGGAGTTGACGTAGCCGGGGTGAAACGTCGCGGCCGATAACCCCGCGGGGTGGTAGCGCCGATGTAATTCCCTGGTGAACAAGACGATTGCGAGTTTGGTCACGGCGTAGGCGGAGCTGGGCCGGCGCCCCGTCGTGTCCTGCAGGTCGGAGATTTTCGGGCGTGGGAGCAACTTGTGCGAGGAGCTGGTGGTGTTGATGACGGTGGCGCGGGATTCGACGAGCAGGTCCATCAGCCGCGTCGTGAGCAGGAACGGCGCCAGGTAGTTGACCTGCAAGGTGATCTCGTGGCCGTCCACGGTTTGGTGGGTCTTGGTGAACAGGCCACCGGCGTTATTGGCCAGGACGTCGATGCGCGGGTATCGGGAGCGGATCTCGTCAGCCAGGGCACGCACCGCGGACAGGTCGGCGAAGTCCGCCACGAAATGGTCGGCGCCCAATTCCGCGGCCACCGCGGCGGTCTTGCTGTGCGACCGGCCGATCACGACAATGTTCGCGCCGCCCCGGCTCAGCCGGCGGGCCGCCGCGGCGCCGATGCCGTCGCTGGCGCCGGTGATGACGATCGTCTTGCGCTCCACAGCCTCGAGGCTAGGGAATCAGGTCAGCGAATAGCGCACTGGCAGGTGCTTGAGCCCTCCGACGAAGGTAGTGGCGATGAGTTCGGGGGCGCCGGTCAGCTCGATGGATTTGAGCCTCGGCAGCAACTCGGAAAAGAAGCTGTTGACCTCCATGCGGGCCAGCGCCGCCCCCATGCAGAAGTGCACGCCGTAGCCGAAGGCCAGGTGCTTGTTCGGGTCACGCCCGACGTCGAAGCGGAACGGGTCGTCGAAAACCTCCTCGTCCCGGTTGGCCGACACGTACGACAGCAACACGGAATCGCCCGCGGCGATCGGTATTCCGCGCACGGTGGTGTCCTTGGCGGCGGTGCGCATGAACTCCTTGACCGGGGTGACCCAGCGGATCATTTCGTCGGTGGCCAGCGGCATCAGGTCGAGGTTGTCGCGCAGGCGCTCCAGCTGGTCCGGGTTCTCGATCAGCGCCTGCATGCCCCCGGAGATGGTCGCGCTGGTCGTGTCGTGGCCCGCGGTGGCCACGATGAGGTAGTACGAGACGGTTTCGATGTCCGACAGCGGCTCGCCGTCGATGCGGGCGTTGGCGATCGCCGACGCCAGGTCCTCGGTCGGATGCTCGCGGCGCGCGGCGGTCACCCCGTTGAAGTATTGGAACATGTCGAACAGCGCGGGCAACTGGTCCTCGTTGGTGGTGCCGCGTTTGAATTCCGCGTCCTCGCTGCCGAACAGCTCCTGGGTCAGCTTGAGCATCCGCGGGAAGTCGGCCTCGGGCAGCCCGAGCAGCGACATGATCACGTAAAGCGGGTAATTGACGGCGACCTGCTGCACGAAGTCGCATTCGGGGCCCACCGCCATCATCTTGTCGACGTAGATCTTGGCGAGCTCGTCGACGCGAACCTTCAACGCCCGCATCGCCTTCGGGCGGAACCAGTCGGAGCCGATCGCGCGCACCACCCGGTGCTGCGGGTCGTCCAGGTGGATCAGGGTGCGAACCCCGGCGGCGACCGCTTGCTCGTCGCCCTCCACGGTGGTCAGCACCGGCCGGGGCCAGTTGGTGAACAGCATGTTTTCGCGTTCGATGTCCATGATGTCGGCGTGCTTGGTGATCGCCCAGAACGGCTTGTAGTTCGGCACGTCGACCCACGACACCGGCGCGTGGGCGCGCAGGTGAGTCAGCGCCGCGTGCAGCCGCCGCTCGTCGGTGTACGCCAGCGGATCCGTCAACAGCTTGGCGGCCTCGTCCATCGTCGGCGTGCTCACTCGCGAAACTCCTTCACTACGGCGGTGATACAGGATTGGGAAGCGGTCAAAAAGATGGGCAGGACGCGGTCGACGGCGCCCTCGCAGCGACTCTTCAACCCCGCCGCGATCGTGTCGACAGGACCGACGACGGCGAAAGCCGCCAGCATCTCGTCGTCGATGAGCGAGCCCATGGTGTCCCACTCCCCCGCCAGGGAGAGCCGGTGCAGTTCGGTGTGCAGATCGCCCCAGCCATGCAGCTCGAGGACCTTGCGGTAGGCCGGTGTCGAGCCGTAGAACGCGATCTGCTTGCGCACGGCGGCGCTGGCGAGCGCCAGTTCGTCGTCGTTCTCGCCGGTCGCGACCAGCACCTCGCACGACACCTCGAAGACGCCGCGATCCCGCCCGGAGCGCTGCATCCCGCGCAGCAGGGCGGGCAGCGTCACCTCCTCGAGGTAGCGCTTCGAGACCATCGGGTGGCCGAGGTGGCCGTCGGCGACCTCGCCGCACATCTCGGTCATCATTTCGCCGACGGCGGCCAGGAACACCTTCGGCGCGGAATACGGCTGCGGCTCGGGCGTGAACATCGGCGTCATGATCTTGTGCGTGTAGAAGTCGCCCTCGAAACGCAGCTTCGCGCCGTCGCGCCACGCCGACCAGATCGCGTGCAGCGCGGCGACGAATTCGCGCATCCGCGGCGCCGGATGGCTCCACGGCATGCTGAACCGCTTCTCGATGTGGGGCTGGATCTGCGTGCCCAGTCCGAGGATGAACCGGCCCTGCGAATAGGCCTGCAGGTCCCAGCCGATGTTGGCGACGATCATCGGATTGCGGGCGAACGCGACGGCGATGTTGGTGCCCACCTCGAGTCGGGACGTGTGCTCGGCGGCCAGCAGCACCGGCAGAAACGGGTCGTGGTTGGTTTCGGCGGTCCAGCCGCCGTCATACCCGTCCTGTTCCAGGGCGCCGGCCACCCGCGGCACCCGGGCGAGTTGATTGGGGATGCCCCCGTCGAGCTTGAGGCGGGGGGCGCTACCCATGCGGGCAACTTTACAGTAAGCAATCCAGTATGTGACCCCACTCGGCTAGTCACGACCGATCCGCATGAGGTAGGACTTTAGGCATGAAGAAAGTTCGGGCATGACCAAAGCCCAGGACTGGGAGGAATCGCTCGACGATCTCGAGCGCCGCCGTGAGCATGCGCGGGCGATGGGCGGCCCGGAGCGCCTCGACAAGCACCGCAAGAAGGGCAAGCTGGACGCCCGCGCGCGGATCGAGCGACTCCTCGACCCGGGCACCTTCCGCGAGTTCGGCACGCTGGTCGGCGGCGACGTCGCGGCCGACGCACTGATCGTCGGCTCGGGTTTGATCAACGGATCACCGGTGATGCTGGGCGCCGAGGACTTCACCACCATGGCCGGCAGCATCGGTCCCGGCGGCAACTCCAAGCGGTACCGGATCGCCGAACTGGCGCTGCGCGACAAGATCCCGCTGGTGATGATGCTCGAGGGCGCCGGCTTTCGGCCTACCGGAGGGCATTACGGGCGCAGCCCGACCGATCTGCTCGCCCAGACGCAGTGCTCGGGCAAGGTCCCGACGGTTGCGGCCGTGCTGGGCCCCTCCGCCGGGCACGGCGCGCTGGTGGCCCCGGTCTGCGACTTCCGGATCATGAGCGCCCAGGGCGCGATCTTCACCGCCGGACCGCCCGTCGTCAAAGAGTCGACGGGAGAAGACATTTCGAAGGAGGACCTCGGCGGGCCGAACGTCGCCATCCCCAGCGGCGTCATCCACAACGCCGCCGACGACGACGAGGCCGTGCTCGACGAGGTCCGGCGCTACCTGTCGTATTTTCCGCCGAGCGCGTGGTCGTACCCGCCCTCCCTGCCACCCGGCGAGGCGACCGCACCGCGAGCGACGCCGGAGCTGCTCGACATCGTCTCGCGCGACAACCGCCGGGTCTACGACATGCGCGCGGTGCTCGACGTGGTCTTCGACAGCCCCGACTGGTTCGAGGTGCAACCCCAGTTCGGCAAGGCGGTAATCTGCGCGCTGGCCCATCTGGGCGGTCACCCGGTCGCGGTGGTGGCCAACCAGCCGAAGGTGCTGGCCGGCTCCATCGACGCCGACGCCGCCGACAAGGCGGCGCACTTCATCACGGTGGCCGACTCGTTCCACCTGCCGATCGTGTTCCTCGCCGACAACCCCGGCATGCTCCCGGGCAGCCGGTCGGAACGCAGCGGCGTGCTGCGCGCCGGCGCGCGGATGTTCGCGGCCCAGACGGCGGCCACCACGCTCAAGTTGCACGTGACGCTGCGCAAGGCCTACGGGTTCGGCTCGATGGTGATGTCGCTGCTGAGTTTCGACCACCAGGTCGCGACCTTCGCCTACCCGGGCGCGACGATGGGCGCGATGAGCGCCGCGGCGCTGAGCCGCGCGTCGCACGCCGGCGAGGACCTCTCCGCGAAGCTGCGCAACGCCGAGTTGCAGGCCTCGTATCGGTCGGCCGAGCACATGGGTTTCGACGAGCTCATCGATCCCCGCGAGACGCGCGACGCGCTGCTGGCCTCGTTGCAGCGCGGCCTGTCCAGCCGGCAGGCGGCCGCGGAACCGGTGGCGCGCACCGTCATCATGCCCTGAGGGGGCTCAGGCGCCCGCCCGGTACGCCGCCACCACGGGCTCGAGTTCGTCGGGCGTCGCGCCGTGCATGATCACCGCGTCGGCGCCGTAGTCGAACTCCTTGCGGATGCGCGCGACGCACTGGTCGGCCGACCCCGTGGCAGAGGGCTCCAGCCATTCGTCGGGAAGCAGGGTCGCGATGTGCTCGATCTGCTCCGGTGTGGCCTTGTGATCGATCCCGCCGGCGATCGAGGTCACCACGGTGTCTTCCCGAAAGCGTTGCAGCACGGCGGGATCCCAGTCGTTGGTCCGCACCAGCAGGTCGCCGTAGCCCTGCAGGTAGGTGGCCAGGCGGGCGACGGTCTTCTTCAGCCGCAGCGGTTCGGGAAGGTGATCGCCGACGGTGGCGAAGCACGACCACACCCGCACGCGGTCGGGGTCGCGGCCGGCCTGTTCCGCGGCCGACTTCACCGTCGCCACGCACCGCTGCAACGTCTCGGGGGTGAAGTAGGTGTGCAGGATGACGTCGTCGAAGACCCGGCCGCCGAGCGCGAGCGTGTTGGGCCCGAAGGCCACCAGCGCAAGCCGGATGTCCTCGTTGAAGTCGGGGTCCAGAAACAGGATGGGGTACTTGCCCATCGGGCCGTCGTGGTTGAAGATCAGCTCGCCGTGCCACAGCCGGCGCATGACCTGGGCCCAGTCCTCCATCTGCGCGGTCGTCACCGCCGGGATGCCGAACGCCCCGTAGATGGCCGCGATGCCGCGCCCGATGCCGAGCGTGAACCGCCCGCCGGACAGCCGGTGCATGGTGGTCGCCCACGACCCGGTGATCAGCGGGTGCCGGGTGTTGTGATTGGTTGCGGCGGTGGCGATTTGCATCCGGTTGGTCACCGCGCACGCCGCCCCGACGAGCGACGACGCTTCCTTGACGTTCCAGCGCTCGGAGATGAACGCGGTGCCGAGGCCCAGCTCCTCACCACGGCGGGCCTCGTCCATCAATGTTGCCGGGCCCTCGCCGCCGGCGCCGGCCAGCAGGTAGTAGCCCAGCTCGTCAAGCGTGCGCTCGGTCAATTCCAAACCCCTTGCTTGTAGCCGCAATTCCAAACCTCGGTGATCTTGCCGGCGACCACGCGGAACACCTCGATGCTCGCGACGTTGGTTTCGGTGCCGTCCTTGGTGGTCATCGTCGAGTCGTAGACGATCGCGACGTGCTCGCCGTCGTCGCCGCCGACCACGATGTTCAGGTCGAAGCGCAAGCTGTCCATCAGTTGCCACACGTCGGCGATCCGTTGTACCGCCTGCGCGTGCGTCAGCGTGTGCGCCTCGCCGACCTCATGCCGAATCACGGTGTCCGCGAACAACTCCCCGGCCAACCCGAGGTCGCGCTCGTTCCAGGCGACCAGGTTGTAGAGCTCGACCACCTCGCGCGCCGTCCGCGTGGTCACCCGGCCACCTCCGCCAGGAAGCGTTCGGTCACCTTGAGCACCCGCCGGGAGAAGATGTGACCGACGTGGCTGCCGTCGTACCAATACAGCTGCCCGCCCCAACGTTCCTGTAACGCTTCGGCGGGATCGCGCATCGCCATGCGGTCGTGCCACGCCCCGACGATGAGCCGGCGATCCGGCGGCGGCGCGGGATCGACGCGCAGCGGATCGATCACCGAGGTCAGCTTCGCGACCTCCGGGGACCCGAGCAGTTCGCGGAACTCCGCCCGCGATTGCCCGAAGCGGCCCAGGTGCCGCGCGATCATCGCGTTGAGTCCCAGGATCGGGGTGTACAGCGCCACCGCGTCGACCTGGCGCTCGAGGTGGGACACCAGCGCGGCCACCGAGGTGCCCATCGAAATCCCCGCCACCACAACGGCGATGGCCTGCGGCTCAACCCAGCGCACCACCGCGCGGACCTCCGAAACCGCGCGCATCATGCCCGCCACGTTGCCCAGCGGATCCACGTCCGGGTAGGCCGGCCATTCGCCGCGCCGGCAACCGTGGCCGGGCTGCACCGGCAGGGCGACGTTGAATCCCAGGCCGTGATGGATCCGGCCGATCCGGGACAGCAACAGGTCCTCGGTGCCGCCCTGACCGGCGCCGTGGACCCAGACCAGCCACGGCCGCGGGCCGCCGCGGTGTCGGCACAGGTGCACCACCGCCCGCGCCGGGCCGCCCAGCCCGTCAGCCTCCAGGGTGGCCGGCAGCCTCGGGTCGTGGTCGAATTTCATCCGCTCGTAGGCGAGGCCGGCGATCCGGCGCCGCCGCACCGAGGTGGGGCGCAACGGTTCCGGTGCGGCGTGTGCCCCGTCGATGCCCAGCGCAGACAACTCGTCGGCCGCCGCGGTGCATGCCTCCAGCGCCCGCACCGCAGGGGGGCTTCCGTTCAGCAGCGAAAAGCCGGTCAGCACAAGCTCGTCCAGCAGGACCTCACCGAATTGGCGCGCCCCGCGCGGCGACGCCGGGGCCCAGCCGGTCGATTCGTTGAGGCCGGCCACCGTGCGCGGCAGCAGCATGCCCAGCTCGCGGGTGATGTCGAGCGCGCGGCGCAGCATCTACGCCAGCTTGAAGCCGGTGTAACCGCCGGCCGCGATGCCGTCGCAGCGGCGGCGGTATTCGGGGATTCCGCCGGTATAGCCCATATACATCCGTTTCTTGCCGGGCACGTTGCCACCGTTGTACCAGGAGTTGCACGACGGGTGCACCAGCACCGTCGGCGCGACAAGCGCGGTGGCGTGGTCGATCCACTCCTGCTGAGCGGTGCTCAGCGCCTCGATCGTGCGGATGCCGTTGGCGCGCAGGTGGGCGATGCAGTCGCCGATCCACTCCACATGCTGCTCGAGTGCGGCGACGAAGTTGGTTGCGGCGCTTGGGCTGCCGGGGCCCTGGATGGTGAACAGGTTCGGGAAGCCGGCGACCGCCAGCCCGAGATAGGACAGCGGCCCCTCGCCGGCCCAGAATTCGCCGAGCGACACGCCGCCGCGGCCCCGGATGTCGATGCGGCTGAGCGCGCCGGTCATCGCGTCGAACCCGGTGGCGTAGACGATCACGTCGAGGTCGTACGACTCGCGCTCGGTGCGGATGCCGGTCGGTGTCACCTCGCGGATCGGCGCCGCGCGGAGATCGACGAGGGCGACGTTGTCCCGGTTGAACGTCTCGTAGTAGCCCTGGTCGATGATCGGTCGCTTGCAGGCGAACGGGTGGTCGGGAACCAGGGCGGCAGCGGTGCGCGGATCCTTGACGATCCGGGCCACCGCCTCCCCGTACAGCTTGGCGGCCATCCGGTTGGCCTCGATGTCGAAGAAGACGTCGCCCCAGCTCAGCGCCCCCATTACCCCGCCCTCCTCGATGGCGCGCAGTTGCTCCTCGCGGGTCGCCGACTTCAGCGGCGGCCTGGCCAGCATCTCGAACAGCACCGAGAAGGCGCTCAGCCGCGCCGCGCCAATCGGGTGCGCCCGTTGCGCCGCCCGGATCTCGTCGTAGCGAGCCTTCATCTCGTCCAGCTCGCCGGGCTCGAATTGCCGCACCACCCAGGGCAGCGTGTACGCCGGCGAGCGCTGAAACACCGTCAGCTGCAACGCCTCCCGCGCCACGACGGGGATGAGCTGGACGCCGGTCGAGCCGGTGCCGATCACACCGACCCGCTTGCCGGTGAGATCGCCGCCCTCCCGGGGCCAGCGGCTGGTGAGCAGCGACCTCCCGGTGAATGTGTCCATTCCGGGGATGTCGGGTTCCAGCGGCGCCGAGAGGATGCCGGTCGCGGCGATCACGAACGGGGCCCTGAACGACCCGCCCGCCTTCGTGACGACCTCCCACTCGCCGGCATCCTCGTCGAAGGTCATCGCGACGACCTCGGTGTGGAACTCGATGTCGCGACGAAGATCGAGCCGGTCGGCGACGAAGTTCAGGTAGGCCTCGATTTCGGGCTGGGCCGGCATGGATTCCGTCCACACCCATTCCCGCTGGATCTCGTCGGAGAAGCTGTAGGAGTACTCGATGCTTTCGATGTCGCATCGCGCGCCCGGGTATCGGTTGAACAGCCAGGTGCCTCCGACGTTTTCGGCCCTCTCGAGCACGCGGGCCCGGACGCCGAGCTGGCGCAGCCGATGCAGCATGTAGAGGCCGGAGAAGCCGGCTCCGATCACCAGGGCATCGAAGCGCGCGTCCTCTCCACCCATAGAGCAGCTCCTTGCCCCGAACCGGCCGAACTGCTGAAATCTATACTGTAACGGCCTTAGTATCAATGAGTGCGGGAGGCGGCGGCGTGAAAGTGCCCTTTACCTGGAAGGTAACCGGGTGGTTCATGGTCGGGTGGTCGCCCGAATTCCCCATCGGCGAGCCGCGGCCGCTTCACTATTTCGGCGAGGACCTGGTGGCCTACCGCGACGAGCGGGGCGAGCTGCACGTGCTGGAGGCGCACTGCAAACACCTCGGCGCGCACATCGGTCACGGCGGCAAGGTGGTGGGCGACTGCGTCGAGTGCCCGTTCCACGGCTGGCGTTGGGGCCCCGACGGCACCAACCGGTACATCCCCTACCAACCCGAGCGCCCCAACCGCGCGCTGCGGCTGCGGGTGTACCCGGTGCGCGAGCAGTACGACTGCGTGTTCATCTGGCATCAGCCGGACGGCAAGGAGCCGCAGTGGGAGATGCCGGACATCTTTCACAAGTTTCCGCAATTCGAGACGGATCCGGCGGCGTACTACCGCGCATATCCGGAGTTCTCCCGGCGCGCGGAACGCGAACCGGTGCACCCGCAGATCGTGGCGGAGAACGCCCCCGACAGCGCGCATTTCGAGTACGTGCACCACGCCACGGTGACGCCGCGGGTGTTGGACTGGAAGATCGTCGAGCACGAATGGCAGTTCGTCGCGGGGTGGCCGGACGCGCGCAGCGACGACCCCGAGGATCTGGCGTTGCGCTTCCACAGCCACCTGTTCGGGCTCGGCGGGGCGATCAGCGTCTTCGAGGGCGCGCAGAATCACCGGCTGATCTTCACCTGCACGCCGGTCGACGACGAGTGTTCGGACCTGTTCTATTCGATCTGGTGGCCCCGCATCCCGGGCGACACCGCCGACGTGCCGCAGGGCAAGCTGCGCGAGGTCATCGAAAAGCAGTTCCTGTCCACCGTCTTCGACGACCTGCGGATCTGGCGCTACCAGAAGTACGTCGAGCATCCGGCCCTGTCCAAGGTGGACGCGAAAGGCTATATGGCGCTACGCAAGTGGGCGACCCAGTTCTACGAAGTGCCGGCATGACGGCGCTCGAACACCTCGCGGCGCCCGGGCACACCGCGATCGTCACCCAGGAGTGCCAGGGCGCGGTGATGGGGCCGAACGCCGGCCTGGGCGTGCTGGCCGCCGAGGCGCGCCGCGTGGCACTGCCGAACATCGTGCGGCTGGTGCCCGCCGCGCGCGCGGCCGGGGTGCGGGTGGTGCACTGCCTGGTGCAGCGGCGCCCCGATGGGCTCGGCTCCAACCACAACGCCAAGATCTTCGCCATCGGAGGAGCCGGCGTCGACATCACCCCGGGCACGCCCGGGGCGGCGCTCCTGCCCGAATTGGGCCCCGAGCCAACCGATTTGGTGCTGAGCCGCTGGCACGGCGTCGGGCCGATGGGGGGCACCGACCTGGACGCGGTGCTGCGCAACCTCGGAGTCTCCACCATCGTCGTGGTGGGCGTCTCGCTGAACATCGCGATCCCCAATGTCGTCATGGACGCCGTCAACGCCGCCTACCGCGTGATCGTGCCCAAGGACGCCGTCGCCGGCGTGCCCGCCGAGTACGGGGAGGCGATCATCGCCAACACGCTGTCGTTGCTCGCGACCATCACCACCACCGACGACCTGCTGCGGGCATGGGAGCGCCCATGACCGAGACGGCGCCCGGGGTGCGCGGCGGCTTCCCCGAGATCAAGCCGGCCGAACACGCGCCCGCCGAGCTGGGCCGATTCGTCGCCGCGATGCGCCGGCTGCAGGATCTCGCCGTTTCCACCGACAGCCCGAACTGGGACGCCGCGGCCGAGCACGTCGAACGGGCGTGCGCGCTGCTGGACGGGCATCAGGCGCCGCAGGGCGTGGCGCCGGGCGGCCGGGTCGTCGAGCTGCCCGGGCTGGGACACCCGTTGCTGCCCCCCTGGCTGGTCACCGACTCCGGGCCGGACGGCGTCACCATGGACGGGCACTTCTCCCGTGCCCACGTGGGCGGGAACAACGCCGTGCACGGCGGCATGATCCCCCTGTTCTACGACTGGCTGTTCGGGATGGTCGTCTCGACCGCCGGTTGTCCCCCGACCCGCACCGCCTTCCTGCACGTCGACTACCGCAACATCACCCCGATCGACGAGCCGCTGACCGCCCGCGGCCGGATCACCGGCGTCGACGGCCGGAAATTCTTCGTTGCCGCTAGCATGACCGCTGCCGACGGCACACTGCTCAGCGAAGCCAACGGCCTGATGGTCCGCCTGCTACCCCACCAGCCGTGAGAGGCACGATGTCCGACACCGCAACGCAATTCACCGTGCCCGACGTCGCCAAGGCCGTCGCCGCGGCGATCCCCGACCGCGACCTGGTGATCCAGGGCGACCGGCGCTACAGCTACGCGCAGATCCTCGAGGGGGCCAACCGGCTGGCGGGATACCTGCACAAGCGCGGACTGGGTTGCCACACCGAGCGTTCGGGCCTCGCGGGGCACGAGGTCGGCCAGGACCTGCTCGGCCTGTACGCCTACAACGGCAACGAGTTCGTCGAGGCGCTGCTGGGCAGCTTCCAGGCGCGGGTCGCGCCGTTCAACGTCAACTTCCGCTACGTCAAAAGCGAGCTGCAATACCTGCTGGCGGATTCCGGGGCCACCGCCCTGATCTACCACGCGGCGTTCGCACCGCGCGTCGCCGAGATCCTGCCCGACCTGCCGCAGTTGCGCGTCCTGATTCAGATCGCCGACGACTCGGGCAACGACTTGATCTACGGCGCGGTGGATTACGAGGCCGCCCTGGCGTCCAGCTCGCCGCAACCGCCGACCGTTCAGCACTCGCCCGACGACCTCTACGTGCTCTACACCGGCGGCACGACGGGAATGCCGAAGGGCGTGCTGTGGCGCCAGCACGACATCTTCATGACGTCCTTCGGCGGGCGAAACCTCATGACCGGCGAGCCATCCGCGTCGATCGACGAGATCGTGGCCAGGGTGGGCTCGGGCCCCGGAGCCAAGTTGCTCATCCTGCCGCCCCTGATCCACGGGGCGGCGCAGTGGAGCGTGATGACCGCCATCACGACGGGGCAGACCGTCGTATTCCCTTCGGTCGTCACTCATTTGGACGCAGACGACGTGGTGCGCACCATCGAGCGTGAGCGGGTGCCGGTGGTGACGGTGGTCGGGGATGCGATGGCGCGGCCGCTGGTGGCCGCGATCGAGAAGGGCATCGCCGACGTGTCGTCGCTGGCCGTGGTCGCCAACGGCGGCGCCCTGCTCACCCCCTTCGTCAAGCAACGCCTGATCGAGGTGCTGCCGAACGCCGTCGTGGTCGACGGTGTCGGATCGTCGGAGACCGGGGCGCAGATGCACCACATGTCCGCCCCGGGCGCGGTGTCGACGGGCACGTTCAACGCCGGACCCGACACCTTCGTGGCGGCCGAGGACATGTCCGCGATCCTGGAGCCCGGCCACGAGGGCATGGGGTGGCTCGCGCAGCGCGGCTATGTTCCGTTGGGCTACAAGGGCGATGCGGCAAAGACGGCCAAGACCTTCCCGGTGATCGACGGCGTGCGGTACGCCGTCCCGGGCGACCGCGCGCGCCACCGCGCCGACGGCGCCATCGAATTGCTGGGCCGCGACTCGGTCACCATCAATTCCGGCGGCGAGAAGATCTTTGTCGAGGAGGTCGAAACCGCGATCGCGTCGCATCCCGCGGTGGCCGACGTGGTGGTCGCCGGGCGGCCCAGCGAACGTTGGGGCCAGGAGGTGGTGGCCGTCGTCGCGCTCGCCGAGGGTGCGAGCGCCGACGCCGACGAGCTCGTCGCGCACGCCGCAAAGTCGTTGGCGCGCTACAAGCTTCCCAAGGCGGTCGTCTTCCGTCCGGTGATCGAGCGCAGCCCGTCGGGCAAGGCCGACTACCGGTGGGCGCGCGAGCAGGCGGTGAACGACTGAGCATGCCGGCGCTGCAGAAGGACGAAACGCTGACCGCCTCGACCGAGGTGCGGGCGTCCCCGCAACGGGTGTACGCCGTCGTCTCGGACGTCACGCGAATCCCCGAGTGGAGCCCGGAAACGACGCGCGCGGAGTGGTTGGCGCCGGACCGTTTTCGAGCGTGGAACCGCCGCCGGCTCGGCCGCTGGAAGACCGCCGCCGACGTGGTCGAAGCGGAGCCCGGGCGCCGGTTCTCGTTCGTCGTCCAGGCGATGGGAGGGGACTGGACGCAGTGGACCTACCTCATCGAACCCGGCAGCGCCGCCGGCACCACGCGCCTCACCGAGACTTTCCGCATGTGCGTCCCGCTGCCGCTCGGCGTGGTGGTTTTCGAGCACCTTTGCCTGTTCGTGCGGGACCGCCGCGCGGACCTGCAGCGCAACCTCGAGGCCTCGGTGGACCGGATCCGGGCGATCGTCGAGGCAGGAAGCGGCGCGTGAGGTACCAGGGCCGTGTCGCCGTCGTCACCGGTGCGGGCTCCGGCATCGGGCGCGCGTTGACGCTCGCGCTGAGCCGGGACGGCGCGCACGTCGCGGCATCGGACATCGACGCGAAAAATCTCGCCGAAACCCAAAGAGCTTGCCCGCCCGGCACGGTGACGACCTATCGGGTCGATGTCGCCGACCGGGACGCGGTGCTCGCCTACGCCGACGACGTGCGCCGCGACCTGGGCCCCGCCTCCATGGTGTTCAACAACGCCGGCGTCGACCTGTTCGCCAGCGTGGCGGACATGTCCTGGGCGGACTTTGACTGGCTCACCGGGATCAACATCGGCGGCGTCGTCAACGGGACCAAGGCGTTCCTGCCGCAGCTCATCGAATCCGGTTCCGCCGAGCGCCCGGCACGGTTGGTCAACCTGTCGAGCGCCTTCGGCCTCATCGCGATTCCGTACCAGGGTGCCTACAGCACTTCGAAATTCGCGGTGCGCGGCCTCACCGAGGCGCTGCGCCAGGAGATGATCATCGAACGCCGTCCGGTGACCGTGCATTGCGTCCATCCCGGTGTGGTGCGCACCAACTTCGGCGCCAACATGCGCACCGCGGCCACTGAGGATCCCGACCTGGCGGCGAAGCTTTTCGGCCGCGCGGCGCTCACCTCGCCGGAGAAGGCCGCCCGGGTGATTCTGCGGGGAGCCGAGAAGAACCGGGCCAGGATCCTCATCGGCCCCGACGGGCGCGCCATGGCGGCGATGCCCCGCGTGCTGGGCGTGGGGTACGCCGCCCTGCTGGCCCGCACCGCCCGCCTGACGCGGTAGCCGCCGCCCATATTGTCTACTGTAAGAATTACAGTACGATCTTACGCATGGCGACCAACGTCCACGCCGGCCCCCAAACCGGGCAAGAGACCGTCAGCCTGCGTGACCCCTACCCGTTCTTCGCTCACAAGCGGCGGCGGGCCGGCGTGTTCCGCGGCACCGTCATGGACTACTCCAAGACGCCGGAGTCGCTGCTGCCCAAGCGGGAGTACTCCGCGGTGTCGTTCGACGCGGTGAACACCGTGTTCCGCGACGGCCGGGTGTTCAGCTCCGCCCCGTACGACAAAACGATCGGCCTGTTCATGGGGCCGACCATTCTGGCGATGGAGGGAAAGAAGCATCGCGACCATCGCAACCTGGTGTCCGCGGCGTTCAAGTCCAAGGCGCTGGCCCGGTGGGAGCCCGCCGTCGTGCGCCCGATCTGCAATGCGTTGATCGACGAATTCATCGACAGCGGCGAGGCCGACCTGGTCCGGCAGTTCACCTTCGAATTTCCCACCCGGGTCATCGCCGAACTACTGGGGCTGCCGGCCGAGGACCTGCCGATGTTCCGCAAGCGCGCCGTCGAGTTGATCAGCTACCACGTCAACTACGAGCGGGCCTTCGAGGCGTCGGCGGCGCTGAAGGATTACTTCGTCGAGCAGATCGAGCAGCGCAAGTCCAAGCCCACCGAGGACATCATCGGCGACCTTGTCAGCGCAGAGATCGACGGCGAAAAGCTCAGCGACGAGGCGATTTACTCCTTCCTGCGCCTGCTGCTGCCGGCCGGTCTGGAGACCACGTACCGGTCGTCGGGAAACCTGCTGTACCTGCTGCTCACCCATCCGGACCAGTTCGCGGCGGTGCAAGCCGATCGCGAGCTGATCGGCCAGGCGATCGAGGAGGGGCTGCGCTACGAGACGCCGCTGACCACCGTGCAGCGGTTCGCCACGGAGGACACGGAGCTGGAGGGGGTCGAGATCCCGGCGCGGGCCGTCATCGGCGTGTGCATCGGCGCGGCGAATCGCGACGAGCGGCGCTGGGAACGGGCGGAGGAATTCGACATCTTCCGCAAGCACCTGCCGCACATCTCGTTCGCGGCCGGCGAGCACACGTGCCTGGGGCTTCACCTGGCGCGGCTGGAAACCCGTGTGGCGCTCGAATGCCTGCTGAATCGGCTGACCAACATCAACCTGCGCACCGAGGGCGACCCACACATCCACGGCCAGCCGTTCCGGTCGCCGACCGCGCTTCCGGTGACGTTCGACGCACAGTAGGGTCCGGGAATGGTTAAGGTAATGGCGGGCTTTCGGGTCCTAGAGCTTGCGCAGTTCACTTTCGTCCCGGCGGCGGGAGCGATCCTCGCCGACTGGGGCGCGGACGTCATCAAGGTCGAGCACCCGGTGCGCGGCGACACGCAGCGCGGCTTCCTCAACATGGGCGGCATTCAGGTCGATCCCGAGCGGCACCCGTTGATGGAGCATCCCAACCGCGGCAAGCGCAGCGTCGGGATCGACGTGTCCACGCCGGGCGGGCAGGAAGTGATCTACGAACTGGCCAAGGCCTCCGACGTGTTCCTGACCAACTACATGCCCGCGGTGCGGCAGAAGCACAAGTTCGACGTGGAACACATCCGCGCGGTGAACCCGAACATCGTCTATGCCCGCGGGTCGGCGTACGGCGACAAGGGACCCGAGCGCAACGTCGGTGGGTACGACGGCACCGCATTCTGGACGCGCAGCGGCATCGGCTACGCGCTGACGCCGGAGGAGCTGGGCGGCGCGCTGGGACAGGGCATTCCGGCGTTCGGCGATTCCATCGGCGGCATGTTCATCGCCGGCGGCATCTCGGCCGCGTTGCTGCACCGCGAGCGCACGGGCGAACCCGTCGAAATGGACGTGTCGTTGCTCAGCACGGCCTGGTGGGCGGCGGGCGCCAGCGTGACCCAGGGCATGGAAACCGGCGAGGTGATGCGCACCCCCATGCCGGGCTCGGCGGCGATGTCGGTGAATCCGTTCATGGGCAACTACGAAACGTCCGACGGCGGCACCATCAACCTGTGCATCATCAGCCCGACCGGCTTGATCCGTGACACCTTCGAACACCTAGGCATCCCCGAGGCCGCCGACGATCCGCGCTTCTCCGACGTCCTCCCCCTGATCCAAAACGCCAACGCCGCTGCCGAACTGATCGCGAAAGCCTTCGCCGGCAAGCCCTTTGAGTACTGGCGCCAGCACCTCAAGACGATGAAGGGCCAGTGGGCGCCGTTCCAGAGCCTCCTCGATCTCGTCGACGACGAGCAGGCCATCGCCAACGACATGATCGCCGAGGTCGAGGTCGCCAGCGGCGGAAAGCCGTTCCGCGTCGTGCGGGGGCCGGTCCAGTTCAACCATGAGCCGCTGGTGACCACCCGCGCTCCGCAAGCCTCCGAGCACACCGAAATCGTGTTGATGGAACTCGGCATGGACTGGGACCGCATCGAACAGCTCAAGGACGCGGGGGCCATCGCTTGACCGACGCCTACTACGAGCTGGCGGATCCGCACGATCCACTCGGCGAGAGGTTCAGCGCCTCGGATCATGTCATCAGCACCTGGTCGCCGACGATGCAGAACGCCGCGCCCGTGTCGGCGCTGCTGGTGCGCGCGCTGGAGCGGTGCGGGCCACGCGACGACGCCCGGTTGAGCCGCGTCGTCGTCGACCTGCTCGGACCCGTCCCGGTGGCCGGGCCGCTGTGGGTGCGTGCCCACGTCGAGCGCCCGGGGACCAAGATCGAGCTGCTCAACGCCCAGATGCTGGCGCCGGGCCCGGACGGGCGGCCGCGACCGGTCGCCAACGCGATCGCGTGGCGATTTCAGGTGGGCGATGCGGCGGAGCTGTTTTTCACGCCCGCTCCCCCGCTGCGACCGGTCGGCGAGGGGCGGCTCCGCCACCCCGACAACGACGCCAACCAGACGTACATCCAGAGCCTGGATTGGCGCTGGCTGAACGACATCCTCAACGACGTGCCCGGCGAGTGCTGGGCCAGGCCGATCGTCGACCTCGTCCAGGGCGAATCGATGACCCCGATGCAGCGCCTGTTCGCGGTGGCCGACATCGCCAACGGCATGGGCAGCCGCCTCAGCGTCGCCGAGTGGCTGTTCCTCAACACCGACCTCACGGTACACATCCACCGCGTCCCGAACGGGGAATGGGTCGGCGTCAGGGCCGAAAACCACTACGGCCGAGACGGAGTCGGCGTCTCCATCGCCACGCTTTTCGACCAGCGCGGAGCGGTGGCCGCCCTCCAGCAGGCGCAACTGGTGCGCCGCCGTTAGCGCCCCCGAAGACAAGGAGATACGGATGACGAACGAGGTCGCCATCATCGGGGTGGGTCTGCACCCGTTCGGCCGATTCGAGGGCAAGTCCGCGATGCAGATGGGCGTCGACGCGATCTTCGCCGCGGTCGCCGACGCCGGCGTCGCGTGGCAGGACGTCCAATTCGCCACCGGCGGCAGCTGGACGGTGGCCAATCCCGACGCGATCGTCGGCATGGTGGGCCTGACGGGCATCCCGTTCACCAACGTGTTCAACGCGTGCGCGACCGCGGCCAGCGCCGTCAAGGCCTGTGCCGACGGAATCCGGTTGGGCGACTACGACATCGGCATCGCCATCGGCCTGGACAAGCACCCGCGCGGAGCGTTCACCGAGGACCCGGCGCTGGTGGGCATGCCGAGCTGGTATGCCGAGAACGGGCAGTACCTGACCACGAAGTTCTTCGGGATGAAGGCGAATCGCTATCTGCACGAGCACAACATCTCCACCGAGACGCTCGCCAAGGTCGCCGCGAAGAACTTCCGCAACGGTTCGCTGAACCCGAACGCGTTCCGCCGCAAGGCGATTCCCGAGGACCAGATCCTGAATTCGCCGGTGCTCAACTACCCGCTGACCCAGTACATGTTCTGCGCGCCCGACGAGGGCGCCGCGGCCGCGGTGATGTGCAAGGCCGACATCGCGCACCGCTACACCTCCAAGCCCATCTACCTGCGGGCGGTGGAGGTCCGCACCCGCCGCTACGGTGCGTACGAGGTGAACACCACCTTCGCGCCGGTCGAGGAGGACGTCGCGCCCACCGTCTACGCCGCGCGGGCCGCATTCGAGAAGGCCGGTGTCGCGCCCGACGACGTCGACGTGATCCAGCTGCAGGACACCGACGCCGGCGCCGAGATCATCCACATGGCCGAGTGCGGGTTCTGCGCGCACGGGGATCAGCAGAAGCTGCTGGCCGACGGCGCCACCAAGATCGGCGGCGCCATGCCGGTCAACACCGATGGCGGGCTGATCGCCAACGGTGAGCCGATCGGCGCCTCGGGGCTGCGCCAGATCCACGAAATCGTCCGCCAGCTCCGCGGCGAGGCGGGCGACCGGCAGGTCCCCGGCGCTCCGAAGGTTGGCTTCACCCAGCTGTACGGGGCGCCGGGCACCGCCGCCGCGACGATCCTGACCACCTGAGCTTCGCGGCGGCCGTAACTTTCGCCCGGCCCGTTTCGTCGTAGTGGCGAACGGGAGGAGTTCTCATGCACATCGTGATCTTCGGAGCGAACGGAGTGACCGGGCGGCTGTTGACCCGGCGCGCCCTGGACGCCGGCCACTCGGCCGTGGCGGTGACCCGGCGACCCGGCGAGTTTCCCATCACCGATCCGCGGCTGACGATCGCCGCCGCGGACGTGCGCCTCGCCGGCCTCGCCGGGATCGTCGCCGGCGCCGACGCCGTGCTGTCCACGCTCGGTGTGCCGTTCACCCGCCGGCCCGTCGACACCTATTCCGTCGGCACCCGCAACGTCGTCAACGCGATGCGACAGGCGGGTGCCAATCGGCTTGTCGTCGTGAGCAGCACCGGCGCCCACCCCGCCCCCGGCCGGCGCGGCGCACCGCTGGCCTTGCGGCTGTTCGAGCCGATCATCGCCCGCACCATCGGCAAGACCGTCTACGACGACATCCGGCAGATGGAGGCGTTGGTCCGAGACAGCGACCTGGCCTGGACGATCGTGCGGCCGTCGGGCTTGTTCGATCTGCCGGAGGTCACGAATTACCTTGCGGGGGAAGTCGAACCCGTGGGCGCGTTCACGGCCCGCATCGACCTGGCGGACTACCTGGTCAAGCTCGCCCAAGACGGCGCGGCATCCCGGAAGACTGTCGTCGTGTCGACAACCGAGCGCACGCCGACGGTGTGGGAAATGATCCGCCGGGAGGCGTTCAAGGGCGAGGCGCCGCACAACGTCTCGGCTTAACAATCGCTGTAGCTCGGGTTGCTGCGAGGTGCCCGCGCGGCGACGCCGGGGTTAATTTAATTTCCCGGCTGAAATCGCACTGCTGTTGTCATCGGGTTTGCTCGTAGGCTGACGCCGAAAAGCCTGCTCATGTCGAGGTCAGGAGTCGCGATGTCCACTACCGAGTTTCCCTCCGAGGACGTCCCATTAGCCACCGGTGAGCGTTTCGTGACCATCCAGGACAGCCCCGAGTTCGCCGAACTGCGGCGCAAACTACGCCGTTTCGTCTTCCCGATGACGGCGCTCTTTCTGGCCTGGTACGCCAGCTATGTGTTGCTGGGCGCCTTCGCGCACGACTTCATGGCGGCCAAGGTCTTCGGGAACGTCAACGTCGGATTGCTGATCGGACTGGGCCAGTTCCTGACCACCTTCGTCATCACGGGGCTCTACGTGCGGTTCGCCGATCGGGAGCTTGATCCGCGAGCCGCCGCCATTCGCGCGGAAGCCCAGGCATCATGACGCTGCTGGCCGCCGGGCAGCAGACGATCGGGAATCCCGTCGCCAACATCGCCATCTTCGCCGTTTTCGTCCTGATCACCCTGTACGTGGTGATCCGGGCCAGCCAGCGGAATGCCACCGCGACCGAGTTCTTCACCGCCGACCGCGCGTTCACGGGTCCGCAGAACGGCATCGCGATCGCCGGCGACTATCTGTCGGCGGCCAGCTTCCTCGGCATCGCCGGGGCGATCGCCGTCTACGGGTATGACGGGTTCCTGTATTCCATCGGGTTCCTGGTGGCCTGGTTGGTGGCGTTGCTGTTGGTGGCCGAACTGATCCGCAACACAGGGAAATTCACGATGGCCGACGTGCTGAGCTTCCGGCTCAATCAGCGGCCGGTGCGGCTGGTCGCGGCGGTATCCACGCTCACCGTGTCATTGTTCTATCTGCTGGCGCAGATGGCCGGCGCGGGCGGTTTGGTCGCCCTGCTGCTGAATGTCAAAGGCCGCCTTGGTGAGTCGATCGTCATCGCGGTCGTCGGTGTCCTGATGATCGTCTACGTCCTGGTCGGCGGGATGAAGGGCACCACGTGGGTGCAGATCATCAAGGCCGTCCTGCTGATCCTTGGCGCGGCCACGATGACGGTGATGGTGCTGGCGAAGTTCGGCATGAACTTCTCCGACATCCTGGGGGCGGCGCAGTCGGCGGTGTCGCACGCCACCACCAAGGGCGTCGCCAGCCGCAACGTGTTGGCCCCGGGCGCGCAATACGGCGGGTCGACGACGTCGAAGATCAACCTGCTGTCGCTGGGCCTTGCGCTGGTGCTGGGCACCGCGGGCCTGCCCCATGTCTTGATGCGCTTCTACACGGTGCCCACCGCGAAAGAGGCGCGCCGGTCGGTGGTCTGGGCGATCGGGCTCATCGGCGCCTTCTATCTGTTCACGCTGGCGCTGGGCTACGGCGCCGCCGCCATCGTCGGGCCCGACCGGATCCTCAAGGCGGCCGGCGGGCAGAACTCGGCGGCGCCGTTGCTGGCGTTCCACCTCGGCGGTGTGGTCCTGCTCGGCGTCATCTCGGCGGTGGCGTTCGCGACGATCCTCGCCGTGGTCGCGGGCCTGACGATCACAGCGTCGACGTCGTTCGCCCACGACATCTACGCCAGCCTGATCAAGCGCCACAAAGTGACCGAGACCGAACAGGTCCGGGTGTCCCGCATCACCGCCGTCGTGCTGGGAGTGCTGGGCATCGCGCTCGGGATCCTGGCCAACGGCCAGAACGTCGCCTTCCTGGTGGCGCTCGCGTTCGCCGTCGCGGCGTCGGCCAACCTGCCCACGATCCTGTATTCGCTTTATTGGCGGCGGTTCAACACCCGCGGTGCGCTGTGGAGCATGTACGGCGGCCTGATCTCGACCATCGTGTTGATCATCTTCTCCCCCGCGGTGTCGGGCGCCAAAACCGCGATGCTCCCCGGCGCGGACTTCGCCTGGTTCCCACTCGCAAACCCCGGAATCGTCTCGATCCCACTGGCGTTCGTCCTCGGGATCGTCGGCACGCTCTCCTCGCGTGACCGCGGCGATCCGGTGCGCAACGCCGAGATGGAGGTCCGCTCACTGACCGGCATCGGCGCGGAGCAGGCCGTCGGCACGCACTAGCGAGCGATCCCGACTCGCCGCTTCGCCGAACGTGCAATGACGGCGACGACACGCCGAACACGACCGCCGTCATTGCACGTTCGGCGAAGGGAGTTACGACGTCTTCGTCAGTGGCGGTGAGTAATTCGGCTTGCCCAGCCCGAGCGCGTACTGGCCGATCATGTTGCGGAACACCTCGAGCGTGCCGCCGTAGATGCCGACCAAAGGCGCGAACCGGAAGGCGTATTCGGCGCTGCCGTCGTCGGCTGCGCCATCGGTGCCGAACGGGAGCGTCGATGCGGCCCCGAGGATGTCCATCAGGTCCGGGGAGATGTCGCGCATCGTTTGGGCGATCGCGACCCGGCCGTAGATGCTCGGGGACGACAGCGCGACCTCCAACCGGGCGGCGCTGCGGCCCAGCCGATACACCACGGATTTGTCGTCGATCAACCGGCGCCCGTCCGGGCCCGGCCGGGTCACCGATGCCGCCGCGTTGTCGACGGCCTCGGCCAGAGACCCGGCCTGGTGCATCATGATCGAAGTGTCCTGCAGCCCATCAGGAGCCGCCGCGACGGCACCGTGCTCGACGTTGAGCGGCTCACGCAGCACCGTCCAGCCGGCGTTGACGTCACCCAGCCGGTACTTGTCATCCACGCGGACGTCGCTGTAGTAGACGATGTTGGTGCGGTCGCCGTCCACGGTCCGGAGGCCCTGGATCTCGATGCCCGGCGAATCCAATGGAACCAGGAACATGGTGAGGCTCTTGTGTTTCGGCGCCTCGGGGGCGGTGTTGGTGATCAGAAACACGTACTGGCAGTTGTGTGCCCCGGTGGTGAACATCTTGGAGCCATTAATGATCCAAGCGTCACCGTCACGCACCGCACGGGTCTTGCACGTGGCGACGTCGGAGCCGCCTTCGGGTTCGGTGTAGCCCAGGCACAGCCGGACCTCGCCGCTGAAGACCTTGGGCAGCACCTCGTCGCGCACCTCGGGCCTCCCGAACTTCGCCACCGAGCGCGCCACCATCGCGGTGGTCCCCCACGTCACCCAGGGCACGTGGGCCCGCCGCTTCTCCTGCTCCCAGATGCGGCGCCGGACCCGGCTGAACCCGCCCTCGGATTCCGGCCTCCACTCGGCCTCCAAATAGCCTGCGGCGCCGAACTTCAGGTGCAGGCCCTCGTCGAAGTTGTCGCCTGTCTCGCGGTCGCGACGGCGGACCTCGTCGGTCATGTGGGTGCTCAGGAAATTCCGCGCCTCGTCGCGGAAGGCATCGTCTTCCGCCGACAGCTCGACCCGGGAGAAGTCCATTGTTGTTCGCTCCTGTCCTAGGCCGGCTGGGGTGTGCTCTCACGGGCCGCGACGATCTCGCCGACGCGCAGGGCGGTGGCCCCCGGGTCGCCGCCCGCCAGCGGCCATCCCCGGGCGCGCACCAGGTACGCGGTGGCCGCGGCCTCGGACGAAACCCCGAGGCCGCCCTGGATATGCACCGCCATCGTCGCGGCCTTGGCGGCCTCCTCGGCCATGAAGACGAAGGCCGACGGCGCCAGGTCGGGGCGTTCGTCGGGTTCGTTGTCCAGGAACCAGGCGGCCCGCCGGGCGAGGTTACGCCCGCCCTGAACGGTGATGGCCATGTTGGCCAACGGGTGCGAGATGGCCTGCAGCGTGGAGATCGGCACGCCCAGCGTGTAGCGCGTCTTGGCGAACTCCGCGGCGATCGTCATCGTCTCCTCGACCAGGCCCACCAGGGCCGCCGCGGTCAGCAGCCGCCATTCGTCCAGGGCGCGTTGGTAATTCGCCACCGCGTCCGGCCCCTCGGCCACGACCGTGCGGGTGTCCGCCGCGGCGGGATCCACCCAGGCCATCGGCAACCGGCCGATGTTATCCACCTTCGCCGGCCGGGTGCCGAAGGTCAGCCGCACGACCCGATCGCCGTCGCGGACGATGATGTGGTCGGCGATCGCGCCCGTCGGGATCAAGCGGACACCCGGCGAGGCGTCGATGCGCGCGTCGAGCGCCGCGAGCTGTTCGCCACTGGCCACGCCCGCGGTGTCGGCGCCCAGCGCCCCCAGTCGTCCCAGCAGCCGGGCGGCGCACACGTGGTCGATCCACGGAACCGGCGCCAGCGACCGGCCGATCTCCTCGGCCACCAGGGTGAGGTCGACCAGCGTCGCACCGTCGCCGCCGCATGACTCCGGCAGCGCCATGGTGGTGGCGCCCATCGCGCACAGCCGTTCCCACAGGCCCTCGTCGAAACCGGATCGCTCTGCCGCGCGCACCGTTTCGATCGAGCAGTGCGTCTTGAAGAACTGCTTGTACGCGTCCTGCAGGGCCACGTGGTCTTCGGACAGGCTGTAATCGAGTCTGCGCAGTTCGAAGCGGTCCATCGTCAATGTTCCTTCCCGAAGAAGAATTCCTGCGCGTTGTTGTACAGGTAGTTGTCCAGCACCTGGGGCGGCAGGTCCAGCGCCCGGGCTTCGGGGATCACCCGGCGCATCCGCAGCACCGGCCAGTCCGACGCGTAGATCACCTTGTCGGGCCCACGCGTCCGCATGTAGTGCAGCAGGCTTTCGGGCAGCCGCTTGGGCGACCACGCGGACGTCATCAGGCGCAGGTTGGCGTACTTGAGCAGCAGCCGGATGGCGACGTCCCACCATGGGTCGGCCCCGTGGATCATGCACAGCTTCAACTCCGGAAACCGCACGCAGACGCGATCCAGGTGCATCGGATGCTGCACCTCGCCAGGAATCGGCGGGCCCGGGATGCCGGTGTTGACGCACAGCGGCAGCTCGAGCTCCGCGCACTTCGCGTAGAGCGGGTAATACACGGCGTCGCTGGGCGGATATTGCCCGTCACCCCAAAAGCTGGGTCCCACAACGGCATACGCGACCGGCAGGTCGCCGGCGACGGCGGCCAGCTCCCGCAACGACCGCACCGGGCGCAGCAGGTTGACCCCACCCATCGCCAGGGCGAACCGGTCCGGCCTGGCCTCGATGAACTTGCGCGCGGTGGTGGACGGGCTGGCGATCGAGTCCATCAGGATCGCCTTGCGCACCCCTTGCTCATCCATCTCGTCGAGCAGCTCGGACAGATCCACCGGGGCGAACATCGACTCCGGGCCCTTGAAGTAGTCGTCGCGGACCTTGAGCATCCAGGTCGGCTGGGAGTCGGCCTCCCCGAAGTGCACGTTGATCAGGCAGTCGATCGCTTGGGCGTTCATGACACCTTCTCTTCGGCTTGCTCCCGGGCCCATCGGTAGTTGGGCTTGCCGTTGCCGAGGCGCTGGATCTGCTCGACGAAGATGAACGCCTTGGGTGCCTTGAAATGCGCGAGCTGCGAGGTGCAGAAGGTGTAGAGCGCCCGCCCGTCGGCGCTCAGATCGGCGCCCGGGTGGGGAGCAACGAGCGCGACCACCTCCTGCCCCCACCGCTCGCTCGGCCGTCCCACCACCAGGGCATCGGCGACGCTCGGATGCGCCCGCAGCACCTCCTCGACCTCCTCGACGAACACCTTTTCGCCGCCGGTGTTGACCACCAGCGAGTCGCGGCCGAAAAGCCTGATGGTGCCGTCCTTTTCGAGGGACGCCCGGTCACCGGGTATCACCACGCGCCGGCCGTCGATCTGCGGGAAGGTAAGCCGGGTGGCCTCGGCGTCGCCGAAGTACCCGAGCGGAATCCGGCCCGTCCGCGCGGCCCAGCCGACCTCCTGCTCGCCGGGGCGCAGGAATCGCTTGCGATCAGCGGACACGACGGTGGCCCCGTCCCTGGGCTGGAAGGTCTCGCTGGCCGTTCCCTCGCGGCTGTGCCCGAACGCCATGTTGCCGCTCTCGGACGAGCCGTAGCCCTCGATGATGGTGATGTGCGGCAGGCATTCCATCAGCGCCCGTTTGTATTTCGCGTTGGTGGCGGCGCCCCCGGTGCCGATGGCGTTCAGCGAGGACAAGTCGTACCGGCGGGCGCGCAGCTCGGCGATCAGCGGCCCGGCGTACGCGTCGCCGACCATCGTCATCATGCCGACCTTCTCGCGCTCGGCGGTCTCCCACACCGACCGCACGTCGAGCTTGTTGCGGTCGTCATAGAGCACCACAGGCAGCCCGGCGCACAGCGCCGCGAAGGCGGTCCACATGCCCGCCGCGTGCATCAACGGCGAGACCGCGAACCAGGCCGGGCCGCCGCCGCGTACCTTGTCGTGGATCTCGGTGACGCTGTCGTGGTCGGCACCGACCATGGACGACACATACATGTCGCTCTGGCGCCACAGCACCCCCTTGGGGCGCCCCGTCGTCCCTCCGGTGCACATCATGATCAGGTCGTCCGGCGACCCCACCGGGTACGCGTCCGGATCACCGGCGGCCAGGGCGTCGTCCAGCGATACGGCGCCCGGCAGTTCGGCAGCGCCGCTGCCGTCGTCGATGGACACCAGCAGCTCGGTCCCGTCCGGGGGCAGCACGTCGGCGAACCGGGCGCCCAGGGCGCGGTGGTAGATGATCGCCCTGGGCCGGACGTACGCGAGCAGGTCGGCGATTTCGCGCGGCGAGTAATGATGGTTGACGTTGACCGGGACGGTGCGCGCCTTGAGGCATCCGATCACCATGTCGGGGTACAGGTCGTTGTACATCAACAGCGCGACACGGTCCTGACCGCATTCCCAGGGTTCGAGCTCCGCGCGCTCGGCGTGCGCCCCGAAACCCTTGCCGCCGAGGAAGTTCGCCAGCCGGGTGGTGCGGCGCGCCGATTCGGCGAACGTGCTGCGGCGGTCGCCGCAGACCGTCATCACACGGTCTCCGACGACGTCGGCGATGGCGTCGAGAACGGCGCCCACGGTCCATTCGCTCATCGTGGCAGCGGCTACGCGGACGATCCGACTTGGACACCGAGGAGGTCGAGGGCGTTGTCGCGCATGATTTTTCGGACGTCGGAGTCGCTGAACCCGACGAGCTCCTCGGTGAAGGACACCGGCGACTCGAGGCCTTCGCCGTGCGGCCAGTCGGATCCGAACAGGATCTTGTCGATGCCGATCGCGTTGGCCAGCTCGGGCAGGTCGTCCTCGTAGTAGGGCGCGATCCATACGTTGTTGCGCAACTGCTCGACCGGGTCCTCGGGAAAATGCTTCGGATAGTTGTTGGCCACCTTCTTCAGGCGCTTGATCAGCCGGTGCACGAAGTACGAACCGTTTTCGATGCTGACCGCCTTGAGCTTCGGGTGGCGGGTGAACACGCCGTGCACGATCATCGAGGCCATCGTGTCGTGGATCGCGCGGTCGTCGAGGAGCACCTGATCCAGCGGATCCTTTTCGCCGAACCCCTCGAAGGTCGCCTTGCCGCCCCACTGCGCGGCGATGTGCAGATAGCCGCTGTCGCTGAGGTGGAAGCCGACGGGGACGCCCGCCTCGGCCAGCCGGGCCCACACCGGGTCGTGGCTGGGGTCGCCCAGCGATCGCGGCTTGACCACGCCGGGCACCGGCGCCGGCCGGACCAGCACCAGCTTGGCGCCGCGCGCCAACACGAACTCGACCTCTGCGAGCGCCTTGGCCGGATCGGCCAGCGAGATGATCGGCGCGGCAATGATTCGGTGATCGGGCCGGTCGAAACCCCAGTCCTCGTCGAGCCAGAGGTTGAACGCGTGCACCGAGGCCATCGTCGCCTCGATGTCGTGCTTGAGCGCCTCCTCGACGCCGCATCCGAACGTCGGCAGCATGAACACCGTCTCGATGTCCTGCGTGTCCATCACCGTGATCCGCGCGTCGCGGTTCTGGTATTCGGGATGATCGGCCAGTCGCTCGACTTTCATCAGCGAGGCCGGATCGACGCCCTCGGGGATCTCGCCGCGGAACAACAAGTCGAGACAGCCCGGCACGATGATCGGGTCGAAGGTGACGTTGGGGATGAAGTGGTTGACGCGGTCCCCGATCACGGCCCAGGTGCGCTTGCCGTCGCTGACCATCTGCACGCCGCGGCGCTTGAACCTCTTGTCCAGGTGGCGGGTGAAGGCGTCCAGCGGCTCGTAATAGTGGTTGTCGACGTCGATCGCCCGGTAATCCAAGTCGGCCATGATCATCCTTTCCGGTGTCACCGGCAAAACTAAGCTTCGGTCGAAGTGAGCGAAGGGAATTGGGGCGGGCGCTTCTCCAGGAAGCTGGTGATCCCTTCGATGACGTCCGGCCGCGGCATCGCCTCGTGCAGCAGGACCTCGGCCCGCGCGGTGGCGTCGACGACGTCGCGGGTGGCGTCGCCGTAGACCTGCTGTTTGATCACCGCCATCGCGGCCGGCGAGCAGTTGCGTGCCATGTCCTCGGCGTATTCGAGGGCGCGCGCCATCAGGTTCTCCGGGGCGACGACCTCTTTGACGAGGCCGAGCTGGGCAGCCTCCTCGGCGAGAAAGGTGCGGCCGCTGAGCAACAGGTCGAGGGCCACTCCCCACGTGGTCAGCCGGGGAAGTATCCAGGAGACGCCGAATTCGGCGATCAGCCCCCGGCGAGCGAACACGGCGGCGAACTTGGCCCCGGCGGCCGCGAAACGGACGTCGCACATCAGGGCCTGGGTCAGGCCGATGCCGACGCAGGCGCCGTTGATCGCCGCGACGACGGGCTTGCGCAGCGTGGTCACGAAATGCGGTGGGCGCTCGCCCACCAACGCGGACAGGTCGGTCTGCGCCGCCTTCTCCATGGTCTTGCCGTAGGTGGGCGCCGAACTCGGCGCGCCCAGATATGCGCCGGCGCAAAATCCCTTGCCCCGACCGGTCACCACGATCACCCGGATGTCGGGGTCTTGCTCGGCGCGGTCGATCCCGGCATAGAACGCGGCGGCGATGTCGGGGCCCCAGGCGTTCAGGCGGTCCGGACGGTTGAAGGTGAGGATGGCGACGCCGCTCGCGGTGGCCTCGTAGAGCACGGCGTCTTCGGAAGCACCGTCGCTGCCGGACATCTCCCGCGGCACCTCCTCACCCTCGACGTGCCGGAAAATCACCCCGACTTTGTACGCATACTGTATACCTATCGGTAGCGCATTCCACAACCGCCGCCACGCCCGCGTGAACCGCAACCAAACAGCGATTTTCGGCGCGCTGAGCCGCCCACGGCAAACCTAGATCGCCGACGGGATTGTGCGTCGGTCCCGGTAACCGCGGCGAGGGGGTTTGGGATGGCGATGCGGGGGTTATCGATGACTCGTGAAAACGACGTTGAAGGCGCTGATGCACCGCCTGCGCCAGGCGCGCGCGATGGCGCTGCGGGCCGAGCTTGCGGTCACAGGCGCGCAGATCCTGTTCTGGGCGGCTCTGATCGGCGTTCTCGCCGGTCTCGCGCTGCGGCTGCGGCGCCGTAGCCAAATCCCGCCGCAACAGCCGAGTTCGGCGCAATCCGCGCCCGCCGTGGCCGGGGACTAGGGCTGTGGCCTGCGCCACGTGGCTCAGATGTTTGCGCTGATCCCGTCCCCGGGAACCCCTTAACTCAAGCCATCCATCAATGGGAGGGAGATGCAATGGTGGACGTCAAGAGCGGTCCGGTCCAGGCCATTCGAGGCATTGTCGAAGGCGTGTTCGGTAAGACGAAGGAATTCATCGGCACGGTCATCGGCAGCAACGACCTGGTCAATGAGGGCGAAGCCCAGCAGGACAAGGCTGACGCCCAGCGCAGCGTCGCACGCAAGGAGGCCGCAGCCGAGAAGGCGCGCGGCAAGGCGAAGGCGGCCGAAGCGCGCGAGCGGGCCGAACAGAAGAAGTAAACGTCCGAATTGGAGCGGGCCCGGTGACGCACCGGGCCCGCTTCACGGTTTGAAAGCCGTTCTACTGCACTGCGGTTTCGAGCAGACCGACCCGCCGGTAGGCGTTTTCGATCTGAGCCTTGGCCTCCGGCGGCAGCTCGGCCTGCGGGGGCCGCGAATGCGGATAATCGCCGATCGGCAAACCCAGCAGCGAGGCGGCGTACTTGAAGGCGCCGCCCCAGTGGGTGAAGTAGTCGGCCCGCCCCGGGTAACACGTCCACCACGACCCGATGTCGAGGTCGAACTGATCCATCCCGGATTCCCGCCCGTAGTCCATCGCTTCGAGCAGTTTGTCGTTGAGCACCAGCTCCCAGTATTCGGAGAACAGCCGCCGTTGCGGGGTCTCGAACAGATAGCCGGCGGTGCCCAATTGCGCAGGGCACACGATGCCGGCGCGCAGCCACCCGGCGCGGTAGACGGTCCGGTCGCATTCCCAGACCGCGAGGTCGGGCGCCAGTTCGTGCAGCCGCCGGCTCGCCTCCGGCCGGAACGCGCCCTCCTTCGTGGCGCACACCGCGGGCACCTCGTCATAGATCCGCGCACTTTCCGCCGGGGTCAGCACGTAGCCGGAGGACGGAGAATTGAACATGCCCAACGCGATATCGGTGCGCGCGGCAACGTAGTTGAAGAACCGCAACACGCCCTCGCCGCCGTGCGCCTCCATCATCGGCGTTTGGATGTAGGCGATGTCGGCACCCACCTCTTGGGCGTGCCGCGTCAATTCCAGACAGTCCTTCGCGGACATCGCGGCCGTGCAGGCCTGGACGACGACATCGGGATTCAGGCCGCGCGCCTCCTCGATCGCCACCTCCAGCAGGCGCTTGCGCTCGTCGAGGGTCAGCGACCAAAACTCGGCGATGCCGCTGGTACACCACAACATCGGGTGCCCGAGATCGCCGACGCAGTACCGCACCAGGGTCCGGTAGGCGTCCCAGTCGATGTCGTCGCCGTCGGGGCCGCAGAACGGCGTGTAGAGGGAGTCGCCGATCCCCCGCAATGCTCCGCGCGCCCAGCTGCGCGCCTCGGTCGCCGTTGCCACAATCGACTCCTTCTGTCGGCCAAACGATTTCGGGTCAGGTGAAGTCCGAACCACCGTCGACGTTGATGTTGGCGCCGGTCATGTAGGAATTGCGCCGCGACGCGAGAAAGGCGGCGACCGGCCCTATCTCTTCCGGCAGGCCGGCCCGCGGCATCTGCGCGGGATGCCCGAAATGCTCGGCGATCGCGTCCATCAGCGCGTACGGGTCGTTGCCGTCGACGCCGACGGACTTCGCCCAGCCGACCAGTGACTCGGAGGCAATGCTGCCCGGCGACACCACGTTGACCAGGATTTCGTCCTTGGCCAGCAGCAAGGACAGGTTTTTCGAGACGCTCGTCAGCATCGACTTGGCGGCGGTGTAGGCGGGCAGCATGACGCTTTGCCGCTGGGTCGAGTGCGCCGAGAAGTTGACGATCCGAGCCCATTCCGCCTTGCGCAGCAGCGGAAGTGCCGAGCGGACGCAGCGGACCATGCCCATGACGCCGTCCTCGACGGCCCGGTGCCACTGCTCGTCGGTCAGATCCTCGAAGCTGCCCGCCGCGCCCGGCCCGACGGTATTGATGAGCACGTTCAGTTCGCCGCCCCAGCGCGCGGCCACGTCGGCGAACACCTTGTCGACCGCGGCGGCGTCACCGATGTCGGCCGTCAGGCCGAGGGCATCGGGGCTCCCGCGCCCGGCCAAATCGGCGGCGGCGGAATCGAGCGCGTCGCGGCTGCGGCCCACCACCGCCACCCGGGCCCCGTCGTCGGCCAGGCAGCGTGCCGTCGCCAACCCCATGCCGCGACTACCACCGACCACCACCGCCGTGGCATTCGCCAGCCCTAGATCCATGTGTCCAGCCGTTTTACCAAAAAGCCTACGATAGGTATTACAGTAGCAGACGGAAAACGCGACGACACGCACGCATATGCGCAGGTCAGAGAAGAACCGCGGGTAGATTCCACTCTACCGGTGGCACGGCTAGATCCTGATGGAGGTGCCCGTAGTGGCAAAGCAGGCAACCGCCGAGAAGCGTCAACGACGCGAACGCGGGTCCATCAATCCCGACGACATCATCAGTGGCGCATTCGAACTCGCGGAGCAAGTGTCGATAGACAACCTGAGCATGCCGCTGCTGGGCAAACACCTCGGCGTGGGCGTCACCAGCATCTACTGGTACTTCCGCAAGAAGGACGACCTGCTCAACGCCATGACCGACCGCGCCCTGAGCAAGTACGTCTTCGCCACCCCCTACGTCGAAGCGAGCGATTGGCGCGAGACCCTGCGCAACCACGCCCGCCTGATGCGTAAAACGTTCATGGGCAACCCAATTCTGTGCGACCTGATTCTGATTCGCGCCGCCCTGAGTCCGAAGGCCGCCCGGGTGGGCGCTCAGGAGATGGAGCGCGCGATCGCCAACCTGGTGGAGGCCGGCCTGTCGCCCGAGGACGCCTTCGACACCTACTCCGCGGTCTCGCTGCATGTCCGCGGTTCGGTGGTGCTGCAACGGCTCTACGACAAGAACCAGACGCCGGACAGCGGACCGCGCGCCATCGAGGACGCGGTGGCCATCGATCCGGCCACCACCCCGCTGATCGCCCAGGTGACCGGGCAGGGGCACCGCATCGCCGCTCCCGACGAAGCGAACTTCGAGTTCGGCCTCGACTGCATCCTCGACCACGCCAGCAGCCTGATCGAGAAGCGCGCCAAGGCATCGGGCCCGTCGCGGCAGCGCAAGGCGGCCAAGTCGCGCTGAGGGCGCCGGCCGACGTCACATCCGCAACACGCGTCCCCGCTGGCGCCGGCACGTGTTGTGCCCGCCTCATAGCGACAACATCCGTTCGAAACGAAAAGCGCCCCAGGTTGTCGCTCAGAGGCGGGCACATTGCCGATTCCTCCGCCGCTGATTCTTTTGTGGCAAAAGTGAATTGACGCGCTACTAGGCTTCCGGTTCGGGCACGTGGAAATGCTCGTCACGGAGCCGGAACGCCTCCTTGGCGCCGTGTTGCGCGCGGGTTTTGACGAAGTTGAACTCGCCGGGGGCGAATTGCAGGTTGGTCCCGAAGGCGTGAATCAGATAGCTCGCGACTTCCTCGCCGTTGTAGGCCTGCGTCTGCTCGACGAGGCGGAACGCCTCCTTGGCGATGACGACCCCGTCGGCGGGCATCTTCGCCGCCTTCTCGGCCCAATACCGCGCCCGCGCGGCCACCGAGCCGGGATCGCATGTGTCGGTGAAGATTCCGAGGTGCTCGACCTGGCCGGCCTCGATGATGTCGCCGGTCAACAGCAGGCGCCGCGCCAGCACCGGGCCCAGCCGGTGGAAGAACATGTGCAGGCTCCCGAGCGCGGGGCCGAGGAAGCGGGTCGCGGGCATGCCGATCTTCGTGTCGCGCGCGATGACGGAGATGTCGGTCATCAGCGCCATCTCGAAGCCACCGCCCAGCGCGTAGCCGGCGATCTCGCCGACGGTTACCTTCGGGAAGCCCATCAGGTTGTGATAGAAGCCAAACGACTTGCGGTCGACCGTAAGTCGGCGCCGCTGGCTGGGCCGGCGCTTGGCCTGGTCGTCGCCGGCCGAGCCGTACCAGCCGTACGCGTTGTTCATGTCGGCGCCGGTGGAAAATACTCCCTCGGCCCCGCGCAACAGCACTACGGTCAGGTCGTCGTCGTCGGCCACCCGATCCAGGCAGCGGGCGACGGTCTCGCGCATCGTGGCGTCGTAGGAATTGCGCTGCTTCGGGTTGTTCAGCGTGATGGTCGCGATTCGCCGATCGGGGTCGATCTCGAAGAGCACTCGTTCGTCGGCAATGTTGGAGGAGCTCATCCGTCGGATTCCTTTCGCCGCCTGCCGAATTTGAATCCGGTCAGCTTCTCCGGCGGCGACGCCAGCGTGGTGACCTCGCCCGTGCAGAGCACCTCGTCGCCGAGCAGCAGCCGCGCCGTCGACGCGATGCCCCTTTCGACCTGCGACCGGTCGATGTCGAAACGCAGCTCGGTGAGCACCGGGGTCGGCCGCCGGAAGTTGACCAGCAGCGACCGCGTCTTGCCGGAAAGGCCGGTGACGCAATTGTGGTGCTGGATCACGCAGTCGAAGAAGACGCCGAGGAAGCCGCCGTGCACCAGCCCGGGCGGCCCCTCGTAGACGAGCGGGAAGCACACCACCCCGCCGGCCTTCTCGGCGTCGAGTTGCTCGAATCGGTATTCGGGAAAGCTGGGGTTGTAGGCGCCGATGTCGGTGGCGTGGTTGAGGTAGACCCGCCGGCGATCACCGGGGACCTCGCCGATCCGCGGAGCCGGGTCCGCCGCGGCCGCGGGGACCAGCTCGCGCTCCCATTCCGCGAACTTCGCGAGCATGGCATCCACCGTCGGGTGCGGGTGTTCGAGTGACAGCAGCAGCGAGCTGAGGCGACGCATGGCGCCGGCGGCCGCCACCGTCTGCGCAAGGGGCGCCTCGCCGAATTTCGCGTCACCGACCATGCTGCCCGCTTTCACCGGGCCTCACCCGGTTGTTCCGTCGTTAGCGATTCCTTGCTAACTTATACCTCGGATCAATCGTATTGCCTACTGTATGGGTAACCGTATCGGCGGAGAAAGGCCGGGTACGCGGTGAATCACCAGGCCGATGCGGCCGGCGCCGAGGGTTCGGTGATGGCGTGCCGGGATGGCGCGGTCCTGCGGATCACGCTCGACCGCCCCGCACGGCGTAATGCGTTGACTCACTTGATGATCGACGCTCTGGTCGACGCGCTCACCGGTGCAGCCGCCGACGATTCGTTGCGCGCGATCCACATCGCCGGGGCCGGCGACGACTTCTGCGCCGGTGCCGACTGGGTGGCAGCCAACGATCCCGGCGGCCGACGCCCGCGCGCCGGCGATCTGGTGCGACGGATCCCCCACGCCGCCCACCGCGTGATCGAACTCGTGACGAGTGTCCAACTGCCGGTCGTCTGCAGCGTGCGGGGCCGGGCGGTGGGGTTCGGCTGCAATCTCGCGCTGGCCGCCGACTTCACCGTCGCCGCCGACGACGCGGTGTTCTGGGAACCGTTCGTGGAACGCGGCTTCAGCCCCGATTCGGGGTCCAGCTGGCTGCTGCCGCGGCTGGTCGGCCTGGCGCGGGCCAGGCGGATGCTGTTGCTCGGCGAGAAGGTGGGCGCGGCGGATGCGGCGGACTGGGGGCTGATCCACCAGGCGGTGCCCGGGGCCGAACTCGACGAGGCCGCCGCGACGCTGGTGGAGCGGCTGGCCGGCGGTCCGACGGCGGCGATCGGGCTGGCCAAGCAGGCGCTGAGCTTCGGCCAGCACGCGACGCTGGGCCAGGCCATGACGCAGGAACTGTTCAACCTGGAACTCTCTTGCCGGACGGGCGATTTCAAAGAGGGGCTGGAAGCGTTTCGGCAACGACGCACACCGAGATTTGAGGGCCGATGACCATGTCGACGTTCGACACCATCAAATATGAACTCGACGGGCATACCGCCACGATCACGCTGAACCGTCCCGAGGCGCTCAACGCCCTCAGCCCGCACATGATCACCGAACTGCGCGCCGCATACGACGAGGCCGAGAACGACGACAGGGTGTGGCTGCTGATCGTCACCGGCGCCGGCCGCGCGTTCTGCACCGGCGCCGACGTCAAGGAGATCCCCGAGGACGGCAAGGTGATCTACGAGCGGCCGTACCTGTCGACGTACGACCAGTGGGAGGCCCCGCAGGAGGGCACTCCCCCGTTTCGCACGATGGCCAAGCCGGTGCTGACCGCCGTCAACGGGCTGTGCTGCGGCGCCGGCATGGATTGGGTCACGACGACGGACATCGTCATCGCGTCCGAGCAGGCGACCTTTTTCGACCCGCACGTCAGCATCGGGCTGGTGGCCGGGCGGGAACTGGTGCGGATATCCCGGGTGTTGCCCCGCTCGATCGCGCTGCGGATGGCCCTGATGGGCAAGCATGAACGGATGAGCGCGCAACGCGCCTACGAGCTCGGACTGATCAGCGAAATCGTCGAGCACGACCGCCTGCTGGACCGGGCCCGTGAGATCGCCGACATCGTCAATTCCAATGCGCCGCTGGCGGTTAGGGGAACCCGGCTGGCCATACTGAAGGGCCTCAACGTGCCGCTGCACGAGGCGGAGATCCTCGCCGAGACCTTCCGCGAGCGGGTGCTGCGGACGGAGGATGCTCAGGAGGGCCCCAGGGCCTTCGTCGAAAAGCGTCAACCCAATTGGAAATGCCGGTGACGCCGCCGCGTTTCGAAACGATCCTCCTCGACGTCGACGCGGGCGAGCACGTCGCCACGATCACGCTCAACCGGCCCGGGCAGCTCAACGCGTTCAACCGGACCATGTGCGAGGAGATGGCCCGCGCCTGGCGCGCGGTCAAGCTCGACGAGTCGGTGCACGCGGTGGTGCTGCGGGCAGCCGGCGACCGGGCGTTCAGCGCCGGACTCGACATCAAGACGCCGTACGGCCAGCCCGAAAACGTCTGGAATCACGAGGATCCGGGCGAAGCGCTCAGCCCCAAGTGGCAAAAGATGTGGAAGCCGGTGGTGTGCGCCGTTCAGGGGATGTGCACGGCGGGCGCCTTCTACTTCGTCAACGAATCGGACGTGGTGATCTGCTCCGAGGACGCAACGTTTTTCGACTCCCACGTTTCGGCCGGGCTGGTGTGCGCGCTGGAGCCCATCGGCCTGATGCGGCGCATCGGACTGGGCGAAACGTTGCGGATGGCGCTGATGGGCAACGACGAACGAGTGAGCGCCGACACCGCGCTGCGCATCGGATTGGTGACGGAGGTGGTCCCCGCCGACCAACTGTGGCACCGCGCCCACGAGATCGCGGCGACGATCGCCGCCAAGCCGCCGTCGGCGACCCAGGGCACCGTGAAGGCGATCTGGGAATCGCTGGACAAGCCGTACCGCGCGGCCATGGAGCAGGGGCTCATCTATACCCGGCTGGGCAACCCCGTCGGCATCGCCGAGCTGGCCGCCCGGCAGGGCGAGGTCGGTGCGCGCGAGCCGAAGATCCGCTGATGCACCCGCTCAGTCGGCGCATCGCCGACGTGCTGGATCTGCGGCCGGACGCGCACGCGATCGAGTATGAGGGGCAATGGGTTTCGTGGCGGCGGCTCGCCGACGCGGCGCGGAGCATCGCGCCGCTCGCCGGTGACGGCGGGGGCGTCGGGATGCTGCTGCGCAACCGGCCCGGCCAGGTGGCCGCGTTCCTCGGGGTGCTGCTGGGTGGCGGAACCGTCGTCACCATCAACCCCGCCCGCGGCGACGAGCGCACCCGGGCCGACATCGCCGCGCTGCGGCTGCCCCTGGTCATCGGCGAGGCCGACGACCTGGCCGCGCTGGTGCCACCGGGGACCGCGACCCTCGCGATTTCGGCTTCGCTCGAAGGCGAGCCGGCCCGCGTCGGCGACGGCCCCGGCGCTCGCCCCGGTGTGGCGGTGCGGATGCTGACCAGCGGAACGACCGGTCCGCCCAAACGGATCGACCTGAGCTACGACATGCTGGCGCGCAGCGTCATGGGCCCCGATCCGGGCGCCGCGCCGGCGCCCACGGAGCTGCGGCGCGGCGTCGCGATCGTCAACTCACCGCTGGTGCATATCGGCGGCGTCTTCCGCGTCCTGCAGTGCGTCGCCGAGGCGAGACCCTTCGTGCTGCTGGAACGATTCGAGCTGAGAGCCTGGGCCGAGGCGGTGCGCAAGCACCGGCCCCGCACCGTGTCGCTGGTGCCGGCCGCGCTGCGCACGGTGCTGCACTCCGATCTCACGCGGGCCGACCTGGACAGCATCCGCGCCGTCACCTGCGGCACCGCACCGCTGTCGGCCGAGGACGCCGACGCGTTCACGGACAAGTACGGTATTCCGGTGCTGACCTCCTATGCCGCAACCGAATTCGGCGGCGGCGTGGCCGGCTGGACCCTCGCCGACCACCGGGAGTACTGGCACGCAAAGCGGGGCAGCGTCGGCCGGGCCAACCCGGGCTCGCAGCTTCGGGTGGTCGACGACGAGGGCGCGCCGCTCGGGCCCGACCGGGTCGGCCTGTTGGAGGTCAAGCCGGGACAACTGGGGACCGCGGCGAGCTGGATGCGGACCACGGACCTGGCGCGCATCGACGCCGACGGCTTCGTGTGGATCGTCGGGCGGGCCGACCAGGCCATCATCCGCGGCGGGTTCAAGGTGATGCCCGACGACGTGCGCATCGCGCTGGAGGGTCACCCCGCGGTGGCGGGTGCCGCCGTGGTCGGGCGGCCCGATCAACGCCTCGGCGAGACGCCGGTCGCGATGGTGCAGCCGCGCGAGGGAGCCTCGGCCGATGCCGAAACGCTGGCGGATTACCTGCGGACCCGATTGGCCGCGTACGAAATCCCGACCGAGATAGCGATCGTCGACGCCATCCCCCGGACTCCCTCGGGCAAACCCGACCTCGCGGCGGTCAGGCTCTTCTTCGGCGGAGCCGCCGCCCGGCGCCACCATGCCCGGTGACTCTCCGACGGTCGCGGAAACCCTGCGGCGCCAAGCCCGCTCGCGCGGCGATCACCCGCTGCTGGTCTGTGACGACGACCGCCTCGGCTACGCCGAGGCGGACCGCCGTTCGGCCGAGCTGGCCCGCGGACTGATCGCCCGCGGGGCGGGCAAAGGCACACATGTCGGGCTGCTCTACCCCAACGGCACGGAGTTCGTCGTCGGGATGCTCGCGGCCGCGCGGATCGGCGCGGTGGTGATCCCGTTCTCCACGTTCGCCACGGCCCGCGAACTGCGCGAACAACTGGTCCACAGCGACACCGAGATCCTGTTGGCCACCACAACGTTCCGCTCCCACGACTACGAGCGGCGACTGGCCGAGGTGCTGTCGCGCGCCGACCTGGACGGCGACGACCGGCTGCTCGTCACCGCCACACCGCAATTGCGCCACGTCATCCTCCACCCCGACCGGGCGGACGCGCCGAGCGTCGGCCCCGCGCTGCTGGCGGCGATGGAGGACGACGTCGACGGCTGCGACCCGCTGGCCATTGTGTACACGTCCGGCTCCACCAGCACCCCGAAGGGCGTGGTGCATACCCACGCGGGCCTGCTCACCCATCAGCGCCACCTGAACGAGATCCGGGGCCTGACGCCGGCCGACAAGCTGTTCTGCAACTCACCGTTCTTCTGGATCGGCGGCTTCGCGTTCGGCCTGCTCGCCACGCTGGTCGCCGGATCGACGCTGGTGTGCTCCAACGCCAGCGATGCCGGCCAGACGCTCGACCTGCTGGAAGCCGAAAGGCCCACGATCACCAACGGTTTCGTGGCCGGGATCGCTCACCTGGCGGAGCACCCGAGCTTTCCCGGGCGCGACCTGTCGTCGATGCGTCGGGGCAACCTGTACCCGGTCATGGCGCCCGACGTGCGGCCGGCCGACCCGGAGCTGCGGCACAACATGCTGGGGCTGACCGAAGCCGGCAGCGTGGTCTTGCTGAGCGGCGACGAATCCGACCAACCCGAAAGCCGCCGCGGGTCCTTCGGCAAGCCGGCGCCCGGATTCGAGACCATGATCGCGGACCCGGACGCGTCCGGCGTCGGCGAGCTGTGCATCCGCGGACCGTCTATGATGCAGGGCTATTACAAGCGGAGCCGCGAGGAATGCTTCGACGCCGACGGCTGGTTTCACACTGGCGATTTGGTGCGCGCCGACGCCGACGGGTTCTTCTATTTCGCCGGCAGGCTCAGCGGGATGATCAAGACCGCGGGCGCCAACGTCTCCGCGGCCGAGGTGGAGAAGGCGATCACCAAGGTTACCGGGGCGGACGCTCACGTCCTGGGCATCCCTGACGCCAAGCGGGGAGAGCTGGTGGCCGCGGTCGTCGTCCAGCCCGGCCTCGACGAGTCGGCGCTGCGCGAGCGGCTCCGGGAAACGCTGTCGGCGTACAAGATTCCCAAGCGGATCGTCGCCGTGCCGCCGGCCGACGTCCCGCTGTTGTCCAGCGGCAAGGTCGACCTGCAGCGACTGCGGAAGCTGTTCGATGCCTGAGCGCACCATCGACGAACTGGTTCGTTCCCGCGCCGCCGAGCATGGTGCCAAGCCGGCGGTGATCGACCCGGGGGCCCGCATCGGCTACCGCGAACTGGACACCGCCACAAGAGATCTGGCCGCCGTCTTTGTCGAGGCCGGGGTGGGCAAGGGCACGCGCGTCGGGCTGATCATGCCCAACAGCGTCCGGTGGGTGCTGGTGGCGATCGCCCTGGCCCGCATCGGCGCCGTGCTGGTTCCGTTGAGCACCCTGCTGCGGGCCGGCGAGCTGGTCGCGCAGCTGCGCACCGCGTCGGTCCAATTCCTGGTCAGCGTCGAGGAATTCCGCGGCCACCGCTACCTGGATGACCTGTCACCCGTGCCGTCACCCGACCTTCCCGCCCTGCGCCAGGTCTGGCCGGCCGACCGGCTGACGGGAACCACCGCCGCGGACGAGGCCCGCCGGATCGTGGACGCCATGGCCGAAACGGTCAGCCCCGCCGACCCGTTGGTCGTCATGTTCACCTCGGGCAGCAGCGGAACTCCTAAGGGGGTCATCCACTCTCACGGCAGCGCGTTGGGCGCGGTGCGCTCGGGCCTGGCGGCGCGTTGCATCACCTCCGACACTCGCCTGTATCTCCCGATGCCCTTCTTCTGGGTGGGCGGATACGGCAGCGGGATCCTGTCGGCGCTGCTGGCAGGCGCCACCCTGGTGACCGAGGAGATACCGCGGCCCGAGACGACCCTGCGGCTGCTGGAAGCCGAGCGGGTCACGCTGTTTCGCGGCTGGCCCGATCAGGCCGAGGCGCTGGCGCGGCACGCCGAAACCGTCGGCGCGGACCTTTCGGCGTTGCGCCCGGGCAGCCTGGAGGCCCTGCTGCCGCCCGAGCGGCGGGCCCAACCCGGCGCCCGCGCCACCCTTTTCGGCATGACGGAGGCGTTCGGGCCGTACTGTGGGTACGCCGCCGACACCGACATGCCCCGGTCCGCGTGGGGCAGTTGCGGGAAACCGTTCCCCGGCATGGACGTCCGCATCGTCGACCCGGATGCCGGAGAGCCGGTCCCGCCGGGATCGGTCGGGGAGATCCAGATCCGGGGCCCCCACACGCTGCGCGGTATCTGCCGTCGCAGCCGCGAGGAGCTGTTCACCGCCGACGGCTTCTACCCCACCGGCGACCTCGGCCGCCTCGACGAGGACGGGTTCCTGTTCTATCACGGCCGGTCCGACGACATGTTCAAGGTCAGCGGCGCCACCGTCTACCCCAGCGAGGTGGGGCGGGCGCTGCGTTCCCTCGATGGCGTCCAGAACGCCTACGTCACCAATGTGCCGGGCGCACAAGGCGAACGGGTGGGCGCGGCGGTGGTGTGCGACGGCGCGTTGACCGCGGATCGGCTGCGTGCGGCGGCCCGGGAGTTGTTGAGCGCCTTCAAGGTCCCGACGGTCTGGTTGGTGCTCGAATCCGACGACGACGTTCCGCGCGGTGCCACCGGCAAGGTCGACACCAAGCGGCTGCGCGAGCTGTTGATCGAAGCGAAACGGCCCTAGGGGACCCGCGTCCAGGGTTGGCAGTTCTGCGACTCGAACGCCTTGACCGACGTATTGATGTTGGCGAACATCGGGCCGATAGAGGTATTCGTCTGCAGCACGTGGTCCTTGCTCGCATCGGGTGTGCTGTACGTGAACCACGAGCACATCGAATCCTGGGTCGGCACGTTGTTGATCCAGACGCCGAAGGCCGACCCCGAGCCGCCCGTGTGGTACAGGCCCGGCGCGATGTCGGGCCCTACGACGAAAACACCGTTGCCGGGGATCGGGTCGAGCGGATCGGCAACCGCGGGCGGCGCAAGGGCGATCGCCACCGTGAATGCAACGGCCGACGCGCAAATCGTTCGGGGCACGCTACCTCGCTCTACGTTGTCGCCCCCTTGAGATGGCAGCCTATGCCCAGGCGTGCCTCGGCAACAACTAGTCCGGCGCCGAATGGCTGCCGTCGACGACCACCCCCCGCGCGGTGAGGTGCTCGATCAGGGGAACCGCACCGGCGGCGAGGTGTTGCGACATCGCCGCGCGCGCGAGCTCATCGTCGTGCTTTTTGAGCGCGGACAGGATTCGCCGGTGATCCTTCATCGACTGCTCCGGCCAGCCTTCGATGGCGGGAAACACCGATTCCGGTGCGTAGCGCGTGATCTGCGACATCAGCTGGGCGAGTTTGGGTGAGTCCGCGGCCACGTTGATGGCGCGGTGAAACTCGTGATTGAGGCGGACGGTCCGTTCGTTGTCGGCGCCGGCATAGGCCTCTTCGAGTTCCGCCTGGATCTGTTTGAGTTCGCGGAGCTGGTCGTCGGTGATGTTGACCGCGGCCCGCGCGGCGAGCTCGCCGCCCACGTAACCCTGCACGTTCGCGACGTCGGCGACGTCGCGCCCGGTCACCGGCAACACCACGAAGCCGCGGTGCGGCTGCTGGGCGATCAACCCCTCGGCGCGCAGCGCGAACAGCGCCTCACGCACCGGTGTGACGCTGATCCCGAGCTCCGCGGCCAGTTGATCAAGCCGGACGTAGGAGCCCGCGGCGTAGACCCCGTCGAAGATCCTGCCGCGGATCAGGCGCGCGACGTCGTCGGAAAGTTGCGTCCGCGCAGCGAAATCCGGAACTGTCATTTCACACCTGATACTCGGCCAGCAGTCGCTTGCTGATGATCGACTTCTGGATCTCGCTGGTGCCCTCGCCGATGAGCAGGAAGGGGGCGTCGCGCATCAGCCGTTCGATCTCGTATTCCTTGGAGTAGCCGTAGCCGCCGTGGATGCGGAAGCTCTGCTGCGTGACCTCCGAACAGTATTCGCTGGCAAGGTATTTGGCCATGCCGGCCGCGACGTCGTTGCGCTCACCGGAATCCTTCAACCGCGCCGCGTTGACCATCATGAGATGCGCCGCTTCCACCTTGGTCGCCATTTCGGCCAACTGGAACGCGATGGCCTGGTGCTCGGCGATCGGCTTGCCGAAGGTGTGCCGCTGCTGGGCGTACCGCACCGCGAGCTCGAAGGCGCGGATGCCGATGCCGCATGCCCGGGCCGAGACGTTCACCCTTCCGACTTCGATGCCGTCCATCATCTGGAAGAAGCCCTGACCCGGCGTGCCACCGAGGACGTCGTCGGCGCTGGCCTGGTAGCCGTCGAAGATGAGCTCGGTGGTGTCGATGCCCTTGTAGCCCAGCTTGTCGATCTTGCCGGGTATCACCAGGCCGGGCACGACTTCGCCGAAGCCGGTGGGCTTTTCGACGAGGAACGCGGTGAGGTTGCGGTGCGGCTTGTCGGCGCCCTCGTCGGTGCGGACCAGCACGGCGATCAGCGTCGAGCTGCCGCCGTTGGTCAGCCACATCTTCTGCCCGTTGATGGTGTAGTTGCCGTCCGGGTTGCGCGCCGCCCGGGTCCGGATGGCGGCGACGTCGGAACCCAGCTCCGGCTCGGACATGGAGAACGCGCCGCGGGACTCGCCGGTCGCCATCCGCGGCAGGAATCGCTGCTTCTGCGCGTCGGTGCCGTGCTGGCGCAGCATGTACGCCACGATGAAATGCGTGTTGAGCACCCCGGATACGCTCATCCAGCCGCGCGCCAGCTCCTCGACGCACAGCGCGTAGGTCAGCAGCGACTCCCCCAGCCCGCCGTACTCCTGGGGAATCATCAGCCCGAACAAGCCCATTTCGCGCATCTGGTCGACGATGTGTTGCGGGTAGGTGTCGCCGCGTTCGAGCTCCGGCGCGTTGGGGATGACTTCCTTGTCGACGAATTGGCGCACCGTGGCGATGATCTCGGTCTGGAACTCGGTGAGGCCGAGGGTCTGGGCGAGCTTGGTCATGCGCTGGCTTCTCCTATCGTCTGCGCGCTCGTCAGGCGCGCGATGTCCGCTCGGGTCAGCCCCAGACATTGAGTGAGGACTTCGGCGGTGTCCTGTCCCAGCGCGGACGCGGGCGCGCCGGCGGGATGGGCGCCGTCGAACGCGACGGGCAGCCCGGGAGCGAAGTACTCCCCGACGCCGGGCTGGTGCAGCCGGGAAAACAGCGGATTGGCGGTCACCTTGGGGCCCGCCGCGACGTCGCCGAAGGTGCGGTAGCGCTCGAACAACACGGTGGTGCCCGACAGCGCGGCGGTGATGTCGTCGGCAGTGTGGTCGGCGAACCACGTGGCGAACAGCCCCGACAGCGCGTCGCGGTAGCGGTAGCGGTCGCCCTCCGACCCGAAGTCCACACCCAGCGCCCCCTCGAGCGCCGCGACGGCGGCGCCGGTGCCGGTGACGTCGACGAGGTCGCGAAAGTGCCTGCGCGTCAAGGTGACCACCATGAACGCGGCGCCGTCGCTGCTGGTGAAGTCCTGACCGTACTGGCCGTAGATCGCGTTGCCCAGCCGCTGCCGTTGCGTCCCGTTGACCTGGGGCTCGGTGAGCAACCCGAGGTTTCCCGCCGTGGCCAGCGCCACGTCCTCCAGCGCCAGGCTGACCCGTGCACCCACCCCGGTCCGGTCCCGCTGGCGGACGGCGCTGACGACGGCCAGCGCCGCGTACAGGCCGCAGCACACGTCCCAGGCGGGCAGCACATGGTTGATCGGGCCGGCATGCCCGGCCGGACCGGTGACGAGCGGGTACCCGACGCCGGCGTTGACCGTGTAGTCCACCGCGGTGGATCCGTCGCCGCGCCCGAGCAGCTGGACGTGGATGACGTCGGAGCGCTTGGTGGCCAGCACCTCATGGCCCAGCCAGGACAGGCCGGCGGCATTGGTGACCACGATGCCGTCGCCCTCGACGATGAGGCGCTGCACCAGCTCCTGGCCCTCGGCCGAGCGCAGATCGATGGTGGCCGAACGCTTTCCCTTGTTCAGTCCGGTCCAGTAGATCGACGCGCCGGCGGCGGCCAGCGGCCAGCGCTGGACGTCGGAGGCCCCGCCGATCGGGTCGATGCGGATCACCTGCGCGCCGAGCTGGCCCAGCGTCATGCCGCACAGCGGTGCCGCGACGAAGCTCGACACCTCGACGACGGTGAGGCCGCTCAGGGGGCCGGTCATGCCGGGGCGACTCGTTCGAAGATCGCGGCGAGCCCCTGACCGCCGCCGATGCACATCGTCTCCAACCCGTAGCGCGCCTCGCGGCGGTTGAGTTCGCGCGCCAGGGTGGCCAGCATCCTGCCGCCGGTCGCCCCGACGGGATGGCCCAGCGAAATCCCGGATCCGTGCACGTTGGTGCGGTCGTGGTCGGCGGCGCCGAACTTCCATTCCCGCATCACCGCAAGCGCCTGCGCGGCAAAGGCTTCGTTGAGCTCGATGAGGTCGATGTCGGAGAGCCGCAGGCCCGCCTTGGCGAGCGCGGCCTCGGTCGCGGGCACCGGACCGATGCCCATGATGTTGGGCGCCACGCCCGCCGACGCCCAGGACACCGGGCGGACCAGCGGCGTCAGACCGCATTCGGCCGCCTTTTCGGGCGTGGTCACCACGCACATCGACGCGGCGTCGTTCTGCCCGCTGGCGTTGCCGGCCGTGACCGTCGCCTCCGGATCCTCGCCCAGCAGAACGGGTTTGAGCTTGCCCAACGACTCCACCGAGGTATCGGCGCGCGGATGTTCGTCGGTGTCGATCAGTTCCTCCCCCTGGCGCGTGCGCACCGCCACGGGGATGATCTCCTCGGCCATCAGGCCGTCCTTCTGCGCGGCCACCGCGCGCTGGTGCGAGCGCACCGCCAGCTCGTCCTGCTCGAGACGCGAAATCCCGTACTGCCGGCGCAGATTCTCGGCGGTCTCCAGCATCCCGCCCGGCACCGGGTAGTGCCGGCCGCCGGCGGTCGTGCGCCCCCGCGCGAGCCCGTCGTGCACACGGATGCCGCCACGCGCGCCACCCCAACGCATGTCGGTGGAGTAGAACGCGACGTTGCTCATGCTTTCGCAGCCGCCGGCGATCACGAGGTCGTTGTCGCCGTTGCCGACTTGCAGGCACGCCTGGATCACCGCCTGCAGGCCCGACCCGCAGCGCCGGTCGACCTGCATCCCCGGAACCGTCACCGGCAGGCCGGAATCCAACGCGACGACGCGCCCGATCGCGGGCGCCTCGCTGCTGGGGTAGCAGTGCCCGAGGATGACGTCCTCCACCGCCTCGGGCGAAATCCCGGTCCGCTCGAGCAGCCCCTTGAGGGCGGCGACGCCGAGGTCGACGGCGGTCAGCGACTTGAACATTCCGCCGTAGCGGCCGATCGGCGTGCGTACGGGCTCGCAGATGACGGTTTCGCGCATGGCCACTCCTCAGCTCAGATGTGCCGGCCGCCGGTGACTTCCATCACGGTGCCGGTCATGTAGGACGACAGATCGGAGGCCAAGAACAAGGCGACGCCGGCGACCTCGCTGGGCTCACCGGCGCGACCCATCGGGATCTCGGCCACCTTCTCGTCCCAAATGCGTTGCGGCATGGCCTCCGTCATCGCCGAGCGAATGAGGCCGGGCGCGATCGCGTTGACCCGAACGCCCAGGTACGCAAGCTCTTTGGCCGCGGCCTTGGTCATCCCGACGATCCCGGCTTTGGCCGCCGAATAGTTGGTCTGGCCGATCATGCCGACCTTGCCCGACAGCGACGACATGTTCACGATGGCGCCGCGCTTGTTCTCGCGCATGACCGCCGCCGCCAGCCGGGTCCCGTTCCACGTCCCCTTCAGGTGCACGGCGATGACCTGATCGAACTGCTCCTCGGTCATCTTGCGCATCGTCGCGTCGCGGGTGATTCCGGCGTTGTTGACCATGATGTCGAGGCCACCGAAACGTTCGACCGCGGTCTGGATCAGGGCTTCGACATCGGCCACCTGCGTCACGTCGCAGCGCACCGCCAAGGCGACGTCGCTGCCGCCCAATTCCTTGGCCGCGACCTCGGTCGCCTCCAGGTTCAGGTCACCGAGCACCACCCGGGCGCCCTCGGCGACGAATCGCTGCGCGATCGCGAAGCCCAGCCCTTGCGCACCTCCCGTGACGACCGCCGTCTGACCGTTCAGCAACGACACCTGAATCACGCCTCCCTTGGGTTCGTTTCCGCCGTGGGGTACCCGACGTTCGAATATCATATTTCATATAGGATCGCTTCCGGCGCCGGGTGGGTGCACCCGGCGCGATTGAGTGCTACAGAGGAGCGTCCGCGATGACCACCGCCGAAGTTCAGGAAGTGCCCGACGACGATTTCCGGGACATCCTTGCCCAGACCCGGCACTTCGTACGCACCGCCGTCGTCCCCCGCGAGCAGGAGATCCTGACCGACGATCGGGTGCCGGACGACCTGCGCGAGCAGGCCAAGAAAATGGGCCTGTTCGGGTACGCGATCCCGCAGCGGTGGGGCGGCTTGGGCCTGAACCTGGTCCAAGACGTCGAGCTGGCAATGGAATTGGGCTACACCTCGCTGGCGGTGCGGTCGATGTTCGGCACCAACAACGGCATCGCCGGGCAGGTCCTGGTCGGCTTCGGCACCGACGGGCAGAAGCGCCGCTGGCTGGAGTCGATGGCGTCCGGCGAGGTCGTCGCGTCGTTCGCGCTGACCGAACCCGGCGCCGGATCGAACCCGGCCGGCCTGCGCACCAAGGCGGTGCGCGACGGCGATCAGTGGGTGATTTCCGGCGACAAGCGCTTCATCACCAACGCGCCGGTCGCCAACCTGTTCGTGGTGTTCGCACGCACCAGGCCGGCCGACGACCAGGGCCCCGGCATCGCCGTGTTCCTGGTGCCGGCGGACGCCGCGGGCGTCCAGGTGGGCGCCAAGGACGCGAAGATGGGCCAGGAGGGCGCGTGGACCGCCGACGTCAGCTTCAACGACGTCCGCGTCGGGAGCGACGCGCTGATCGGCGGCAGCGAGGACATCGGCTACCGGGCGGCGATGACGTCCCTGGCGCGCGGACGGGTCCACATCGCCGCCCTCGCGGTCGGCGCCGCCCAGCGCGCGCTCGACGAGTCCGTGGCGTACGCCGCCACCGCGACCCAGGGCGGGACGCCGATCGGCAGCTTTCAGTTGGTGCAGGCCATGATCGCCGACCAGCAGACCGGGGTGCTGGCCGGGCGCGCGCTGGTCCGCGACGCCGCGCGGCTGTGGGTCACCAATTCCGACCGCCGGGTCGCGCCGTCGGCGGCCAAGCTGTTTTGCACCGAAATGGCCGGCAAGGTCGCCGATCTCGCGGTGCAGATCCATGGCGGCAGCGGCTACATGCACGGCGTCCCCGTCGAGCGCATCTACCGCGACGTGCGGCTGCTGCGGCTGTACGAGGGCACCAGCGAGATCCAGCGCCTGATCATCGGGTCGAACCTGGTCAAGGCGGCCCAGCGATGAGCGGCCGGCTGGAGGGAAGAGTCGCGTTCATCACGGGCGCGGCGCGCGGCCAGGGCCGGGCGCACGCCGTGCGGATGGCGCGCGAGGGCGCCGACATCATCGCCGTCGACATCGCCGGCAAGCTGCCGTCGTGTGTCCCCTACGACTCGGCCACTCCCGACGACCTCGCCGAGACCGTCCGCCTAGTGGAGGCGACCGGCCGCCGAATCCTCGCCAGCGCCAACGACGTTCGCGACTTCGACGGGTTGCGTCGGGTGGTCGACGACGGCGTCGGCGCCCTGGGCCGCCTCGACATCATCGTCGCCAACGCCGGCATCTCTGTTCCGCAGGCCTGGAACGACATCACGCCCGAAACGTTCGCCGACGTGATGGAGATCAACGTGACCGGCACCTGGAACACCGTGATGGCCGGCGCGGACAGGATCATCGAGGGCGGCCGCGGCGGTTCCATCATCCTGATCAGTTCCGCGGCCGGCATGAAGCTGCAGCCGTTCATGGTGCACTACACCACCAGCAAGCACGCCGTCGCCGGGATGGCGCGCGCGTTCGCCGCCGAGTTGGGCAAGCACTCGATCAGGGTCAACAGCGTCCACCCGGGTCCGGTGAACACCCCGATGGGATCCGGCGACATGGTGGCGGCGGTGGGCAGGGCCATGGAGACCAACCCGCAGTTGGCCCACATGCTCACGCCGTTCCTGCCCAAGTGGGCCGCCGAGCCGGAGGAGGTGGCCGACGCGGTGTGCTGGCTGGCCAGCGACGAATCGCGCAACATCACCGCCGCCCAGATCCCGGTGGACCAGGGCTCGACGCAGTACTGATCAAGGCACACCTCGGCAGCGGTGGGGACCAAAAGGGAATAGCCCTCGCGGTCCGGCGTTCGTAGTGCGCATGAGGAGTTTCAGCGAAGCCGAACGTCAGGAGTTTCTCGCCGCCAAGCACGTCGCGGTGCTGTCCGTCGCCGCCGATGGCCGGCCGCCGGCCAGCGTCCCGATCTGGTACGACTACACGCCCGGCGGCAACATCCGGATCATGACCGGTTCCTCCACCCGCAAGGCCAAGCTCATCGAGCGGGCCGGTGCGGTGACGCTGGTGGTCCAGCGCGAGGAGCCGCCGTATCAGTACGTCGTCGTCGAGGGCAGCGTCGTCGACACCACCACTCCCGCCCCGGCGGACGTGCAGGAGGCCATTGCCATCCGCTACCTCGGCGAGGAGGGCGGCCGCGCGTTCGTCCGCAGCATGGAGGGCGTCGAGGAGGTGCTCTTCACCATCCGGCCGGACAAGTGGTTGTCCGCCGACTTCACCGGCGACCTCTAAGCGATCAGCTCCAGCGTGCCCAGCTCGCGGATGGCCTGACAGCCGCGGCTGAGCATGGCCAGCACCATGTCGTCGCCGCGCTCGGTGGCGGCCGCGAAGGCGAACCCGAGCGCCGAGATCAGCGGCGCCTGCAGCACCCCGAGCCGGTAGTCACGCCAGCAGGCTTCGCGGTCGTAGTCGGTGACCCCGGACCGCGACAGCTCCCGGTGGTAGGCGGTGACGAGGTCTTCCTCGATGCTCGCCCGCAGTTGCGGATTCAGGCTGGTCGCGGTGAAGTAGGCGAGATCCCTGGCCGGCAGGCCCACGCCGAGCGTCTGCCAGTCGACCACGCTGACCCGCGTCCGGTCCGGGTCGAACAGCATGTTGTCCAGCCGATAGTCGCCGTGCAGCAGGGCGAAGCGGTCGTACTCGGCCAGCAGCCACGGCGCCACCAAACCCATTGCCGCGCTGAAGGTGTCGCGGTCCTCGGGGCTCATTCGATCGCCCAGCTTCTCGAGCGTGATGTCGGCGCTCATCTTCGCCACCTCGCCCATGCCGTCGGCGCCGGCTTCGTCCGGTCGGCCGAAACCGATGCCCTCGAAATCCAGCCAGACCGGATCGCACCAGCTGGGCGCGTGCAGCCCGGCCAGGGCGGTCACCGCGAGGTGCGCCTCGGCTTCGCCGCAGCCGGCGAGCTGATCGCCCTGGACCGCCGGCGCCTGATCGGCGAGCAGCAACGCGAAATCCATTGCGTCCTCGCTGATCTCGCAGTAGAAGCATTCCGGCGTCGGCACCCGCACGCGATCGGCCACCGACGAATAGAAGGCGCATTCGCTGCGATACCCGATGACGACGCGGTCGCGCACGGTGTCGTCCTGGGCCGGCAGCTTGATCACATAGGTCTGCGGCAGGCCGCCCGGGTCCGTCGCGTAGCTGGCCGCGACGCGGTAGGTCGCGCCGGTCTGGCCTGTGCCGATGGCGGCCACCTCGACGTCGGACACCTCGACGGGTGTGCCGCGCCCGGACAGCGCCGCGGACAGCCATTCGGGGGTCACGTCGCCGGGGTACCGCGGAATCGACACCACAGCACTCATTTGCACGCCTCCAGCGGTCCGGACGGTCGACTGACCGCCTAACTGTAAGGCATACGGCAAGCGCCGCGGTCGAGCACGCCGACCTAGTCGGCGACGATCCGCCATTCCGCCGCGTCATGCTGCTGTCGCCAGAATTCGTCGAACCGCCCGCCCGCGGCGAGCAGCTCGTCGACCGTGCCGTCCTCGACCACGCGGCCGTTGTCCAGGAACAGAACTCGGTCGGCGTGGCGGATGCTGGCCAGCCGGTGGGCGACGATCACCCGGGTGCGAACCCGCGGGTCGGCGGTGAGCGCGTCGACCACCGCCGCCTCGTTCTCGGTGTCCAGGGCGCTGGTCGCCTCGTCGACCAGCAGGATCGGGGCGGCCTTGAGCAAAGCGCGCGCGATGCTGACCCGTTGCCGCTCGCCGCCTGACAGCGTCGACCCGGCCTCACCGACGATCGTGTCGGCGCCATCGGGCAGCCGGCCGGTGAGTTCGTCGACCCGCGCCAGCGCGGCCGCCCGCTCGAACTGCGCGTCGCCGGCCGACGGGTTTCCGGCGAAGACGTTTTCGCGGATTGTCCCGTGGAACAGGTACGGGTGCTGGAAGACGACGCTGGCGGCCGCGCGCCGTGCCTCGGCATCCAGCGTCGCGGCGTCCACGCCGTCGATGAGCACGCGGCCACGGGTCGGCTCGTGCAGGCCCGCGATGAGCGCCAGGACGGTGCTCTTGCCCGAGCCGGAGGGGCCGACGATCGCCGTCGCGCTGCCCGGCCGCAACGAGAAGCTCACCCCGTCGAGCACCGGCTGGGCGGAATCCCCGTAGGCGAAGGTCACGTCGTCGAACTCGATGCTCGGCGCCGCGGCGCCGTCGGGCAGCGTTGCGGCACCGGCCTTCATGACGGGAGCGGTGAGCACGCACCGGATGCGGTCCAGGCTCGCGCGGGTGCTCTCCAGGGCCGGGGCGAGCTCGCTGATGGTGGTGAACGGCTCGAGGTAGCGGGCGATCACGACGATCAACGCGATGGCCTCCGGCACGGTGAGCGTGGCGCCGACCGTCAGCGCCGTGGTCGCCCCCGCCAGCAGGATGAGGGCCAGCTGGCTGGCCAGGCTGAACAGCAGCTGGCCGGGCACCTGCATGGACAGCAGCCGCATCGTCGCGCCACGCTGCGCGGCCAGCGCATCGCCGACCAGGCTGCGGGCCGGCTCGGCGCGCCGCGCGGCGCGCAACGCCTGCTGGGTGCGGGCGAACTCGATGATGCGCTCGGTGAGCGCGGTGTTGGCCTCGGCGGCGGCGCCGTCGGCGCGGCGCGCCAGGCGCGCGGAGCCCCACAGCGCGCCCAGCAGCAGCGGCACGCCGGCCAGCGCGGCCGCACCGAGCTGCCAGGACACCGGCAGCAGGGCCAGGCCGATGGCCGCCGGCAACAGGATCGCGGTGGCCAGCGGCGTCAGCAGGTTGACCACCAGGCCGACGAGCTCGGGTCCCGTTGCCGCGATCGCCTGCCGCGCGGCCGCGGTGTTCTCGGCGGTGAACCAGTCGAGCCGGACGGCCGGAAGGCGGTCCGCCACGTCGTGCTGGCTGTGATCGAGCACGGCGAAGCCCAGGTCGAAACCGATGCGCGCGGTCGCGGTGTCGATGACCCACCCGGCCACGGTCGCGACGGTGAGCCAGCCCAGCCACGCCGGCGCGCGGTGCGGCGCGTCGAACAGCGCGCCCACCAGGGGCACCAGCAGCACGGTGGCCACGGCCCGCACGGCCACCGAGGCCAAAGCGAGCGCGGTGTAGGCGATCAGCTTGCCGCGGCGATCCGGTGGGACGAGCCCGATCCAGGTCCTGATCATCGCGCCGCCTCGGGGGCCGCGGCCGCCGGAACCCGGCCGCTGTCCCACAGCCGCCGGTAACGCCCGTCCGCGGCGAGCAACTCGTCGTGGGTGCCGCGTTCGGCGATCCGGCCGTGATCGAGCACCACGATCTGGTCGGCTCGGGTGACGGTGTGCAGCCGATGGGCGATGACCAACACGGTGCGCTCCCGGGTGAGCCGGTTGAGCGCTTGCTGCACAAGGTATTCCGACTCGGGGTCGGCGAACGCGGTCGCCTCGTCGAGGATCAGCACCGGGGTGTCGGCGAGGATGGCGCGGGCGATGGTGAGCCGCTGGCGTTCCCCGCCCGACAGCCCGGTGCCGGCGCCGAGCACGGTGTCGTAGCGCTGGGGCAGCCGCATGATGCGGTCGTGGATTTGCGCCTGGCGCGCCGCGGCCCCGATCCGTTCGGCGGTGGCGTCCGGAACGGCCAGCGCGATGTTCTGCGCGACGGTGCCGTGCACGAGTTGCGTTTCCTGCAGCACGAAGCCGACGCGCGTGTAGAGTTCGTCGGCCGTCAGCGCTCGAATGTCTTGCCCGCCAACGCGTATCGCGCCCTGCTCGACGTCGTGGAACCGGGCGAGCAGCGCCGCCAGGGTCGACTTGCCGGAGCCCGACGGGCCGACGAGCGCGGTGACGGTGCCGGGCCGCAGTGTCAGCGACACGTCCCGGATCACCGGGACGCCGGGGCGATAGCCGAAGCTGACCCGATCGAACACCACCGTCGCGGCGTCGGCCTCTGGCGCTTCGCCCGGTCGCACTTCGAGTTCGGGTTCGTCGAGGGTGTTCTGCAGCCGTCGGGCCGCCAGCGTCCCGGCGCGGATGCCACCGAGCCCGTAGGCGATGCCGAGCAGGCGCGCGCCGAAGGTGGTGCCCAGCAACAGGAATGGCAACAGGTTGACCGGATCCATCCGGCCTGCGACCACCAGCAGGGTGCCCGTGAGCGCGATGAGCCACAGGAACGTCGCGGGGCGGGTGACCAGATCCATCAGCGTCTTCTTCCCGGCGAGGGGACGCTGCCAGGCCACCAGGAAACCGACGTACTCGTCGAGGCGGCGGCGGAAGCTGGACGCCGCGGCGCCGCCGAAGACGCGAATCACCGGCTGCCCCTCGAGATACGCGCCGGCCTCGCCGCTCATCCGCTCCGCCCAGCGCTGCGATTGCGGGATCCGCGGGCCGGATTGGATGGTGATCGACGACGTCAGCACCAGGTAGACGAGGACGGGCAGGAACAGGACCAGCGCCACCCGCCAGTCGACGACGAACAGATAGATCAGCACCGCCACCGGGGCGACGACCGCGGCGACCGCGTCCGGTATCGCGTGGGTGACCAGATAGTGCAGGGACAGCGTGTCGTCCTGCAGCAGCTGCTTGATCGACCCCGATCCGCGCGCGGTGAACCAGCCCAGCGGCAACCGCGAAAGCTTGGTCAAAAGCCTTGTCCGCAAGTCGTTTGCGAAACGCGCGTCGATGACGTGCAGCCACAGCGTCAGGGCGGCGCCGAGCACGGTACCGGCGCCGAGCAGCGTGACGGCCGCGATGCCCACCGTCCACAGGCGGGGCGCCCCGGCGCCCGCCACCAGGAGCCGGGGGAGCTCGACCAGGAGCACGAACGGCGCGAGCTGCAGCAGCGTGATCACGGCCTGCAGCGCACCGGAGAGGATCAGCGCCGAGCGCAGCGGCGCGAGCAGGCGGCCCGCGGCCTGGGCGCGCCAGTTGCCCTTGGGGGGCGCCGCGGCCGCCGGTGGCGATGGTTCGGGTTGTGGCGCAGCGCTTTCCGGCTCGTCACCGCGGGTGGTGCCCATCGCTCGCCCGGCGCTCCAATAGGCCTGGGCGTGGATCTCGGACTTGGGAAACCCGAACTCGTCGCGGAGCCTGGTCCGCACATGTTTGAGCGTGGTGGCCTCGGGCGTGGCCCACGCATACCAGTTCGACCAGTCGCGGCTCTCGATCGCCGCGGCCAGCGATCTCTCGTCGCGGCGCGCCACCCAATGCACCCGCAGGCGGGGGTGTTGCGCGAGCGGGATCAGCGTGTCGTTGTCGTCGTGCTGCTCGAGGTACAACTCGATGGGGACGTCGTCGGGGACGGTGCCCACGATGCCGTTGATGCCGGGGATCGACGCCGAGTCGCCGATCAGCAGGTAGCCGGCCGGTTGCTCGTCGGGCGGGTCGAAACGCGACGAGCCCATCAGGGACATCATCGCGATCGTCGCGCCGGGCGCCACGGTGCGGGCCCACAGCGACGCGGGTCCCGCCGGCTCGTGCAGCACGACATCGACCGCGAAGCGGCCGGTCGCGGCGTCCGCCTCCGAGATGGTGTACGCGCGCTGGAACTCGGTGCTCGACCCGTCGGGGTCGGGAAACCAGAACCGCAGCCACGCCGCGGGTTCGGCCTCCGCGTCCTGAAACAGGGTGGGTGACTCCATCCGAATCCGGACGAAATGCGGTGCGATGCGCACGGTTTCGATCACGGTCGCGATGTGGTCGCGGGCGCCGAAGCTGCGCAGCATCACGCCCTGGAAGCCGCGGGCCATCAGTGGTCCTGCCCGGGGACGCGTTCCGTCCGGCCGCCCTGACGAGACGCAACCGACTGCATTCAGCACCCTCCGAGTAGGTAAGTTACCCACAAACTAAGGGTTGCCTTACCAAAGGTCAAACTCGGGTGCCGGTTACGCCGCGTGGCCGGGCCCCTTCGCGCGTCGAGATCGACGAAACCGTGACCTCTACTCGAACTTTTTCGCGCTGGCGTCGATCTCGGCGAGTCTCTTCGTCAAACTCGGGTGCCGGTTACGCCGCCTGGCCTGCCCCCCGCAGCTCCCGCAGGGCCGTGCGCAGGCCGCGCCGTTTGCCGGTGGCGGGATCGATGAAGCTTTCCCGCAGCCCCTCGCGGACGCGGAACTTCAGCTCCGACCGCGTTTCGCGGGCGTCGTCGGGCGTCGCCTGCAGGAGCTTGTCGGGCAGGGCGAGTTTGAGGATCGTCCAGAACGTCTGCAGGTATTGGCGGCCAAGGGATCCCGTGGTGTAGGGCAGGTCGTACTTGTCGCACAGCTCGCGCACGCGCACCGAGATCTCCGCGTAGCGATTGCTGGGCAGGTCCGGGAACAGGTGGTGCTCGATCTGGTAGCAGAGGTTGCCGCTGACGAACGCCATCAGCGGGCCGGCGTTGAAGTTGGCCGAGCCGAGCATCTGGCGCAGGTACCACTCCCCCTGGGTCTCGTTCTCGAACTCCTCGACGGTGAACTTCTCGGCGCCGTCCGGGAAGTGGCCGCAAAAGATGACCATGTAGGCCCAGATGTTGCGGATCAGGTTGGCCGTCATGTTGGCCTTGATCGTGCGCTTCCAGTTGGGCCCGCTCAGGGCGGGGAAGATCAGGTAGTCCTTGCCCTCCTGCCTGACGACCTTCTTCATGATCACCCGCATGTCCTTGGCCGCCTCGGCCCAGCTCTTCTGCTTCTTGCGCAGCTTGGCCGTCTCGATGTGGTGCAACGCGACGCCGTACTGGAAGAACGTGCCCAGCAGCATGTTGTAGATCGGGTTGCCGAGCATCCAGGGTTCCCACGGCTCGTCGCGGGTGACGCGCATGATGCCGTAGCCGACGTCGGCGTCGAGCCCGACGACGTTGGTGTACTTGTGGTGGACGAAGTTGTGGGAATGCTTCCACTGGGCGGCGGGGCAGGTGGTGTCCCACTCCCACTCCGTCGAGTGGATTTCCGGGTCGTTCATCCAGTCCCACTGGCCGTGGATGATGTTGTGGCCCAGCTCCATGTTCTCGATGATTTTCGCCATCGCGAGCATCGCGGTGCCGGAGACCCATGCCAGCTTCTTGTGGCTGGCGAACAAGACGATTCGCCCGCCGGCCGCCAAGGCGCGCTGCAGCTGGACGGAGCGGCGAATGTAACGGGCGTCGCGTTCGCCGCGGGACTCCTCGATGTCGGCGCGGATCGCGTCCAGTTCCTGGGCGAGCTGCTCGACGTCTTCGGCGGTCAGGTGCGCGTATTCCTTGATGTCGGTGATTGCCATAGGTTTTCCCCTAGATCTTGATGGTGCAGTTGCCGGATGCCGTGGAGATGCAGGTCTGGATGCGGTCACCCGCGCCGTGTTCGGTCCCCGACCGGAAGTCGCGGACGTGGCCCTCCTCCAGCGGGAGCACGCAGGTCTGGCAGATGCCCATCCGGCACCCGAACGGCATCTGGATGCCCACCTTTTCGCCGGCTTCCATAATCGATGTGGCGCCGTCGATTTCGATGGTCTTGTCCGAGATGGCGAAGGTGACGGTTCCGCCTTCGCCGCCCTTGTCCGTGGCGGCGATGGTGAAGCGCTCCATGTGCAGTTGATCGCTGCGGTCCGCGGCTTTCCATACCTCTTCGGCGGCGTCCAGCAGGGCGGACGGGCCGCATACCCAGGCCGGGCGGTCCTGCCAGTCGTCGACAATCTCGTCGAGGTGCTCGAAGTCGAGATGGCCCTGAGTTTCGGTGAGCTGCAGGTGAAGTCGGTAACCGGGCTGAGACTTTTCCAGCTCGCGCAGCTCGTCGTGGAAGATCACGTCGTCGGCGGTGGGCGCCGAGTGGATGTGCACGATGTCCGTCTGTTGGCCGCGGGACTTGAGAGTGCGCAGCATCGCCATCACCGGCGTGATCCCGCTGCCGGCGGTGATGAACAGGACCTTGGCCGGCGGCGGGTCGGGCAGCGCGAAGTCCCCCTTGGGCGACTGGAGCCGCACGACAGTGCCCGGTTTGACCCCCTTCACCAGGTGCGTCGACAGAAAGCCCTCGGGGGTCGCCTTGACGGTGATGGTGATGTTTTTGTTGTCGCGGCGCGGGATCGACGTCAACGAATAGGAGCGCCAGTGCCATCGACCGTCGATCCGCAGGCCGATGCCGACGTACTGGCCCGGCTGGTATCGCCCCGAAAAGCCCCACCCGGGTTTGATCGTGACGGTCGCGGAGTCGGCGGTTTCGGGCCGAACGTCGACGATGAGGCCGCGCAACTCCCGCGCCGACCACAGCGGGTTGAGCAGCTTGAGGTAGTCGTCGGGCAGCAACGGGGTGGTCGCCCGGGCGGCCAGCCCGCGCGGCACATTGACCCAGGATTTGGCGGTCTGCACGCCCTTCGCGGGCGCGGTGCTCCATCGAGTGAAGCTGCGAAGCGGAGAAACCATTAGTCATTCCAGTGGTTTGATCGGGTTTCCGTGAGCCGGCCGGCTCACGCTTCCCCATCGGCTTCCCAACCGCCTCGTTCGATAAACACGTGTTCTCTGAGCCGCCGGCGTCGCGGGAGCCAAACGAGCGCTGACTGCGCGTTTACACCTGTCGACAGCTGTCCGCCATTCGACACGAGATCAATCGGTGTATACCGAACCGCGCCTCGGCTGAGCGCTATCGGTCGGTGTCCAGAGACAGGTCCGCCTCGGACTCTCTCCGCTTCTCCTCGGCCAGCTTGCGATCATCCGCGGCCGCTTGGCGGTGGCGCAGCGCGGACTCGCGGTGCACGTTCGGGTGCGAGACCCCCTGCGCGACGGTGACGTCTTGCACCTTCGCGATGTGTTCGTGGTGGCGTGCGGATTCCTCGATGCTGCGGGCGGCCGAGAGCCCCGCGTGTGCGGCGCGTTCGCGCGCTTCTGCGGCTCGGCGTTCCGCAAGGTCAACATCGTCTGCGGTGAAAGCTTTTTCCGGTGGCTCGGCTGCGGCGGCCATGACGCCTCCTTCAGATGGAGTGCATCGCGCTTACCCGCACAGCGAGCGGTGAAACCTCGGCGCCAAATCGTGCGGGCGGAGGGATTCGAACCCTCACGCTCTTTCGAGCAATGGCACCTAAAGCCATCGCGTATGCCATTTCGCCACGCCCGCAGCGTTGCCGATCGTACCGCGCGCCTCGACGAATTCGTCGGCCCCAAATCGTGAGCGGTACCTTCAAGGTGTGCCAACTACCCGCCGTCGCAGGCCCGCGCTGATCGCCTTGGTGATCGTCGCGGCGTGCGGCTGCCTGGCCCTGGGCTGGTGGCAGTGGACCCGCTTCCAATCCGTTTCGGGCACCTTCCAGAACCTGGGCTATGCGCTTCAGTGGCCGCTGTTCGCGTGGTTCTGCGTCTACGCGTACCGCAAGTTCGTCCGCTACGAAGAGGCGCCACCGGAGCCGCACCGCAGCGGCGAGATGACCGAGATACCCGCCGGCCTGCTGCCCGAGCGGCCCAAGCCGGTGCAGCCGCCGCCCGACGATCCCGCGCTGCGCGAGTACAACGCCTACCTGGCCGAGCTCGCCAAACACGATGCCGAGAAGCAGAACAGGACCACCGCATGACCACACCCGAGACCCCCGGGGCGCCGGCGCCTGCCTTCCCCGTCGAGAAGATCCGCACCGCGTTGCTCGGCTACCGGATCATGGCGTGGACGACGGGTCTGTGGCTCATCGCGCTGTGCTACGAGATCGTCTCGCACCTCGTTTTCCACCACGAGATCCGGTGGATCGAAGTGGTGCACGGGTGGGTGTATTTCGTCTACGTGCTGGCCGCGTTCAACCTCGCGATCAAGGTCCGCTGGCCGATCGGCAAGACCATCGGGGTGCTGCTGTCGGGCACCATCCCGCTGCTGGGCATCATCGTCGAGCACTTCCAGACCAAGAACGTCAAGGCGCGCTTCGGCCTCTAGGGCGCGAACCACATCCGCCACAGCCGTCGCTATTCCGGGCGGCACCCTTTGTGCCCGCCTCATAGCGACAAGGTGGCCGCGGGGCCGTGCCGAACGATCCCGTTGTCGCTATGAGGCGGGCACAAAGCCAACCGCCTCCCGCGCCGGGACGCGTGTGGCGGAAGTGACCAGCCCGGTTCAGGCGAGCTCGCGCAGCGCGGGCAGCAACAGCGCCAGCGCGCGACCGCGGTGCGACACCGCATCCTTTTCCGCGGGGCTGAGTTGCGCCGCGGTGCGCTCCTCCCCGCGCGGAATGAACACCGGGTCGTAGCCGAACCCGCCGTCGCCGCGGGCCTCCCGCGCGATGGTGCCGGGCCACTCGCCGCGGACGACGACCTCGCCGGACGGCGACACCAGCGCGCAGGCCGACACGAACGCCGCGCCGCGCCGGTCGTCGGGAACGTCGCGCAGCTGCGCCAACAAGAGTGCCGTGTTGCCGACGTCGTCGCCGTGGTTACCGGACCAGCGCGCCGAGAGCACGCCGGGCATCCCGTTCAACGCCGCCACCTCGAGACCGGAGTCGTCGGCCACACACGCCAGCCCCGTCGCGGCGAACCCATCCCGCGCCTTGGCCAGCGCGTTGTCCTCGAACGTGGCGCCGGTTTCGGGCGCTTCCTCGAACGGCGCGACGTCGTTGAGCGATACCAGCGTCAGCCCCGACAGGCCGGCGCCGTCGAGCACCCGGCGCAGCTCGGCCAGCTTCTTGGGGTTGCGGCTGGCGACCAGCACCCGACTCAGGTGCCGAACGCCTTCGGCGGTGGCGGTCCCTCCGGCAGCACGCGCGGGTACGGCAGCTCCAGCGCCTGGCGCTGGATGGCGAACAATTGATCGCACGCCGCCAGCGCCACGTCGAGCAACTTGTCCAGCGTCGAGCGCGGGAACGTCGCGCCCTCCCCGGTCCCCTGGATCTCCACCAGGGTCCCGGTGTCGGTCGCGACGACGTTCATGTCGACCTCGGCGCGCGAGTCCTCTTCGTAGGGCAGGTCCACCCGAATCCGGCCGTCGACGACGCCGACGCTGACCGCCGCGATGGCGCACGACAGCGGCCGCGGGTCGGACAGCTTGCCCGCCGCCGACAGGTAGGTCACGGCGTCGGCCAGCGCGACGTAGGCGCCGGTGATCGCAGCGGTGCGGGTGCCGCCGTCGGCCTGCAATACGTCGCAGTCGACGGCGATCGTGTTCTCCCCCAACGCCCTCAGGTCGATGCATGCCCGCAGCGACCGCCCGATCAGCCGGCTGATCTCCTGGGTGCGCCCGCTCAGCCGGCCCTTCACCGATTCGCGGTCGGAGCGGGAGTGGGTGGCCGAGGGCAGCATCGCGTATTCGGCCGTCAGCCAACCCAGGCCGGAGCCCTTGCGCCAGCGCGGCACGCCCTCGGTGACGCTGGCGGTGCACATGACCTTGGTGTGGCCGAATTCGATCAGTACCGAACCCGCCGGGTGGTCGGTGAATCCGCGGGTGATGACTACGGGGCGAAGCTCGTCGTCGAGGCGGCCGTCTTCTCGTTTGGACACCCAGTAACCCTAGCCAACGCCGGGTGCTCAGACCCTTTCGGAGCGGCGGACATCGAAGGTCTCACCGCAGACCACCGCGTGCACGGGACCGTCGAACTCGGCCTTGGCCTCGGTGATCACGTCCTCGCGCGAAGTCCACGGCGGGATGTGCGTCAGCAGCAGCTCGTGCACCCCGGCCTGCCGTGCCACCCGGCCGGCCTCCGTGCCGGACATGTGCAGCGCGGGCGGGCGATCGGGCGCGTGCGTCCAGGAGGCCTCGCAGAGGAAGACGTCGGCGCCGCGGGCCAGCTCGACCAGCTGATCGCACAGGCCGGTGTCGCCGCTGTAGACGAACGACGCACCGCTGGGATCGGTGATCCTCAAGCCGTACGACTCGGTGGGGTGCGCGACGACGCGTGGCGTCACCGTGACCGCGCCGAAGGTCACCGGCTCACCGTCCACCCAATGATGAACGTCGAATATGTCCGAGCAGTCGTCGATCTCGCCGCCGTACGGCGATGACGCGGCCCCCAACCGCGACCAGGTGTCGCCGGGGCCGTACAGCAAAGCCTTCCCGAGCGGCTTCGACGGGTGGTAGCGGCGCCAGACGAATAAGCCCGGCACATCCAGGCAGTGGTCGGCGTGCAGGTGCGACAGCAACACGTGGACCGAGCCGGGGTCGGCGTAGCGCTGCAGCGCGCCCAGCACACCACCGCCGAAGTCGAGAACCAGCGGCGGGGTGTCCGGTGCCCGAAGCAGATAACCCGATGCCGGCGAATCCGGACCGACCACGCTGCCCGAGCAGCCGAGCACGGTTATTCGCACAGGCACTACTGTGCCATGCCCGATCGCACGATGGAGAAAACATCGCCGCTTTGATGTGACCAGAATCTCCCCATGGCGTTAGCGGGCACGCGATTGCTGCACCGGCTGAACACCCGTCACCGCGGGACCGAGGAAGCGCGCCGCCAGTTTGGTGAACGCCTCGGGGTCGCCCGTCGCCTCGAACACGCGGGTGGCCGGCGGCGTGTCATGGGGGCGCAGCAGGTCGTGTTCGGTGAGCACCCGCAGCACTTCCTTGGCGGTCTCCTCGGCGCTGGAAACCAGCGTCACGTTCTCGCCCATCGCGAGCTGAATCAGCCCGGAGAGCAGAGGGTAATGCGTGCACCCCAGCACCAGCGTGTCGACCTGCGCGCGCTGCAGCGGCTCCAGATAGCCCTCGGCCAGCCCGAGCACCTGACGGCCGCTGGTCACCCCCCGCTCGACGAAGTCGACGAACCGTGGGCAGGCCACCGCGGTGATCTCCGTGTCGCGGGCGGCGGCAAAGGCGTCCTGGTAGGCGTGCGAGTTGATGGTCGCCCGGGTGCCGATCACGCCGATGCGTCCGTTGCGGGTGGTGGCGACGGCGCGCCGCACCGCCGGCAGGATCACCTCGACGACGGGCACGTCGTAGCGCTCGCGGGCGTCGCGCAGGCAGGCCGCCGACGCCGTGTTGCACGCGATCACCAGAGCCTTGACACCGCGCTCGACCAGATCGTCGCCGATAGCCAACGCGTGGGCGCGAACCTCGGAAATGGAGAGCGGGCCGTAGGGGCCGTTGGCGGTGTCGCCGACGTAGATCATGTCCTCGTCGGGCAGCTGGTCGATGATCGCGCGGGCGACGGTCAGCCCCCCGACGCCGGAGTCGAAGACCCCGACGGGCGCTAACGGCGCGTTCATGCCCTGGGGCGCCGTGCGCCGGCCTTCTTCGATGCGCGCGCCTTGCGCTCCGGGCCGGACAGGAGATAGGCGGCAAGGACGCCCGCCAGCGCGCCACACAGGTGGCCCTGCCAGGAAACGCCGCCGCACTTGTCCAGGACGGGCACGGCGCTCACCAGGATCCCGCCGTAGGCGAACAACACCACCAGGCCCGTGACGATGTCCCAGAACCGGCGCACGAAGATGCCGAACACCAGCAAGAACGTCAGCCAGCCGAAGATGAGGCCGGAGGCCCCGATGTGGTCGGACTCAAAGCGGCAGCCGCCCCAATTGCCGATCAGCCAGGTGCCGAAGCCGCCGACGATCCACACGATCGCGGTGGCCCAGACGAATCGGGACATGCCGGCCAGCGTCATCAGGAAGCCCAGCACCAGGGCGGGCACCGTGTTGGCCAACAGGTGCGTCCAGCTCGCGTGCAGGAAGGGCGCCCACAGGATCCCCCACAGCCCGTCGGCCTCCAACGGCCTGATGCCGTTGCGGTCCAGCGAATGGTTCATCAGCTGATCGATCAGCTCGATGAGGTACAGCAACGCCACGAAGGTGAGGATCGTGGCGCCGCCGACCGCCCACTGGGGTCGCTTCTTCGACGGGTTCGCCGGCGCCCGCGGATGTCCTTGGGTCATAGCTGCCCTTCTCACGCATTCTCGGCATCGTCAAGGCTACCGGCGCAGTTGCCGGGCTCAGCCGAACGCCCCGGGCAGAACGTCGCGGTAGGCCGGTATCCCGGCCACCGCCTCGGCGGCGAACACCCCGACCAGCACCGCGCGGGCCAGGCAGTCGGCCGCGGCCGCCCCCACCTCGGCGATCAGCGCCGTCTCGGGCGAGAACGCGGCGGGCACCGGTTTGGCATCGACGGCCGGGGCCACCTCGACCGCCCCGGTGGCGAGCGCGAACACGGTGTCGCCGTCCAGCGGCGTGTGCGCCGGGCGGATGGTGCGCGCCAGGCCGTCGTGGGCGGCGATCGCGACCCGCCGGCACGCGGCGGCGCTCAGCGCGGCGTCGGTCGCGACGACGGCGATGGCGGTGTTCAACGGCTTCAGCGCCGTTGGCAACTCCGCGTACGCGGCGATCTGTTCGGCCGGCGGCGGCGTCAGGCCGAACTCGTCGCTCAGGCTCGCCATCCAGGGCATGCCGGTCGCGCGGTCGGCGACGTCGCCGGCGGAGTTGACGACGACGATCGCGCCGACGGTGACGCCGGGAGCGGCGGGCGTTTGCAACGTCACCGAGGCGGTCCCGAGCCCGCCCTTGAGGACGCCTGCGCGCGCCCCCACCCCCGCGCCGACGGTCCCGACGGCTATCTCTCCGCCGGCGCCTCCGCCGCCGGAAGCGGCCTCGCACGCCGCGTAGCCGAACTCCGCCGTCGGCCGGCGATCCCAGCCGCCGACCGGCAGGTCGAAGATCACCGCCCCCGGCACGATCGGCACCACGCCGCCGTCCATGCGCACGCCGCGGTCGTGCTCCTCCAGCCAGCGCATCACGCCGTCCGCGGCCGCCAGGCCGTAGGCGCTGCCGCCGGCGAGCAGCACCGCGTCCACGAAGCGCACGGTGTTGGCCGGGTCCAGCAGATCGGTCTCGCGGGTGCCGGGCGCACCGCCGCGGCAATCGACCGCGCCGACGGTGCCGGGCGGGGTGAGCACGACGGTGACGCCGCAGGCCCAGCCGGCTCCCAACGACGCGTCGGGGTCCAGTCGCTGGTGGTGACCGACGCGGATGCCCCCGACGTCGGTGATGGAGTTCATCCGGCCGGCTTTCCCATCAGCGCCAGGACCAGGTACTCCTGCAGGACGGTCAGCCACTGATAGACGTCGAAGTGCACCGCCAGCGGATGGTCGGCCGGGAGCCGCTCCGGGCCCTCCGGCCCGATCTCGAGCATGACCCCCAACGTCAACCGGATGTCGTTGACGGCCGCGATCCAGGCGTTCGCTTCTTCCTCGGTCAGCTCGAACCGGCCGCCGTTGCCCGGAATGGTATCCAGAAGCTTTTGCGCGGCAACGCGTTTCGCGTCGATGATCTCCGGCTCGTGCAGGCTGCGCAGCGCGGCGTTGAGGCTGTCGGGAGTGTCGGCGCCGGACGCGACCTCGTCGTCATCGCCGCCGTCCGTGTCGTCCGGCCTGTGGAAATCCGGGAGCAGCCGGCGCAGCGTCGGATCGCGCGGCGGTTCGGCGTTTCCCGTCTTGATGCCGGTGATCTCCTCGAGTTCGTCTGTGGGCGCGGAAGATTCACGCTCGTCGAGCAGGCCGATCATGGCGCTGACGAGGTTCTTGAGCAGGGCGGCCTCGTGGGAGGCCAAGCCGGACCGAAAACGGGGACCGCTCGCGGTCTCGACGCGCTTCCATTTGCGCACAAGGAATCCCGGACGACCTCGAGTCTCACCGGTCCTGCTGCATCGTCGCCCACAAACCGGCGGCGTGCAGCTTGGACACGTCAACTTCCATGGATTCGCGGCTACCCGCCGTGACGACCGCCTTGCCCTCGTTGTGCACCTGCAACATCAGCTTGGTGGCGTGCGGCTCGCTGTAGCCGAACAACTTCTGGAAGACATACGTCACATATGTCATCAGGTTCACCGGGTCATCCCACACGATGGTGACCCACGGGGTGGCCGTGACGTCTACCGGAGCCGACTCGCGTTGCCCGGTAGTGCCCGGCTTGGTGGGCGCTGACGCAACAACCATGGCCCCTACGATACCGAGACACACCCCCGCCGCCGCCAGCCGTTACCGTTGCGGAATGAACGAGCCGGTGCTGACCGGGTTGCTGACCGACAAGTACGAGCTGACCATGCTGGCGGCGGCGCTGCGCGACGGCACCGCGAGCCGCCGGACCACGTTTGAACTGTTCGCCCGCCGCCTGCCCGACGGCCGCCGCTACGGCGTCGTCGCCGGAACCGGCCGGCTGCTGGAAACGTTGCCGCAGTTCACCTTCGACGACGACGCCTGCGGTTTGCTGGCGCAGTTCCTCGACCCTGACACGGTGAGCTACCTTCGCGATTTCCGGTTCGGCGGCGATATCGACGGCTACGCCGAGGGCGAGCTGTACTTCCCCGGTTCGCCGGTGCTGTCGGTGACCGGCAGCTTCGCCGAATGCGTGGTGCTCGAGACGCTGGCGTTATCGATCTTCAACCACGACACCGCGATCGCCTCGGCGGCGGCGCGCATGGTCAGCGCCGCCGGCGACCGCCCGCTGATCGAGATGGGCTCGCGCCGCACCCACGAGCGGGCGGCGGTCGCCGCGGCCCGCGCCGCCTATATCGCCGGCTTCGCCGCCACCTCCAACCTGGGCGCGCAGCGCCGCTACGGGATACCCACCGAGGGCACGGCCGCGCACGCGTTCACGATGCTGCACACCCACCGAGACGGCCCGGACGAGCTGGCGGCGTTTCGCGCCCAGGTCGACGCGCTGGGCGCGGGCACCACGCTGCTGGTGGACACCTACGACGTGACGACCGGCGTGGCCAACGCCGTGGCCGCCGCCGGCACCGAACTCGGCGCGGTGCGCATCGACTCCGGCGAACTCGCGGTGCTCGTCCGGCAGGTGCGCGAGCAGCTCGACGGGCTGGGCGCCGCGCAGACCCGCATCGTGGTGTCGGGCGACCTGGACGAGTTCGGCATCGCCGCCCTGCGCGCCGAGCCGGTGGACAGCTTCGGCGTCGGCACGTCGCTGGTGACCGGCTCCGGCGCGCCGACCGCCAACATGGTCTACAAGCTGGTCGAAGTCGACGGCATGCCCGTGCAAAAGCGGAGCAGCCACAAGGAATCTCAGGGCGGGCGCAAGGAGGCGCTGCGGCTGGCGCGCCCGACGGGAACGATCACCGAGGAGGTGGTGTACCCGGCGGGCCGCGCGCCGCAGACCGCCGAACCGTGCCGGGCGCTGACGACGCCGCTGGTCCGCGGCGGCCAGGCGGTGTCGCGCCCGGACCTGTCGGCGGCCCGCGAGCTGGTGGCCTCCGGGCTGCGCAGCCTGCCGTGGGAGGGTCTGAACCTGTCGCACGGCGACCCCGCGATCCCGACGACACACGTCCGGGCCTGAGCTCCAGGGGATGACGACGTCCGACGTGTCCATGTCCGTGCCCGAGCTGCTCGCCGTCGCCGTGGCCGCGCTCGGCGGCAGCGAGCGCCCGGGCCAAGTGGCGATGGCCACCGCGGTCGAGCGGGCCTTCGAGACCGGCGAGCACCTCGTCGTGCAGGCCGGCACCGGCACCGGCAAGTCGCTGGCGTACCTGGTGCCCGCGATCGTGCGCGCGGTCGGCGATGAGGGGCCCGTCGTGGTGTCGACGGCCACCATCGCGCTGCAGCGTCAGCTCGTCGACCGCGACCTGCCCCGGCTGGCCGATTCGCTCGCCGGGGCGCTGCCGCGCCGGCCGCGCTTCGCGCTGCTGAAGGGGCGGCGAAACTACCTGTGCCTGAACAAGATCCACAACGGCGGCGCCGCCGACGACTCCGACGACGAGCGGCCGCAGGAGGAGCTCTTCGATCCGGTGGCGGCGACCGCGCTGGGCCGCGACGTGCAACGGCTCACCGCCTGGGCGTCGACGACCGATTCGGGCGACCGCGACGACCTGAAGCCCGGCGTGCCGGACCGATCCTGGTCACAGGTGAGCGTGTCGGCGCGGGAATGCCTGGGGGTGGCGCGGTGTCCGTTCGGCTCCGAGTGCTTCTCCGAGCGGGCGCGCGGAGAGGCCGGCCGCGCCGACGTCGTCGTGACCAACCATGCGCTGCTGGCCATCGACGCCGTCGCCGACTCGGCGGTGTTGCCGGAGCACGCGCTGCTGGTGGTCGACGAGGCGCACGAGCTGGTCGACCGGGTGACGTCGGTGGCCACCGCCGAGCTGACGTCGGCCGCGCTGGGCGTCGTCGCGCGGCGCATCAACCGCCTGGTGGACCCGGAGCTGACCCAGCGGCTGGAGGCGACGACCGCGAACTTCGCCGCGGCCATCCACGACGGCACGCCGGGCCGCCTCGATCGCCTCGACGACGAGATGGCGACCTACCTGACGGCGCTGCGGGACGTGGCCACCGCGGCGCGCTCGGCGATCGACACCAGGGGCGACACCAAAAGCGACCCCAGGGCGGCGGCGGCGCGGGCCGAGGCCGTCGCGGCGCTGGGCGAGGTATCCGACACCGCGTCGCGGATCCTGACGTCGTTCGCGCCGGCCATCCCGGACCGCAGCGACGTGGTCTGGCTCGACCACGAGGACAACCGGGGATCGGTGCGGCCGGTGTTGCGGGTGGCCCCGCTGTCGGTCGCCGGCCTGCTGCGCAGCGAGGTGTTCGCGCGGTCGACGACGGTGTTGACCTCGGCGACCCTGGCGATCGGCGGGTCCTTCGACGCGATGGCCGCGGCGTGGGGGCTGACCGGCGGGGAGGACGGCGACGCCCCGTGGCGCGGCCTGGACGTGGGTTCGCCGTTCGACCACGCCAAGGCCGGAATCCTGTACGTGGCAGCGCATCTGCCGCCGCCGGGCCGCGACGGCACCGGCTCGGCCGAGCAGCTGACCGAGATCGCCGAGCTCATCACCGCGGCCGGCGGGCGCACCCTGGGGCTGTTCTCGTCGACGCGGGCCGCCCGCGCCGCCACCGAGGCCATGCGTTCTCGGCTGTCGATGCCGGTGCTGTGCCAAGGCGACGACAGCACCTCCGCGCTGGTCGAGCAGTTCGCCGCCGACGAGGAGACCTCGCTGTTCGGCACCCTGTCGCTGTGGCAGGGCGTCGACGTGCCCGGGCCGTCGCTGTCGCTGGTGCTGATCGACCGCATCCCGTTCCCGCGGCCGGACGACCCGCTGCTGGGCGCGCGGCAGCGCGCGGTGGCCGCGCGGGGCGGCAACGGCTTCATGGCCGTCTCGGCCAACCATGCCGCGCTGCTGCTGGCGCAGGGCTCGGGCCGCCTGCTGCGCCGCGTCACCGACCGCGGCGTGGTCGCGGTGCTGGACTCGCGGATGGTGACCGCCGGCTACGGCGGCTACCTGCGCGCCTCGCTGCCGCCGTTCTGGGCGACCACCGACGGCGCGCGGGTTCGCGCCGCGCTGGAACGGCTGCGCACCCGGGCTAGCGAGCCAGCGTGACGAGGCCCAGCTCGTTGCCGGCGGCCAGCATCGGGTTGTTGGGCAGCACGCGCACCGTGTAACCGACCGCGCCGGCCATCGGCAGCGGCGTGGTGGTCGAGAACACCTGGTTGCCGCCCTCGGCGGTGCCCGTGTACGACATCTCGACGGTGACCGGCTCCAGCAGCGCGTCGCCGGCGTCGACCCGGCCCACCAGCGCCTGGACCGTGACCTCGTCGGGCGCCAGCCCGTCCAGCTGCACGGTCGCGGTCAGCGTCAGCTTGGAGCCGAGCACCGGGGTGTCCGGCAGGCCGGTGCTATCCACGTCGGTGATGGTGATCTTGGGCCACGCTTCCTGCGCGCGCCGCCGGTAGGCGGCCAGCTCGCGCGCCGCGTCGAACTTTGCGCCGCCGTCCTCGGCCGCGGTGGTCTTGCGCAGCGACGCCGCCGCCGGCGTGTAGTACTGCTCGACGTAATCGCGAACCATGCGCGAGGCCAGCACCTTCGGGCCGAGCGTCTGCAGGGTGTGGCGCACCATCTCGATCCACCGCGGCGGCACGCCGTGTTCGTCGCGCTCGTAGAACTTCGGCGCCACCGCCTGCTCCAGCAGGTTGTACAGCGCGGTGGATTCCAGGTCGTCGCGGCGGCCCTCGTCGGCCACGCCGTCGGCGGTCGGTATCTCCCAACCGTTTTCGCCGTCGTACCACTCGTCCCACCAGCCGTCGCGGATGGACAGGTTCAGCCCGCCGTTGAGCGCGCTCTTCATCCCCGACGTGCCGCAGGCCTCCAACGGCCGCAGCGGGTTGTTCAGCCAGACGTCGCAGCCCCAATACAGCAGCCGGGCCATCGACATGTCGTAGTCGGGTAAAAAGGCGATGCGGTGCCGCACCTCCGGCCGGTCGGCGAACCGCACCACCTGCTGGATCAGCGCTTTGCCGCCGTCGTCGGCGGGATGCGATTTGCCGGCGACGATCAGCTGGATCGGCCGCTCCTCGTCGAGCAGCAGCTGTTCGAGCCGATCCGGGTCGCGCAACATCAACGTCAGCCGCTTGTACGTCGGCACCCGGCGGGCAAACCCGATGGTGAGCACGTCGGGATCGAAAGCCGTTGCTATCCAGCCCAATTCGGCGTCCGGCGCGCCGCGCTCCTGCCACGAGCGGCGCAACCGCCGCCGGACATCCTCGACCAGCAGCGACCGCAGCTGCGAGCGGATCCACCACAGGTGGCCGGCGTCGACCTCCTGCAGCCGCAGCCACACGCCGGGATCGCCGAACGAATCCGAGCCGGCCAGCTCGCGGCCGAGCTGCAACCACTGCGGCGCCGCCCAGGTGCGGGCGTGAACGCCGTTGGTGATCGAGCCGATCGGCACCTCGCCGGGATCGAACCCCGGCCACAGCTCGTTGAACATGGCCCGGCTGACCCGGCCGTGCAGCAGCGAAACGCCGTTGGCCCGTTGGGCCAGGCGCAGGCCCATGTGCGCCATGTTGAACTTCGTCGGGTCGTCCTCCGCGCCGAGCGCCATGATTCGCGCGGTCGGCACGCCCGGCAGCAAGGCGGGCCCGCCCTTGGCCTTTGGCGCCCCATCGGCGCCGTCGTCCACGCCGTCGTCGAAGTAGAGCCGCACCATCTCGACGGGGAACCGGTCGATGCCCGCGGGCACCGGGGTGTGGGTGGTGAACACGGTGGCCGACCGCACGACGGTCAGCGCGGTGTCGAAGTCCAGCCCGGAGTCGGTGATCAGCTCGCGGATGCGTTCGGCCCCGAGGAACCCCGCGTGCCCCTCGTTCATGTGCCACACCTCGGGCGCGGGCAGCCCCTCGATGGCGGTGAACGCGCGGATGGCCCGCACCCCACCGATGCCGGCCAGGATCTCCTGCCGCATCCGATGCTCCTGGTCACCGCCGTACAGCCGGTCGGTGACGCTGCGCAGTTCGTGCTCGTTCTCGGGGACGTCGGAATCCAGCAGCAGCAGCGGAACGCGCCCCACCTGCGCGACCCAGATCCGCGCCCGCAGCTGCGCCGAGTCGGGAAGCGCCAGTTCCACCAGCACGGGTTCCCGTGCGGCGTCGGTGAGCAGCCGCAGCGGCAGCCCCTGGGGGTCCAGCGACGGGTAGGTCTCGTGCTGCCAGCCGTCGGCGGTGAGCGACTGCCGAAAGTAGCCGGAGCGGTAGTACAGGCCCACCGCGATCAGCGGGACGCCCAGATCGGACGCGGACTTCAGGTGGTCGCCGGCGAGGATGCCCAGGCCGCCGGAGTAATTGGGCAGCACTTCGGCGACGCCGAACTCCATCGAGAAGTACGCGATCGCGGCGGGCATCGCGGCACCGGCGTGCTGGCGCTGCTGGTACCACAGCGGACGGCTCAGGTAGTCGTTGAGGTCGGCGGACAGCGCGTCGAGCCGGCCCACGAATTCGTCGTCGAGCGCCAGCTCGTCGAGCCGCGCCGGGCTCACCGCGCCGAGCAGCGCGACCGGGTCGCAGCCGCACCGCGCCCACAGCGTCGCGTCGATGGCCGCGAACAGGTCTTGCGTGGGCTTGTCCCACGACCACCGCAGGTTGGTCGAAAGCTGATCCAGCGCGGCGAGACGCTCGGGCAAATGAGCACGGACGGTAAAGCGGCGAAGGGCTTTCACACGTCATTACCTTACTGAGGATTCCGGCGCCCGCAGGGCGACCGAGTGACCGTCCGGCCTCGGGCGTGTGTGACGGCGCACTAGGGTGGGTATCGGTTAGTTGTTGGGGCCGCAACGCAGCGGTCCGTCAGAGAAAGTCCCCACGACAGGAAGTTTCTGAGAGGCGAGGCATTCCGCGACGAAGCACCGCGCGGTCTCGCCACACAATCGAAACGGAGTGTTTGTGCCCGGTCGTGTCGAGATCGATAACGTCCAGCCCGTCGTCTCCTGCGGCGCGTACCCGGCCAAGGCCGTGGTCGGCGAGATGGTCCCCGTCAGCGCCGCGGTGTGGCGAGAGGGCCACGAGGCCGTCGCAGCAACCCTCGTCGTGCGCTACCTCGGGCAGCGCTACCCGCAAGTCGGCGAATCCCGCCGGATCAAGGCGGTTCAGGCCCCCGAACGTCCCGCGCCCGCCCTGGACGGCAAGGCGGCCGAGCAGCGGATCAAGCCGCTGCTGCTGCCCATGACCGAAGGCGTGGAACCGTACGTCTTCCACGGCGTGTTCACCCCCGACCGGGTCGGGCTGTGGACCTTCCGGGTCGACGGATGGGGCGACCCGATCCACTCCTGGCGCCATGGGCTGGTCGCCAAGCTCGACGCCGGCCAGGGCGAGAAGGAACTGTCCAACGATCTGCTGGTGGGCGCCGCGCTGTTCGAACGCGCGGCGACCGGCGTGCCGCGGGGGCGCCGCGATCCGCTGCTGGCGGCCGCCGAGGCGCTGCGCACCCCCGGGGACCCGGTCACCCGCACCGCGCTGGCCCTGAGCCCGGAAATCGAAGAACTTCTGGCCGCTTACCCGTTGCGGGATTTGGTCACCCGCGGCGAACAGTTCGGCGTGTGGGTCGACCGGCCGCTGGCCCGCTTCGGCGCCTGGTACGAGATGTTCCCGCGGTCGACCGGCGGGTGGGACAAGAACGGCAAGCCCGTGCACGGCACCTTCGCCACCGCGGCCGCGCAGCTTCCGCGGATCGCCGACATGGGCTTCGACGTGGTTTACCTGCCGCCCATCCACCCGATCGGCAAGGTACACCGCAAGGGCCGCAACAACTCCCCCACCGCCGCTCCCGGGGACGTGGGATCCCCGTGGGCGATCGGCAGCGACGAGGGCGGCCACGACGCGATCCACCCCGACCTGGGCACGATCGACGACTTCGACGACTTCGTCGCCGCGGCACGCGATCTGGGCATGGAGGTGGCCCTGGACCTGGCGCTGCAATGCGCACCCGACCATCCGTGGGCCCGCGAACACCGGCAGTGGTTCACCGAATTGCCGGACGGCACCATCGCGTATGCGGAGAACCCGCCCAAGAAGTATCAGGACATCTACCCGATCAACTTCGACAACGATCCCGCGGGTCTCTACGACGAGGTGCTGCGCGTGGTCCGGCACTGGATCGACCACGGCATCAAGTTCTTTCGCGTCGACAACCCCCACACCAAGCCCCCCGACTTCTGGGCCTGGCTGATCGGCCAGGTCAAAGACGCCGACCCCGACGTGCTGTTCCTATCCGAGGCGTTCACCCCGCCGGCCCGCCAATACGGCCTGGCCAAACTGGGCTTCACGCAGTCCTACAGCTACTTCACCTGGCGCACGGCCAAATGGGAGCTCACCGAATTCGGCAACGACATCGCGGCCCTCGCCGACTTCCGGCGGCCGAACCTGTTCGTCAACACCCCCGACATCCTGCACGCGGTGCTGCAGCACCACGGTCCCGGCATGTTCGCCATCCGCGCCGTGCTGGCGGCGACCATGGGCCCGGCGTGGGGGGTCTACTCGGGCTACGAGCTGTTCGAGCACCGCGCGGTGCGCGAGGGCAGCGAGGAGTACCTGGATTCCGAGAAGTACGAGCTGCGCCCCCGCGACTTCGAGGGCGCGCTGGCCGAGGGCCGGTCGCTCGAGCCGTTCATCAAGCAACTCAACACGATTCGCCGCCTGCATCCCGCGTTGCAGCAGCTGCGCACGATTCACTTCCACGGCGTCGACAACGACGCGCTGCTTGCCTACAGCAAGTTCGACCCGGCCACCGGCGACTGCGTGCTGGTGGTGGTGACGCTCAACGCGTTCGGGCCCGAGGAAGCGACCCTGTGGTTGGACATGGCCGCATTGGGTATGGAGCCTTATGAACGGTTTTGGGTGCGCGATGAGATCACGGGTCAGGAATTCCAATGGGGGCAGTCGAACTACATCCGCCTCGATCCGTCGCGGGCGGTCGCGCACATCATCAACATGCCGCTCATACCGTACGAATCCCGAATCACGCTGCTGCGTAGGAGGTGACGGGCCTTGAGCCGAACCGACGAACTCGCTGGGCTGGATCTGGCGCCCGATCCAGCTGATCTGGCGCGCCTGGTGGCGGGCGCGCATTACAACCCGCACGGCATCCTGGGGGCCCACGAGTACGGCAATCACACCGTCATTCGCGCGTTGCGACCGCACGCGCGCGAGGTCGTCGCGCTCGTCGGCGATGACCGGTTCCCGTTGCAGCACATCGAATCCGGCCTGTTCGCCGTCGCGCTGCCCTTCGTCAACCTCATCGACTACCGGCTCGAGGTGACCTACGAGGGCGCCGACCCCCACGTCGTCGCCGACGCCTACCGCTTCCTGCCCACCCTGGGCGAAGTCGACCTCCATCTCTTCGGCGAGGGTCGCCACGAACGGCTCTGGGAAGTCCTCGGCGCCCATCCCCGCTCGTTCACCACGGCCGACGGCACGGTGACCGGGGTGTCGTTCGCGGTGTGGGCGCCCAACGCCAAGGGCGTCAGCCTGATCGGCGAGTTCAACGGCTGGACCGGCAACGAGGCGCCCATGCGGGTGCTGGGCTCGTCGGGGGTGTGGGAGCTGTTCTGGCCCGATTTCCCCGTGGACGGCCTGTACAAGTTCCGCGTGCACGGCGCCGACGGCGTGGTGACCGAGCGGGCCGACCCGATGGCCTTCGCCACCGAGGTGCCGCCGCACACCGCGTCGCGCGTGACCCGCAGCAGATACACCTGGTCCGACGGCGACTGGATGACGCGGCGCGCGCAGCGCAACCCGGTGTTCGAGCCGATGAGCACCTACGAGGTGCACCTGGGATCCTGGCGTCCCGGGCTGAGCTACCGCCAACTGGCCCGCGAGCTCACGGATTACGTGGTGGAGCAGGGGTTCACCCACGTGGAGCTGCTGCCGGTCGCGGAGCACCCGTTCGCCGGCTCCTGGGGCTACCAGGTCACGTCGTACTACGCGCCCACGTCGCGATTCGGCACGCCGGACGACTTCCGCGGGCTGGTCGACGCCCTGCACCAGGCCGGTATCGGCGTCATCGTGGACTGGGTCCCGGCGCACTTCCCGAAGGACGCCTGGGCGCTCGGCCGGTTCGACGGCACCCCGCTCTACGAGCACGCCGATCCCAAGCGCGGCGAGCAACTCGACTGGGGGACCTACGTCTTCGACTTCGGCCGTGCGGAGGTGCGCAACTTCCTGGTGGCCAACGCGCTGTATTGGCTCGAGGAATTCCACATCGACGGCCTGCGGGTGGACGCGGTCGCATCGATGCTCTACCTCGACTACTCGCGTCCGGAGGGCGGCTGGACGCCGAACATCTACGGCGGCCGGGAGAACCTGGAGGCGGTGCAGTTCCTGCAGGAGATGAACGCCACCGCGCACAAGGCCGCCCCCGGCATCGTCACCATCGCCGAGGAGTCGACGTCGTGGCCGGGCGTGACGCGGCCGACAAACCTTGGCGGGCTTGGCTTTTCGATGAAGTGGAACATGGGCTGGATGCACGACACGCTCGACTACATCAGCCGCGACCCGATCTATCGCAGCTTCCACCACCACGAGATGACGTTCTCGATGCTGTACGCGTTCAGCGAGAACTACGTGCTGCCGCTCAGCCACGACGAGGTGGTGCACGGCAAGGGGACCCTGTGGGGCCGGATGCCGGGCAACAACCACGTCAAGGCCGCGGGGCTGCGCAGCCTGCTCGCCTACCAATGGGCCCACCCGGGCAAGCAATTGTTATTCATGGGACAGGAATTCGGTCAGCGCGCCGAGTGGTCCGAACAGGGCGGTTTGGATTGGTGGCAGCTCGACGAACAGGGTTTCTCCAACGGCGTTCTGCGCCTGGTGCGCGACATCAACGAGATTTACCGCAGCCACCCCGCGCTGTGGAGCCAAGACACCATTCCCGACGGCTATTCCTGGATCGACGCCAACGATTCCGCCAACAACGTGTTGAGTTTCCTCCGATATGGAAACGACGGGTCGGTAATGGCGTGCGTATTCAATTTCGCGGGTGCGGAGCACAGCGGCTACCGCCTCGGCCTGCCCTACGCCGGCCGCTGGCGCGAGGTGCTCAACACCGACGCGACCATCTATAACGGCTCGGGGATCGGCAACATGGGCGGGGTCGACGCGACCGAGGACCCGTGGCACGGACGGCCGGCGTCGGCCGTGATGGTCCTGCCGCCCACGTCGGCCTTGTGGCTAGAACCCGAATAAAAAGCGATCCGCGGGGCTTATACCGCCTGCAATGCGATAAGTAAAGCACCATTTAAACGCCACTCCAGCAATGGCGAGCTACTTTCCGGATTTCGGAAAGTCTGGATATGATCCAATCCCCAGGCGTCACCGCCGACTCGCCGTACTCGCTGGGAGGCATGCATGTCGTTCGTGTTCGCGGTACCAGAAATGGTTTCGGGGGCGGCGTCGGATTTGGCGAATATCGGTTCCACAATTAGCGCGGCCAGCGCGACGGCGGCGGCGCCGACGACGGGAATGGTGGCCTCCGCCGCGGACGAGGTGTCGGCGAGCGTCGCGGCGTTCTTTTCCGCACATGCCGCGGAGTACCAGGCGATCAGCGCGCAGGCGGAGGCCTTTCATTCGCAGTTCGTGCAGGCGGTGGCGTCCGGCGCGATGTCGTATGCCGCCACCGAGGCCGCGAACGCCTCACCGCTGCAGGGCGTCGAGCAGCAGCTGCTCGGCCTGATCAACACGCCCACCGAGCTGCTGCTGGGCCGACCACTGATCGGCAACGGCGCCAACGGGGCGCCGGGCACCGGGGCGCCGGGCGGCGCCGGCGGCATCCTGCTCGGCAACGGCGGCGCCGGCGGATCCGGGGTACCCGGCGGGCCCGGCGGTAACGGCGGGCCCGCGGGCCTCTTCGGCGTCGGCGGGGCCGCCGTTACCG
>NZ_LQPM01000005.1 GCF_002101815.1 Mycobacterium paraense | reverse complement strand
CCCCACCCCCGCCGCCACCGCCTCCGGCGAAGGCGTCGGTGCTGGTGACCACGCCGGAGGCGCCGCCGCCGCCCAGGCCGCCGCCGGTGCCGACGCCGGTGCGGCCGGTGGAACCGCTGGCCACGAGGTTCCCGACGACCGCGGCGCCGCCCCCACCTCCGCCTCCGCCGGGGCCCCCGACGGCGCCGACGGGGCCCCCGCCGGTGCCGCCCCCGCCGCCGAAGAGCTCGTCGAAGCCGCCCGGGCCGGTCCCGTTGGTGTCGGCGAAGGCTCCGGCCTGACCGCCGGTGCCGCCGGTGCCGCCCGTACCGCCGGGGCCGCCGCCCGTGCTGTTGCCGCCCTGACCGCCGCCGCCCCCTCCGCCGCCGGAGGCCGCGGCGGCGGGGCCGGTGGTGATGAGCTCGACGTTCCCGCCCCTGCCGCCGGCGCCTCCGCCGCCGCCGTTGGTGCCGTCGCCCCCGTGTCCGCCGTCGCCGCCGGCGCCGCCGTGGCCGGCGACGATGCTGCTGCCGTTGTAGGTGCTGTCGCCGCCGGCGCCGCCGGCGCCCCCGGTGCCGCCGTCACCCTGGGCACCGGCATGGCCGCCGAACAAGCCCGATATGCCCTCGTTTTGGCCGCCGGGCCCGCCGTTGCCGCCGGTGCCCCCATTCCCGCCGCTGGTGCCGGTACCGCCGGCGGTGACGGACAAGCCGGCCCCGCCTGTGCCGCCCACGCCGCCGGTCCCGCCGACACCGCCACTCCCGAATATCAGCCCGCCATTGCCGCCGGGCCCGCCGTTACCGGCAAGACCGCCGACGCCGCCGGGGGTGCCCGTCGTGCCGGTACCGCCGGCCCCGCCGCGGCCGCCGTTGCCGAAGAACCAGGCGTTGCCGCCTCGGCCGCCGGGCTGCCCGGGCGCCCCCGACCCGCCGTCGCCGCCGTCGCCCCACAACAAACCGCCCGGCCCGCCGTTCTGCCCGGTCCCCGGCGCCCCGCTGGCGCCCTTGCCGATCAGCGGTGTCCCCAACAACAGGTTGGTGGGCGCGTTGATCACTCCGCGCACTTCTTGCCAGACCGTGTCCAACGGCGAGGCGTTGGCCGCCTCGGTCATCGAATAGGCGCCCCCTCCGGCGCTCAACGCCTGCACGAACTGGTCATAAAGCCCGGCCATCCGAGCGCTGAGCGCGTGATAGCCCTGGCCGTGAGCGGAGAACACCGCCGCGACGGCCGCCGACACCTCGTCCTCGGCCGCGGCCAGCACCGCCGTCGTAGGGGTTGCCGCGGCCGCGTGGGCGGCGCCGAGCGCGGACTTGATGTCCGCCAGACTCGCTGCCGCCGCCGACATCGCCTCCGGCGCCGCAATCACAAACGACATGTCGTTCCACCTCCGAGCAAGCCTGGGTCGTCACTGGCCCGGCCGGTCCTGTGCCCGCCGGATAACTGCAAGGTAGGCATGAGACCTGGTGGGAGCATTGAGTAGTCGCCTACCTGATTCTTGGGTGGCCCGGTCGCGGGTAAGCTGCTGCGGGTGGCCGCTCTGCTCGGACCACTATCTATTTCGCTGATAACTGCGCAATCTCTAGGAGATACACCGATCGTGGCTTCGACTGCCGACTTCAAAAATGGGCTTGTCCTGGTTATCGACGGCCAGCTGTGGCAGATCGTCGAGTTTCAGCACGTCAAACCCGGCAAGGGCCCGGCCTTCGTGCGCACCAAGCTGAAGAACGTGCTGTCGGGCAAGGTGGTCGACAAGACCTACAACGCCGGCGTGAAGGTGGACACCGCGACCGTGGACCGGCGCGACACCACCTACCTGTACCGCGACGGCTCGGACTTCGTGTTCATGGACAGCGAGGACTACGAGCAGCACCACCTGCCGGAGTCCCTGGTCGGCGACGCCGCCCGGTTCCTGCTGGAGGGCCTGCCCGTGCAGGTGGCCTTCCACAACGGGGCGCCGCTGTACATCGAGCTGCCGGTGTCCGTCGAGCTGGAGGTCAGCCACACCGAGCCCGGCCTGCAGGGCGACCGGTCCAGCGCAGGCACCAAGCCCGCCACCGTCGAGACCGGCGCCGAGATCCAGGTCCCGCTGTTCATCAACACCGGGGACAAGCTGAAGGTGGACACGCGCGACGGCAGCTACCTGGGCCGCGTCAACGCGTGAGCCGGCCTCCCAAGGGACGTCACCAGGCGCGCAAGCGCGCCGTCGATCTGCTGTTCGAGGCCGAGGCCCGCGGGATGAGCCCGGCGGAGGTCGTCGACGTCCGCACCGCGCTGGCCGACGCGAACCCGGACGTGGCGCCGCTGCTCCCGTACACGGCTTCGGCGGCCCGCGGGGTCAGCGAACACACCGCCCACATCGACGACCTGATCAGCACGCACCTGCAGGGCTGGACGCTGGACCGGCTGCCCGCGGTGGATCGCGCGATCCTGCGGGTCGCGGTGTGGGAGCTGCTCTACGCCGACGACGTCCCGGAGCCGGTCGCCGTCGACGAGGCCGTGCAGCTGGCCAAGGAGCTGTCCACCAACGACTCGCCGGGCTTCGTCAACGGGGTGCTCGGCCAGGTCATGCTGGTGACGCCGCAGATCCGGGCGGCGGCCAAGGCGGTCCGGAAGGAACCATGACGCGGCTGGAGCTGCGCGTCGCCGTCGCCGCCTTCCTGGCCGCGACGGTGGTGTTGGGTGCCGTCGTATGCGCCGCGTACGGGTGGACGGTCGTCGCCTCGGCGCTGGCGATCTACGCGCTGGGCGTGGGCGCCTGGCTCTACCACTCGATCGAACGCCTGCTCGTCGCCCGCCGCATCAGCACGGTCCGCTCGGCCGCCCGGCCGCTGCAGCCGCTGCTTCCGGTGATGGCCGCCATCATGGGCCTGACGCAGGCCGTGGTGCGCTCGCTCAGCGACGTCACCGAGCTGCCGGCGCGCAGCCGGGAACTTCCGGTGCTGCGGTGGATGGACGGGCGGGCGAACCGGCGCATCGTGGACAGCGACGACGAACTGGACGGCTGACCCGGGAGCGGCTCGTGATCACTTTGGACCGCTTGGTGAACGTGCTGGGGGGTTACGGGGTCCGGCTGCGCTGGTCGTCGCTGCCCAGGTCGACCGAGCTGCGCAGCGTGGTGATCCACGAACCGGCCGCCGAGCGTCCGCTGGTGGGCGACGTGTTGCTGGCGATCGGGGCCGGTTCGCCGCAGGAGGCGGTCCGATGGGCCGCGTCGGCCCACGCGGTGGTGGTGCTGACGCGCGACGGCGCGGAGCCGACGGCGGCCGACGGGCAGACAGCGGTGCTGGTGCTCGACGGGTCGGTGTCGTGGAGCGAGGTCGCCGCGGTCGTCTACGGGCTGGTGCTGGAGGGCCGCGAGACCGAATCCGGTCGCGGCCCCACCGACATGTTCGCGCTGGCCGACAGCCTGGCCGAGTCGACCGGCGGCGCGGTGACCATCGAGGACCGGCAGCTGCGGGTGCTGGCGTACTCGCGGCTGCAGCAGCACGCCGACCCCGCGCGGGCGGAGACCATCCTGGGCCGCCAGGCACCCGAGCGCCTGCGCGCGCTGTTCGAGGCGCGCGGCGTGTTCGCGCACCTGGGGGCGTCCGACGACCCGTTGTTCGTCGCGCCGGAACCCGAGCACGGCCTGACCGGGCGCATGGTGGTCGCGGTGCGGTCCGGCCAGGAGCTGCTGGGTTCGCTCTGGGTGGCGTGCACGGCCCCGCTGGACGGCGCCGAGCGGGCCGCGCTGGCCGACGGCGCCCAGACGGTGGCCCTGCATCTGCTCCGCTCCCGGGCCAGCGCGGACCTGGAGCGCCAGATCGAATCCGAGCTGGTGATCCAGTTGTTGGAGGGCACCATCGACGCCGCGACGCTCGCCACCCGGCTGGGCCTGCCGCGCGGGCCGCTGCGGGTCGTCGCCCTGCAGGCGTCCGTCGGCGGCGAGCGCGACGCCGCGCTGCTGTTGGCATTCGAGCGCGCCACCACGGGGTTCGGCTGGTCGCGGCCCGGTCGCAGCGCGCTGGCCGGAAACACCGTTTACACGCTGCTGCCCGGGGAGGGGGCGGCGGCCGCGCGACGCTGGGTGGGAGACCTGACGGCGGCGCTGCCCGACGCGGTGGACGTCGCGGCGGGCATCAGCGGGCCGGCCGAGGCGACCGACCTCATCGCCGCGCGCCGCGAGGCCGACGAGTGCCTGGCGCTGCACGCGTTGTCCTCGGGCGGCGGCGCGCCGCCGGCGTACGACGAGGCGTGGGACGACATCCTGCTGCAGCGGCTGCGCACCGCGGCGCGGGCCGGCCGGCTGCCCGACCGTGGGCCCGTCGCCGAGTTGCGCCGCCACGACCGGGCGAACTCCACCGACTACGTCGCCACGCTGCGGGCCTGGCTCGAGGCCCAAGGGGACCCGGTGCGCGCGGGCGAGCGGCTGGGGGTGCACGAGAACACCGTGCGGTACCGGCTGCGCAAGATGGCCGAGATCACCACTCTGTCGCTGGACGACCCCAAGAAGCGGCTGGCGATGACGATCGAGCTGGCGGCCACCGACACCTGAGGGTCCGCACTGTCGGAACGCGACAACGCGCGGTCGACGGTGTTGTCCGGCCAGGGCAAACCCCGCGGCCGCCATCCATCGCACCATGGAGTTGTAACCAAAAGCCCGCTTTTGAGGTGACCCGATCCCATGACCACTCCGCGCCCCGACGAGCTGGAAACCTTCGCGGTTCCGGCGCGCATGCCGCGCCCGCTCGCGCGGCTGTTCGGCCGGAACCCGTTGGTGCGCACCATCGATAGGGTGGAAGCGCTGTTGTTGGTGCTGGCGTTCGCGGTGTCGATCCTCGCGCTGCCGGTCGCGGCCGCCGTCGGGACGGCGGTCCACGAATCCCGCGCCCGGGTCTATGCCGAGCAGGCGCGGGCCCGCCACCAGGTCGTCGCGACGATCACGGGCGACAGCGACGGCCGCCGGAATCTGTCCAGCCCGACAGTCACCGCGCCGGCGCGCTGGGACGCCGCCGGCGTCGAACACACCGGCATGGTGGCCGTCGAGCGGGCGGTGAAACCCGGTGATCGCGTTGACGTGTGGGTGGACGAGCAAGGGTCGCCGGTCAGCAAGCCGATGTTCACCGCCGTGGACGAAGCGGTGGCCGCCGGGGCGGCGCTCTGGTTCGGCGTGGTGATCGGCGCGGCGGCGCTGTTCGGCGGCGCGCGCCTCCTGCTCGACCGGAGCCGACACGCCGGCTGGCAGCGCGACTTCGACCGCATGGTCAGCGGCAGCACCGCGCAGTAGCCGCGGCCTCCGAGTCGTCAGGGGCGGTTGCCGAACCGCGGCCCGTCCCTGACGACACTCCCTAGAGAAAGAGAATCACTGAAAATGACTGAGACACAAGGAATCCACCTGAACCGACACGAGTACGGCCGGCTGATGAGCGAGCTGACGGCGCTGCGCTCGGGCCGCAGCATCGAAGTGCCGGACGACTTCATGGATCACGACGTCCACCGGATCGCGCGCTACTCGGCGCGGCGGGCGCGCATCCGGGAGATCGAGGATCTGCTGGCCCGAGCGATCGTCACGGACACTCCGGAGAACACCGCCGAGCCGGGCATGGTGCTCACCATCCGCTACGAGGACAGCGGCGACACGGAAACCTTTCTGCTGGGCCGCTACGGCGCCAAAGGCGCCGACATCAAGGCGTACTCGACCCTGTCACCGCTGGGCCGCGCGATCGCCGGCGCGCGCCCGGGGGAGCGGCGCATCTACTCGATTCCCGATGGCGCCAGCCCGGTCGTGACGCTGCTCAGCGCGGAGCCCTACGTTTCCGAATCGGTCGCGTGATCTTCGAGCTGGTCGACCCCGTGGTCGTGCTGTTCCTGTTGATGGCGGGGGTGGGCCTGGTCGTGGCCGTCGCGTACGGCAAATCGGACCGCCGATAATCGTCGCGCACGCGGCGAAGTGGGCCACAATGGCCAGATGGATCGAGACAGCGCCCGCCCGCGCCGGCTCCGTGTGTCCGCGCTGGCCGCCGTGGCCAACCCGTCGCACACGCGCCTGGACACCTGGAACCTGCTCGACGACGCGTGCCGTCACCTGGCCGAGGTCGACCTCGCCGGCCTGGACAAGACGCACGACGTGTGCCGGGTGCAGCGGCTGATGAATCGGCTCGCCGCCTACGAGCGGTATTGGCTGTACCCCGGTGCGGCGAACCTGGCGACGTTCCGCTCCCACCTCGACTCGCTGTCGACGGTGCGGCTCGCCGAGGAGGTTTCGCTGGCCGTGCGGCTGCTCGGCGAATACGGCGACCGCGCAGGGCTTTTCGACACCTCCGCGCCGCTGGCCGAGCAGGAGCTGGTCGCCCAGGCCAAGCAGCAGCAGTTCTACACGGTGCTGCTCGCCGACGACGCCCCGGCGACGGCGCCGGACAGCCTGGCCGAATGCCTGCGGGCGCTGCGCAGGCCGTCCGACGACGTGCAGTACGAGCTGCTGGTGGTGGGCAGCATCGAGGACGCCATCACCGCGGTCGCGCTGAACGGCGAGATCCAGGCCGCGATCATCCGCCACGACCTGCCGCTGCGGTCCCGCGACCGGGTGCCGTTGATGAACACGTTGCTCGGCCCGGCCGGGGACGACGTGGTGGCCAGGGACACCCAGGACTGGGTCGAGTGCGCCGAATGGATCAGGGAGCTGCGGCCGCACATCGACCTCTACCTGCTCACCGACGAGTCGATCGCCGCGGAGACCGAGGACGAACCCGACGTCTACGACCGCACGTTCTACCGGCTCAACGACGTCACCGACCTGAACAGCACCGTCCTGGCGGGCCTGCGAAACCGTTTCAGCACACCGTTTTTCGACGCGCTGTGCGCCTACGCCGCGGCCCCGGTCGGCCAGTTCCACGCGCTGCCCGTCGCGCGCGGCGCCAGCATCTTCAACTCGAAGACCCTGCAGGACATGGGCGAGTTCTACGGCCGCAACATCTTCATGGCCGAGACGTCCACCACGTCCGGGGGATTGGACTCGCTGCTGGACCCGCACGGCAACATCAAGACGGCGATGGACAAGGCGGCCGTCACGTGGAACTCCAACCACACCTACTTCGTCACCAACGGCACCTCGACCGCCAACAAGATCGTCGTGCAGGCCCTGACGCGGCCGGGCGACATCGTGCTGATCGACCGCAACTGCCACAAGTCGCACCACTACGGCCTGGTGCTCGCCGGGGCCTATCCGCTGTACCTGGACGCCTATCCGCTGCCCGAGTACGCGATCTACGGGGCCGTGTCGCTGCACACGATCAAGAAGGCGCTGCTCGACCTCGAGGCCGCCGGCCAGCTGGACCGCGTGCGGATGCTGCTGCTCACCAACTGCACCTTCGACGGCGTCGTCTACAACCCCCGCCGCGTGATGGAGGAGGTGCTGGCGATCAAGCCGGACATCTGCTTCCTGTGGGACGAGGCGTGGTACGCGTTCGCCACCGCCGTGCCGTGGGCCCGGCAGCGCACCGCGATGGTGTCCGCCGAACGGCTCGAGCAGATGCTGGCCTCACCGGAATACGCTGCGGAGTACCGCGATTGGGCCGCGGAGATGGAGGGGGTGGACCGCTCCGAGTGGCTCGAGCGGCGGCTGCTTCCCGACCCCGCCCGGGCGCGGGTGCGGGTGTACGCCACGCACTCCACGCACAAGTCGCTGTCGGCGTTCCGGCAGGCGTCGATGGTCCACGTCCGCGACCAGGACTTCAAGGCGCTCACCCGCGACGCGTTCGCCGAGGCGTTTTTGACCCACACGTCGACGTCGCCGAACCAGCAGCTGCTGGCGTCGCTGGACCTGGCGCGCCGGCAGGTCGACATCGAAGGCTTCGAGCTGGTCCGCAACACCTACAACATGGCGCTGGTGTTCCGGCACCGGGTCCGCAAGGACCGGCTGATCGGCAAGTGGTTCCGCATCCTCGACGAGTCCGACCTGGTGCCCGACGAGTTCCGGGCGTCGTCGGTCAGCTCGTACCGTCAGGTCAGGCAGGGCGCGCTGGCCGAGTGGAACGAGGCGTGGCGCTCCGACCAGTTCGTGCTCGACGCGACGCGGGTCACCCTGTTCGTCGGCAAGACCGGCATGAACGGCTACGACTTCCGCGAGAAGATCCTGATGGACCGCTTCGGCATCCAGATCAACAAGACCTCCATCAACAGCGTGCTGCTGATCTTCACCATCGGGGTCACCTGGTCGAGCGTGCATTACCTGCTCGACGTGCTACGGCGGATCGCGACGGACTTCGAGCGCAGCGAGAGCATCGGCGGCAAGGAGGACCGGGCCCTGCAGCAGCGCCGGGTGGAGGAGATCACCGAGGACCTGCCGCACCTCCCCGATTTCAGCGAATTCGACGTCGCCTTCCGCCCGGTGGACGCGTGCAAGTTCGGCGACATGCGCTCGGCGTTCTACGCCGGATACGAAGAGTCGGACCGCGAGCACGTGCTGATCGGCATGGCCGGGCGGCGGCTGGCCGAAGGCCGGACCCTGGTGTCCACCACGTTCGTGGTGCCCTACCCGCCCGGCTTCCCGGTGCTGGTCCCGGGCCAGGTGGTGTCCAAGGAGATCGTCTACTTCCTCGCGCAGCTGGACGTCAAGGAAATCCACGGCTACAACCCGGATCTCGGGCTGTCGGTGTTCACCGACGCGGCGCTGGCCCGCATGGAGGCCCAACGCAACGCGGCGACCGCCGCGGTGGGTTCGGCGTACCCGGCCTTCGAGCTGCCCCCGAACGGCCCCGCCGCCGCGCGCAACGGCGACAGCGTCGCTGCGCCGGTGAACGAACGCGCCTGAGCGGCGCTATCCGGCGGCGGCCGGCCGATCCGACAGGCCCTGGCGGATTCCGCGGGCGATCGCGTCCTTTCGGGCAGGGCTGCCGGCTGGAGCCGCCTGTTGGCAGCTGCAGCTGAGGGTGCTGAACACATCCGGGTCGGCCGCCGCCGTCGCCGATCCGACGACGCCTGCCCCCGCCGCAATCGCAACGCCGACAAGCAATGTGCTGGTCCAGTTGGGCAATCTAGGCATGACACCTCCAGCGTAGGCCTGCATCGCTGGGAATCGGCTGGGAAGACTTGTGGTCAGGCGGCTTCCGCGGCCGCGCGGTCGTCCGGCCGGCCGGGATGACGGCCCGGACGCTGCGGGAGGATGATGACCAACGCGACCAGGATCGCGGCGATCACCGCCGACGCCAGTGGGCGGCTCAGGGCCAGACCGCCGTGGTCGACGGGCTTGTCCAGGAAGTCGCCGACGGTTGCGCCGAGCGGCCGCGTCAGGATGAAGGCGACCCAGAACAGGGCGACCCGCGAAATCGGGGTCCAGAAATAGAGGGCCACGACGGCGGCGAGGGCGCCGGCGAACACCAGCGCGCCCCTTTCGTAGCCGAATCCGCGGGTGTCGGCGAGCCAGTCCCCGAGTGCGGTGCCCAGCGTCTGGGAAAACGTGATGGTGGCCCAGTAGAAGGCCTCGGCTTTGGGCGTCGCCACGGTGTTCACCGATACCGTGCCCTCCGACCAGCGCCACAGCCCCAGGCTGGCCAGCAGGAGGCCCAACAGCAGCAGCGAGCCGCCCGTGTAGCCGATCCCCAGCTGGCGGTCGGCGAAGTCGGCCAGCGTGGTGCCGAACGTCGTCGAGGCCACGATCGTGGCCCAGTACAGGCTCGCGTGGAAACGCTTGGCCAGGATCTGCGCCGCGACCAGCACGATCAGCGTGACGCCGAACAGGGCGACGCCGGCCACGTAGCCCCAGTTCAGCGTCATCGTGACGGTGTCGCCGCCGGTCTCGCCGAGCGTCGTCGCGAGGATCTTGATCACCCAGAAGCCCAGCGTGACCGCGGGCACCTTGGACAGGGCGTGCTTTGCAACGTCATTCACAGGTAGTGATCTTTTCAGGCGAATCGGGCTCTCGCATCGATCATTGCGTCACAGCTTAGGAAGCTGCTGAGTTTTTCCTGTGAAACTATGGCGTCGGCCGGCGCCGCCGCGATGGGGCGCCTGCGAACCAAATGACAAGGGGGACAGTCGGTTTCGGAACCATCACCGAGACGGAGCGCGACCCCGATTCTTATAACAAGTTCGCAAATACCTGAGTATTCAAAAAGTTCCACCGCTTTTGCGATGTCACCATGGGGTGATGCTGAAGGAATCGGACACCACGTTCGAACTCGGCGCGGGGGCGCGATGGTCGATCATGGCCATCTCGTTGGGGGTGACGGCAAGCTCTTTTCTCTTCATCAACGGCGTTGCTTTCCTTATCCCTTCGCTACAGGGCCGCCGCGGCATTCCGCTGACCGAAGCCGGCCTGCTGGCCTCGATGCCCAGTTGGGGCATGGTGGTCACGCTCGTGCTGTGGGGCTACGTTCTCGACCGCGTGGGCGAGCGGTTCGTGCTCACGGTGGGCTCGGCGCTCACTGCGGCGGCGGCTTACGCTGCGGCGTCGGCCCATTCGCTGCTGATGGTCGGCGTGTTTCTGTTCATGGGCGGGATGGCGGCGGCCAGCTGCAACGCGGCCGGCGGGCGGCTGGTGTCCGCGTGGTTCCCGCCGCGGCAGCGCGGCCTGGCGATGGGCATCCGCCAGACGGCCCAACCGCTGGGGATCGCGTTGGGCGCGTTGATCATTCCCGAACTCTCCGAAAGCGGCCCGCATCGGGGGCTGATGTTCCTCGCCCTGATGTGCACGCTGGGCGCGGTGGCCAGTGCGATCGGAATCGTCGACCCGCCGCGCAAGCCCCGCAAGGCGGTGGCGCAGGCGGAACTGGCCAGCCCGTATCGGGGCTCGTCCGTGCTGTGGCGAATCCACGCGGTGGCGGGCCTGCTGATGATGCCCCAGGCGGTGACCGTCACCTTCGTGCTCGTGTGGCTGATCAATCACCACGGCTGGTCGGTGGCGGCCGCCGGCGGGCTGGTCACCTTCGCCCAACTGCTGGGCGCGCTGGGACGAATCGCGGTCGGCCGCTGGTCGGATCGCGTCGGCTCGCGCATGCGGCCCGTCCGCGCCATCGCCATCGCGTGCGCCGCGGCCCTGTTCCTGCTCGCCGTGACCGACGGCAGCGGTTCGGGCTACGGCGTGTTGCTGATGGTCGCCGTGTCGGTGCTCGCGGTGCTCGACAACGGGCTGGAGGCCACCGCGATCACCGAGTTGGCCGGGCCCTATTGGAGCGGGCGCGCGCTGGGCGTGCAGAACACCACCCAGCGGCTGGTCGCCGCCTCCGGGCCGCCGGTCTTCGGCGCGCTGATCATGGCCGCGCACTACCCGGTGGCCTGGGCGCTGTGCGCGCTGTTCCCCCTGGCGGCGGTGCCCCTGGTGCCGGCCGACCCCCCGGATTTTGCTCACCCGGATCGCAAAGACGACGCCCTGGTCGGGGTGGCGCAATAGCCCGACCGGCACAAGTTTTGGCTGGTCGCCGCGGAACGTCCCCCGGCGCAATACCGTGACCTGCGCCGACGGCACCCGTTCGGCCGCCCCGGATGGGCCGCCGCACCGCGTTAGCGTGACGGCGTGGCGCACCCGATCAGCAACGGGCCGCGGGCCGACCGGGCCCGCCGGGTCGCCGACGTGTTGCGCCAGCAGATCCACGCCGAGGCGTACCCGGACGGGCTGCCCGCCGAACACGACCTGGCGGCCGAATTCTCGGTGTCGCGCAACACCGTTCGCGAGGCCCTGGGCGTCCTCAAGCATGAAGGGCTGATCGACCGCGGGCCCAAGGTCGGCACCCACGTCGCCCTGCGCAAGTACTCCCACGGGCTGGACGCGCTGCTCGGCCTGAAGGAAACGTTCAAGGACCTCGGCGAGGTGCGCAACCAGGTGCGCGCCGCCATGCCGGTGACCGCCCCGCCGTCGGTCGCGCGCCGGTTGCGGCTCGAACCCGGCGAGCGGGCGGTGTTCATCGAGCGGCTGCGCTACCTCGGCGACCTGCCGCTCAGCCTCGACCTGACGTATCTGGTGCCCGACATCGGCACCCAGATCCTCGAGCACCCGCTGGAGACCAACGATCTTTTCGCGCTCATCGAGCAGGTGAGCGGGCGGCCGCTGGGCTCGGCGTCGCTGGCGCTGGAGGCCATCCCCGCCGACGCCCACTCGGCGGCCACCCTCCAAGTGCCCGACGGGGCGGCGCTGCTCATGCTGGAGCGGCTCACCTGCCTCGACGACGGCAGGCCCGTCGACCTCGAGTACATCCGGATGCGTGGCGATCGAATCACCATGCGCGGCAGCCTCATCAGGGCCGACCCGATAAGGAGCAAGCCATGAGCCTGGTCAACAACCGCGCCGACGTGCCGGTCACGATCGACGAGTCGCTGTGCATCGACGGCTGCACCCTGTGCGTCGAGGTCTGTCCGCTGGACGCGCTGGCCATCGACCCCGACACCGGCAAGGCGTTCATGCATGTCGACGAGTGCTGGTACTGCGGCCCGTGCGCGGCCCGCTGTCCCACCGGCGCCGTCACCGTCAACATGCCCTATCTCTTGCGCTGAAACACGAAGGCTCCCCATGAGAAAGCACGCCCTACGGCTGCTGTCGGTGCTCACCGCCGTGGTCGCGGTGGTCTCCGGCTGCTCGCTGGAATCGCTGTCCCAGTCCTCCGGGGTCGTCAACGTCGTGGTCGGATACCAGTCCAAGACGATCAACACGGTGACGGCGGGCACCCTGCTGCGGGCGCAGGGGTACCTCGAGCGCCGGCTCGCCGACATCACCGCCCGCACCGGGACCAAATACGCTGTGCGCTGGCAGGATTACGACACCGGCGCCCCGATCACCGCGCAGATGCTCGCCGAGAAGATCGACATCGGGTCGATGGGCGACTACCCGATGCTGATCAACGGCTCCAAGACGCAGACCAACCCGCTGGCCCGCACGGAGATGGTGTCGATCACCGGCTACAACCCCAAGGGCGCGTTGAACATGGTGGTGGTGGCGCCGGATTCGCCCGCGACCACGCTGGCCGACCTGGCCGGCGCGAAGGTCTCGGCCAGCGTGGGGTCCGCCGGCCACGGCACGCTGGTGCGCGCGCTGAACAAGGGCGGCGTCGGCGGCGTCGAGGTGCTGAACCAGCAGCCGCAGATCGGCGCGTCTGCCCTGGAATCCGGTCAGGTGCAAGCTCTTTCGCAGTTCGTCGCCTGGCCCGGGCTGCTGGTTTACCAGGGCAAGGCCAAGTTGCTGTACGACGGGGCGGAGCTCAACCTGCCCACCCTGCACGGCGTGGTGGTGCGGCGGTCGTATGCGTCCGCGCACCCGGAGGTGCTCGGGGCCTTCCTGCAGGCCCAGCTGGACGCCACCGATTTCCTCAACACCAAGCCGCTGGAGGCCGCCCGCATCGTCGCCCAGGCGAGCGGCCTGCCGCAGGAGGTGGTGTACCTCTACAACGGCCCCGGCGGCACGTCGTTCGACGCCACGCTGAAGCCGTCGCTGATCGATGCGCTGAAAAGCGATGTGCCGTATCTGAAATCGATCGGCGACTTCGCCGACCTCGACGTCGCAAAGTTCGCCGTCGACGAGCCGCTGCGCGCCGTGTTCGCCGCCCGCGGCCTGGACTACGACGCGGTCCGGGCGCGCAGCGCCAACCCGTCGACCCTGCGCGGTGACCCCGCCCTGGCGAGCGAGCTGTGGCTGGACGGGTCGGAGGCGACCCAGACGGTCGCCGACCCCACCGGCCTGCTGCAGGCCATCAGGGACGCGAGCGCGCGCGGCGCCCGGGTCCGCGCCGCCTACGTTCCCGACGCCGAGCTCGGGACGCGGTGGTTCGCCGACAAGGCCGTCTGGGTGCGCGACGGGCGGACGTATCACCCGTTCGGAACGGTGGCGGGCGCGCGCCGCTACGTCGCCGCGCATCAAGGCAGCGTCGCCGTGAATTACCAACAAGCACTGGGAGGTTCGGTATGACCGCCGAGTTGAGCGAACGGGTCGCCGGCCCGGTGCCGCTACCCGCCGTCACGGCGCCGCGGCCGGGGGCGCGGACGGGGCGGCCGTGGGGGTCGCGGCTGATCCGGCTGGCGTCGGTGGCCGCGGCCATCGGGCTGTGGCAGCTGCTCACCGCCGGCAAGGTGCGGCTGCTGCTGCGATTCGACACGCTGCCCACCGTCACCGACATCGTGCACGCGCTGCACCGCCGGCTCGGCGCCTACGAGTACTGGCTCGACCTCGCGCAGTCATTGCTGCGCATCCTCACCGGTTTTGGGCTGGCCGCCGTCGTCGGCGTCGCGACCGGTGTGCTGCTGGGCCGCTCGCGGCTGTTCGCCGACGTCCTCGGCCCGCTGACCGAACTGGCCAGGCCGGTCCCCGCGATCGCGATGGTGCCGGTGGCGATCCTGCTGTTTCCCACCGACGAGGCCGGCATCGTGTTCATCACGTTCCTGGCGGCCTACTTCCCGATCATGGTCAGCACCCGGCACGCGGTGCGCGCGCTGCCCACGCTGTGGGAGGACTCGGTGCGCACGCTGGGCGGCGGCCGGTGGGAGGTGCTGACCCAGGTGGTGCTGCCCGGCATCCTGCCGGGGGTGTTCGGTGGCCTGTCGGTGGGCATGGGCGTGGCGTGGATCTGCGTGATCTCGGCCGAGATGATCTCGGGCCGTCTCGGCGTCGGCTACCGCACCTGGCAGGACTACACGGTCTTGGCCTACCCCAAGGTGTTCGTCGGCATCATCACCATCGGCGTGCTCGGGTTCGCGACGTCGGCCGCCGTCGAACTGGTGGGCCGCCGCGTGACCCGGTGGCTGCCGCGCGCGCAGGAAGGGCAGCGATGACCGTGACAAAAACCGGGATGAGTCTCGAGCTGGACCGAGTCCGGTTGTCCTACACCGGGGATCCCGTGATCGACGGGCTGAGCCTGGTGGTGCGGCCGGGGGAGATCCTGGTGCTCACCGGGCCGTCGGGGTGCGGGAAGTCGACGGTGCTGCGGGCGCTGGCCGGCCTGCTGTCGCCCGACGAGGGCCGGGTGCTGGCCGACGGCGCCGAGGTCACCACCACCTCCGGCGACCGCGGCATGGTGTTCCAGGACAACGCGCTGCTGCCGTGGCGCACGGTGCGGTCCAACATCGAGCTGGCGCTGCGCCTGCGCGGCGAGCCCCGGGCCACCCGGCGCGCCGCGGCCGAGCGCTGGATCGACGAGCTGGGGCTCGCCGGTTTCGGGCACTACCTGCCCAAGAGCCTGTCCGGCGGGATGCGTCAGCGCGTCCAGCTGGCCCGCGGCCTGGCCGGGGCGCCGCGCGCGGTGATGATGGACGAGCCGTTCGGGGCGCTGGACACCCAGACCCGGGCCGCCATGCAGCGGCTGCTCATCGACACCTGGCGCACCCACCCGACGACGATCGTCTTCGTCACGCACGACGTCGACGAGGCGCTGGCGCTGGGGGACCGGATCGTCGTGCTGGGCCGGGCCGGCGAGCCGGTGCGCGCCTCGATCGACGTACCGGAGCCGCGCGGCGACCGGCCCGAGGACGGGTTGCGCGCGGAAATCGTTGCCGCGCTGGATCATTCGGTCGCGGCATGATGCAGGTTCCGGATCTGGTCCCGGCCCGCCTCGACTGCGACGTGCTGGTGATCGGCGGCGGCACCGCCGGCACCATGGCGGCGCTGTCGGCCGCCGAGCACGGCGCGCAGGTGCTGCTGCTGGAGAAGGCCCATGTGCGGCACTCCGGCGCGCTCGCGATGGGCATGGACGGGGTCAACAACGCCGTCATCCCCGGCAAGGCCGAGCCCGAGGACTACGTCGCCGAGATCACCCGCGCCAACGACGGGATCGTCAACCAGCGCACCATCTATCAGACCGCCTCCCGCGGTTTCGCGATGGTGCAGCGGCTGGAGCGCTACGGGGTGAAGTTCGAGAAGGACGAGCACGGCGAGTACGCGGTGCGCCGGGTGCACCGCTCGGGCTCCTACGTCCTGCCGATGCCCGAGGGCAAGGACGTCAAGAAGGCGCTGTACCGCGTGCTGCGGCAGCGGTCCATGCGGGAGAAGATCCGCATCGAGAACCGGCTGATGCCGGTGCGGGTGCTCACCGACGGCGGCCGGGCGGTGGGCGCGGCCGCCTTAAACACGCGCACCGGCGAATTCGTCGCCGTCGGGGCCAAGGCGGTGATCCTGGCCACGGGGGCGTGCGGCCGGCTGGGCCTGCCCGCGTCGGGGTACCTGTACGGCACGTACGAGAACCCGACCAACGCCGGCGACGGCTACGCCATGGCCTACCATGCGGGCGCGGAGCTGTCGGGAATCGAGTGCTTCCAGGTCAATCCGCTGATCAAGGACTACAACGGCCCGGCGTGCGCGTACGTGGCCAACCCGTTCGGCGGCTACCAGGTCAACGCGCACGGCGAGCGGTTCGTCGACTCCGACTACTGGTCGGGGCAGATGATGGCCGAGGTCAAAAGCGAGATCGACTCCGCGCGCGGGCCGATCTATCTGAAGGTGTCGCACCTGCCCGACGAGACGCTGACGGCGCTGGAGAACATCCTGCACACCACCGAGCGCCCGACCCGCGGCACCTTCCACGCCAACCGCGGCCACGACTACCGCACCCACGACATCGAGATGCACATCTCCGAGATCGGTTTGTGCGGCGGGCATTCCGCGTCCGGGGTCTGGGTCGATGAGCACGCCCGCACCACGGTGCCGGGGCTGTACGCCGCCGGCGACCTGGCCTGCGTCCCGCACAACTACATGATCGGGGCGTTCGTGTTCGGCGACCTCGCCGGCACCGACGCCGCCGCGATATCCGCGGATGTGGCTGCGCCGCAGGCGCTTCCGGAGGACCAGCTGCGCGACGCCCACGAGCTGATCTACCGCCCGCTGCGCCACCCGGACGGGCCGCCGCAGCCGCAGGTCGAATACAAGCTGCGCCGGTTCGTCAACGACTACGTGGCGCCGCCGAAGACGGCGGCCAAGCTGTCGATCGCGGTGCGCACCTTCGAGCGGATGGGCGACGAGATCGCCGAGATGGGCGCCCGCAACCCGCACGAGCTGATGCGCGCGGTCGAGGTGTCGTTCATCCGCGACTGCGCCGAGATGGCCGCCCGCTCCTCGCTCACCCGGACCGAATCGCGGTGGGGGCTCTACCATGACCGCGCGGATCTGCCCGGCCGCGACGACGCCCAGTGGGGCTATCACCTGAACCTGCGCAAGGGGCCCGATGGGCAGATGGCGTTCCTGAAGCGGCCCGTCGCACCGTATTTCGTGCCGGTCGCCGAACTCGACGGCCTGCCGCCGGCGGACCAGCGGGTGCACGAGGTGGAGCAGCCGGCGCTGGTCGGCGGCCAGGCCCCGGCCGCCGCCCGCTCCCGAATCGCCGCTGCCGCCCCCGCGTTCGAGCCGCCCTCGCCGCGCATCGCCGAGGTGCTGGCGTTGGAGGAACCCGCGATCGCCGAGCTGAAGCCGTATCTGGCCGACCCGGATCCCGGCGTGCGGCGGACCGCGGTGGCCACGCTGACCGAGCACATTCCCGACGGATACGCGCCCGCCCTGTTCGCGGCGCTGGACGACGCCGACGCCGCGGTGCGCCGCACCGCCGCCGACGGCCTCCGCGAACTGGTGGAGGTGCTGCCCGACCCGGCCGGCGTCCGCGCGTACCTGGGGTCGCGCGACACGGTGGTGCGCGCGGCCACGGTGCACATCCTGGCCGCGCGGCGTGCCGGCGACGCCGCCGAATACCGCCGCGCGCTTGCCGATCCCGACCATCGGGTGCGGATCGAGGCGGTGCGGGCGCTGGTGTCGGTCGACGACGTCGCCGGGGTCGTCGAGGCGGCGGGCGACGAGAGCCGGGAGGTGCGCATCGCGGCGGTCGCCGGCCTGGCGACGCTGGGGGATGGCGCGCGGGCGGTGAGCGCGCTGGTCGCCGACCCCGACCCGCTGGTGCGGGCCGCCGCGCTGGCCGCGCTGGGCGAATTGGGCTGTGCTGAGGGCGATTTGGCCGCTATTCGGGAGGCGCTGCGGGCGCCTGCCTGGCAGGTGCGGGAGGGCGCGGCGCGGGCGCTGAAGGGCGCGGCGGCCGACGCCGCCGTGCCGCGGCTGGCCGAGGCGCTGGCCGACGCGCACCTCGACGTGCGCAAGGCGGCCGTGCTCAGCCTGACCCGGTTCGCCGGCGAGCCGGCCGCCCGCGACGCGCTGAGCATCGCGCTCAAGGACAGCGACGCCGACGTGCGGGCCTACGCGCGGCGGGCGCTGGAACAGGAAGGTTAGCCGCGCGGTCAGCGCAGGATCTTGGCGTACATCAGCGCGTCCAGGGGCTCGGGTCCCAGGGTGGGGTAGACGGCGTGCCGGGCCAGTCGCCCCTCCAGCCCGAAACCGGCGCGCTCCAGCAGCCGCGCCGAGCGCACGTTGTCGGGGCTGCACGTCGCCCACACGCGATATACCTGCCGATCGGCCTGCAGCGCCCCCAGCAGCAGGTCGAGCACCTCGCCCATGTAGCCCTTGCCCCACCACCGCCGGCCGAGGCAGTACCCGACCTCGACCGAGTGCGGCACCGTGCGCCGGCAGCTCGTCAGCCCGATGACCTCGCCGCTGTTCTTCAGCGTGATGGCCCAGGTCCGCTCGTCGCCGCCGACGTTGAGCTTTTCGGTGATCACCCGCCGCGTCGCCGCGACGTCGGGATGCGGCGCCCACAGCAGGTACTTGGTGACCTCGGGATCGCGGGCGACCCGCTGATACAGCGCGCCGGCGTCGTCGAGCACCGGCGGGCGCAGCACCAGCTTGGGGCCGGTCATGCGGTCGGGCGGGTAGGCGGCCATGGCGCTACAGGCCGAGCGCCTGATAGGTGCGCCGCACGAACTTCGGTTGCGCCGATTGCAGTTTCGCCAGCGAGGTGTTGCCCGCGACGGCCGCGGCCACGTCGGCGGACATGTCGGGCAGGTTCTGGACCAGATACAGCAGCACCAACTCGGCGGTCGGGTCGGCCTGCCACCACGTGCCGTACGCGCCGGGCCAGCTGAACGTCCCGAGCCCGCCCGGCCCGAACAGCGGCGCGCTCTTTGCGGGATCGGTCACCACCGACAGGTTCAGCCCGAAGCCGCGGCCGACCCAGTACGGCGCCCCGAGGAAGTTGTGCCGCTTCTGTTCGTCGGTGAGCCGGTCGGTCCGCATCAGCCGGGCGGACTCGGGGGAGAGCACCCGCACGCCGTCGATCTCCCCGTCGCCGAGGAGCATTCGCACGAACCGCAGGTAGTCGTCGGCGGTCGACCACAACCCGCCGCCGGCGTTGCAGAACGACGGCGGCTTGATGTGCGGCGGACCCATCGCGTCGTGGTGCAGCCGGCCCTGCCCGTCCAGCCGGTACATGGTCGCCGCCCGGCGCCGCGTTTCGGGGGAGACGAAGAACCCGGTGTCGGGCATCCCCACCGGGCCCAGGACCCGTTCGTCGAGAACCTCGTTGAACGGCTTGCCGTCGATGCGGGAAGCGATGACGCCCAGCAGGTCGATGGAGTGGCTGTAGGTCATCCGCTCGCCGGGTTGATGGACCAGCGGCAGCTTGGCCAGCTCGGCCAGCCAGGCGTCCGGGCCCTGGTTGAAGGGCAGCCGGACGTAGGACTTGGCGATCGGCCCGGACACCGAGAAGCCGTAGGCCAGGCCGCTGGTGTGGGTGAGCAGGTCCTCGATCAGGATGGCGCGGCCCAGCGGGTGCGTGCGGTCCAGCGGGCCGAGCGGGTCGTCGAGCACCCGCACGTCGGCCAGCTCGGGCGCCCAGCGCACCACCGGGTCCTTGAGCGCCAGCTTGCCCTCGTCGACCAGGCTCATCACCGCCGCGACCGTGACCGGCTTGGTCATCGACGCGATGCGGAACACCGTGTCGCGCCGCATCGGCAGGCCCGCGTCGATGTCGCGGTAGCCGATCTCGTTGACCTGCAACACTTGTCCGCGCTGCCAGACCACCGTCAAGGCGCCGGCGAGCAGGCCCGCGTCACACACCTCGCGGATGGAGGCCTGATTAACGTCCAGATTCACGCGGTTCAGGTTAGTGGGCGGCCCGGCAAGCCCGCGCACGCGTCAGCTGTTGCGGTGGGCGTGCAGAACGGCGTCGGCGAAAGCATCCGGGGCTTCCTGCGGCACGTTGTGCCCGGCCGGCACCGCTCGGACGTCGAGCAGGGCGCGGAAATGCGCCTCGTGGGCGGCGCGTGGCGGCACGACGGGGACGAGGCCGTCGCGCTGCGGGTCGATCACCACGGTCGGCACCCGAACGGGCGGCTGGGTGGTGATCGTGTCTTCCAGCTCTTGGTAGGCGGGATCACCCGGGACCAAGCCGTAGCGATGCCGGTAGGAGTGCGCGACGACATCGACGAAGTCGGGGTTGTCGAAAGAGGCTGCGGTGGCGTCGAATTCGACGTCGGTGAAGGCCCAGCCGGGCGACCATTCCCGCCATAGCAGCCGGGCGAATTCGCGGCGGTGAGCGCTGAGTCCGGCCCGGCCGCGTTTCCCGTGCAGGTAGTACTGGTACCAGAGTCGGCGCTCGTCCTGCGGCGCCGCCGGGGCGGCCGCGGCGGGGATGTTCTGCACGTGGTAACCCGACACGCTCACCAACGCCCGCACGTCGCGGGGCCACAGCGCCGCCGTCAGGCAGGCGGCGCGGCAACCCCAGTCGAACCCCGCCACGATCGGCGCGGCCAATCCCAGGGCGCCGATCAGTCGATGCAGGTCGGCGGCGAGCGCGGCCTGCTGCCCGGAGCGTGGCGTGCCGGCGTCGATGAAGCGGGTGGGCCCGTAACCGCGCAGGTAGGGCACGACCACGTGGGCGCCGGCGGCTGCCAGCGCCGGCGCAACCCGGTCGTAGGACCGCGGGTCGTAGGGAAACCCGTGCAGGAGCACCACCGGCCAGTGGCCCGGGTTGCCGTGCCGCTCGAACGCGACCTCGAGCACCCCGGCGCGCACCTTTTCCACTGCGGGCATCACGCCCCCACGCGGCGACTTATCATGATAAGTCATCGTCTTCCTTGAGGCCGGACTCTGTCAACTTACGGGGGGGCCGCCCTGTGTGGGTCGAATTGATCTGAACAACATTCACTTTCGCCTTCGCGGGCCTGTTCACGCCGCCCGCCAAACATGTATAGTCAAGTTTGTGGCGATGGCACTGCACGAGATGATCGCCGACGATCTGCGGCAGCGGATCCGGCTCGGTGAACTGGGTGTGGGCGCCGCGCTGCCGTCGGAATCGCAGCTGTGCGAGCGATGGGACTCGTCCCGCGGGCCCGTGCGCCAGGCGCTGGCCACCCTGCGGGCCGAAGGGATCATCGCCGGCGGGCGCGGCAAGCCGCCGGTGGTGTGCACGGCCTCGGTCGGGCAGCCATTCGACACGTTGTTGTCCTACTCGGCCTGGGCTCATTCGATCGGGCGCACGCCGGGGCAGCGAACGCTCGAGCTGGCGCTGCGTCGCGCCGACCAACAGGCCTCCGCGGTGCTGCAGATCGACGAGGGGCAACCCGTCGTCGAGGTGTTGCGGCTGCGCTACCTCGACGGGGAGCCGGCGATGCTGGAGCGCGCGACGTTCGTCGAGCACGTCGGCCGCCGATTGTTCAACTTCGACTGCGACTCCGGGTCGATCTGGGCGTACCTTCTCGCCCAAGGCGTGCAATTCGCCAGCGCCGCACACGTCATCGACGCGGTCGGCGCCGACGCGCTCGACTCGGCGCACCTCGGGGTGCCCGAGGGCGCCCCGCTGCTGCGTCAACGACGCTCGACGCGCAGCGCCGGGGGCGAGGTCATCGAATACCACGACGACCGGTACCTGCCGGGAATCGTCAGCTTCACCCTCCAAAACACCCTCGACTCGCGCTGCGCCCTGACGCGCAACGCCAAACCCTGAGCGGAGGCCCACGCATGGGTGCATCCCGACCCGAACTCGTCGTGCTGGACGTCGCCGGCACCACCGTCGACGAAGGCCTGCTGGTCTACCGGGTCCTCGGCGAAACGGTGAGCGCTCACGGCGCCGCACCCGCGAAGGCCGACATCGACCGCTGGCACGGCGCCGCCAAGCACGAGGCGCTGCGGGCGCTGCTCACGCCGCCCGGCGGCACACCGCCCAGCGCCGCGGTGCTGGACGCGGTCGTCGCCGACTTCCGGGGCCGGCTGGCGGCCGCCTACGCCGACCGCCCGCCGCGGCCGCTGCCCGGCGTCCCCGAGGCGCTCGCCGACCTGCGGGCCGCCGGCATCCGGATCGCGCTGACCACCGGTTATGACCGCGACATCGTCGACGCGATGCTGGCCGGCCTCGGCTGGGACGGCGATGCGGTGGTCGACACCGTGGTCTGCGGCAGCGACGTACCCCTCGGGCGTCCGGCGCCATTCATGATCTTCCGGGCGATGGAGCGGCTGGGCATCGACGACGTGGCGCGCGTCCTGGTCGCCGGAGACACCCCGCGCGACCTGCAGGCCGGCACCAACTCCGGCGCCTCGCTCGTCGTCGGCGTCCTGACCGGCGCCTCCGACGCCACCGAACTCGGTGCACACCGGCACACCCATCTGCTGGCCTCCGTGGCCGAGCTGCCCGCCCTGCTCGGCGTGCCCAGTGCAGCCGTCGGCGCGCCGCGATGAGCACGGTGGCCCCGCCCGACGTGGTCGATCACACCGTTGCGGCCGTCTGGCGCGGCGGCGACACCATCGCGCTGGAGCCGGTGCCGGTGCGGCCCCTCAGGCCTGGCGAGGCCCTTGCCCGAGTGCGCTTCGCGACCGTGTGCGGCAGTGATCGCCACACCGTCAGCGGACGGCGCGCGCAGCCGTGTCCGTCGATCCTCGGCCACGAAAGCGTCGGCGAGATCGTCGCGCTCGGCACCGGCGGGGCCAGGGCGGTCGACGGCAGGCCACTGCGCGTCGGCCAGCGCGTCATCTGGTCGGTCACTCTGCCCTGCGGGACGTGCGACCGCTGCCGAGCCGGGGTCACCGCGAAGTGCCGCACCGTGCGCAAGGCCGGCCATGAGCCGCTGCACTCCGACTGGGGGTTGTCCGGCGGGTACGCCCGCCACGTGCTGCTTCCGCGCGGGTTGGCGATCGCCGTCGTGCGCGAGGACCTCGCCGACGCGGTCGCCGCGCCCGCGGCCTGCGCGACGGCCACGGTGATGGCGGTCGTCGAACGCGCGGGGCCGCTGGCCGGCCGTCGAGTCCTGGTCTTGGGGGCGGGCATGCTCGGCCTGGGCGCGGTCGCGGCCGCCGCGCGGGCCGGTGCGTCCTCGGTGGCCGCGGTCGACCCGACAGCCGCGCGACGCCAACTGGCGCAACGGTTCGGCGCCACCGCCATCCACCCCGCGGCGGGTGATGCCGGCCCCTGCGACGTCTTGCTGGATTTCTCCGGATCGTCGGCGGCGCTGCAGCAGGGCCTGCCCGCGCTGGACGTCCAGGGTGTCGCCGTGCTGGCGGGTTCTGTCGCCCCCGACGCGCCGGTCGCCGTCGATGCGGAAGCCGTGGTGCGCCGCCAGCTGTCCATCTTCGGCGTGCACAACTACGAGCCACGGCACTTGACGGGGGCGCTGAATTTCCTGCACGAGACGCGCGACCGGTTCCCGTGGGCGGACCTGGTGGCCGAACCCAGGCCGCTCCACGACCTCGCGGCCCTGCTCCGCGACCCCGGCGGCCCCGTGCCCCGATGTTCGGTCGCGCCTTGACGCTTCGGTGACTAGATGCGGTGCCGGGTCAAGGCGTCCGCGGTGGCGCCCTGTGCGTCACTGGCTCGCTGCAGATCCGCCATGAGGACGGCGGTGTGCAGGGCATCGAACACCGCGATGTGAGCGATCCGGCTGGTGGTGGCCTCCATGCGGACGTCGGTCTCGGCGGCGCCGGCCACCAGCACGACGTCGCACAACTCGCTCAACGGCGAGCGGTAGAAGCTGGTGATCGCGATCGTCGTCGCACCGGCCTCCCTGGCACCCTCGACCGCCATCAACGATTCGCTGGTCTGGCCGGTGTGACTGAAGCACAGGCATACCGCGCCCGGCTTCAACAGGCGGGCCGCGACGTGCTGGACATGTCCGTCCGCGGGCGCCTCCGCGCTCAAACCGATTGTGCGCAGGCGATATCCGGCATCCTGAGCCAAGGGCGCCGACGTTCCGACGCCCACGCATAGCACGCGGGATGCGGTGGAAAGGGCGGCGACGGCGGACTCGAACTGCTCGCTGTCGATGGTGTCGGCGGCGCCGGCGACGGCCGCCTGGGAGTCGGCCAGCACCTTCTTGAGGACCGTGCGCGCGTCGTCGGTCGGGCTGATCCCCTCGTGCAGGGTCTCCTCGGCGGGGATGGTGTCCGCGGCCAGCCGGATCTTCAAATCCGCATAGCCGCGCAGTCCGATGTCCTGACAGAACCGGACCACCGAGGCCACCGAGGTCGCCGTCCGCTCGGCGAGGTCGCTGACCGTCAGGTGGATGATGGCCCGGGGGTCGTCGAGCACGGCTTGACCAATCGCCTGCGCGCGGGGGGTCAGGTTGGGCAGCGCCGCGCGGATGTGCGCCACCACCGATCCGCTGGGCGGGCGCGCCTCCGTGCTCGTCATGCGCTAAAGCATGACATGGCGCCCGTCTTCTGTTAGGCCGCAGCCAGATCGGGGGCGGTTGACTCGCGGTGGGCCCGCCGGGTCAACGCGATGTTGTCGAGTGAGCGCCGGGCGGGCTCGGGCACGATCAGCGACAGCCCCGCTGCTGCCAGGCAGCAGGCCGCCGCGACGAACTCGGTGCCCTGCAGGCCCCAGGCCGCGAGCAGGGGCGGGAAACTGATCGCGCCCACGAACGCCCCGACTTTCGCCGCGCCGGAGGCGAATCCGTGTCCGGTCGCGCGAATCGACGTGGTGAACAGTTCGCCGGCGAGCAGCATCGTCGTGACGCCGGGGCCGAACCAGGTGAAGAAGTTGCTGATCCCGTACGCGGTGATGAACAGGCCGACGCTGTGGCCGACCTGCGATATCGACGCCATCGCGGCGAAGCCGGCCGCCATGCCGATCAAGCCGACAACCTGCAGCGTGATGTGGCCGATCTTGTCGATCAGCCAGATCGTCACTGCGAACGCCGGCACCGCGAACACCGCGTACAGCGCCAGGTTGATCGTTACCGCCTCGATCGTCGAGGCATGCGGTGCAACGCTTTTCACCAGCAGCGGGGAACTGATGGTGTTGCCGTAATACGCGATGTCGAACAGGAACCACACGCCCGCCGTCATCAGCACGGCTCGCCACACGCCGGGGACTTGGAGGCACTGCCACATCGTCCGGCGGACGCCCGAGGTCCCGGTGGCCGCGGTCGTCGTCCCGGTGAAGGACGTCAGGTCGGCCGCCGCTCGCTGCTCGTCCGTCTCGGCGATGAACCGCGGCGACTCGGGCGCCTTGGTTCGCGCGTAGAGCACCAGTAGCGACGGCACGGCCCCCAGCGCCAGCAGCAGCCGCCAGGTCAACCCCTGATTCAGGCCCGAGTAAAGCAGCAACAGCGCGACGGCCGGCCCGGCGATCGAGCCCAGCGCGTAGCTGGAGAACATCAGCGCGACCATCCGGCCGCGATCTTTGACGTTCGCATACTCGGTCATGATCACGCCCGACACCGGGTAGTCGCCGCCGATGGCCACACCCAGGATGAATCGAAATACCAACAGCCACAGGAAATTCGGGGACAATCCCGATGCGATCGCCGCAATGGTCATGATCGCGGCGGCCAGCCCGTACATGCGCTTGCGGCCGAAGACGTCGGCCAGCCTGCCCCACGCGACCGCCCCGATCGCCGAGGCGATCAGCGCCGAGCTACCCAGCATCGCCACCTGGCCGGTGTTCAAGCCCCACTGGGGCTTGATCAGCAGCAAGGCCGTGCCGATCACGGTGAGGTCATAAGCGTCGGTGAAGAAGCCGGCTCCCGAGATGGCGATCGCTTTGAAATGGAAGCGCTGAAACCGGGATCCGTCGAGGACGTCGATCACTCCGGGCGCGTGGGCCGAGTGGGTGCGGGTCGATGTCATGGGCCGAGAACCTACGGGGCAGAGGCGAAGTGCCAACGAACCCGAGGTGAACACGAATGTAAGAGTTATCCGTGATGGCGGATGGATACGAAATAAAGTTACAGTGGTCGGTAGAGTCGCCTTGGCCATGGGAAGGGGAAGCATGTCGACCGGCCTCTCGCAGACCGACATCGAAGCGTTCTACCGGGACGGCTACCTGGCGGTGGCGGACTTCCTGTCCGCCGAAAGCCTGGAGCGGGTCCGTCGGTGGGTTTGCGACGTCGAACGCTGGCCGGGCGACGCCGACGCGGGCTGGCTGCAACACGACGAGCAGACGGCCGCCGGGGTGCGGCGCACCCGCACGGAGAACTTCTCGCCCTTCCACGCCGAGCTGCGCGACTTGCTGACCACCGGCGCGGTTCCGGCGATGGCCGGGCAGCTCCTGGGCGAACCCGCGGTGCTCTACAAGGAGAAGATCAACTACAAGCACCCCGGCGGGGCGGGGTTTGCCGCCCACCAGGATGCTCCCGCCTATCCGCATATCGCCGTGAGCGTGAGTTGCCTGCTCGCGGTGGATGATTCGACCGTCGAGAACGGCTGTCTGGAATTCGTCGCCGGGATGCACCACGACCTGCTCGCCAACGACCGCGACGGCTGCATCCGCCCGGACATCGCCGAAACGCTGGCATGGCGGGCCCATCCGGTGCGCGCCGGCTCCCTGGTCTGGTTCCATAGCCACACGCCGCACCGCAGCGGTGCCAACACGTCGACCACGTCGCGGCGCGCCCTCTACCTGACCTACAACGCGGCCTCGTCGGGTGACCTGCATGAGGCCTACTACCGCCACAAGCGCGTCGCGCTGGCGGGCGCGTCCGGGCGCGGCGGAGTTCAGCGGGTCAGCCTCATCGGCCACTTTCGCGGCATCGCCCCCGCGGAGGCGAGCACATGACCGCCTCGTCGCGATGGCCGCTCGCCGATCCCACCACGGCGGCCGAAGTCGCCGACCAGGTCTTCGCGCTGTTCGCCGAACGTGGCGACAGTCGCTACGACGAAGCGGTCAGCCAGACCGAGCACGCGGTTCAATCCGCCGCGCTCGCGGATGCCGAAAACGCCGGGGACGCAATGACGATCGCCGCATTGCTGCACGACATCGGCCACTTAGTGGTCGACGAGCACAACACTCGAGCCGACTTCCTGCACGAGAACGAGAAGCACGAGCTCGTCGCCGCGACGATCCTCGGCCGGTGGTTTCCCCCGGCGGTGACGTCGCCCGTCGCGCTGCACGTCGCCGCGAAAAGGTACCTGGTCGCGACCGACCCCTCCTATGTCGACGGACTGTCGCGGGCCTCCGTGCAGAGTCTGCTGCTGCAGGGCGGTCCGATGGGTCCCGAAGAAGTGGTGAAGTTCCGCCGGTTGCGGCACGCCGCGGACGCCTGCCGCCTGAGGCGGTGGGACGACGCCGCAAAGGTCGAGAACCGGCGCGTCCCACCGCTCGAGCACTATCGCGAACGCTTGGAATCGCTCGTGGTGTTCAGGCCGCCGGCGCCGACATCTCATCATGGTTTCGGTTGAGCAAAGGTCCGGCAGCTTAGCCGCGACGGGAGGGCCGATATCGCCTGTTCGGTCTTAGTGTTGGCTGCTATGGCGGGACTGGACAATCACGTGAAGCGCTGGCGCACGGCGCTTCACGTCACCGTGTCGGTGTTGCTGCTTGCCATCGCCGGCCTCGGCATCGCCCCCGCGGCTCGTGCGGCCGCGGCGACGGCGACGCTGGCGGTGGAACACACCTGGCAGACCGGCTTCATCGCCCGCTTCGCCGTCACCAACGCCAGCATGGCGCCGATGAGCGATTGGCGGATCGACTTCGACATGCCGGCGGGGCAATCCGTCGTGCACGCGTGGAACAGCACCGTCACCCAATCCGGCACGCACTTCGTTGTCACGCCCGCGAACTGGAACCGCGTCATCGCGCCCGGCGGCTCGGCGACGGGTGGTTTCCGGGGCATGCTGATCGGCACCTACTCACCGCCGACGAACTGCGTGTTCAACGGTCAATACCCGTGCAGCTAGCGGCCTACGTAGCCGTCGGTCAGGCGGCGCGGGGCTCGATGACGAAGATGTCGAGCCGCCCGGGCGGCGGCGGCGCGCCGGAGCGGTAGCGCGCGCCGGTCGGCGTCGTGAATTCGGCCGTGTGCCTACCTTTTTCGTCCACGCTCGCCGCGACGCGCCAGCCGGGTGCCTCCTTGGCGTAGTTGCAGCGCTCACACATGCCGAGCCCGTTCGTCGCGCTGGTGGCACCGCCGCGGTGGTGGGGCCGCGCGTGGTCGTGGTGGCGGATCGGGGCGTCGCAGTAGGGGGTGCGGCAGCGCTGGTCGCGCAGGCCGATGAATCGGGCGAGCCCCTTGGGAAAGCGTCGCGCCCGTGACTCCATGGCGACCAGGGATCCCGAACCGGGACGCCGGTAGAGCCGCCGCAGCGTGGCCCGCGACCGGCCATCGGCGGCGTCGCTCACCAAATGGCGGGCCACGGCCGCCGGTATCGGGCCGTACCCGTCGACCACCGCCGCCGTGTCGTCATGACCCAGCAGCGTTTCGTCGGAGATCACCAGGTTGACCGCGATCGGCTCCGCCACCTCGGCGGGCCGGCCGGTGACGCGCTCGACCAGCGTGTCGGCCATGACCTGGCCGCGCGTGCGCCCGTCGAAGGTGGTGTCGGCGGCGCGCCTGAGGGCCGCGTACACCGCAACACCGCGGGCCACCGGAAGCAGCGCCGTCACCCACGTCATGGTGTCGGGGGCCGGCCGGATCGTCACCGTCCGCTCGGAGTCGGCCCTGGCCGCACGGTCGACCACGGCCCGGGGGTCGAGCCGGTAGGCGATCGCCTTGGCAGCCGCCGCGACCCGCGCATCGCCCATCCCGTCCAGCGCCGACCAGTCGGCGCACAGCTCGGCGTCCAGCTCGCGCCGGTGGTCAACGTCCAGGCACGCCGACTCGCGCACGATCAGGGTGGCGCGCCACTCCGACAACCGCCCGGCCTCCAGCGCCGCGAGCGTGTACGGCATCTCGTGCACCAGCGCCTTCGCGAAGCCGAGGTGCCGCCCGCCCCGGGCGGGGGAATCCCGTCGCGCCAGCGCGATCTCGCCGGCCAGCCCGCGCCCACGCTGGGCGGCCGGCACCCCCGCGTCGGCCTCGTTGGCGCGGCGCAGCGCCTCCAACTGCACGGACGCGCGGGCCTGCTCGGCGGCGGCCGCCGACTTGGCCATCTCGAGCTCGGCGATCCGCGCGATCAGCGAGGCCTCAGCGGCACGCCCACCAGAATCGAACATACTTTCGATAGTAGCGGGGGCCACCGACAGGCGACCGGGTCCGCTAGCGCCGCCGCGCGCGGACGTACCAGAACGCCATCTCGATCTCGGTCCCGTCCACCTCGCGACGCACCGTGGCCGGATCCAGCGACTCGATGTCCCAGCCGGCGCCGCCGAGGACGTCGCGCAGCAACCGCTCCGGCACCGACGGCCGCGGCCACTCCGTGTCGGTCGGGTTCGCGTCGGAGAAGCAACTGATGAGCAACGTGGCGCCCGGCCGGGTGGCCCGGTGCGCCGCGGCGGCGTAGCTGCGCTTGCCCTCGTCGTCGAGGCAGTGGAACATGCCGCTGTCGACGATGGTGTCGAACGCGTCGGTGTAGCCCTCCAGCTCGGTGGAGTCGGCCACCGCGAACCGCACCTGAACTCCGGCGTCGGCGGCGCGCCGCTCCGCGGTGATCAGCGCCGTCGGCGAGATGTCCAGCCCGGTGACGCGGTAGCCGTTCTTCGCCAGGTAGATGGCGTTGTCGCCGAGGCCGCAGCCGATGTCGAGGACGTCACCGTGGACCCAGCCGCCCGTGTGCCACGCGATGACATTCTCCTTGGGCGCCTTGGTATCCCACGGCGGCGAGGCCATCGCGGGCATGCCTTCGCCGGGGCTCTCGCCGCGGTAAAGCGCGTCGAAATCCATGCGCTGCAGTCCGGAGGGAAAGCCGGGGGAACTCGAGCCTGTCATTTCACCCAGGCTAGTCCGCAGTGCTACGCTGCCGGGCAGTCGACATCCTTTAACGATCCGTCCAGAGAGGCGGAGAAGGAGGTCAAGTCTTCGCATGTGTGCCGCGGGTGACACGGGCACCGGCCGCGAATTGATGTCGGCGGCCGACGTGGGTCGCACCATTTCCCGTATCGCGCATCAGATCATCGAAAAGACGGCGCTGGACGCTCCAGACGCACCTCGGGTGGTGCTGCTGGGAATCCCGACCCGCGGCGTCATCCTCGCCCAACGCCTGGCCGCCAACATCGCCGAATACAGCGGCGTCGACGTCGGACACGGCGCCCTGGACATCACCCTGTACCGCGACGACCTGATGCAAAAGCCGCCGCGGCCCCTGGAGGCCACCGCGATCCCGGCCGGCGGCATCGACGACGCCCTGGTGATCCTCGTCGACGACGTGCTGTACTCCGGTCGCTCGGTGCGCTCCGCGCTGGACGCGCTGCGCGACGTCGGCCGGCCCCGGGCGGTGCAGCTGGCGGTCCTCGTCGACCGCGGCCACCGCGAACTGCCGCTGCGCGCCGACTACGTGGGCAAGAACGTGCCGACCTCGCGCACCGAGAGCGTGCACGTGCTGCTGAGCGAGCACGACGACCGCGACGGGGTGGTGATCTCGCGATGACCCGCCACCTGCTGGCCGCCGGCGACCTGAGCCGCGAGGACGCCACCGCCATCCTCGACGACGCCGACCGGTTCGCCCAGGCGCTGGTCGGCCGCGACATCAAGAAGCTGCCGACGCTGCGCGGGCGCACCGTCGTCACGATGTTCTACGAGAACTCGACCCGCACCCGGGTGTCCTTCGAGGTGGCGGGCAAGTGGATGAGCGCCGACGTGATCAACGTCAGCGCCGCCGGATCGTCGGTGGGCAAGGGCGAGTCGCTGCGCGACACCGCGCTGACGCTGCGGGCCGCCGGCGCCGACGCGCTGATCATCCGGCACCCGGCGTCGGGGGCCGCGCACCTGCTCGCCGACTGGACCTGCGCTTCTCCTTTTGAAGGCGACGGACCGTCGGTGATCAACGCCGGCGACGGCACCCACGAGCACCCGACGCAGGCGCTGCTGGACGCGCTGACCATGCGCCAGCGCCTCGGCGGCATCGAGGGCCGGCGCGTCGTGATCGTCGGCGACATCCTGCACAGCCGGGTGGCCCGGTCCAACGTCATGCTGCTCGCCACGCTGGGCGCCGAGGTGGTGCTGGTCGCGCCGCCGACGCTGCTGCCGGTCGGGGTCGACGGCTGGCCGGCCACCGTCTCCTACGACTTCGACGCCGAGCTGCCCGCGGCCGACGCGGTGCTGATGCTGCGGGTGCAGGCCGAGCGGATGAACGGCGGCTTCTTCCCGTCGGTGCGCGAATACTCGGTGCGCTACGGGCTGTCCGAGCGGCGCCAGGCGATGCTGCCCGGCCACGCCGTGGTGCTGCACCCCGGGCCGATGGTGCGTGGCATGGAGATCTCGTCGACCGTCGCCGACTCCTCGCAATCCGCCGTGCTGCAACAGGTTTCGAACGGGGTGCACGTGCGGATGGCGGTGCTGTTCCATGTTCTGGTCGGGGCTGAGGAAATCGCGGCATGAGCGTACTGATCCGGGGCGTGCGTCCCTACGGTGAAGGGGAGCGGGTCGACGTCCTCGTCGAGGATGGCCAGATCGCCGAAATCGGCCCGGGACTTGCCGAGGCCGGAGACCTCGAAAGGGATCTCGACGTCATCGACGCCACCGGTCAGGTCCTGCTGCCCGGGTTCGTCGACCTGCACACCCACCTACGCGAGCCCGGCCGCGAATACGCCGAGGACATCGAAACCGGCTCGGCGGCGGCGGCTTTGGGCGGCTATACGGCGGTGTTCGCGATGGCCAACACCAATCCGGTCGCCGACAGCCCGGTGGTCACCGACCACGTCTGGCACCGCGGCCAGCAGGTCGGCCTGGTCGACGTGCACCCCGTCGGCGCCGTCACCGTCGGGCTGGCCGGCTCCGAGCTGACCGAGATGGGCATGATGGCCGCCGGCGCCGCCCAGGTCCGCATGTTCTCCGACGACGGCGTCTGCGTGCACGACCCGCTGATCATGCGCCGCGCCCTGGAGTACGCCACCGGCCTGGGGGTGCTGATCGCCCAGCACGCCGAGGAACCGCGGCTGACCGTCGGCGCGGTCGCCCACGAGGGGCCGACCGCGGCCCGGCTGGGGCTCGCGGGGTGGCCGCGGGCCGCCGAGGAATCGATCGTCGCCCGCGACGCGCTGCTGGCCCGCGACGCCGGGGCCCGGGTGCACATCTGCCACGCCTCCACCGCGGGCACCGTCGAGATTCTCAAATGGGCCAAGGAGCAAGGGATTTCGATCACCGCCGAGGTCACCCCGCACCACCTGCTGCTCGACGACGGCCGGCTGAGCAGCTACGACGGCGTGAACCGGGTGAACCCGCCGCTGCGCGAGGCCTCCGACGCGATCGCGCTGCGTCAGGCGCTGGCCGACGGGGTAATCGACTGTGTGGCCACCGACCATGCCCCGCACGCCGAGCACGAGAAGTGCGTCGAGTTCGCGGCCGCGCGCCCCGGGATGCTGGGGCTGCAGACGGCCCTGTCGGTCGTGGTGCAGACGATGGTCGCGCCCGGGCTGCTGACGTGGCGCGACGTCGCGCGGGTGATGAGCGAGAACCCGGCCCGCATCGTCGGGCTGCCCGACCACGGCCGCCCGCTGGAGGTGGGGGAGCCGGCGAACCTGACCGTGGTGGATCCGGACGCCACCTGGACGGTCGCCGGGTCGGACCTGGCCAGCCGCTCGGCCAACACCCCGTACGAGTCGATGACCCTGCCCGCCACCGTGACGGCCACCCTGCTGCGCGGGCGGGTCACCGCCCGGGACGGGAAGAGCCCGGCATGAGCTCAGGCACGCTGGTGGGGTCGCTGATCTTCGCGGCCGTGCTGGTGGTGGTGATCACGGTCCTCATCCAGCTGATGATGCGGTCCTGGCAGCGGCGCACGCAGCGCCAGCAGGAATTGATCGGCGAGCTGCCCACAATGCCGGACCGGGTGGGGGCGGCGACCATCACCACCCGCGGCCACTATTGCGGTTCCATGATGGCGCCCGACTGGAGTGAGCGGATCGCCGCCGGGGATCTGGGCTTCCGCAGCAAGGCGGTGCTGACCCGCTATCCCGAGGGGATCATGGTGGAACGGGTACGCGCCCAACCCATTTGGATTCCGCACGACGCGGTCGCGGGTGTCCGCATCGAACGCCGGATGGCGAACAGGGTCGCGGCCCGCATCGGAATACTGGCGATCCGGTGGCGGCTGCCGTCAGGAGCCCAGATCGACACCGCGTTCCGGGCCAACCACCGCGAGGAATACGACGCCTGGATCAAGGAGGCTGCGTGAGTTGCGCCGGCGACGATGCAGAGCCAAGCGATGAGGAGGAGCGGCGCCATGACTAAGGCGCTACTGGTGCTCGAGGACGGCCGCGTCTTCACCGGAACGCCGTTCGGCAAGGTCGGCCAAACGCTCGGCGAGGCCGTGTTTTCCACCGGCATGTCCGGCTATCAGGAGACGCTGACCGACCCCAGCTACCACCGCCAGATCGTGGTCGCCACCGCGCCGCAGATCGGCAACACCGGCTGGAACGACGAGGACGCCGAGAGCCGCGGCGACAAGATCTGGGTCGCCGGTTACGCGGTGCGCGACCCGTCGCCGCGGGCCTCCAACTGGCGCGCCACCGGCACGCTGGAAGACGAGCTGGTCCGCCAGGGCATCGTCGGGATCGCCGGGATCGACACCCGGGCGGTGGTGCGGCACCTGCGCAGCCGCGGCTCGATGAAGGCCGGTGTGTTCTCCGGCGAGTCGCTGGCCGAGCCCGCCGAGCTGGTCGAGCGGGTGCGCGGCCAGCAGTCGATGCTGGGCGCCGACCTGGCCGGCGAGGTCAGCACCGGCGGCGCCTACATCGTGGAACCGGAAGGGGCGCAGCGGTTTACGGTGGTCGCCCTGGACCTCGGGATCAAGACCAACACCCCGCGGAACTTCGCCCGGCGCGGCGTCCGCAGCCACGTCCTGCCGTCGTCGGCGACCTTCGAGCAGATCGCCGACATCAAGCCGGACGGGGTGTTCCTGTCCAACGGCCCCGGCGACCCCGCCACCGCCGACCACGTCGTCGCCCTCACCCGCGAGGTGTTGGGCGCCGGAATCCCGTTGTTCGGCATCTGTTTGGGCAACCAGATCCTCGGCCGGGCGCTGGGGCTGTCCACCTACAAGATGGTCTTCGGCCATCGCGGCATCAACATCCCGGTGATCGACCACGCGACGGGCCGGGTCGCGGTGACCGCACAGAACCACGGGTTCGCGCTGGAGGGGGAGGCCGGTCAGTCGTTCGACACGCCGTTCGGCCCGGCGATCGTCAGCCACACCTGCGCCAACGACGGGGTGGTCGAGGGCGTCAAACTTGCTGACGGCCGGGCCTTTTCGGTGCAGTACCACCCGGAGGCGGCCGCCGGCCCGCACGACGCGGAGTACTTGTTCGACCAATTCATCGACCTGATGGCTGGGGCCCCCAGCCTGCGAGGGGAGGCCCGCTAGTGCCGCGCCGCACCGACCTCAACCACGTGCTGGTGATCGGCTCGGGGCCGATCGTCATCGGGCAGGCCGCCGAGTTCGACTACTCGGGGACGCAGGCCTGCCGGGTGCTGCGCGCCGAGGGGTTGCAGGTCAGCCTGATCAACTCCAACCCGGCCACCATCATGACCGACCCCGAGTACGCCGACCACACCTACGTCGAGCCCATCACCCCGGCGTTCGTCGAGCGCGTGATCGCCCAGCAGGCCGAGCGCGGCAACAAGATCGACGCCCTGTTGGCCACGCTGGGTGGGCAGACCGCGCTCAACACGGCGGTCGCGCTGTACGAGAACGGGGCGCTGGAGCGCTACGGGGTCGAGCTGATCGGCGCCGACTTCGACGCCATCCAGCGCGGCGAGGACCGGCAGCGGTTCAAGGACATCGTCGCCAAGGTCGGCGGCGAATCCGCCCGCAGCCGAGTGTGTTTCACCATGGACGAGGTCCGCGAGACGGTCGACGAGCTCGGCCTGCCCGTCGTGGTGCGGCCCAGCTTCACCATGGGCGGGCTGGGGTCGGGGATGGCCGACTCGGCCGAAGCCGTCGAGCGGATGGCCGGCGCCGGGCTGGCCGCCTCGCCGAGCGCCAACGTGCTCATCGAGGAATCGATCTTCGGCTGGAAGGAATTCGAGCTGGAGCTGATGCGCGACGGCCACGACAACGTCGTGGTGGTGTGCTCCATCGAGAACGTCGACCCGATGGGCGTCCACACCGGCGACTCGGTCACCGTCGCGCCGGCCATGACGCTCACCGACCGGGAGTACCAGCGGATGCGCGACCTGGGCATCGCGATCCTGCGCGAGGTCGGCGTGGACACCGGCGGCTGCAACATCCAGTTCGCCGTCAACCCGAGCGACGGCCGGCTGATCGTCGTCGAGATGAACCCGCGGGTGTCCCGGTCAAGTGCGCTGGCGTCCAAGGCCACCGGCTTCCCGATCGCCAAGATCGCCGCCAAGCTGGCCATCGGCTACACCCTGGACGAGATCGTCAACGACATCACCAAGGAGACGCCGGCCTGCTTCGAACCGACGCTGGACTACGTGGTGGTCAAGGCGCCCCGGTTCGCGTTCGAGAAGTTCCCCGGCGCCGACCCGACGCTGACCACCACGATGAAATCCGTCGGCGAGGCAATGTCGTTGGGCCGCAACTTCGTCGAGGCGCTCGGCAAGGTGATGAGGTCGCTGGAGACCGGGCGCACCGGCTTCTGGACGAAACCCGACGACGACGGGACCGTCGGCGAGGTCCTGACCCGGCTGCAGACCCCGACCGAAGGCCGGCTCTACGACGTCGAACTGGCGCTGCGGCTGGGCGCGTCGGTCGAGCAGGTCGCGCAGGCCAGCGGCGTCGACCCGTGGTTCGTCGCGCAGATCGGCGAGCTGGTGAGCCTGCGCTCGGAGCTGGTCGTCGCGCCGGTGCTGGATGCCGACCTGCTGCGCCAGGCCAAGCACTACGGCCTCTCGGACCGCCAGATCGCCGCCCTGCGCCCGGAATTGGCGGGGGAGGACGGGGTGCGGTCGCTGCGCGAGCGGCTGGGCATCCACCCCGTGTACAAGACGGTGGACACCTGCGCGGCGGAGTTCGAGGCCAAGACGCCGTACCACTACAGCAGCTACGAGCTGGACCCGGCCGCCGAGACCGAGGTGGCGCCGCAGGCCGAGCGGCCCAAGGTGTTGATCCTGGGCTCCGGGCCGAACCGGATCGGGCAGGGCATCGAATTCGACTACAGCTGCGTGCACGCCGCAACGACGTTGTCCCAGGCCGGTTTCGAGACCGTGATGGTCAACTGCAACCCGGAGACGGTGTCCACCGACTACGACACCGCCGACCGGCTCTACTTCGAGCCCCTGACCTTCGAGGACGTGCTGGAGGTGTTCCGCGCGGAAACGCAGTCGGGCACCGGCGGCCCCGGGGTCGCGGGGGTCATCGTGCAGCTCGGCGGCCAGACGCCGCTCGGGCTGGCGCAACGGCTCTTCGACGCCGGGGTTCCGATCGTGGGCACCCCGCCGGAGGCCATCGACCTGGCCGAGGACCGCGGCGCCTTCGGCGACGTGCTGGCCACCGCCGGGCTGCCCGCGCCGAAGTACGGCATGGCAACGACTTTCGCCCAGGCCCGCCGGATCGCCGACGAGATCGGCTATCCGGTGCTGGTGCGGCCGTCGTACGTGCTGGGCGGTCGCGGCATGGAGATCGTCTACGACGAGGCGACGCTGGAGGGCTACATCACCCGCGCCACCGCGCTCTCGCCCGAACACCCGGTGCTCGTCGACCGCTTCCTCGAGGACGCGGTGGAGATCGACGTCGACGCGCTGTGCGACGGGGCCGAGGTCTACATCGGCGGCATCATGGAGCACATCGAGGAGGCCGGCATCCACTCCGGTGACTCGGCCTGCGCGCTGCCGCCGGTCACTTTGGGCCGCAGCGACATCGAGAAGGTGCGCCGCGCCACCGAGGCGATCGCCCACGGGATCGGCGTCGTCGGGCTGCTCAACGTGCAGTACGCGCTCAAGGACGACGTGCTCTACGTCCTGGAGGCCAACCCGCGGGCCAGCCGCACGGTGCCGTTCGTCTCCAAGGCGACCGCGATCCCGCTCGCGAAGGCGTGCGCGCGGATCATGCTGGGCGCCACCATCTCCCAGCTGCGAAGCGAGGGCATGCTGGCGGCCTCCGGGGACGGCGCCCACGCGCCGCCGCAGGCCCCGATCGCGGTCAAGGAGGCCGTGCTGCCGTTTCACCGGTTCCGGCGCGTCGACGGGGCCGCCATCGACTCGCTGCTCGGCCCGGAGATGAAGTCGACCGGCGAGGTGATGGGCATCGACCGCGACTTCGGCAGCGCCTTCGCCAAGAGCCAGACCGCCGCCTACGGATCGTTGCCGGCCGACGGGACGATATTCGTGTCGGTGGCCAACCGGGACAAGCGATCCCTGGTGTTTCCGGTCAAGCGGCTGGCCGACCTCGGCTTCCGGGTGCTGGCCACCGAGGGCACCGCGGAGATGTTGCGCCGCAACGGGATTCCCTGCGACGAGGTGCGCAAGCACTTCGAGCCGCCGCAGGACGGCCGCCCGGCGATGTCGGCGGTCGACGCGATCAAGGCCGGCGAGGTCGACATGGTGATCAACACGCCGTTCGGCAACTCCGGCCCCCGCATCGACGGCTACGAGATCCGCTCGGCCGCGGTGTCGGTCAACATCCCGTGCGTCACCACGGTGCAGGGCGCCTCGGCGGCGGTGCAGGGCATCGAGGCGGGGATCCGCGGCGACATCGGCGTGCGGTCGCTGCAGGAGCTGCACAGCGCGATCGGACCCGGGGGCGGCGGGCAGTGAGCGGCTTCGGCGCCCGGCTGGCCGCGGCGAAGCTGGCCCGCGGGCCGCTGTGCCTGGGCATCGACCCGCACCCGGAGCTGCTGCGGGCGTGGGACCTGCCGGCCACCGCCGACGGGCTGGCCGCGTTCTGCGACACCTGCGTCGAGGCGTTCGCCGGCTTCGCCGTCGTCAAGCCGCAGGTGGCGTTCTTCGAGACGTACGGCGCCGCCGGGTACGCGGTGCTGGAACGCACCATCGCCGCGCTGCGCTCGGCCGGGGTGCTGGTGCTGGCCGACGCCAAGCGCGGCGACATCGGGACGACGATGGCGGCCTACGCGGCCGCGTGGGCCGGCGACTCGCCGCTGGCCGCCGACGCGGTGACCGCCTCGCCGTACCTGGGGTTCGGTTCGCTGCGGCCGCTGCTGGAGGCCGCCCTGGCCAGCGACCGGGGGGTGTTCGTGCTGGCCGCGACGTCCAACCCGGAGGGCGGCACGGTGCAGCGCGCGACGTTCGACGGCCGGACGGTGTCCCAGCTGATCGTCGACCAGGCGGCGGTCGTCAACCGATCCGCCACCGGGGCCGAGCCCGGATACGTCGGCGTCGTCCTCGGCGCGACGGTGTTCGAGGCGCCCGACGTCAGCGAGCTGGGCGGGCCGGTGCTGGTGCCCGGCGTCGGCGTGCAGGGCGGCCGCCCGGAGGCGCTGAGGGGCCTGGGCGGGGCCGCGCCGGGCCAGCTGCTGCCCGCGGTGGCCCGTGAGGTGCTGCGGGCCGGGCCGGACGTGTCCGACCTGCGCGCGGCCGGCGAGCGGATGCTGGACGCCGTCGCGTACCTGGGCGCCGTCTAGGCGCGGCGCGGTCGTGTGAATTCCTGGCTTCCAGTGTGAGCTGAGGGCGCGCAATCGGCCGATTCCTCGCCGTGAGCCCACACTCAAAGCCCCCAGCGCACACTCGAGCGCCCAGAAGCGCCTCAGTCGGAGGCGGCGGCCGTGCTCGGCCGCGCGGTTTCCACGATCACGGTGGTGGCCTTGACGACGGCCACGGCCACGCTGCCGGGCTGCAGTTTCAGCTCCTCGGCGGCGGCGGTGCTCATCAGCGACACGACGGTGTAGGGGCCGCACTGCATCTCGACCTGGGTCATCACCGTGTCGCTGACCACCCGCGTCACCAGGCCGACGAACCGGTTGCGGGCCGAGCTGCCGATGCTCAGGGGATCCGGCGGCGGGGTGGGCGCGTTGGAGCGCGAAAACTCGGCCAGATCCTCGCTGGCGATGACCTTCCGGCCGGCCGCGTCGTGGCTCACCGACAGCGTGCCCTGGTTGATCCACCGCCGGACGGTGTCATCGCTGACTCCGAGCAGCTCAGCCGCCTGACGGATGCGCAGGTTCGGCACGGCTCGATCGTAACTGATATTTGGCTGGGCATTCGCTGAAACATCCCTGCGCACGGGCCGTCGACCTGCCGCTTGTCGGCGGGCGCGACACGCGCGACACGCCACGGAAAAATGCGTGATCCGCCGCACCCCGGCTTGCGGCCCCCGGGCGCGGCCGTCCGCGGCGGGCGGCGGCGGCCCACGAGGCGTCCGCCCGCGATCCTAAATCAGCACGTCAGAGGCTATTTTGAGGCCGGCCGGACGGCCCTCTCACCCCGCAAACGGCGGCTCGCCGGGCCCGTCTTGGCGACCCTGTCGGGACCACCCGCGGGGCTTGCCCGCGGCGCCCACGCTGCACATTTGCACAATTAACCAGGGGGGCGGGTTAGATTTCGTCAGGAAGGCTGAGTACGGTCATCTCCGCTGGCTGAAGTACCCGGCAGAGACAAAACGAGATCGATTATCGATTGATCAGATACGGAGGAATCGTGGCCCTTCCCCAGTTGACCGACGAGCAGCGCGCGGCCGCTTTGGAGAAGGCGGCTGCCGCTCGTCGCGCGCGAGCAGAGCTCAAAGACCGCCTCAAGCGCGGCGGCACCAACCTCACCCAGGTACTCAAGGACGCCGAGAGCGACGAAGTCCTGGGCAAGATGAAGGTGTCCGCCCTGCTCGAGGCGTTGCCGAAGGTGGGCAAGGTCAAGGCGCAGGAAATCATGACCGAGCTGGAGATCGCCCCCACCCGCCGCCTGCGCGGCCTCGGCGACCGGCAGCGCAAGGCCCTGCTGGAAAAGTTCGGCTCCGCCTAACCAAACCGGCGACGATGCAGGCCGAACGGCCTGTGGGGGCACCGACCCAAGGGCGCCAGTGAGCGCCGGCGAGGGGCCGGACGTCGTGCAGGGGGCACGCCCCGAGCCAACCGGCAAGGGGCGTGTGGTCGTGCTGTCCGGTCCCTCCGCGGTCGGCAAGTCAACCGTGGTGCGGTGTCTGCGCGAGCGGATTCCGAACCTGCAGTTCAGCGTGTCGGCCACGACGCGGGCGCCGCGGCCCGGCGAGGTCGACGGCGTCGACTACCACTTCGTCACTCCCGACCGCTTCCAGCAACTGATCGACAGCGGCGCCCTGCTGGAATGGGCGGAGATCCACGGCGGGCTGCACCGATCGGGCACGCTGGCCGAGCCGGTGCGGGCCGCCACGGCGTCCGGGCTGCCCGTGCTCATCGAGGTCGATCTGGCCGGCGCGCGGGCGGTCAAGAAGGCGATGCCCGAGGCCACCACGGTGTTCCTGGCCCCGCCCAGCTGGGAGGACCTGCAGGCCAGGCTGGTCGGCCGCGGCACCGAGACACCGGAGGCCATCCGCCGCCGACTCGACACCGCCCGCGTCGAAATGGCGGCGCAGGACGACTTCGACGAGGTGGTGGTCAACAGTCGATTGGAGTCTGCGTGCGTCGAATTGGTATCCTTGCTGGTGGGAACTGCGCCGGGCACGGCCCAAACCGCAAGGACACACAGCAGCCAGGCCGCAGCCACACCAGATTCCATCGACTCCAATCCGCCAGGAGATAGACCTACGTGAGCATTCCCCAGTCCGACGCGACGCTGACCGCCGTGGACCAGTTCGATCCGTCGGCAGGCGGACAAAGCGCCTACGACACCCCGCTGGGCATCACCAACCCGCCCATCGACGAGCTGCTGGACCGCGTGTCCAGCAAGTACGCCCTGGTGATCTACGCGGCCAAGCGGGCCCGCCAGATCAACGACTACTACAACCAGCTCGGCGAGGGCATCCTCGAGTACGTCGGCCCGCTCGTCGAGCCCGGGCTGCAGGAAAAGCCGCTGTCCATCGCGCTGCGCGAAATCCACGCCGACCTGCTCGAACACACCGAGGGCGAGTAACGGGCGGGCCGGGCGCGCTGTGGACCGCGAGCGGACCGCCAAACAGGTCATAGTCGGCGTTTCCGGAGGCATCGCCGCCTACAAGGCGTGCACGGTCGTTCGTCAGCTCGCCGAGGCCGGCCACGACGTCCGCGTCATCCCCACCGAATCCGCGCTGCGCTTCGTGGGTGCCGCCACCTTCGAGGCGCTGTCCGGCCAGCCGGTGCGCACCGGCGTCTTCGACGACGTTCCCGAGGTGCCGCACGTCCACCTCGGCAAGCAGGCCGATCTGGTGGTGGTGGCCCCGGCCACCGCCGACCTGCTGGCCCGGGCCGTCGCCGGCCGGGCCGACGACCTGCTGACCGCCACGCTGCTGACCGCGCGGTGCCCCGTGCTGTTCGCGCCGGCGATGCACACGGAGATGTGGTTGCACCCGGCCACCGCCGACAACGTGGCCACGCTGCGCCGCCGCGGCGCGGTGGTGCTGGAACCCGCGTACGGGCGGCTCACCGGCGCCGACAGCGGGGCGGGACGGCTGCCCGAGGCCGAGGAGATCACCACCCTGGCCCAGCTGCTGCTGGAGCGCCACGACGCGCTGCCCTACGACCTCGCCGGATGCCGGGTGCTGGTCACCGCCGGCGGCACCCGCGAACCGATCGACCCGGTGCGCTTCATCGGTAACCGCAGCTCCGGCAAGCAGGGCTACGCGGTGGCGCGGGTCGCGGCCCAGCGCGGCGCCGAGGTCACGCTGATCGCCGGGCACACCGCCGGCCTCATCGACCCCGCCGGCGTCAACGTCGTGCATGTCAGCTCCGCCCAGCAACTCGGCGAGGCGGTGTCTAAGCACGCGCCCGAGGCCGACGTGCTGGTGATGGCGGCCGCGGTCGCCGACTTCCGGCCCGCTCAGGTTGCCGCCGCCAAGATCAAAAAGCGTGCCGACGAGGCCACCGCGGCGCCGACGATCGAACTGGTGCGCAACGACGACGTGCTGGCCGGCGCGGTGCGGGCGCGCGCGCACGGGCAGCTGCCCAACATGCGCGCCATCGTGGGGTTCGCCGCCGAGACCGGCGACGCCAACGGCGACGTGCTGTTCCACGCCCGGGAAAAGCTGCGGCGCAAGGGATGTGACCTGTTGGTGGTCAACGCCGTCGGCGACAACAAGGCGTTCGAGGTGGACAGCAACGACGGCTGGCTGCTGGCTTCCGACGGCACCGAGTCGGCGCTGCCGCACGGCTCCAAGACGCTGATGGCCAGCCGTATCGTGGATGCGATCGTGGCGTTCCTGCACGGCCACAGCGGGTAACCGGGTTTACTTCGCTACGGCGCCCGCGCGGGCGCCGGCTGGCGCCGGAAGATATAATTCGACTAACTAACTATTGGAAGGATAGAGACTGTGAGCGAAAAGGGTCGGCTGTTTACCAGTGAGTCGGTGACCGAGGGGCATCCCGACAAGATCTGTGACGCGATCAGCGACTCGGTCCTCGACGCGCTGCTGGCCCAGGACCCCCGCTCACGGGTTGCGGTCGAGACGCTGGTGACCACCGGGCAGGTGCACGTGGTGGGCGAGGTGACGACGACCGCGAAGGAGGCGTTCGCCGACATCACCAACACGGTCCGCGCCCGCATCCTCGACATCGGTTACGACTCGTCGGACAAGGGCTTCGACGGCGCGTCGTGCGGCGTGAACATCGGCATCGGCGCGCAGTCGCCCGACATCGCCCAGGGCGTCGACACCGCCCACGAGGCGCGCGTCGAGGGCGCGGCGGACCCGCTGGACTCCCAGGGCGCCGGCGACCAGGGCCTGATGTTCGGCTACGCGATCAACGACACCCCGGAACTGATGCCGCTGCCCATCGCGCTGGCGCACCGGCTGTCCCGGAAGCTGACCGAGGTCCGCAAGAACGGGACGCTGCCGTACCTGCGCCCGGACGGCAAGACGCAGGTCACCATCGCCTACGAGGACGACGTCCCGGTGCGGCTGGACACCGTGGTGGTCTCGACCCAGCACGCCGACGGGATCGACCTGGAGAAGACGCTCGACCCCGACATCCGCGCGCACGTGCTCAAGACCGTGCTCGACGAGCTGGCCCACGAGACGCTGGATTCGTCGGCGACGCGGGTGCTGGTCAACCCGACCGGCAAGTTCGTCCTCGGCGGCCCGATGGGCGACGCCGGGCTGACCGGCCGCAAGATCATCGTCGACACCTACGGCGGCTGGGCCCGGCACGGCGGCGGGGCGTTCTCCGGCAAGGATCCGTCCAAGGTGGACCGTTCGGCGGCGTACGCGATGCGCTGGGTGGCCAAGAACATCGTCGCCGCCGGCCTGGCGGAGCGGGTCGAGGTGCAGGTGGCCTACGCCATCGGCAAGGCCGCCCCGGTCGGGCTGTTCATCGAGACGTTCGGCACCGCGACGGTCGACCCGGTCAAGATCGAGAAGATCGTGCCCGAGGTGTTCGACCTGCGGCCCGGCGCGATCATCCGCGACCTGGACCTGCTGCGCCCGATCTACGCGCAGACCGCCGCCTACGGCCACTTCGGGCGCACCGACATCGAGCTGCCGTGGGAGCAGCTCAACATGGTCGACGAGCTCAAGCGGGCGGTTTAAGCCAGCCCGAGGCGCCGGTGCCGGAGTTGCCGAAGCCCGAGTTCCCCTGGTCGAAGGGGTAGCCCCCGCCGGAGTTGAAGAATCCGGTGTTGTTGCCGACGCCCGAGTTGAACCAGCCGGTGTTGCCGCCGACGAACGAGTCGGTGTTCCAGAAGCCGGTGTTGTTGCCGCCGTAGCCGGAGTTGTACACGCCCGTGTTGTAGTCGCCGGGTCCTGAGTTGCCGAAGCCGGTGTTGTACTTGCCGCTGTCGGTGTTGGCGAAGCCGACCGAGAACTGGCCGCCGCCCGAGTTGAAGGCGCCCGTGTCGTTGTTGCCGGTGCCGGTGTTCATGAAGCCGGAGTTGAAGCCGCCGGCCGCCGAGTTGTAGAAGCCCGAGTTGCCGTCGCTGGTGTTGAAAAAGCCCGAGTTGCCGGTGCCGGAGTTGCCGAACCCGGAGTTAGCGACCGCCTGGGTGATCGGGCTGCCCGCGCCGGTGTTCAGGCTGCCCGCGTTGAACAGGCCGGTGTTGGTGTTGCCCGCGTTGAAGAAACCGGTGTTGGTGCTGCCGCCGTTGAACGATCCGGTGTTGCTGCAGCCGGCGTTGGAGTCGCCCATGTTCTCGTCGCCGCCGTTGAAGCTGCCCACGTTGAACGCGCCGGAGTTGCCGACGCCGATGTTGTTGTAGCCGCCGTTGAGGTGGCCGATGTTGCCCGAGGAGCCGTTGAAGACGCCGATGTTGTTGTCGCCCCCGTTCCAGGAGCCCGCGTTGCTGAAGCCGGGGTCGCCCATGCCGACGTTCTGGTAGCCCGCGTTGAAGGCGCCGACGTTGGAATAACCGGCGTTCCACAGCCCGGTGTTGATGTCGCCCGTGTTGCCGATGCCGGTGTTGGTGTTGCCCGAGTTGAACACGCCCCAGTTGTGGGTGCCGCTGTTGAACAGGCCGGTGTTGCCGCTGCCGGAATTGAACAGGCCGGTGTTTCCGGTCCCGGAGTTGAACAGGCCGGTGTTGCCGCTGCCGGAGTTCAGCCCGCCGAACGTGAACTGGCCGGTGGCGGTGTCGTAATAGGTTCCGCCGACGCCGATTTCGTTGTCCCCGGTCAGCCCGACGCCGATGTTGTTGTTGCCCGTGTTGCCCAGCCCGATGTTGTGGTTGCCGTTGTTGCCCCAGCCCACGTTGCCGACGCTGCCGTTGGCGTTGAGCCCGCCGATGCCGGTCAGGTTGTCGCCCTTGAGCCCGACGCCGACGTCGTTGTTGCCGCTGTTGCCGACGCCCAGGTTGTTGTTGCCCAGGTTCGCGAGGCCCACGTTGGAGTTGCCGCTGTTGGCGGCGCCGTGGTTGTAGCTGCCGAGGTTGCCCGCGCCCACGTTGGCGTTGCCGAGGTTGCCGCCGCCCAGGTTTCCGTTGCCGGCGTTGCCGAGACCCACGTTGGCGTTGCCGGTGTTGCCGCTACCGAGGTTGCTGTAGCCGATGTTGCCCGCACCGGCGTTGCCGTTGCCGATGTTGCCGTTGCCGATGTTGGTGTAGCCGGCGTTGCCGCCGCCGAGGTTGGTGTTGCCGGCGTTGCCGCCGCCGATGTTGCCGTTGCCGATGTTGCCGAAACCCAGGTCGGCGACGCCGTCGTTGCCGATGGTCACCGCGTTGTTCACCTCGGCGCCGACGTACGTGGCCGCGCCCGCCGACAGGTTCTGCACGAACCCCTGATGAAAGGCCGCCACCTGGGCGCTGATGGCCTGGTAGACCTGGCCGTGCTCGGAGAACAGCGCCGCGACCGCCCCGGACACCTGGTCGGCCCCGGCGGCCAGCACCTCCGTGGTCGGGGCGGCCGCCGCCGCGGTGGCTGAGTCGATCGTCGATCCGATGCCGGCTAACTGCGTTGCTGCGGTCCGCACCTGTTCGGGCATGGCGAACAGAAACGACATCGTCGGTCCCTTTCCGTCGACCCCCGCCTGGCACAACCATCGGTCGAGGCGGGCGAAGCGTTACGTTCGGGGCGGAACCGGGTGGTCGGCGTCCAGTGCGGGCAGCCCGTCGATGCTGCGCCGGTTGCGTTCGGTCAACCGCGCGAAGGCCTCATCGGACGCCTTGCCGTGATGGGCGTCGAGGACCGGGCGCTCGTCGACGAGCTCGTAGTAGGGCACCGCGAATCCGCAGGCGTCCGCGATCCGTTCGAGCTCGACGACGATGACGGCCCGAACGCCGGCGTGCGCGCCTCCGAAACGCGTTAGCAGGACCGGGAATTCGGCGGCGTCCGGGCGCACGACGCGCCCGTTGCCGAACAGCCGCAGGATGCGCGAGTTGCGGGTGAACGAGCAGAACATGATCGTGATCCGGCCGTTGTCGCGCAGGTGCGCGATCGTTTCGACGCCGCTGCCGAACAGATCGAGATACGCGACGGTGTGCTCGTCGAGCACCACGAACGTGTCGCGATAGCCCTTGGGGGAGAGGTTGATTCGGCCGCCTTCGGCGGGCGCGGTGGCAACGAAGAAGACGGCCTGATCCGCGATGAACTCCCTCAGCGACTCATCGAGACGCGCAAACTCCTTGGCCACGCCTGAAAGCGTAGCGCCGGCCGGGGACGGTCAGCGCCGGGCTTGAGCGCGGCCAGGCGGACGTCGCCGCCGTAGAAGTCGAGCACCCGCGGGTCCATCACCCGGCGCCACAGCGGCGGGAGCAACGCCACCAGCAGCATGGCGCTGTACCCGCTCGGCAGCTGCGGCGCCTCGTCGACGTGGCGCAGCACCTGGTACGGGCGCAGCGGGTTGGCGTGGTGATCGGAATGCCGCTGCAGATGGAACAGCAGGACGTTCGTGATCACCGAGCTGCTGTTCCAACTGTGCGCCGGCCGGACCCGTTCGTAGCGGCCGCTGGGCAGCTTCTGCCGCCGCAGCCCGTAGTGCTCCATGTAGTTGACGGTCTCCAGCAGGCAGAAGCCGATGATCGCCTGGCCGATCAGCCACGGCAGCACGACGGGGCCGAACCACACCGAAAGGACGGTGAACAGCGCGGCGCTCATCAGCCACGCGTTGAGCACGTCGTTGCTGAGCGACCAGCGGGATTTGCCCATGCCGGCCAGCCGGTCCGCCTCGAGCCGCCAGGCCGAGCGCAGGCCGCCGAGCACCGACCGCGGGATGAAGGCGTAGAGGTGCTCGCCCAGGCGCGCGCTGGCCGGGTCCTCGGGGGTCGCGACGCGAACGTGGTGCCCGCGATTGTGTTCGACGTAAAAGTGCCCATAGCAGGTCTGTGCGAGCGCCACCTTGCTCAGGCGGCGTTCCGCCTGGATGCGCGTGTGTCCCAATTCGTGCGCGGCGTTGATCGCCAGCCCGCCGACCAGGCCGACCGTCGCCATCAGTCCCACTTTGTCGGCCAAACCCATGCTGACCCAACCACCGCCGCTCCACAGCCAGCAGGCGAACACCAGCGACAGGTACTGGTTGGGCAGGTAGAGATAGGTGGCCCAGCGGTAGAACCGGTTGGTCTCCAGCCAGGCGAGGACGCTTTCGTCGGGGTTGTCGGTGACGTCGGGGCCCATCAGGTGATCCAGGACGGGAATGATCACGAACGCCAGGATGGGGACGCCCCACCAAAACACGCCGAAACCGGTGCGCTGAGCCGCCAACCAGCAGGGGAAGATCAGCGCGGGGACGGCCGCGGCCAGCAGCCACAGGTATTTCTTGGGCCGCTTCCAGCGCTCGGCGGAGGCCTCTCGTCGGCAGACGGCCCCTAGGCGAGACCAAAGTGGCACACGCGTCCCATACCATTCTGACGGTCGAATTGACAGCCGGTCACCTGTCATGTCTACATACAATAGCCTATTTCGCATACTTCAGGTATGCTTAACACGCGGTTAGTTAAATCACAGTTTGCTTGGACCGGAGGCAGGGATGGCTTTCTCGCGGAGACGCTTTCTTGGTGCCGCCGCGGGTGTCGCCGCGGGCGCCCTCGGTGCCGGCGCCGTCGAACTGGGCACGCGGCGGGCGGACGCGACCGCGCTGCGCCCGCATTACCGGGCGATCGTGGTCGGCAGCGGGTACGGCGGCGGGGTGTCGGCGTTGCGGCTCGGCCAGGCCGGCATCGAGACGCTGATCCTGGAAAAGGGCAGGTGGTGGAACACCCCCGACGCAGACGGGAAGCGCTTCTCGCGAATGGTGCCCCCGGACAACCGCGCCGGGTGGTTCACGTCCGTCCCGCCGAGCCTGGTGCCGTCGTATCGCGGCGTGTCGGTCGCGCAGGTGGCCAAGCACTCGCCGTCGACCCAGCCCGTCCAGGCCGGGATCTGCGAGAAGGTGGTGCACGGCGCCCACGCGGTGTTCCGCGGCACGGCCGTTGGCGGCGGATCGATGGTCAACGCCGCGATCGCGGCCATCCCCACCCCTGATCAGGTCCGGGCCACCTTCCCCGACATCGATCCCGACGCCTTCCTGGGGACCTACATCGAACGCGCCAAATCCATGCTGCGGATCAGCTACCGCGACATGGACTGGTTCGAGAGCACGCCGTGGTTCCAATACGCCAGGGTGGGCCGAAAGTACGCGGAGGCCGCCGGTTACCGCGTCGACTACAACGGCAGCGCCTATTCGTTCGACTACATGCAGCGCGAAGAGGCGGGACTGGTTCCGCGCTCGGCGTTGAACTTCGAACAGCAGTACGGCAACAACTACGGCAGGTTCGGCAGCGTCGATCAGACCTACATCGCGGCGGCCCTGGCGACGGGGAAGGTCACGCTCAAGCCGCTCACCGAGGTGACGGGCGTCCGGCGCGAGCCCTCGGGCGAATACGTGGTGTCCACCCTCGAGATCGACCGGTTCGGCAAGGTCGTCTCCCGCGCCGAAATCGGTTGCGACGAGCTGTTCCTCAGCGCCGGGGTGCTCGGTACCAACGAGATCCTGCTGCGGGCCCGCGAGACGGGGACGCTGCCCCACCTGAGCGACGAGGTCGGCCGCGGGTACGGCAACAACGGGGACATCATGGTCTCCCACATGCTGCAGCCCACCGACCCGGCGGGCACCCAGCAGTCGCTGCTGGGGATGATCAACCTCGACGGCAGGGACGATCCGGACAACCCGGTGTACGCGAGCATGTTCTCGCTTCCCCTGCCGGTGGAGACGCTCGCGCTGGGCTACTACGTGATGGTACGCACCGGCGACCGCGCGAACATCGTCTACGACCGCACCAAGGACTCGATCGCCATCGACTGGCCGGACGACCACACGGAACACCTGCGCGAGCGGGCCCGCCTGGTCTTCGACAAGGTGACGCAGACCAACGGCGTGGACTACCGCGACGACCTCTTCGAGGGAACGGCGTTCGCGCCCAACACCGTTCACCCGATGGGCGGGGTGGTCAGGGGCAGGGCCGCCGACGGATACGGCCGGGTGAAGGGCTACGACAAGCTTTACGTCAACGACGCGTCGCTGCTGCCAGGCTATCTGGGCTGCAACCCGTTCATGTCGATCACCGCGCTGGCGGAACGCAACATCGAGGGGATTTTGCAGGGGCGCAGGTGATCTCGATCGCTCAGGCGGTGAAGCGGTAGTCGTCGAGGTCGAATCGCCTGCTGCGCCAGTAGGTCTCCAGCGTGGTCGCCGGGCGTAGCGGCACGTCGCCGTTCTTGTCGAAGTAGTAGCTGTTGGCCAGCTTGCAGCTGTCCTGCCAGAAAATCTGCCGGTGCCGCTTGCGCATCATCTCGGCGAAGTACCGTTCGTTGGCCTCGGCGGTGACCTCGACGCGGGTGGCGCCGTCGCGCCGGGCCCGCTTGAGGCACCGCACGATGTGGTGCGTCTGGGTCTCGATGAGCGCGAAATACGAAGAGCCGACGTACCCGTAGGGACCGAACACGCTGAACATGTTGGGAAATCCGGGGACACTGACGCCCTCGTAGGCCTGCAGCCGGTGCTCGTCCCAGAACGCGCTCAACGACTTGCCGCCGCTGCCGGTGACCGAGAAGGTGGGGACGTTGTCGGTGTCCATCACCTTGAAGCCGGTGGCCAGGATCAGCACGTCGATCTCGTGGGTTTCCCCGTCGGTGGTGGCCACCGCGGCGGGTGTGACCTTGTCGATCGGCTCGGTGACGAGCCGGACGTTGTCGCGGTTGTAGGTGGCGAGGTAGTCGTTGTGGAAGCCCGGCCGCTTGCAGCCGACCGCGTACTGCGGCGTGAGTTGCTCGCGGACGGCCGGGTCGGTGACTTGCTGGCGCAGGTAGCGCTTTCCGGCCGACGCCATCCGCTTGGCCAGCGGGAAGACCGTGAAGTACTGCGCCGCGAGCGGGAAGGTCAGCTCGACGAACGCCTGGCTGAGCAGCCGCTGCACGACCTTGCCGCCGGGGATCCGCATCGCCCAGCGGACCGGCGCCGGCAGCGGCACGTCGAACTTGGGGAAGCACCAGATCGGGGAGCGCTGAAACACCGTGAGGTGGGCGACGATCGGTGCGATCTCGGGGATGACCTGCACGGCCGAGGCGCCGGTGCCGATGATCGCGACGCGCTTGCCGGTCAGGTCCTGGCTGTGGTCCCACCGCGCGGTGTGCATGGTGATGCCGGCGAAGGAGTCCACGCCGTCGATGTCCGGGAGCTTCGGCACGGTGAGCACGCCGCTGGCGCTGATCAGGAACCGGGCGGTGAGTTCTCCGCCGGGATCGGTTTGCACCCGCCACAGGTGGCGTTCGTCGTCGAACTCGGCGGAGAGCACCTTGGTGTTGAACCGGATCCGCGAGCGGATGCCGTATTTGTCGACGCAGTGCTCGGCGTAGGCCTTGAGCTCGCGGCCGGGCGCGTAGGTCCGTGACCAGCGCGGGCTCTGTTCGAAGGAGTACTGGTAGGAGAACGACGGAATGTCCACGGCGATACCGGGATACGTGTTCCAGTGCCAGGTCCCGCCGACCCCGTCGCCCGCCTCGAGCACGAGGTAGTTGGACAGCCCGGCCTTGTCAAGCTTGATCGCGGTGCCGATGCCGGAGAATCCCGCGCCGACGATCAGGGTGTCGTAGTCGGGTTTCATGCGCGCTCGCTTCCGATGACGTGGATGCCGTGCTTGGGCCGCAGGGTCAGCGTTGCTTCGGGTTCGACGGGACGGCCCGATGCGAGGTCGAAGGCGAAGCGCTGGCTCATGATCGCGGCCATCAGCACCATCTCCATCAGCGCGAAGCTCTGCCCGATGCAGATCCGCCGGCCGCCGCCGAACGGCAGGTAGGCCGAGCGTGGGCGGTTCTTGTCCGGCGGGCAAAACCGGCGCGGGTCAAAGGTTTCCGGGTCGGGCCACCAGCGCGGGTCGTGGTGAATGTGGTGGATCGGGATGAGGATGGTGGTCCCGGGCCGGATGTGGTGCCCGCCGATGATGTCGTCCTCGATCGCGCGCCGGGCGATGGTCCACACCGCCGAGTAGTAGCGCTGCGCCTCCTGCAGGCAGGCGGTGGTCCACGGCAACCTCGTCAGGTCTTCCGACGTGGGGCGGCGGGCGCCCAGCACGTCGTCGATCTCGGCGAGCATCCGGTCCCGCGCCTCGGTGTGCTGCGCCATCAGGTACCAGAACCACGACATCGCGTTCGCGGTGGTTTCGTGGCCGGCAAGCATGAACGTCAGGGCCTCGTCGCGGATCCGTTGCCGCGGCCAGCTTCCACCGTCGGCGCGCAGCAAGACGTTCAGCAGGTCCCCCGAGTCGGTCGGGTGGGCCAGCCGGTGGTCGATCACCGCGTTGACCGCCCGGTCGAGGGTCAGCGTGATGTTCTGGATGTCGCGCAACGGCGGGGGCATGCGGACGCCGGAGAACACCAACCAGTGCAGCGCGTCGTAGACCGCGCGTGGCATCAGGCCCCACAGCCCGAGTCGCTCCAGCCGCTCGGCGTGCCGCAGGCCGCGCGTCGCCAGGTCGTTCATGCTCTGCACCAACGGCCCGAAGTCCTGGCTGAACAGGGAATTGGCGACGACCCGCAGCGTCGCCTCGACCATGGTCTCGTGGATGTCGAAGGGGGTGCCGGGTTGCAGGGCGCCGGTGACCTCGATGATCGGGTCGATCATCAGGTCGACGATCCCGTTGAGGTGGCGCCGGGCGAAGGTGGGGTTCAGCGTGGCGCGGTGCGCCGCCCAGGAATCGCCCTCGTCGGTCAGCAGGTTGACGCCCGCGGTGGCGCGGATGGGCTCGTACTCGTCGGACTTGACGTATTTCAGCCGGGCCTCGTGCAGGACGTGGTCGACGTAGTCGGGGTGGCTGATCGATACGAAACGCCTTCCCGCGCAACGGAATCGCGCGATGTCGTTGCCGCGTAGGCGGCCGACGAAGCGCTCGCCCACATCGAATCCGACGGTGAGGGCCTCGCGGGTCATCGTCCAGGAGCTCAGCCGGGTGGCCGGTCCCGCGGATGGGCGCTCAACGCTGAGGGTCGCCATGACTCCACTGTATGGATGACGGCGGCGGCCGGTAATGAGAGTATCGGACAAGGAGTTGGGAGTTTAGGACAGGCCGGTGCGAGATCTTTTGACGCTGAGTCACCCGGTGTACGCCACCCGGGTGTTGTGCGAGGTGGCCAACGAGCGCGGGGTGCCGACGAGCGAGGTGTTGGCGGGCACCGCGATCGACCCGGCCGACCTGCATCGGGCGGACGCGATGGTCAGCGCGCTCGACGAGATCGAGGCGGTGCGCCGGGTGCTGGCCCGGCTCGATGACGCGGGCATCGGGGTCGACGTGGGCAGCCGATTCATGCTCACCCACTTCGGGCTGTTCGGGTTCGCGGTGATGTCCTGCGGCACCCTGCGGGAGCTGTTCTCGATCGCCATGCGGTACTTCGCGCTGACCATGATGCAGATCGACCTCGCCTTGTTCGAAACGGCCGACGGGTACCTGATCGAGCTGCAGGCCGGTCACCTGCCCGCCGACGTGCAGGCCTTCTTCATCGAACGCGACATCGCCGGAATCATCGCGACCACAGCCGGTTTCGCGCTGCCGGTGGCCGAAAAGTACGCCGACGAGGTCTTGGCGGACCTCGCCGTCGACGAGGAGCTGCTGCGACCGCTGCTCGAACTGGTGCCGGTCCACGAGGTCCGGTTCGGCCGGGCGCACAACCGGTTGTACTTCCCGCGCGCCATGTTCGACGAGCCGCTCCCGCAGGCCGATCGCCACACGCTGGAAATGTGCATGGCCCAATGCGACCTGTTGATGCAGAGCAGCGAGCGCCGCCAGGGAATCACCGCGCTGGTGCGCAGCAAGCTGTTCCGCGAATCCGCCTTGTTCCCAACGCTTCCCGACGTCGCCGCCGAACTCGACGTTCATCCGCGAACTCTCCGGCGGCGCCTCGCCGAGGAGGGCACGTCGTTTCGGGCCTTGCTGAACGAGGCGCGCTCCGCGCTGGCGGTCGACCTGTTGCGCAACGTCGGGCTCACGGTCGAAGAGGTGTCCACCCGGCTGGGCTACACCGAGGTTTCGACGTTCTCGCATGCCTTCAAGCGCTGGTACGGCGTTGCGCCCAGCGAGTATTCGCGCCGCGGCTAGCTAGCTGTGCAGCGCGTTCCGCAGCGCGGACAGCCCGCGGTTGGTGGCCTCGGCGGCGGCCGGAATCACCAGCGAGAAGCTGGCATACCCGTGCACCATGTCGGGCTCGTGGCTCAGCTCGGCGGGAACGCCCGCGGCGTTGAGCAGCTCGGCGTAGCGGGACCCGTCGTCGCGCAGGGGATCGTGCTCGGCGATCCCGATGAAGGCGGGCGGCAGACCGGACAGGTCGTCCGCATTGGCCGGGGCCAGGGTGATCGGCAGCGCCCCGGGATCGGTGATCTCCAGATCGGGCAGGTACCAGGACAGGAAGGCCTCGATCACGTCGCGATCGAGGATGGGCGCATAGGCGTTCTCGGTGTGCGACGGCAGCGACAGGTCCGCCGTGACCACCGGGTACCACAGCAACTGGAACGCGAGCGCCGGCCCGCCGTTATCGCGGGCCAGGTGGGCCATGACGGCGGCGAGGTTGCCGCCCGCCGAGTCGCCCGCGACCGCGATCCGGGCCGGGTCGCCGCCCAGCCCGGCGGCGTTTTCGGCGACCCACCGCAGCGCGGCCCAGCAGTCGTTGACCCCGGCGGGAAAGGGATGCTCGGGGGCCAGCCGGTAGTCGACGGACACCACGATGGCCTCGGCGCCGGCGGCATGCGCGCGGGCGACGGGGTCGTGGGTCTCCAGGTCGCCCAGCGAGAAGCCGCCGCCGTGGTAGAAGACGACGACGGGCAGGGCCTCGCGATCGCTGGCCGGCCAATAGATCCGCACGGGAATGTCGGTCAGCTCGCCGTGACCGATCGTCCGCTCCTCGGTGCGCATATCAGGTAACAGTTCCGGCGGCACCTTGAGCTGCCGCAGCCTCGAGCGCGCGACCTCGACACCGTCGGCGGCGTTGAAGGTCATCGGGAACGAATCGAGCAACATTTTCAGCGCCGGGTCGATGCTCGGTCGCGCGAGGGTCGGCTCAATCATCCGTTCACCGTACGCTTCCGGGCAGTTAATGCAGGGCATTGCGCAGCGCGGCCAGCCCCCGTTCCTGCGCGGCGGTGGCGGCCGGCACCACCCCGGCGTAGCCGAGGTAGCCGTGCACCAGCGTCTCGGCGTTGTGCACCTCGACCGCCACGCCCGCGGCGGCCAGCAGCTCGCCGTACCGGATGCCGTCGTCGCGCAGCGGATCGTGGCCGGCGACACCGATGTAGGCCGGCGGCAGGCCGTCCAGGTTTTCGGCACGCCCGGGGGCCATGCCCGGCGGCGGGTCCGACGGGTCGACTTCACCTGCGTACCAACGCGAGAACGCGGCGACGGCCCTGGCGTCGAGGATCGGCGCGGTGGCGTTTTCGGTGAACGACGGCAGCGACGGGTCCCACAGGGTGGAGGGATACCACAGCAGCTGGAAAGCGATCGCCGGGCCGCCTCGATCGGCGGCGCGGGCGCGCTGCGCCGTCACGGCGGCGATCGTCCCGCCGGCCGAATCGCCGGCCACCGCCATCCGGGCGGTATCCGCGCCGAGTTCGGGGCCGTGCTCGGCGACCCACAGCGTTGCGGCCCAAGCGTCTTCGACGGCGGCGGGGTAGGGGTGCTCCGGAGCCAACCGGTAGTCGACGGACACCACGATCGCGTCGGCGCCGACCGCGTGCTCCCTGGCGGTGCCGTCGTGGGTGTCGAGGTCGCCCACGACGAAGCCGCCGCCGTGGAAGAACAGCACCACGGGCGTATTCGGTCCGGGATCGGCGGAGGGCCAATAGATCCGGATGCCGATGGGGCCGCCCGGACCGGCGATCGCCCGGTCTTCGACCCTCAGTTCCGGGTGCAGCGGACGACGCGGCAGGTCGCGGAACCTTTGACGCGCCGCCTCGACACCATCGTCAGTTGTTAACCGGAACGGAACCGCATCCAGTACCTTCTGCAAGATGGGGTCGATACCAGGGTTTTCCTCCGCGGTCTCCAAGCTGGGCATGGAAGTACCGTACGCACCTCGGCTGGTGTCCGGTGGGTGGGTGGTGGCCGGGTGGGCGGGGCTCGGCTACGGCGTGTACCTGACCGTGCTCGCGTTGCGCTCGCCGCCCGGAACGAGTTTGACGGGGCACTGGGTTCTGCAGCCGCCGTTCAAGGCGTCGATGGCGTTGCTGCTGACGGTGGCCGCGGTGGCGCACCCCGTCGTCCGCGAGCGGCGCTGGCTGATGCCCGCACTGCTGTTGTCCGCCGTCGGCGACTGGCTGCTGGCCATCCCGTGGTGGACGATGTCGTTCGGATTGGGACTGGCCGCATTCCTGTTGGCGCACTTGTGTTTCCTGGGCGCGCTGGTTCCCCTGGCCCGGGCGACGCGGCCGCGCCTGGCCGCGGTCGTGCTGATCTGCCTCATCACCATGTCGTTATTGCTGTGGTTTTGGCCGCACCTGGGCCGTGACAAGCTGACGGTCCCGGTGACGCTCTACATGCTGGTGCTGACCGCGATGGTCTGCGCGGCGCTGCTCGCGGACCTGCCGACGATCTGGACCGCGGTGGGGGCGGTGTGTTTCGCGGCGTCGGACGCCATGATCGCCATCGGCCGGTTCATCCTGTACAACGACGCGTTGGCGGTGCCGATCTGGTGGTTGTACGCCGCGGCGCAGGTCCTGATCACGGCGGGATTCTTCTTCGGCCGGGAGGAACCCGATTACGAGGCGGATTACGAATACGACTACGAGGGCGAGTACGAGGGCGATTACGGGCCCGAGGCCGACGAAGGCTAGTTGTCGGTTCCCTTGGCCAGCAAGGTAACTCCCGAGGTCGAACCGATCGCCCGGGTGCTGCCCATGCTCTCGGTGCCGCACCTGGACCGCGAGTTCGACTACCTGGTGCCGGCCGAGCAGTCCGACGACGCCCAGCCCGGGGTGCGGGTGCGGGTGCGGTTCCACGGCCGGCTGGTCGACGCGTTCGTGCTGGAGCGTCGCAACGACACCGACCACACCGGCAAGCTCGGCTGGCTGGACCGCGTCGTGTCGGCCGAACCGGTGCTCACGCCGGAGATCCGCCGGCTGGTCGACGCGGTGGCGGCGCGCTACGCCGGGACCCGGCCCGACGTGTTGCGCCTGGCGGTGCCGCCCCGGCACGCGCGGGTGGAGCGGGAACCGGCGCGCGCCCTCGCGCTGCCGGTGGTCTCGCCCGTCGACCCGTCGGGCTGGGAGGCCTACGGCCGTGGTGGCCAGTTTCTGGCCGCCCTGGGCGAGTCGCGCGCCGCCCGGGCGGTCTGGCAGGCGCTGCCGGGTGAGCCGTGGGCGCACCGCTTCGCCGAGGCCGCCGCGCAAACCGTCCGGGCCGGTCGGGCGGCGCTGGCGATCGTGCCGGACCAGCGCGACCTGGACGAGCTGTGGCGCGCGGCAACGGCCCGGCTCGACGAGGACTGCGTCGTGGCGCTGTCGGCGGGTCTGGGTCCGGCCGCGCGCTACCGGCGCTGGCTGGCGGCGCTGCGCGGCACCGCGCGGCTGGTGATCGGCACCCGCAGCGCGGTTTTCGCGCCGCTGTCCGACCTGGGCCTCGTCATGGTGTGGGCCGACGCCGACGACAGCCTGGCCGAGCCGCGGGCGCCGTACCCGCACGCCCGGGAGGTGGCGATGCTGCGCGCGCACCAGGCGCGGTGCGCGGCGCTGATCGGCGGCTTCGCGCGCACCGCCGAGGCCCAGGCGCTGGTGCGCAGCGGATGGGCGCACGACATCGTTGCGGTGCGGCCGGTGGTGCGTGCCCGCACCCCGAGGGTGGTCGCCCTCGACGACAGCGGTTACGCCGAGGAGCGCGACCCGGCGGCCCGCACCGCGCGGATTCCGTCGATCGCGCTGCGCGCCGCGCGTTCGTCGCTGCAGGCCGGGGCGCCGGTGCTGGTGCAGGTGCCGCGGCGCGGGTATGTCCCGTCGCTGGCGTGCGGGCGCTGCCGCACCATCGCCCGGTGCCGGCATTGCACGGGGCCGCTGGCGCTGCAGGAACGCGGTCCTGGGGCGGTGTGCCGGTGGTGTGGCCGCCCCGAACCGCAGCTGCGCTGCGCGCGTTGCGGATCCGACGCGGTGCGCGCGGTGGTGGTGGGGGCCCGGCGCACCGCCGAGGAGCTCGGCCGCGCGTTCGCCGGCACCCCGGTGATCACCTCGTCGGGCGACGCCGTCGTGGGCGAGGTGGCCGCCCGCGCGGCGCTGGTGGTCGCGACCCCCGGCGCCGAACCCCGCGCCGACGGCGGGTACGGGGCGGCGCTGCTGCTGGACACCTGGGCGCTGCTGGGCCGGCAGGACCTGCGCGCCGCCGAGGACGCCCTGTGGCGCTGGATGAGCGCCGCCGCGCTGGTGCGCCCCCGCGGCGACGGCGGCGTGGTGCTGGTCGTCGCCGAATCATCCATTCCCACAGTGCAATCGCTGATCCGTTGGGACCCGGTGGGCCATGCGGAGGCCGAACTGACGGCGCGGGCCGAGGTCGGCCTGCCGCCCAGCGTGCACATCGCGGCCGTGGATGGGGCCGCCGACGCGGTGGCCGCGCTGCTGGCGGAGGTGCGGCTGCCCGACGGGACCGACCTGCTCGGCCCGGTCGACCTGCCGCCGGGCGTGCGCCGCCCGGCCGGCACCCCCGCCGGCGTGCCGGTGACCAGGATGCTGGCGCGGGTTCCGCGTGAGCAGGGCCTGGCGCTGGCGGCCGCGCTGCGGCGCGGCGTCGGGGTGCTCAGCGCGCGGCAGAACCACGAGCCGGCCCGGGTGCAGATCGACCCGCTGCACATCGGGTGACGGGCTAGGTGCCGTTCTGGCCCGGCTGGCCGGACAGCGTGCCGCCGGTGCCGCCTTTGCCCGGGGTGCCCCCGGCCCCGACGTTGCCGCCGTTGCCGCCGTTGCCGACGTACTGGGCGTTGCCACCGTTGCCGCCAGAACTCGTGGGCCCCGAGCCAACGGCTGACCCGCCAGCCCCCCCATTACCGATGAACCCGCCGTTGCCGCCGTTGCCGCCGTGGTCGCCCCCGCCGCCGAAGTTGATCTGGGAGCCGCCTGCGCCGCCGTCGCCGTCCAGGAAGCCGCCGTTGCCGCCGTTGCCGCCGGTGCCCTGGGTCCCGCTGGCGCTGCCGCCCGCCCCGCCGGTGCCGAACAGCCCGGCGTTCCCGCCGGCGCCGCCGGCCGCCTGGCTGCCGACGCCCTGGCCACCGGTCCCGCCGACGCCCCACAGGTAGCCGCCACCGCCGCCGGCCCCGCCACGGCCGGCGGAATTGATGGAAACGGCGTCGCCGCCGGCGCCGCCGGCTCCGATCAGTCCGGCGTGGCCGCCGGTGCCGCCGGTTGCGCCGGCGTTCCCCGAGCCGGTGTTGCCGCCGTTGGCGGCGCCGCCGTAGAGCAGCCCGGCGTTGCCGCCGTTGCCGCCCCCGCCGGCCGTGGTGTCGGCGTTGCCCCCGACCCCGCCGACCCCGCCATTGCCGGCCAGCCAGCCGGCATTACCGCCCGCGCCGCCGGTGCCGCCGTCACCGCCGCTGTGGGCTCCGGTCTGGCTGGCGCCGCCGGCCCCGCCGGCCCCGCCGGCGCCGATCAGCCCGGCATTGCCGCCGGCTCCGCCGTTACCGGCGTGGACCGTCACGGACGGGATGTTGCCGCCGGTGGCGGCCCCGCCGACGCCGCCGGCGCCCGCGGGACCGAACAGCCCGGCGTTGCCGCCCGCGCCGCCGTTGCCGCCGTTGAAGCCGGCGGCGGCGTCACTCCCGCCCGCCCCGCCAGTGCCGCCCGCGCCGTACAGCCAACCCCCGTGCCCGCCCGCGCCGCCGCTGCCGGCGGACAGGGTTCCGGTCGACGGGACGGCCGCCGCCGAGCCGCCGGCGCCGCCGTTGCCGACCAGCCCCGCGGCCCCGCCGTTTCCGGCGTTTGCCCCGGCCGTAGTGGGGGAGTAGCCGGCACCACCGTTGCCGTAAATCCATCCGCCCGCACCGCCGTTCGGGCTGGCGGCCGTGCCGTCGGCGCCGTTGCCGATCAGTGGACGGCCGCTCAGCGCCAGGCTCGGCCCGTTGATCGCATTGAGCGCCTGCTGCTCGGCCGATTGCAGCGGTGACGAGTTGGCGGCCTCGGCGGCGACGTATTGCGTTACGCCGCCGTTGAGCAGCTGGACGAACTGCTGGTGGAACGTCGCCGCTTGGGCGCTCAGCGCCTGGTATGCCTGCGCGTGCGCGCCGAAGAGCGACGCGACGGCGGCCGACACCTCGTCGGCGCCTGCGGCCAGCACGCTCGACGTCGGCGCCGCCGCCGCCGCGTTGGCCTGGCTGACCGCCGAACCGACATTGGCCAGATCCGTGGCGGCCGCCGAGACGAATTCGGGAGCTGCGATCACAAACGACATCCGTAATCCCCTTTACGCCACGAGCGCCGAGCGCTCACAGACCGGGCAAGGCACACGGATCGTAACGTGACAACGGCGGTTGCCAGGGGTTTCGGAACGGGCTCGCCGAAGCGTGTCGGATCGTGCTTGAGGGCGATAGTATTCGTGGGAAATAATCTCGGATTTCGACATTGCAACGCTGCTACACTTCCTCTTCTTTGCGCGGCGCAGGCCTGGAGAACTCCTGGAACAGGGGGCACGATGCCAACGGAAAACCCGACGGCCGCTGACGAGTCCTTGGACGTGATCACCGACGCGTTGCTGACGGCATCCCGTCTGTTGGTGGCGATCTCGGCTCGCTCGATCGGGCAGGTTGACGAGAGCATCACCATTCCTCAGTTCCGGACCCTGGTCATCCTGTCCAACCGCGGCCCGGTCAACCTGGCCACGCTGGCCGGTTTGCTGGGTGTGCAGCCGTCGGCCACCGGCCGGATGGTCGACCGGCTCGTCGCCGCCGGGCTGATCGACCGCCTCCCGCACCCGACCTCGCGGCGCGAACTGCTCGCCGCGCTGACCAAGCGCGGGCGCGAGGTTGTCCGGCGGGTCACCGCGTACCGCCGCGCCGAGATCGCCGCCATCGTGGCGAAGATGCCGCCGCCGGAGCGGCACGGGCTGGTGCGGGCGCTGACCGCGTTCACCGCCGCCGGCGGCGAGCCCGACGTCCACCTGGACGCCGACCTCGACCTGTAAACCAGCGGCTCAGCTCTTCTCGGCGGTGACGAGCAGGTACTCCCATTGCATGGCGCCGTCGACCAGGTATTCGCGGGCCAGCTCGACGAGCTGGGCGTCCAGCTCGGCGGCCAGGACCCGGTTGTGCCCGATGTTCGCGTACGCCTCGATCGTCGGGCCGTAGTGCTCCTTGAAGTAGCCGTGCACCGCCTCGGCGCTGTCGAACCGGTTCACCCGCAATTTGCCCCGCAGCGTCGTGACGCGCGCGACCCGGTCGCCGAGCAGCCCGGCGACGTATCCCTCGCGTCCCCACAGCGCCGCCGGCGCCACCGCCGGTGACAGGCTCGGGCGGTAGGGGCGAAGGGTGGCCAGCATCCGGCCGAAGAACCCCTCGGGGGTCCAGCTGATCACGCCGATCGTCCCGCCCGGGCGGCAAACCCGGACCAGTTCGGCGGCGGCGCGCCGGTGGTCCGGCGCGAACTGCACGCCGATCGCCGAGATCACCGCGTCGAATTCGCCGTCACCGAACGGCAGGGCGTGCGCGTTGGCCTCCCGGTAATCGAGCAGCAGCCCCCGCGCGGCGGCCCGCGCCTGGGAGCGCCGCAGCAGCTCGGGGGTCAGGTCGGTGGAGACGACGTCGGCACCGGTCTGGGCGGCGGGCAGCGAAATGTTGCCGGATCCCGCCGCGACGTCGAGCACCCGGACGCCCGGCCCGATGCCCGCCGCGGCCACTAGGACCGGACCGAGCGGGGCCATCACCTCCTCGGCCATCAGGGCGTAGTCGCCCAGCGCCCACATCGCGCGATGCGTGGCCGCGACGTCGTCGGGAATGGTGGTGTCCACAGCGTCGAGGGTCATCGGACCTCCTTGGAATGGGCGGCTGCCCGACCTCGTCGTCGTGACCATTACCGCAAGAAATAATTGCCAATAGAAATAATATACGGACGCAACTGTATGAATCCTGGGCGTGTCCTGCGGAGATCCGGTGCTTCCTACACTTGTGCCCGTGCGCCTCGTCTTCGCCGGAACCCCCGAGCCCGCGCTGCCCGCGCTGCGTCGCCTCATCGAATCGCCCCGGCACGACGTGCTCGCGGTGCTGACCCGGCCCGATGCCGCCTCGGGCCGGCGGGGCAGGCCGGAGCCGTCCCCGGTGGCCCGCGAGGCGCTCGACCGCGGCATCCCGGTGCTGCGGCCGGCGCGGCCCAACTCCCCGGAGTTCGTCGCCGAGCTGTCGGAGTTGGCACCCGACTGCTGCCCGGTGGTGGCCTATGGCGCGCTGCTGCGCGAGGACCTGCTCGCGGTGCCCCCGCTCGGCTGGATCAACCTGCACTTCTCGCTGCTGCCCGCCTGGCGCGGCGCGGCGCCGGTGCAGGCCGCGATCGCCGCCGGCGACCCGATCACCGGGGCGACCACCTTCCGGATCGAGCCGAGCCTGGACTCCGGACCGGTGTACGGGGTGGTCACCGAGGCGATTCGGCCGACCGACACCGCGGGCGATCTGCTTGAGCGGCTTGCCCTTTCGGGCGCGGAGCTGCTGTCGGCAACGCTGGACGGCATCGCCGACGGGACCCTGACGCCGCGGCCGCAACCGGCCGAGGGGGTCAGCGTGGCGCCGAAGGTCAGCGTCGAACAGGCCCGGGTGCGCTGGGACCTGCCGGCGCCCGTGGTGGAACGCCGGATCCGCGCCGTCACACCCAACCCGGGCGCGTGGACGCTCGTCGGTGACCTGCGGATCAAGCTCGGACCGGTGCGGGTCGACTCGGAGGCTCCAATGTCCTTGCCGCCCGGCGTTATTCACGCCGACCGCAAGAACGTCTGGATCGGCACCGGCTCACAGCCGGTGCGGCTGGGCCAGATCCAGCCGCCCGGCAAGAAATTCATGAACGCCGTCGACTGGGCGCGCGGCGCCCGGCTCGACGCCTCGGCGCGGGCGTCATGAGCCCCCGGCCAGGCAAGCCGCGCCGGCCGCTGGACCCGGCGCGGGCGGCCGCGTTCGAGGTGCTGCGCGCCGTCAGCGAGCGCGACGCGTACGCCAACCTGGCCCTGCCCGCGCTGCTGCGCCAGCGCGAAATCACCGGCCGCGACGCCGCTTTCGCCACCGAACTGACCTATGGCACCTGCCGCACCCGCGGGTTGCTCGACGCGGTGATCGGCGCGGCCGCCGGTCGTTCGCCGGAGGCCATCGACCCGGTGCTGCTCGACCTGCTCCGCCTCGGCGCCTATCAGTTGCTGCGCACCCGCGTCGACGCCCACGCCGCGCTGTCCACGACGGTCGATCAGGCCGGGATCGAATTCGACTCGGCCCGGGCGGGTTTCGTCAACGGTGTGCTGCGCGCCATCGCCCGCCGCGACGAGAAGTCCTGGGTCGAGCAGCTGGCCCCCGACCCGGCGAAGGATCCGGTCGGGCACGCCGCGTTCGTGCACGCGCACCCGCGCTGGATCGCCCAGGCCTTCGCCGACGCGCTCGGCGCCGCCGCGGCCGAACTCGACGCCGTCCTGGCCAGCGACGACGAGCGGCCCCAGGTGCACCTGGCCGCCCGCCCCGGAGCGCTGACCGCCGCCGGGCTCGCCGATGCCGTGGGTGGCACCGTCGGCCGTTATTCGCCCTACGCGGTGTATCTGCCCGGCGGCGACCCCGGGCGGCTGGCGCCCGTGCGCGACGGCTCCGCGCTGGTCCAGGACGAGGGCAGCCAGCTGGTGGCCCGCGCGCTGACGCTGGCGCCGGTCGACGGCGACACCGGCCGCTGGCTGGACCTGTGCGCCGGCCCCGGCGGCAAGACCGCGCTGCTGGCGGCGCTGGGCGCGGACGCGGGGGCCCGCGTCACCGCGATCGAGCCCGCGCCGCGGCGCGCCGACCTGGTGGTGGAGAACACCCGCGGGTTGCCGGTCGACGTGGTGCGGGTGGACGGGCGGGAGAGCGGCCTCGAGCCCGGTTTCGACCGGGTGCTCGTCGACGCGCCGTGCACCGGGCTGGGGGCGCTGCGGCGCCGGCCGGAGGCGCGGTGGCGTCGGCAGCCGGCCGACGTGCCGCCGCTGGCCAAGCTGCAGCGGGAGCTGCTGGCCGCCGCGATCGCGCTGACCCGGCCCGGCGGCGTGGTGCTGTATGCGACCTGTTCGCCGCATCTCGCGGAAACCGTTGGGGTGGTTGGCGACGCGCTGCGCCGTCAGCCGGTGCAGGCGCTGGACACCCGGCCGCTGTTCGAGCCCGTCGGCGAGGGCTTGGGGGAGGGCCCCTACTCGCAGCTGTGGCCGCACCGGCACGGCACCGACGCGATGTTCGCCGCCGCGCTGCGCCGCGTCTGAAGTGAGGTTGGCCGCCGCGCTCAGTAGTGTGGCGCACATGCCTGGCAATACCGGTAGACCGCTGATCGCGCCGTCGATCCTCGCCGCGGATTTCGCGCGCCTCGCCGACGAGGCGGCCGCCGTGCCGGGCGCCGACTGGTTGCACGTCGACGTGATGGACAACCACTTCGTGCCGAACCTGACGATCGGCCTGCCGGTGGTGGAGGCGCTGCTGGCCACCACCACCATCCCGATGGATTGCCACCTGATGATCGAGGACCCGGATCGCTGGGCGCCCCCGTACGCGGAGGCGGGCGCCTACAACGTCACCTTCCACGCCGAGGCCACCGGCAATCCGGTCGGCGTGGCCCGCGACATCCGCGCCGCCGGCGCCAAGGCCGGGATCAGCGTGAAACCGGGCACCCCGCTGGAGCCCTACCTGGAAATCCTCCCGCACTTCGACACCCTGCTCATCATGTCGGTCGAGCCCGGCTTCGGCGGCCAGAGCTTCATCCCGGACGTGCTCGGCAAGGTCCGCACCGCGCGCAAGATGATCGACGCGGGCGAGCTGACGATCCTGGTGGAGATCGACGGCGGCATCAACGAGGACACCATCGAGCAGTCCGCCGAGGCCGGGGTGGACTGCTTCGTCGCCGGGTCGGCGGTGTACGGGGCGCAGGACCCCGAGGCCGCGGTCGAGGCGTTGCGGCGGCAGGCCGCGGCCGCGTCAGCGCATCTGCGCGCATGAACCAGCCGCAGTCGGTCGACAGCCTCGACGCGGCCATGCGCCTGGCGATCGAGCACTCCTATCAGGTCAAGGGCACCACCTACCCGAACCCGCCGGTCGGCGCCGTCATCGTGGACCCGCAGGGCCGCGTCGTCGGCGTCGGCGCCACCGAGCCCGCGGGCGGCGAGCACGCCGAGGTGCTGGCCCTGCGCCGGGCCGGCGGGCTGGCCGCCGGCGGCATCGCGTTCGTCACGCTCGAGCCGTGCAATCACTACGGCAAGACCCCGCCCTGCGTGAACGCCCTCATCGAGGCCAGGGTGAGCATGGTCGTCTACGCCGTCGACGACCCCAACGCGATCGCGGGCGGCGGAGCGGGCCGGCTGCAGGCCGCGGGCGTGCAGGTGCGGTCCGGGGTGCTGGCCGATCAGGTGGCCGCCGGCCCGCTGCGCGAGTGGCTGCACAAGGTGCGGACCGGGCTGCCGCACGTGACGTGGAAGTACGCCAGCAGCGTCGACGGCCGCAGCGCCGCCGCCGACGGCAGCAGCCGGTGGATCTCCAGCGAGGCCTCGCGATCGGATTTGCATCGCCGCCGCGCCATCGCCGACGCGATCGTGGTCGGCACCGGCACCGTGCTGGCCGACGACCCGGCGCTGACCGCCCGGCGCGGCGACGGCTCGCTGGCCGACCGCCAACCGCTGCGGGTGGTGGTGGGGATGCGCGAAATACCGCCGGAGGCAAAGGTTCTCAACGATGATTCGCGCACCATGGTGATTCGCACGCACGATCCCATGGAGGTGATCAAGGCGCTGACGGATCGCACCGACGTGCTGCTGGAGGGCGGGCCCACCCTCGCCGGCGCCTTCCTGCGGGCGGGGGCGGTCAACCGCATCCTGGCCTACGTGGCGCCCATGCTGCTCGGGGGGCCCATCACCGCGGTCGACGACGTCGGGGTGCCCACCATCGCGCGTGCGCTGCGCTGGCAGTTCGACGGGATCGACCGGGCCGGCCCGGATCTGGTGCTCAGCCTGGTGCCGCACGGCGGCCAGGGCTAGCGCTCAGGGCGTCGGGACGCTGACCGGCTCTTCCTCGGGGACTTCGGGCTCCTCGGCGTGCTCCTTGCGGCCGCTGATCAGCAGCCCCAGCAGCGCTCCGACCACGCAGACGCCCGCGGTGATGGTGAAGATCTCGCCGTACATCGCCGCGAACGACGGCAGCACGTTCTGCGCCTGGGCGACCGCGCGATCCGGCTTGCTCATGCTGCTGGGCAGCGTCGCGTTCTTCTCGTTGAGGATCTGGTAGAAGCGGTACAGCCCCCACGCGCTCAGCGCGGCCACGCCGATCAGCATGCCGGTCATCCGGGACACCACGACCGCGGCCGAGGCGATGCCGTGCTCGGCGGCGGGGACGACCCGCAGGGCCGCCGACGTCAGCGGGCCGATCACCAGCCCGAGCCCAAAGCCGGCGATCAGCAGATCGTTGTTGACCGCGACGCCACCGATCAGCAGGTCGTTGTTCATCGCGGGCACCGAGAACAGCCCGAAGAAGCTGTGCCGATAGTGCGGCAGGTCCACCGGCCAGCGCGAGATCAGCAGGTAGCCGCCGGCCGCGATGAGCAGCCCGACCAACGCGACCGCCCGGTCGCCGACCCGGGTGGCAATGAAGCCGCCCAGCAGCGCTCCGATCGGCAGCGCGATCAAAAACGACGTCAGCATCCCGGCCGCCTTGGTCTGGTCCAGTCCGAGCACGCCCTGGCCGAACAGCTCCACGTCGACCAGCGTCACCATCAACGCGGCGCCCGCGGCGAACGACGCGCCCATCGCGGCCAGGAACGGCCGGAACTGCACTCCCGCCGGGTCGATCAGCCGGGTTCGCGCGAAGCGTTCCCAGAGCAGGAACACGACCCCGAAGACGGCCGCCGCGATCACCAGGGGCAACCCGTAGCTGGGCAGCGCCTCCTGACCGTTCGGGTTCGGGTTGTACAAGCCCATGACCGCGAGGCCGAGGGTGATGGCGAGCAGCACGCCGCCGACCACGTCGATCTTCTCCGGCGCCTCGCTGCGGTCGTGCGACGGCAGGCTGATCTGGATCAACACCATGGCGACCAGGGTCAGCGGGACGTTGATCCAGAACACGTCGCGCCAGTCGCGGAACAGCCAGACGATGAGGATGCCGTACAGCGGGCCGAGCACGCTGCCCAGCTCCTGCGCGGCGCCGATCCCGCCGAGGACGGCCGCGCGGTTGCGTTGGGCCCACAGGTCGGCGCCCAGCGCGAGGGTCACCGGCAACAGCGCGCCGCTGGCGATGCCCTGGATGGTCCGGCCGGCGACCAGCACGTGCAGCGTCTGCAGGTGGAAGTTTTGGATGGGGTAGCCGAGGATCACCAGGTCCCGCAGCGGGTGTCCGAAGATCTCCACGTTCATGCTGGAGACGTCGAAGTTGCCGATCGCCACCGAGAGCGCGGTGACGACCGAGCCGACCATGAACATGGCCAGGCTCACCTGCAGCAGCCGCTTGCGGCCGAACCGGTCGGAGGCCTTGCCCAGCAGCGGCATGGCCGCGATGTAGCCCAGCAGGTACAGCGTGACGATCGGGGTGATCCGCTGCAGCTGGTTAACCGGGATGCCGACGTCGTGCATGATGTCGCGCATGATGGTGACCACGACGTAGGCGTCGAGGGCACCCAGCAGCACCGCCAGGCTGCCCGCGCCGATCGCTACTCGGCGTCCCGCCAGCCTGCTCATGAGCCCGCCGCGGGCTTGTTGATCTGCACCGGCTGGTTCCAGTTCGACAACGTCATCTGGACGTTGTTGCCCGGGCTGTGTTGCAGGCTGATCTGGGCCAGCTCGTGGTCACCGCTCTCCACGATCCAGACCGTGGCCGGCACCGGCTGGGTCGCCTTGAACGGGGACACGATCTTGTTCACCGCGTCCGCCGAGACGTTTCCGCTGATGCGGACGGTGGTCTGGCCGCTGATCTGGTCGCGCCCCTCGGCCTTGGCGTTGGTGAAGTTCGCCAGCACGTTGGGCAGCCCGGTGTCGGGGCTCAGGATCGCCGAGGGGTCATAAACCTGCGAGGCGGGCCCGACGTCGGTCATCGTCTTGTCGCCCGGGTTGAGCGCGTTGGTGTAGAGGTCGCCGCCGACCACGACGAAGTCGGCGCTGATGTCCTGCCCGAGGTAGCTGATCTGGGCGTTGCCCTGGGCCGCGACGTTCGGGGAGGTGGTGAGGTCGCCGGTCAGGTTCCGCACGGGCAGGCCCGGGATTTTCCCGCCCACCGTCAGCACCAGGTGCGCGCTCTTGAGGTTCTTGGTGGCGTCCGTGGACTGCTTCACCAGCGTGGTGGCGTCGGGCAGGGGGCCGCTGCCGGTTTTCGACGAGCTGAACGAGCAGCCCGCGACCAGGGCGGTGGCGAGGCTCAAGAATGCAAGGACGGCCGAGAGACGGCGGGGGGTTTGCATACCCTGCATCGTAGAGGGTGCTTGTGAGCGGCTTGGGAAACGCGGGGGCCGCTCCGCCGCGCATCGGCCCATTAACCTGGTGCAATGTTCACCGGAATTGTCGAGGAGCTCGGGGAGATCACCGGGCGGGACGTGCTCGCTGACGCCGCGCGGCTGACCATTCGCGGGCCGGTGGTGACCGCCGACGCCGGCCACGGCGATTCGATCGCCGTCAACGGCGTGTGCCTGACGGTTGCCGAGCTGAAGCCCGACGGCCAGTTCACCGCCGACGTGATGGGCGAGACCCTGAACCGGTCCAACCTCGGCGGGTTGCAGGTCGGCAGCCGGGTGAACCTGGAGCGCGCCGCCGCCGTCAACAGCCGGCTCGGCGGCCACATCGTGCAGGGGCACGTGGACGGCACCGGCCGGGTGGTGGACCGCACACCCTCCGAGCACTGGGAGGTGGTGCGGATCGAGGTTCCGGCGACCGTCGCCCGCTACGTCGTCGAAAAGGGGTCGATCACCGTCGACGGGATTTCCCTGACGGTGTCCGGCCTGGGTTCCGAGCCGCGGGACTGGTTCGAGGTGTCGCTGATCCCGACGACGCGGGAACTGACCACCCTGGGCGGCGCACCGGTCGGCACCGAGGTCAACCTCGAGGTCGACGTCATCGCCAAATATGTAGAGAGGTTGATGACGGCAGGCCGCTGACGACGGCGGTCGTTCGCCGCCGCGCCAGCGGCCTGTCCTTGAGATCAGGCGGTCAGAGCCCGCGCCAGTTGGGGCCGTCCCAGTAGCCCCAGTCATTGAACTGCGGGTTCCATACGACCTGGGCCCACGGCGCCCACGGCGGGGGCGGCGGCATCGGTCGCGCCCACGGCGGCGGGGCACCGTAGCCGGCCGGGCCGCCGTAGTTGTCGTCCCAGTCACGGCAGTTGTTCCAGTTCTGGTAGGGGCCCCAGCCGGGGTTCCACTGGTCGCCCGGGCACCAGTGGTGGTGGTCCATGGGCGCCGGGGGAGGCGCCGCCTGGGCTGTGCCCGCGGTGAGCCCCAGCATGGATGCGGCGATACCGCCGGCCGCCGCCGCGCCAACGCACAGGCGACGCATTCGGGTTTGCTTGTTTGTATTCATGTCTCTCAGGCTTCCCTTAAGAATTGAGCCCAAAACGACCCCGCCCCACCTCACATCCCGTACCTAGCTTGGGCACACCTGGGACTTACCTCACACCCGGTCACCGCCGCCGTCGCGCCCGGAAAAGCCGCGGCAATAACGGCGCCCCCGCGGTGGTTCATACTGAATGCAACACTTGGGCTTCCCCTGTGGGCCCCTACGAGAGCAGGCAACAACAGATGACGAGGTTGGACTCCGTCGAGAGGGCGGTTGCCGACATTGCGGCCGGCAAGGCCGTCATCGTCATCGACGACGAGGATCGCGAGAACGAGGGCGACCTGATCTTCGCCGCCGAGAAGGCGACGCCGGAGCTGGTGGCCTTCATGGTCCGCTACACGTCGGGCTACCTGTGCGTCCCGCTGGACGGCGCGATCTGCGACCGGCTGGGTCTGTTGCCGATGTACGCGGTGAACCAGGACAAGCACGGGACCGCCTACACCGTCACCGTCGATGCGAAAAACGGCGTCGGCACGGGGATTTCGGCCTCGGATCGGGCCACGACGATGCGGCTGCTGGCCGACCCCACGAGCATTGCCGAGGATTTCACCCGTCCCGGTCACGTGGTTCCGTTGCGCGCCAAGGACGGTGGCGTGCTGCGCCGGCCGGGCCACACCGAGGCCGCCGTCGATCTGGCCCGGATGGCGGGCCTGCAGCCCGCGGGCGCGATCTGCGAGATCGTCAGCCAGAAGGACGAGGGCTCGATGGCCCAGACCGACGAGCTGCGGGTGTTCGCCGACGAGCACGACCTCGCCCTGATCACCATCGCCGACCTGATCGAATGGCGGCGCAAGCACGAGAAGCACATCGAGCGGATCGCCGAGGCGCGGATCCCCACCCGGCACGGCGAGTTCCGCGCGATCGGCTACGCCAGCATCTACGAGGACGTCGAACACGTGGCGCTGGTGCGCGGCGAGATCGCCGGCCCGAACGCCGACGGCGACGACGTTCTGGTGCGCGTGCACTCCGAATGCCTGACCGGTGACGTGTTCGGGTCGCGCCGCTGCGACTGCGGGCCGCAACTGGACGCCGCGATGGCGATGGTCGCGCGCGAAGGGCGCGGCGTGGTGCTCTACATGCGCGGCCATGAGGGCCGCGGCATCGGCCTGATGCACAAACTGCAGGCCTACCAGCTGCAGGACGCCGGAGCCGACACCGTCGACGCCAACCTGAAGCTCGGATTACCCGCCGACGCAAGGGATTACGGCATCGGCGCCCAGATCCTCGTCGACCTGGGGGTGCGCTCGATGCGGCTGCTGACCAATAACCCGGCCAAGCGGGTCGGGTTGGACGGCTACGGCCTGCACATCATCGAGCGGGTGCCACTGCCGGTGCGCGCCAACGCGGAGAACATCCGCTACCTGATGACCAAGCGCGACAAGATGGGTCACGACCTGGTGGGGCTGGACGACTTCCACGAATCCGTCCATCTGCCGGGAGAATTCGGCGGTGCTCTGTGAGCTGCGCGCCGGCGACGATGCCGAACGTAGTGATGCTGAGGTGGGGGAACCACCCGCTTGCGGGGGATGGCGCCGATGAGCGGTAGCGGGGAGCCGCAGCTGCCCGCGCTGGACGCGTCCGGCCTGCGCCTCGGGATCGTCGCGAGCACCTGGCACGGCCAGATCTGTGACGCGCTGCTGGCCGGCGCCTGCAAGGTCGCCGCCGAGTCGGGCATCGACGACCCGACGGTGGTCCGCGTGCTCGGCGCGATCGAGATTCCGGTGGTGGCCCAGCAGCTCGCCACCAACCACGACGCCGTCATCGCCCTCGGCGTCGTAATCCGGGGTGAGACACCGCATTTCGAGTACGTCTGCGACTCGGTGACGCAGGGGCTGACCCGGGTCGCCCTGGACGCGTCGACGCCCGTCGCCAACGGCGTGTTGACCACCAACACCGAGGAGCAGGCGCTGGCCCGGGCCGGGCTTCCGGCGTCGGCCGAGGACAAGGGGGCCCAGGCCGCCGGTGCGGCGCTGACCGCCGCCCTGACCCTGCGTGACCTGCGCGCCCGGTCGTGACTGCGCCGAACCGCGAAGCCTGGGATGTCGAGCTGCGTCCCCACCGGACGCCGGTATTCGTCTATGTCGCAGCGTTTCTGATCGCCGCCGTGCACATCGTCGTGGGCCTGCTGCTGAAGGTGAGCTCCAGCGGCGTCATCTTCCACACCTCCGATCAGGTGGCGATAGCCGCGCTCGGCCTGCTGATCGCCGGCGGTGTGCTGTTGTTCGCCCGGCCCCGGCTGCGCGTCGGGCCGGCCGGGTTGGCGGTGCGAAACCTTTTCGGCTACAGGCTTATTCCCTGGCGCGACGTGGTCGGCGTGTCGTTTCCCGCCGGCAAGCGCTGGGCGCGCATCGACCTGCCCGACGACGAGTACGTGCCCCTGATGGCGATCCAGGCCGCCGACCGGGAGCGCGCCGTCGACGCCATGGACACCGTGCGGTCGCTGCTGGCGCGCTACCGGCCGGATTTGCGCGGCGGCTGAGCCGCCGGGCGTCTCAGCCTTCGCAGGCGATGCCGTCGTTGTCGCGGTCCAGCTTCTGCTGGTAGGCAGGATCGCCCCTGGGAATGTTGTACCGGCCGTCCTTGTGGGCTTCGGTGCAGTTCTTGTAGGGCGGTTCGGCCCGGGCCGCAGGTGCGGTAGACGCTCCGACGCCGACGATCGCGGCGACTGCGCCCACACTGACCACGAGATGGCGAAAAGTCATTGGCCTCATACTCTCTTCCGTCGATAACCGGAGGGGAGCCTATGAAGGGCACTGGGTGTCGGTGGGGCGGCGGCTTCGACCTCATATGAGACTCATATGTCGTCGAATGCTTGTCGGACCCCCACGGCATGTCCCCGCAGCGTGAGGTGATGCGGCCGCGACGTAGTGTTCACCAGCGGCCGCCGCCCCGCCACGGGGACGGCCTCGGACCCATCGAAACGAATCGGTTCTCCGCGGCGAAATACCGCATGGATCGACTTCGACATGGCCGCGTTTAGGCGGCCGCCGACGGGGAATGCCGAAGACATTAAACACACGTCGACTAGGAGGGCCGAATCGGTGAGCGTAGCTATCTGCCCTTCCTGCGGGTATCCCACTGTCGGCCCCCAACTTTGCTTTTACTGCCGCACTGTGGCCATGGAGGTAGGAAGCGGGGACCGCACTGGGAACGCCCCCGCCGAGGCCACCTCGTGGTCGACATAGCGCAGTGGCTGCTGATGGTCGGCGCCGCGCTCGTCACCGGCTGGAGAATCCTGCGGCGGGTGCCCTGACGCCGCCAGATGCCGAAGGGCTCGGATACCTTGCGCCACTTAGGCGTCGTAGAACAACGTCCCGGTGTTGAGCGGGCTGTACGACAGGTAGATCGGGATGGTCTCGAACGGGATATTCCCCGTGTTGAAAAGGCCATTGGCGCCGCTGACCACAGCCGGGGCCGTGGGAGCCGCGCCGACCGTCTCCTGGTAGATGGCGACATTGTTGGCGGTGTAGACGGTGAGCGTGGTGCCCTGCGGCACGTAACCGCCCACCGAGCCGGTGCCCAGCGCGGCCGGCACGTCTCCCCACAGGCCGCCGGAATCGACAAACGCGTTCGAAACGGTCACGGGGGTGCCCCCATTGACCGACACCTTCAGCGTGGTGACCGGCGCGCCGGACGACGAGGTGAGGGCGGTCAGCGGGTTGGCGCCGAACTGCGCCGTACCCGCCGGCTCGTTGAGGAGCACACCCTGGCTGAGGGTGTCGGGCAGGGCTTGCACGGGGCTAGTGGTCAGGGGGCCGACGAGATTGCTTCCGCCGATGCCCAGCACGGGCAGTCCGGCGGCGGCGGGAAAGTTGGTTGTCTGGCCGTTCTGCGTCTGCGTGACCGAGGTGATGACCGCGACCTTGGTCGGCTGGCTGATGATGCCGTTCCCGAAATTCACCGTGGCCGAATACGTTGTGTAGTTCTCGGTCACGGTATTTCCGCCGTCCCCGTACGTGACGCTGCCCGTCCCGGTCGGCGCGCCGAGGGACGCGAAGTTGACGTCTTGCGGTGGGACGACAAGACCGCGGGACCCGGTGTCGAGGATCACCTGCGAATTCGGCCCGCCGGCGATGGAGACGTCGACGTAGGGCCTGTTGATCTGCGGATCCACCTGCACCGGGATGGTGGGTGCGCCACCGGTGGCGCCGGCCGCCCCGTGCAGGCCCACCATCCCGGCGACGCCGCCGGGGCCGCCGGGACCGCCCGCGACCCCGCCGGGACCGCCGGAAACCCCGCCGGTCCCGCCCGCGCCGCCGTTACCGACGAGCCAGCCGCCGCGGCCGCCGGTACCGCCGACGCCGCCCAGTTCCCCGCCGAGCCCGCCGCGCCCGCCGTCACCGAACAACAGCGCGTTGCCGCCGACGCCGCCGGTACCGAAAGGCCCGCCGATCCCGCCCACGCCGCCGTTGCCCCAGAGCAACCCGCCGGTGCCGCCGGCCCCGCCGGACGCGTCCCAGCCGCCCACGCCGCCGGAGCCCCCCGAGCCGAGCAAGCCCGCCGGGCCGCCGGGGCCGCCGGCTTGGCCCGACGCTCCGGACCCGCCGTTGCCGCCGCTGCCCAGCAGGATGCCGCCCGCCCCGCCGGCCTGTCCCGTTCCCGGCGTCCCGTCGGCGCCGTTGCCGATCAGCGGGCGCCCGACCAGCAGCTCGGTGGGCAGGTTGATCACCCCGAGGACGTCCTGCGCGACGATCTGCAGCGGGGAGGCGCTGGCCGCCTCGGCGGCTGCGTACGCGCCCGCGCTCCCGGCCAGCGCCGCGACGAACTGGGCGTGAAACGCCTCGGCCTGCAGGCCGAGCGCCTGGTAGTCCAGGGCGTGGCCGGAAAACAGCGACGCGATCGCCGCCGACACCTCATCGCCGGCGGCCGCCACCACCCCGGTGGTGGTCGCCGCGGCCGCCCGATGGGCCGCCGCCACCGACGAACCGATACCGGCGATATCGGCCGCCGCGTCCGTGACGAGCCCCGGAGCCGCGATCACAAACGACATTTCGGAACTCCCAGCGGTATCAGTCGCCCAGCGATACGCGGATCGTAGCCGTCCGCCCGGCGGGTCCGGCGGTTTTCGGGGCAGGTCGGACGTGTCCTCAGTGGCTACTAGCCTGGATGCGTGCCAGATCCCGCAACGTATCGCCCCGCGCCCGGGTCCATCCCGGTCGAGCCGGGCGTCTATCGATTCCGGGACGCGCACGGACGGGTCATCTACGTCGGCAAGGCCAAGAGCCTGCGCAGCCGGTTGACGTCCTACTTCGCCGACGTCGCCGGCCTGCACCCGCGGACCCGGCAGATGGTGACCACCGCGGCCAAGGTCGAGTGGACGGTGGTCAACACCGAAGTCGAGGCACTGCAACTCGAATACAACTGGATCAAGGAATTCGATCCGCGCTTCAACGTCCGCTACCGCGACGACAAGTCCTACCCGGTGCTGGCCGTCACCCTCAACGAGGAGTTCCCCCGGCTGATGGTCTATCGCGGCCCCCGCCGCAAGGGCGTGCGCTACTTCGGCCCGTACTCCCACGCGTGGGCGATCCGCGAAACGCTGGACCTGCTCACCCGCGTCTTCCCGGCGCGCACCTGCTCGGCAGGAGTCTTCAAGCGGCACAAGCAGATCGACCGGCCGTGCCTGCTCGGCTACATCGACAAGTGCTCGGCCCCCTGCGTCGGCAGGGTCAGCGCCGAGCAGCATCGCCAGATCGTCGACGACTTCTGCGACTTCCTGTCCGGCAAGACCGACCGGTTCGCCCGCGAGCTGGAGCAGCAGATGAACGCCGCGGCCGAGCAGCTCGACTTCGAGCGGGCCGCGCGGCTCCGCGACGACCTGGGCGCCCTGAAGCGCGCGATGGAGAAGCAGGCCGTGGTGCTCGGCGACGGCACCGACGCCGACGTGGTCGCGTTCGCCGACGACGACCTGGAGGCGGCGGTGCAGGTGTTCCACGTCCGCGGCGGCCGGGTCCGCGGCCAGCGCGGCTGGATCGTCGAAAAGTCCGGCGACCCGGGCGAATCCGGCGAGGAGCGGTTGGTCGAGCAGTTCCTGACCCAGTTCTACGGGGAGCAGGCCGAACTCGGCGGGGCCGCCGACGAATCCACCAACCCCGTCCCGCGCGAGGTGCTGGTGCCGTGCCTGCCGTCCAACGCCGACGAGCTGACCAGCTGGCTGTCCGGGCTGCGCGGCTCGCGGGTCGTCCTGCGGGTGCCGCGGCGCGGCGACAAGAAAGCCCTGGCCGAGACCGTGCTGCGCAACGCGAAAGAGGCGCTGCAGCAACACAAGCTGAAGCGGGCCGGCGACTTCAACGCGAGATCGGCTGCGCTGCAGAACATTCAGGAGGCGCTGGGACTGGCCGATGCGCCGCTGCGCATCGAATGCGTCGACATCAGCCACGTGCAGGGCACCGACGTGGTGGGCTCGCTGGTGGTGTTCGAGGACGGGCTGCCGCGCAAGTCGGACTACCGCCACTTCGGCATCCGGGAGGCCGCCGGGCAGGGGCGCTCCGACGACGTCGCCTCCATCGCCGAGGTGACCCGCCGCCGGTTCGCGCGGCACCTCAGCGAGCAAAAAGACCCCAATGTGCTTTCCCCCGAAGGAAAATCGCGCCGCTTCGCCTACCCGCCCAACCTGTACGTCGTCGACGGCGGCGCGCCGCAGGTCAACGCGGCCTCGGCCGTGCTCGACGAACTCGGCATCACCGACGTCGCGGTCATCGGCCTGGCCAAGCGGCTGGAGGAGATCTGGGTGCCCTCCGAGCCGGACCCGATCATCATGCCGCGCAACAGCGAGGGCCTCTATCTGCTGCAGCGCGTCCGCGACGAGGCGCACCGGTTCGCCATCGCCTACCATCGCAGCAAGCGATCCAAGCGAATGACCGCCTCAGCGTTGGATTCGGTGCCAGGATTGGGAGAGCATCGCCGCAAGGCGCTGGTAACCCATTTCGGATCGATAGCCCGCCTCAAGGAGGCCACCGTCGACCAGATCACCGCCGTTCCGGGCATCGGCGTGGCCACCGCCACGGCCGTCCTCGAGGCGCTGCGACCCGAGCAACCCGAAGTCGCCGAATGACAACCCAAGACGAGGGGGCGGGGATCGACGTCGTCCTGGTGACGGGGCTGTCGGGCGCCGGGCGGGGCACGGCGGCCAAGGTGCTCGAGGACCTCGGCTGGTACGTGGCCGACAACCTGCCGCCCCAGCTGATCACCCGGATGGTCGATTTCGGGCTGGCCGCCGGGTCGCGGATCACCCAGCTCGCGGTCGTGATGGACGTCCGGTCGCGGGGCTTCACCGGCGATCTCGACGAGGTGCGCAACGAGCTGGCCACCCGCAACATCACGCCGCGCGTGGTGTTCATGGAGGCCTCCGACGACATGTTGGTGCGCCGCTACGAACAGAACCGCCGCAGCCACCCGCTGCAGGGCGAGCAGACGCTGGCCGAGGGCATCGCCGCCGAGCGCAGGATGCTGGCGCCGGTCCGCGCCACCGCCGACCTGATCATCGACACGTCCACGCTGTCGGTGCGGGGGCTGCGGGAGACCATCGAGCGCGCCTTCGGCGGCGAGACCGGGGCGTCGACCAGCGTCACCGTCGAGTCGTTCGGCTTCAAGTACGGCCTGCCGATGGACGCCGACATGGTGATGGACGTCCGGTTCCTGCCCAACCCGCACTGGGTCGATGACCTGCGTCCGCTCACCGGCGAGCATCCGGCCGTGCGCGACTACGTGTTGGGCCAGCCCGGCGCGGCCGAGTTCCTCGACGCTTACCATCGTCTGCTGAACCTCGTTGTCGACGGCTACCGCAGGGAGGGCAAGCGCTACATGACGGTCGCCATCGGCTGCACGGGCGGCAAGCATCGCAGCGTCGCGATCGCCGAGGCATTGATGCAGCTGCTTCGGGGTAACCCTCAGCTGGCGGTGCGGGTGCTGCACCGGGATCTGGGTCGCGAATGAGTGATGGCATCGTTGCCTTGGGGGGCGGACACGGCCTGTATGCGACGCTGTCCGCGGCGCGCCGGCTGACGCCGCATGTCACCGCGGTGGTCACTGTCGCCGACGACGGCGGCTCGTCGGGCCGGCTGCGCAGCGAATTGGACGTGATCCCGCCCGGCGATCTGCGAATGGCCTTGGCGGCGTTGGCATCCGATAGCCCGTACGGACGGCTGTGGGCGACCATCCTGCAGCACCGCTTCGGCGGCAACGGCGCGCTGGCCGGCCACCCGATCGGCAACCTGCTGCTGGCCGGCCTCAGCGAGGTGCTGGCCGATCCGGTCGCCGCCCTCGACGAGCTCGGGCGCATCCTCGGGGTCAAGGGCAGGGTCTTGCCGATGTGCCCGATCGCCCTGCAGATCGAGGCCGACGTGTCCGGCCTGGAGGCCGACCCGCGGATCTTCCGCCTGATCCGCGGCCAGGTGGCGATCGCGACGACGCCGGGCAAGGTGCGACGGGTGCGGCTGCTTCCGCCCAACCCGCCGGCGACCCGGCAGGCCGTCGACGCCATCATGGCCGCCGACCTGGTGGTGCTGGGGCCCGGGTCGTGGTTCACCAGTGTGATCCCGCACGTGCTGGTGCCGGGCCTGGCCTCGGCGCTGCGGTCGACCACGGCACGGCGGGCGCTGGTGCTCAACCTGGTCGCCGAACCGGGGGAGACGGCCGGCTTCTCGGTGGAACGCCACCTGCACGTGCTGGCCCAGCATGCGCCCGGATTCACCGTGCACGACATCATCATTGATGCCGAGCGGGTGCCGGGCGAGCGCGAACGCGAGCAACTGCGGCGCACCGCGACGCTGCTCGAAGCCGAGGTCCACTTCGTGGACGTGTCCCGACCTGGTACACCTTTACATGACCCGGGCAAGCTCGCGGCGGCGCTCGACGGGGTCCGAGCGGGCCATAGTGATGGTTTAAAAGGCCCTCAAACCCCTTCGGCGACGACCACGAACGAGATCCGGGTCGACGGCGAGAGGGGTGACGACGCGTGGCGATGACGACCGAAGTCAAGGACGAGCTGAGCCGCCTGGTTGTGAAGTCGGTCAGCGCGCGGCGCGCGGAGGTCACGTCCCTGCTGAGGTTCGCCGGCGGGTTGCACATCGTGGGCGGCCGGGTGGTCGTCGAGGCCGAGGTGGACCTGGGCAACGTCGCGCGCCGGCTGCGCAAGGACATCTTCGAGCTCTACGGGTACAACGCCGTCGTGCATGTGTTGTCGGCCAGCGGGATTCGCAAGAGCACCCGGTACGTGCTGCGGGTGGCCAACGACGGCGAGGCCCTGGCACGGCAGACCGGGCTGCTCGACCTGCGGGGCCGCCCGGTGCGCGGGCTGCCGGCCCAGGTGGTCGGCGGCAGCATCGCCGACGCCGAAGCGGCCTGGCGGGGGGCTTTTTTGGCGCACGGTTCGCTGACCGAGCCGGGACGTTCGTCGGCCCTGGAGGTCAGCTGCCCCGGCCCCGAGGCCGCGCTGGCACTGGTGGGCGCGGCGCGGCGGCTGGGGGTCAGCGCCAAGGCCCGCGAGGTGCGCGGGGCCGACCGGGTGGTGGTGCGCGACGGCGAGGCGATCGGCGCCCTGCTGACCCGGATGGGCGCCCAGGACACGCGGCTGGTGTGGGAGGAGCGGCGGATGCGCCGCGAGGTCCGCGCGACGGCCAACCGGCTGGCCAACTTCGACGACGCCAACCTGCGCCGCTCGGCGCGCGCGGCGGTCGCGGCCGCCGCCCGGGTGGAGCGCGCGCTGGAGATCCTCGGCGACACCGTCCCGGACCACCTGGCCTCGGCTGGCAGGCTGCGCGTCGAGCACCGGCAGGCCTCCCTGGAGGAGCTGGGCCGGCTGGCCGACCCGCCGATGACGAAAGACGCTGTCGCCGGCCGCATTCGGCGGCTGCTGTCCATGGCCGACCGCAAGGCGAAGGTCGAGGGGATCCCGGACACTGAGTCGGCCGTGACGCCCGACCTGCTGGAGGATGCTTAACCGGGCCAGCAAAGGGCTGGGCACGAGGGGCGGGGGAGGGCTACGGTCAGGGCATGAAACGGCTTTCGAGCGTTGACGCGGCGTTTTGGTCTGCGGAAACTGCGGGCTGGCACATGCATGTCGGTGCTCTGGCGATCTGCGATCCCAAAGACGCCCCCGAGTACAGCTTTCAGCGGCTCCGCGAACTGTTGATCGAGCGGCTGCCCGAGCTGCCGCAGCTGCGCTGGCGGGTCACCGGCGCGCCACTCGGGTTGGACCGGCCGTGGTTCGTCGAGGACGAGGAGCTCGACGTCGACTTCCACATCCGCCGCATCGGCGTCCCGGCCCCGGGCGGCCGCCGCGAGCTCGAGGAGCTCGTCGGGCGTCTGATGTCCTACAAGCTGGACCGCTCCCGGCCGCTCTGGGAGATGTGGGTGATCGAGGGAGTCGAGGGCGGGCGGATCGCGACGCTGACCAAGATGCACCACGCCATCGTCGACGGCGTCTCGGGCGCCGGGCTGGGCGAAATCCTGTTGGACGTCGAGCCGGAACCCCGCCCGCCGCAACAGGAAACGGTCGGCTCGCTGGTGGGCTTCCAGCTTCCGGGGCTGGAGCGGCGCGCGGTGGGCGCCCTGATCAACGTCGGCGTCAAGACGCCCTTTCGCATCGCCCGGCTGGTGGAGCAGACCCTGCGCCAGCAGATCGCCGCGCTGGGCGTCAGCAGCAGGCCGCCGCGCTACTTCGAGGCGCCCAAGACCCGGTTCAACGCGCCCGTGTCGCCGCACCGGCGGGTCAGCGGCTGCCGTGTGGAGCTGTCCCGGGTGAAGGCCATCAAGGACGCCTACGGCGTCAAGCTCAACGACGTGGTGCTCGCGCTGGTCGCCGGCGCCGCCCGCGACTACTTGCAGAAGCGCGGCGAGCTGCCGGCCAAGCCGCTCATCGCGCAGATCCCCGTCTCCACCCGCACCGACGAGACCAAGGACGACGTCGGCAACAAGGTGAGCTCGATGACCGCGTCGCTGGCGACCGACATCGAGGACCCGGCCGAGCGGCTGCGGGCCATCCACGAAAGCACCCAGAGCGCCAAGCTGATGGCCAAGGCGTTGTCCGCGCACCAGATCATGGGGCTGACCGAGACGACGCCGCCTGGGCTGCTGCAGCTGGCCGCCCGCGCCTACACGGCCAGCGGGTTATCGCGAAACCTGGCCCCGATCAACCTGGTGGTGTCCAACGTCCCCGGTCCGCCGTTCCCGCTGTACATGGCCGGCGCCAAGCTGGACTCGCTGGTGCCGCTCGGGCCGCCCGTGATGGACGTCGCGCTGAACATCACCTGCTTCTCCTACACCGACTACCTGGACTTCGGCTTCGTGACGACGCCCGAGGTGGCCAACGACATCGACGACATGGCCGACCGGATCGAGCCGGCGCTGACCGAGCTGGAGAAGGCCGCCGCGAAGGAGTGACCGGCCGGTCACGCCTCGTCGGCCTGCAGCTCGAATATCGGGATGGTGCGGGTGGTTTTCGACTGGTAGTTCGCGTACGCGAACGCCGGTGTGGTCGCGTTGATCCGGGGGATGACCGCCTCACGTTCCGCTGGGTCGAGTTCGCGCGCGACGACGTCGAACGAGCCGGTGGCGAGCTCGACGTGCGCGCGCGGGTTGGCCCGCAGGTTGTGCACCCACGCCGGGTTGACGTCGGCCCCGCCGTAACCCGCGACGATCAGCAGCCTGTCGTCGATGCGGAAGGCCACCAGCGGCGCGACGCGCGGATTCCCGGACTTCGCGCCCGTCGTGGTGAGTAGCAGCAGCTCATTGCCCTCGAATCGCCCCCCAACTTTGCCGGCGTTGGCGCGAAACTCGTCGGTGATGTTGGCGTTCATCGCCTTGAGCGTCTCGGGATCGGGCTTCTGGACCATGGCAACCAGAGCCACGGGGGCGCGCCGTCTATTCCCGGTCGCGCTCGGGTGGATTCGTCGCGTACACCCACGACAGGAACCGGGCGACCGCCTCGGCGGACCGGTGTGCCCGCGGGGAACTGAAGATGTCGAAAGCGTGTTGGGCGTGCGGCAATTCGGCGTAGGCGACCGGGGACTTCGACACCGCGCGCAGTTCCTCGACGAACTCCTGCGCCTCACCGACCGGGATGAGCGAATCGTCGCGGCCGTGCAGCACGAAAAACGGTGGCGCGTCGGCTCGTAACTCGCGGATCGGCGAGGCGTCCAGGTAGATGTGCCGGTGGGTGGCGAATTTCTTTTTGACGACGAACTTTTCGAGCAGCCCGATGAACTCGGCGCGCCCCTCGCCGTGGGTGGAGAACCAGTCGTAGCGCCCGTAGACCGGAACCGCGGCGGTCACCGAGGTGTCCGCCTCCTCGAAGCCCGGCTGAAACTTCGGGTCGTTGGGGGTCAGCGCCGCGAGCGCGGACAGGTGGCCGCCGGCCGACCCGCCCGTGATCGCCACGAAGTTCGGATCGCCGCCGAAGCGGGCGATATTTTCCTTGACCCAGGCCAGCGCCCGTTTGACGTCGACGATGTGGTCGGGCCAGGTGTGTACGGGCGAGACCCGGTAGCCGATCGACACACACACCCAACCGCGGGCGGCCAGGTGGCTCATCAGCGGGTAGGCCTGGGGGCGGCGCATGCCGATCACCCAGGCGCCGCCGGGGACCTGCAGCAGCACCGGCGCCTTGCCGTCGCGCGGCAGGTCGCGGCGCCGCCAGATGTCGGCCAGGTTGGCGCGGCCGTGCGGGCCGTAGGACACCACGTTCGTCTTCTCGACGTAGCGGCGCCGCGCCACGGTGTTGCCCAGCGGCAGGCTGCGCCGGCCGCTGCGGGTGGGCTGGGTCTGCGGCAGCGCCTCCAGCGCCTCGGTGTAGTCGTGGCCCAGCTGCTCGCGCAGGCCGGCCTCCAGCACCGGGCCCGGCGTGGTGACGCCGCGGTAGCGGATCACCGCCAGGATCGCCCAGGACGCGGCCGTCATCGCCAGCGCCGCCTTGCCGCGCCGCCCGGCGAAGTCGCCGCGCCGCCCGCGCCGCAGCGCGTCCACCAGCGAGGCGGAGAAGTACACCCCGGGCACCTCCGACGTCGGCCAGCCGAACCAGAACACCAGCACGGTGCTGTATCCCTTGCGGGCCAGCGGCCGTAATCCGTTGGCGGCGTTGGCCAATTCCAGCGCGGCCCGCGCCAGCGGCCGCGGCTTTCGGATCTGGAAGCGCATCAGCCGCCGACCCGTGCCTGCAGCTCGTTGCGCAGGATCTTGCCGGTGCTGCCGCGGGGCAGCTCGTCGAGGACGGTGATTTCACGGGGCACCTTGTAGTTGGCCAGGTTGTCGCGCACGTGCTGCTTAAGCGTGTCGACGGTGGTGCCGGCGCCCGGGACCAGCACCACGAAGGCCGCCAGGCGCTGGCCGTACTGCTCGTCGTCCACGCCGATCACCGCGGCCTCCGCTACGTCCGGGTGTGCCGCCAGCGTCTTCTCCACCTCGATCGGGTAGACGTTCTCACCGCCGGAGACGATCATCTCGTCGTCACGCCCGACGACGAACAGCCGCCCGGCCTCGTCGAGGTATCCGACGTCGCCTGACGACATGTACCCGGCGTGGAAGTCCTTCGTGGTACCCGACGTGTAGCCCTCGAACTGGGTGTCGTTGCGGACGTAGATGGTGCCGACCTCGCCGGTGGGCAGCTCGTTGAATTCCTTGTCCAGGATGCGGATTTCGGTTCCGCCCGCCGGGCGGCCCGCGGTGTCGGGCGCCGCGCGCAGGTCCGCCGGGGTGGCGGTGGCGATCATGCCGGCCTCGGTGGCGTTGTAGTTGTTGTAGATCACGTCGCCGAACTGGTCCATGAACGCGATGACGACGTCGGGGCGCATCCGCGACCCGGACGCCGCGGCGAACCGCAACGACTTGCAGCTGTAGCGGTTTCGCACCTCGGCGGGCAGCTCCATGATGCGGTCGAACATCACCGGCACCACCGCCAGGCCGGTCGCCCGGTGGCGGTCGACGAGGTCCAGGGTGGCCTCCGGGTCGAACTTGCGCCGGGTGACCACGGTGCATGCCATCGACGCGGCGAAGATCAGCTGCGAAAAGCCCCACGCATGGAACATCGGCGCCACGATCACGATGGTCTCCTCGGCCCGCCACGGCGTGCGGTCCAGGATCGCCTTGAGCGTGCCCACCCCGGCGTTGCCCCCAGTCTGGTTGGCGCCCTTGGGCGTTCCGGTGGTGCCGGAGGTCAGCAGGATCATCCTGCCCTTGCGCCCGGTGCGGTGCGGCCGTTGGCCGGCGTGCTCGGCGATCAGCCGTTCGACCGTCGCGCCGCGCGGCCCGTCGGAGGTCCAGGCCAGGATCCGGGTGGCGTCCGGCTTGTCGGCCAGCGCGCGGTCGACGATCTCGGTGAACTCCTCGTCGTACACGACGGCGTCGACGCCCTCGCGGTTGACCACCTCGGCCAGGGCCGGCCCGGCGAACGACGTGTTGAGCAGCACGACGTCCGAGCCGATCCGGTTGACGGCCACCACCGACTCGACGAAGCCGCGGTGGTTGCGGCACATGATCCCGACGACCTTGGGCTGACCCGAGGGCAGGCCCTGCAGCGCGGCGGCGAACGCGTTGATCCGCTCGTCGAGCTGCCGCCAGGTCAGCGTGCCCAGCTCGTCGATCAGGCCGGGACGGTCCGGGCAGCGCGCCGCCGCGCTGGCGAAGCCCACGGTCATGCCCAGGCCCTCGCGGCGCATGGCGGCGGCCATCTTCAGGTAGCGGTCGGGTCGCATCGGCGCGATCATCCCGGCGCGCCACAGGGTGCCGAAGACACCGAAGCCGCCGAGCGCCTGGTTGACGGGGGAGGCCACGGCTCAACCCAGGATCGGGAAACGTCGCCTGGCGGCCAGCTCGTCGAGCGCATGCTGCATCACCGACCGCACGTGCTCGTCGACCTCGTCGACGTCCGGGTCGTCGCCGAACTCCTTGGCGATGTCGATGGGCGGCAGCACCTGCGTCACGATCTTGGCGGGCAGCGGCACATTGGGCGGCACGACGGCGCTGAGCCCGAACGGGAAGCCGAACGACAGCGGCAGAATTGCGCTGCGCAGCAAGCGCTTTATGCCCAGGCGCTCGGCCAGCCAGGTGCCGCGGGTCAGGTAGAGCTGGGTCTCCTGGCCGCCGATGGACACGGCGGGCACGATGGGCACGCCGGCCTCGATCGCCGTGCTGACGTAACCCTTGCGGCCGTTGAAGTCGATGACGTTCTCCGAGAACGTGGGCCGGTACGCGTCGTAGTCACCGCCGGGAAACACCACCACCACGCCCCCGGACCGCAGCGCCTTGGCCGCGTTCTCCCGGTTGGCCCGGATGTAGCCGGTGCGCCTGAACAGCGACGCCGTCGGGCCGGTCATGAGGATGTCGTGGCTGAGCGTGTAGACCGGCCGGCCGTAACCGAACTTCTCGTAGAAGTGGACGCTGAAGATCGGGACGTCCATCGGGAACATGCCGCCGGAGTGGTTGCCCACCACCAGCGCCCCGCCCGGCGGGAATGAATCCAAGCCGTGGACCTCGGACCGGAAATAGGTCTTGAGGAACGGGCGCATCACGCCCATCAGGCGCTGGGTCAGGCCGGGGTCGAACTTCTCGATGTCCTCGATGTCTGGGCTGTCGCTGTCGGTCACGTTTCTCCTCGTGGCTCTGGCGGGCCGCGATGCCCGTCGAGTCCCTCGATGGTAGCGACCGGGCTCCGGGCCGCCGGCGCGATGTTTTGCCCGAACTTGTACCCAAGCTGGGGTTGGCCCAACCTACAACGGATGTATCCATCGGTTGGGCCTATGGCGCCGGCCTGATCGGGGGGTTATGGTTACCTCTCGCAAAACACCCAACTCCCCAGTTGAAAGGGCCGATATGGACGTCGCCGGTTTGTCCGACGAGCGTGGCACCCGCCCGGCCGCTGGGCACGGTTCGGGTGGTGTTCGGGACCGGCGCGGGCGGATGCCCCGCAGCAGCGCGGTCCGTCCCGGCCCCGTCAATGTCCGCCAAGGAGGGGCCATGCCTTCGATGACCGTGAACCGCCAAGCCCGCGATGTCACCCTGTCGGCCGCGGCGGTTGAGACGGCCGACCACCGGCAGGCCGACTACTTCCGCCGGATACTGGTCCAGGGCCGCCGCCAGATCGAGCATCGGCTGGGCGAATACCCGAAGGCGATCGCGGCCGCCGAGGCCGCCGGGGACGCCGACGGCGCCGCCACCATTCGGCGCATGGCGCGCAGCGAAGAGCGGGAGCGTCAGGCCCTGGACGCCATGATCGAAAACCTGCAGCGCCGATTCCCGCACCGGGCGCGGCCCGCCGCCCGCTAGGGCCGCCGCCGGCGCCCCAAAGGGGCTGGGGGTCAGCAGTTCTCGTCGACCCATACCGCTGGGTCCGTCGCTGTGGCTAGATTGTATTGGCCAGCTGGTTTCCTCTCGGACTTTAGGGCCGCCCATGGGATTCATGTCACCGGAGCTACCGGACGTCGACCCCGACACCTGGCGGACGTTGCCACGCGCGGCGCGGCTGCAGATCGTGACGCGGCACTGGGCCGAACACGGTTTCGGCACGCCTTACGCGGTCTACCTGCTGTACCTGCTGAAGATCGCGTTGTACGTCGCGGTACCGGCCGCCATCATCTCGCTGACCCCGGGCCTGGGCGGGCTCGGGCGCATCGGCGACTGGTGGACGCAGCCGATCGTGTATCAGAAGTTCATCGTGTTCACGCTGCTGTTCGAGGTCCTCGGCTTCGGCTGCGGGTCGGGCCCGCTGACCGGCCGGTTCATGCCGCCCGTCGGCGGGTTCCTGTATTGGTTGCGCCCCAACACGATTCGGCTGCCCGCGTGGCCGGGCAAGGTACCGTTCACCCGCGGTGACACCCGCACCGTCGCCGACGTCGCCCTGTACGCCGTCGTGCTGATCGGCGGGGTGTGGGCGCTGCTGTCGCCGGGGCCGCTGATCGACCCGGTCCGGGTGGTGCCGACGATCGTCGCGCTGGCGGTGCTGGGTCTGCGGGACAAGACGATCTTCCTGGCCGCGCGCGGCGAACACTATTGGCTCAAGCTGTTCGTGTTCTTCTTTCCGTTCACCGATCAGATCGCGGCCTACAAGATCATCATGCTGTGCCTGTGGTGGGGAGCGGCGACCTCCAAGCTCAACCACCACTTCCCGTACGTGGTCTCGGTGATGACGAGCAACAACGCGCTGTTGCGCCCCAAGCTGTTCAACCCCCTCAAGCACGCGCTGTACCTCGACCACGTCAACGACCTGCGCCCCTCGTGGTTGCCGAAGGCCATGGCGCACATCGGCGGCACCACGGCCGAATTCGTGGTTCCGACGCTGCTGGTGTTCGTCGCCGGCGATCAACCCTGGCGATGGTTCCTCATCGGGTTCATGGTGATCTTCCACCTCAACATCCTGTCCAACCTCCCGATGGGGGTTCCGTTGGAGTGGAACGTGTTCTTCATCTTCTCGCTGTTCTATCTGTTCGGGCACTACGGCGCCATCCGCGCGACCGACCTTCGGTCGCCCCTGCTGCTCGCCCTCATTGTCGTCGCCGTGGCCATCGTGATCGCGGGAAACATGTTTCCCGAGAAGATTTCGTTCCTCCCGGCCATGCGCTACTACGCCGGCAACTGGGCCACCAGCGTGTGGTGCTTCCGGGCGGGCGCGGAGGACAGGATCGAGGCGAGCGTCGTGAAAAGCTCTGCGCTCGTGGTGAATCAGCTCGCCAAGCTCTACGACGCGAACACGGCCGAGATGATGAGCGACAAGACCGCGGCGTTCCGCGCGATGCACGTGCACGGCCGGGCGCTCAACGCGCTGTTGCCGCGGGCGATCGCCAACGAGGCGGACTACTGCATCCGGGAAGGCGAGATCGTCGCCGGACCGCTGGTCGGATGGAACTTCGGCGAGGGCCACCTGCACAACGAGCAACTGCTCGAGGCCGTGCAGCGGCGCTGCGGATTCGCCGACGGCGACGTCCGCGTCATCGTGCTCGAAGGCCAACCGATCCACATCCAAAAGCAGTGGTACCGCATCTTGGACGCCAAGACCGGGCTGATCGAGGCGGGCTACGTGGAGGTCGCGGACATGCTGACCCGCCAGCCGTGGCCCGAGCCCGGCGACGAGTTCCCCGTCCACGTCACCACGCAACGCGCCACCAGATGACCGTCGATGGCTAAGGCCGTCGTCGTCGGCGCCGGGCCCAACGGCCTCGCCGCGGCGATCCACCTGGCCCGCAACGGCGTCGACGTGCAGGTACTGGAGACCCGCGACACGATCGGCGGGGGAGCGCGCTCGGGCGAACTGACGGTGCCAGGCGTCATCCACGACCATTGCTCGGCCAGCCACCCGTTCGGCGTCGGCTCGCCGTTCTGGGAAGAGATCGGGCTGGAAAGTTATGGGCTGGTGTGGAAGTGGCCCGAAATCGACTGCGCGCACCCGCTCGACGACGGCACCGCGGGCGTGTTGTACCGGTCGATCGAGGCGACCGCGGCCGGCATGGGGCCGGACGGGAAACGCTGGCGGCGCGCCTTCGGGGACCTCGCGGCCGGATTCGACGAGCTCGCCGAGGATTTCTTCCGGCCGATCCTGCACTTTCCCCGGCACCCGGTGCGCGTCGCCCTGTTCGGCCCGCGGGCGCTGCTGCCCGCGACCGTGCTGGCCCGATGGTTTCGCACCGAGCCGGCGCGCGCGTTGTTCGGCGGCGCGTCCGCGCACATGTTCACTCGGCTGGACCGGCCGCTGACCGCGGCCATGGGGCTGATGTTCCTGGCGGGCGGGCACCGCTACGGCTGGCCCGTCGCCGAGGGGGGCTCCGGGTCGATCATCCGGGCGCTGGCCGCGGCCCTGGCCGCACACGGCGGCACCGTGACCACCGGGGTGACCGTCGCCGACCGCCGCGACGTCCCCGCCGCCGACATCGTCATGCTCGACCTCACCCCTGCCGCGGCGCTGCGGATCTACGGCGACCTCATGCCCTACCGCGTCGCCCGGTCCTACCGGCGCTTCCGGCAGGGGTCCTCGGCGTTCAAGGTGGACTTCGCGATCGAGGGCCACATCCCGTGGACCAACCCCGATTGCCGCCGGGCCGGCACCGTGCACCTCGGCGGCACGTTCGCCGAGACGGTGGACACCGAACGCCAACGCGCGCAAGGAAAGATGGCGGGGCGGCCGTTCGTCCTCGTCGGGCAGCAGTACCTGGCCGACCCGTCCCGGTCGTCGGGCGACGTCAACCCGATCTGGGCCTACGCCCACGTGCCGTTCGGCTACACCGGCGACGCGACGGCCGCGATCGTGGGCCAGATAGAGCGGTTCGCCCCGGGCTTTCGCGACCGCGTCACCGCGACCGTCAGCACGGGCACCGCCGACCTCGCGGCCTACAACCCCAACTACATCGGCGGCGACATCCTGGGCGGCGCCAACGATCGGCTCCAGGTCGTCCTGCGCCCGCGGCTCGCGGTCAATCCCTACGCGACCGGCGTGCCGGGCGTGTACCTCTGTTCGCAGTCGACGCCCCCGGGAGCCGGCATCCACGGGCTGTGCGGGTACCACGCCGCCGCGTCGGCGCTGCGGTGGCTGGCCGTGGCCAAACCGTGACTGAGATTTGACCAAATGCGCACGCGCCCTTGCGCTTCCGCTGGTCACCGCGCCTTTACCATCCTATTGCAACTGTGTCAGTTACCTGAGGAATGGGAGCCATGCGGGCGGTTGTTCGGTGTGTGCTTGCCGTCGGGGTCGCCGCGAGCGTCGTCGCGGGGCCGGCCGACGTGCGCCTGGCGGCGGCGAGCCGGCCGTACGGCCCCGCCGTCGCCTCGGTGCTGCCCACGGCCGGATCGGTCGTCGGCGTGGCGCACCCGGTGGTGGTGAGCTTCGGCGCACCCGTCACCGACCGGCACGCCGCCGAACGCGCCGTCCACGTCAGCTCGGCGCCGCCGATGACCGGCAAGTACGAATGGCTCGACGACGAGGTGGTGCGCTGGGTTCCCGACCGATTCTGGCCGGCGCACACCACGGTGGCGCTCTCGGTGGGCGGCCGGGCCACGGAATTCCAAACGGGTCCCGCCGTCGTCGGCGTCGCCAACATCGCGGACCACACCTTCAAGGTGACCATCGACGGCGTCGGGGCCGGGCCGCCGCCCACACTGCCCGCGCCGCACCACCGGCCGCACTGGGGCGAAGAGGGCGTGCTGCCGGCCTCGATGGGCAGGCCCGAGTACCCGACGCCGGTCGGCTCCTACACCGTGCTGTCCAAGGAACGCACGGTGATCATGGACTCGAGCAGCGTCGGCATCCCCGTCGACGATCCCGACGGCTACCGCATCCCGGTGGACTACGCCGTCCGCTTCACCAGCCGCGGCTTGTTCGTCCACTCGGCGCCGTGGGCCGTCAACGCGATGGGTCTGGAGAACGTCAGCCACGGCTGCATCAGCCTGAGCCCCGAGGACGCCGAGTGGTACTACAACACGGTCCACGTCGGCGACCCGGTGATCGTCGAGGACACGCCGCCGGCGCCACCGCAACGGCCCCAGCCGCCGTTGCTGTGGGAGGCCCCTCCCAGCTGACGCCCGAATCCGGCGGCGCCGGAGGGCTTTTCGTCCCCCACTGCACCCTCCACAACGAAGCGGACCCGCTGGGTTCAACCCAGCGGGTCCGCGTAAACAGGGAGCGGATCGGCCTCAGTGCGCGGGGCCCGGCGCAGTCGGCTGACCGGACACCGGGCCGCCCGCCGGCGCCGGGCCGGTCGGCTCGCCCTTGCCGGTCCCGGCCATGTCGATGATGGGGGCGGCCGCCGGCGCCACAGCGTCCAGCGGACCGCCGGCGAGCGCGATCAGCGGAGCCCCGACCGGCACGACCGGCACGGGAGCGCCCACCGGCACCGGCGGGATCGGCGCGCCCACGGGAATCGGCGGGATCGGCGCGCCGAGGGGAACCGGCGGGATCGGCGCACCCACCGGCACCGGCGGCACCGGCGCGCCCACGGGCACCGGCGGCCCGAGCGCGATCAGCGGGACACCGGCGGGCACCACCGGAACCGGACCGGGCGCAACGAGCGGCACACCGGACATGTCGGTGATCGGGGCGCTCGACGTGCATACGGTGGCCGCCGGAGCGGGCCCGCCGGGCGCGGGTGCTGGTGCGGGTCCGGCGGGTGCGGGCCCGACCACTCCCGGCGCCCCGGCGCCCAGTGGTACGCCCCCGGCCCCCGGTCCGCCGGCGATCGGCGCGCCGGCCTCGCCCGACTGCCCCTGGATGCACGCATAGCCTCCGGTTTTCAGCGGGGCGGCCGTCGCATCCGGGCTCAACGCTATTGCGGCCCCGCACAGTCCAGCGATGGCACCAACCGTGATGTTGAACCGATCAAAGCCCGTCATCAACCTCGACTCCTTTAGCATTCGCAATCAAATGCGGCGGCAGAACCGCATAGCCGAACCGCAGCCGTGTCGAATGTATGGCTTCGCATTCCTATTGGACACGCGACGATTCGGGGGCTTATAGAACCGATACAAAGGAGACACGCTCCGGTTACCAGGGGATTTTCGGTGCGCTCGAGGCGCCGCGGCGGCCCTTGTCCGGTCCGCAAGGCGCGACGACGTTCAGAGCCGCAGCGGCCGGCGAAGGGGCCCGCTAGTCGAATTCAAACCCCGGGTTTTTTGGGCTCTCGCCGGGCGCGGGAGTCCGGCGCTCTTACCGGCGCGCGGCGGCGTTTGCTGCTGATCTAGGCTGGCGACGAGCGCTCATCAGCGGACATAGAAAGACAGGGAGAGACAAGTGACTGTCCGAGTAGGCATCAACGGCTTCGGTCGAATCGGACGCAACTTTTACCGGGCCCTGCTGGCTCAGCAGGAGCAGGGCACCGCGGACATCGAGGTGGTGGCCGTCAACGACATCACCGACAACGCCACGCTGGCGCACCTGCTCAAATTCGACTCGATCCTGGGCCGGTTGCCCTACGACGTCACCCTCGAAGGCGAGGACACCATCGTGGTGGGAACCACGAAGATCAAGGCGCTCGAGGTGCGCGAGGGCCCAGCGGCGATGCCGTGGAGCGACCTGGGCGTCGACGTCGTCGTGGAGTCCACCGGCCTGTTCACCAACGCGGCCAAGGCCAAGGGCCACCTGGACGCCGGGGCCAAGAAGGTGATCATCTCCGCGCCGGCCACCGACCCCGACATCACCATCGTGCTGGGCGTCAACGACGACAAATACGACGGCAGCCAGAACATCATCTCCAACGCCTCGTGCACGACGAACTGCCTGGCGCCGCTGACCAAGGTGCTGCAGGACGAGTTCGGCATCGTCAAGGGGTTGATGACCACCATCCACGCCTACACCCAGGACCAGAACCTGCAGGACGGCCCGCACAAGGACCTGCGCCGCGCCCGTGCGGCCGCGCTGAACATCGTGCCGACCTCCACCGGGGCGGCCAAGGCCATCGGCCTGGTGATGCCCGAGCTCAAGGGCAAGCTCGACGGGTATGCGCTGCGGGTGCCGATCCCGACCGGCTCGGTCACCGACCTGACCGTCGAGTTGTCCAAAGCCGCCAGCGTCGAGGACATCAACGCCGCGTTCAAGGCCGCCGCCGAGGGGCGCCTCAAGGGCATCCTGAAGTACTACGACGCGCCGATCGTGTCCAGCGACATCGTCACCGACCCGCACAGCTCGATCTTCGACTCCGGGCTGACCAAGGTCATCGACAACCAGGCCAAGGTGGTGTCCTGGTACGACAACGAGTGGGGCTACTCCAACCGCCTCATCGACCTGGTCGCGCTGGTCGGCAAGTCGCTCTGACCGTGTCCGTCCCGACACTGGAAGACCTTCTCGCGGAAGGGGTTTCGGGTCGAGGCGTGCTGGTGCGCTCCGACCTGAACGTGCCGCTCGACGACGGCGGCGCCATCACCGACCCCGGCCGCATCACAGCGTCCGTGCCGACCCTGCGGGCGCTGCTCGAGGCCGGCGCCAAGGTCGTCGTCACCGCGCACCTCGGCCGCCCCAAGAACGGGGCCGACCCGAAGTTGTCGCTGGCGCCGGTCGCCGCGGCGCTCGGCGACCAGCTCGGCCGGCACGTCCAGCTGGCTGGCTCCAATCAATCCCAAGTCGTCGGCGGCGACGCGCTGGCCCGCGCCGAGGGGCTGACCGACGGCGACATCCTGCTGCTGGAGAACATCCGCTTCGATCCGCGGGAAACCAGCAAGGACGACGGCGAGCGGCTGGCCCTGGCCCGGCAACTGGCCGAATTGGTCGGGTTGACGGGCGCTTTCGTCTCCGACGGCTTCGGCGTGGTGCACCGCAAGCAGGCCTCCGTGTACGACGTCGCCACCCTGCTGCCGCACTACGCCGGCACGCTGGTGGCCGAGGAGATCCGGGTGCTGGAGCAGTTGACCAGCTCGACCACCCGCCCCTACGCCGTGGTGCTCGGCGGGTCGAAGGTGTCCGACAAGCTCGGGGTCATCGAGTCGCTGGCGACCAAGGCCGACAGCATCGTGATCGGCGGCGGCATGTGCTTCACTTTCCTGGCCGCGCAGGGCCTTTCGGTCGGCACGTCGCTGCTGGAAAGCGAGATGGTCGACACCTGCCGCCGGCTGTGCGAGACCTACGCCGACGTGCTGCACCTTCCGGTGGACATCGTGGTGGCCGAGAAGTTCGCCGCCGATTCGCCGCCGGAAACCGTGGCGGCGGACCGGATTCCGGCGGACAAGATGGGCCTGGACATCGGGCCGGAGTCGGTCCGGCGGTTCGCCACGCTGCTGTCCAACGCCCAGACCATCTTCTGGAACGGCCCGATGGGCGTGTTCGAGTTCCCGGCGTTCGCCGCCGGCACCAAGGGCGTCGCCGAGGCGATCGCCGAAGCGACGGGCAAGGGCGCGTTCAGCGTGGTCGGCGGCGGGGACTCCGCGGCCGCGGTGCGCGCGCTGGGCATCCCCGAGGGTGACTTCTCGCACATCTCGACCGGCGGGGGCGCGTCGCTGGAGTACCTGGAGGGCAAGACGCTGCCGGGCATCGAGGTGCTGGGCCGGCCGCAACCGACTGGAGGAGACGCGTGAGCCGCACGCCACTGATCGCCGGCAACTGGAAGATGAACCTCAACCATTTCGAGGCGATCGCGCTGGTGCAAAAGGTCGCGTTCGCGCTGCCGGACAAGTACTACGACAAGGTCGACGTCACGGTCATCCCGCCGTTCACCGACCTGCGCAGCGTGCAGACCCTCGTCGACGGCGACAAGCTGCGGCTGACGTACGGGGCCCAGGACCTGTCCCCGCACGATGCCGGCGCCTACACCGGTGACATCAGCGGCGCCTTCTTGGCCAAGCTCGGCTGCACCTTCGTCGTGGTGGGGCACTCCGAGCGGCGCACCTACCACAACGAGGACGACGCGCTGGTCGCCGCCAAGGCCGCCGCGGCGCTCAAGCACGAGCTCACCCCCATCGTGTGCATCGGCGAGCACCTGGACGTCCGCGAGGCGGGCAATCACGTCCCCCACTGCGAGGAGCAGCTGCGCGGCTCGCTGGCGGGCCTGTCGGCCGAACAGATCGCCAAGGTCGTCGTCGCCTACGAGCCGGTCTGGGCGATCGGCACCGGGCGGGTGGCCAGCGCGACCGACGCCCAGGAGGTGTGCGCGGCCATCCGCGCGCAGCTGGGCGAGCTGGCGTCGCCGCAGGTCGCCGACACCGTGCGGGTCCTGTACGGCGGGTCGGTGAACGCCAAGAACATCGGCGACATCGTCGCGCAGAACGACATCGACGGGGCCCTGGTCGGCGGCGCGTCGCTGGACGGCGAGCAGTTCGCCACGCTGGCGGCCATCGCGGCCGGCGGGCCGCTCCCGTGACGCCGCGGCCGCACCGGTAGGCTTTAGCGCATGCAGTTGGCCCTACAGATCACGCTGGTCGTCACCAGCATCCTGGTGGTGCTGCTGGTGCTGCTGCACCGCGCCAAGGGCGGCGGCCTCTCGACCCTGTTCGGCGGCGGCGTGCAGTCGAGCCTGTCCGGGTCGACGGTGGTGGAGAAGAACCTCGACCGCCTGACGCTGTTCATCGTGGGCATCTGGCTGGTGTGCATCATCGGCATGGAATTGCTCATCAAGTACCGCTAGCCCCCGCGCGCGCCTCGCTGGACGCGGCGCGGTCGATCCCGCTGCGGACGTCGCCGGCGCGATATTCGACGCGGGTCAGGTCCCGGCGCTCGGACGAACGCAGTTGCCACGGCACGCTGGTGACCATGACGCCCGGCTCGAACAGCAGGCGCCCCTTGAGCCGCCACGAGCTCTGGTTGTGCAGCAGGTTCTCCCACCAGCGGCCGACGACGTATTCGGGGATGTACACGTTGATGACGTCGCGGGACGGGCCGTTGCGCAGCCGCTTGATGTAGTCGATCACGGGCCGGGTGATCTCGCGGTAGGGCGATTCGATGACCTTCAGCGGCACGTCGACGCTCAGGTTTCGCCAATCCGCGACCAACGCCGTGGTGTCGACGTCGTCGACCTTGACGGTCAACGCGGTCAGCGTGTCCGGATTGGTCGCCCGGGCGAACATGACCGCGCGCAACGTCGGCTTGTGCCAACTCGAGACCAGCACGATCGCGTGCACCCGGCTCGGCCGGACCTGCTCGTCCTCGTCCTCGATGCGCAGCTCGGAGCCCACGGCCGCGTAATGCCGCCGGATGCCCTGCATCACGAGGCACAGCATCGGGATCGCGATCACCACCAGGTAGGCGCCGTGGGTGAACTTAGTCACCATCACCACCACCAGCACGACGCCGGTCAGGCAGGCGCCGAACGCGTTGATGGCCCGCGCGCGGTGGATCCGCAGCCGTTGCGCACGGGCGTCCGCGTCGCGCAGTGCCCGATTCCAGTGCCACACCATGCCCGTCTGGCACAACGTGAAGGAGGTGAACACGCCCAGGATGTAGAGCTGGATCAGCCGGGTCGTCGAGCCGTCGAACGCGTAAATCAGGCCGCCGGCGATCGCGGCGAGCAGCAGGATGCCGTTGGAAAAGGCGAGCCGGTCACCGCGGGTATGCAGTTGCCGCGGCAGGTAGCGATCCTGCGCGAGGATCGACCCCAGGAGCGGAAACCCGTTGTAGGCGGTGTTGGCGGCCAGGATCAGGATCAGCGCCGTCGCCGCCTGCAGGTAATAGAACATCACGCTGTTGTTGCCGAACACCGCGGCCGAAATCTGGGCGATCACCGTGCGCTGCGGGTCCCGGTTGCAGTCGCCGGCGAAGCCGACGAGATCGCAGGTGTTCTCCACGACCCGCGTGTGCGCGATCAGGGCCAGCGCGGTCACGCCGACGAACATCGTGATCGCCAGCCCGCCCATCCACGACATCGTGCGTGCGGCGTTGAGCGCCTTGGGTTTCTGGAACGCCGGCACCCCGTTGGAGATCGCCTCCACGCCCGTGAGCGCGGTGCATCCGGACGAAAACGCGCGCAGCGCCAGCAAGGCGATCGCCAGCAGGTTGAGCCCGGACTGCTCGGCGTGGATGCCGTAGTGCGCGCTCTCGGCCTGCGGCGCGTCGCCGAGAACGGTGCGAACCAGGCCGATGGCGATCATCAGCAGCACGCCGGCGATGAAGGCGTAGGTCGGCACGGCGAACGCCCGTCCGGACTCGCGCACTCCGCGCAGGTTCATCGCGGTCAGCACCAGGATGAAACCGATGTTGACCGCCACCCGGTACGGATTCAGTTCGGGCACAGCGGAAATGATGTTGTCCACGCCCGCCGCGACGGACACCGCCACCGTCATGACGTAGTCCACCAGCAGCGCGGCGGCCACCACCAGCCCGGCGCGCGGCCCCAGGTTCCGGGAGGCGACCTCGTACGAGCCGCCGCCGCTGGGGTAGGCCTGCACAACCTGCCGGTAGGACAACACCACGACGCCGAGCAGCAGCACCACCGCGGCGGCGATCCACGGCGTCAAATACAAATAGCTCAGCGCGCCGAGGGTCAGGATCAACAGGATCTCTTGTGTTGCATACGCCACCGAGGACAGCGGGTCGCTCGCGAAGATCGCCAACGCGATCCGCTTGGGCAACAGCGTGTGGTGCAGCCGATCGCTGCGAAACGGTCGGCCCACAATCAGGCGCTTGACCAGCGAAGTCGGTGACGACACGGTAGGAGCGTAGTGGCGAATCCGCGCACGCGTCCGCCGCCGGCCGTAGAGATTCCGTAAAAACTCGGCCGCCGGCCCGCCCGGCGCCGCCGCCCCCTCGGCGGGCGGCCGGCGCGCCGCGCACCGATACTGGGACGCATGGCTGACGCGTCCGACACCGCGCTGGAACCGATCGGTGCCGTCCAGCGCACCCGGGTCGGCCGGGAGGCGACCGAACCGATGCGCGCCGACATCAGGCTGCTCGGCACCATCCTCGGCGACACCGTGCGGGAGCAGAACGGTGCGGAGGTGTTCGAGCTGGTGGAGCGCGCGCGGGTGGCATCCTTCCGGGTGCGGCGCTCCGAGATCGACCGGGCCGAGATGTCCCGCATGTTCGACGGCATCGACATCCACCTGGCCATCCCGATCATCCGGGCGTTCAGCCACTTCGCGCTGCTGGCCAATGTCGCCGAGGACATCCACCGGGAGCGCCGGCGCAAGATCCACGTCGCCGCCGGCGAGGCGCCGCAGGACAGCAGCCTGGCCGCGACGTACGCGAAACTCGATCGGGCCGAGCTGGATTCGGGCACGGTGGCCGCCGCGCTGGCGGGTGCCCTGGTGTCGCCGGTGATCACCGCGCATCCCACCGAGACCCGCCGGCGCACCGTGTTCGTCACCCAGCACCGGATCACCGAGTTGATGCGGCTGCACGCCGCCGGGCACACCGAGACCGATCACGGCCGCGACATCGAGCTCGAGTTGCGCCGCCAGGTCCTCACGCTGTGGCAGACCGCGCTGATCCGGCTGTCGCGGCTGCAGATCACCGACGAGATCGAGGTCGGCCTGCGCTACTACCCGGCCGCGCTGTTCACGGTGATCCCACAGGTCAACGCCGAGGTGCGCGGGGCGTTGCGGGCCCGCTGGCCCGACACCGACCTGCTCGCGGCGCCGATCCTGCAGCCGGGCTCCTGGATCGGCGGCGACCGCGACGGGAACCCGAACGTGACCGCCGACGTCGTGCGGCTGGCGACCGGCAGCGCGGCGTTCACCGCGCTGGCGCACTACCTGGCCGAGCTGACCGATCTCGAGCAGGAGCTGTCGATGTCGGCGCGCCTGATCGCGGTCACCGCCGAGTTGGCCGCGCTGGCCGAGGGCTGCGGCGAGAAGGCCCGCGCCGACGAGCCCTACCGGCGGGCCCTGCGGGTGATCCGGGGCCGGCTCACCGCGACGGCCGCCCAGATCCTGGACCGCCGGCCGCAGCACGAGCTCGACCTGGGATTGGAGCCGTATTCCGCCCCCGACGAACTGCGGGCCGACCTGGATGTGATCGACGCCTCGCTGCGCACGCACGGCGCCGGGCTGTTGGCCGACGACCGGCTGGCCCGGTTGCGAGAAAGCGTGCACGTCTTCGGGTTTCACCTGTCCGGCCTGGACATGCGGCAGAACTCCGACGTGCACGAGGAGGTGGTCGCCGAGCTGCTGGCCTGGGCCGGCGTGCACCCGGACTACGGCTCGCTGGGGGAGGCCGAGCGCGTCGAGCTGCTGGCCGCCGAGCTGGCCACCCGCCGCCCGCTGGTCGGCGACCGCGCCGACCAGCTCTCGGACCTGGCCCGCGGCGAGCTGGGCGTCGTCGCGGCGGCCGCCCGCGCGGTGGAGCTCTACGGCCCGGCGGCGGTGCCCAACTACGTCATCTCGATGTGCCAGTCGGTGTCGGACGTCCTGGAGGCCGCGATCCTGCTCAAGGAGGCCGGCCTGCTGGACGCCTCCGGGTCGGAAACCTATTGCCCCGTGGGCATTTCGCCGCTTTTCGAGACGATCGACGATTTGCACAACGGTGCGTCGATCCTCCAGGCGATGCTGGACCTGCCCATCTACCGGGCGCTCGTCGCCGCGCGCGGCGACTCGCAGGAAGTGATGCTGGGCTACTCGGACTCCAACAAGGACGGCGGCTACCTGGCCGCCAACTGGGCCGTCTACCGGGCCGAGCTGACCCTCGTCGAGGTGGCGCGCAAAACCGGTGTCCGGTTGCGGCTCTTCCACGGTCGCGGCGGCACGGTCGGCCGCGGCGGCGGCCCCAGCTACCAGGCGATCCTGGCCCAGCCGCCGGGGGCGGTGAACGGCTCGCTGCGCCTCACCGAGCAGGGCGAGGTGATCGCCGCCAAGTACGCCGAGCCGCAGACGGCCCGGCGCAACCTGGAGAGCCTGGTGGCCGCGACGCTGGAGTCGACGCTGCTGGACGTGGAGGGCCTGGGCGACGCCGCGGAACCCGCCTACGCGGTGCTGGACGAGGTGGCGGCCCTGGCCCACCGGGCCTACGCCGAATTGGTCCACGACACACCGGGTTTCGTCGACTACTTCAAGGCCTCCACCCCGGTCAGCGAGATCGGGTCGCTGAACATCGGCAGCCGCCCGACGTCGCGCAAGCCCACCGAATCCATCTCCGACCTGCGCGCCATCCCGTGGGTGCTGGCCTGGACCCAGTCGCGCGTGATGCTGCCGGGCTGGTACGGCACCGGGTCGGCGTTCGAACAGTGGATCGCGGCCGGCCCGGAAAGCGAAGGCGAGCGGGTCAAGATCCTGCACGAGTTGTACGAGCGGTGGCCGTTCTTCCGCAGCGTGCTGTCGAACATGGCGCAGGTGCTCGCCAAGAGCGACCTGGGCCTGGCGGCCCACTATTCGGAGCTGGTGGCCGACGAATCGTTGCGGCACAGGGTGTTCGACAAGATCGTCGACGAGCACCGGCGCACCATCGCCATGCACAAGCTCATCACCGGTCACGACGACCTGCTCGCCGACAACCCGGCGCTGGCCCGTTCGGTGTTCAACCGCTTCCCGTACCTGGAGCCGCTGAACCACCTGCAGGTGGAGTTGCTGCGCCGCTACCGCTCGGGCGACGACGACGAATTGGTGCAGCGCGGCATCCTGCTGACGATGAACGGGCTGGCGAGCGCGTTACGCAACAGCGGCTGACGGGCATCCACGTGCCATGGACGCGGCACAAGTGGCACAAAACGGCCTCTTCGAACGATTCGCCCGCGCCGGCTACGTGGTCAACGGGCTGCTGCACCTGCTCGTCGGCTACCTCGCCTTCCGTGTCGCCTTCGGCGACGGCGGCACCGCCGATCAGACCGGGGCCCTGGCGACGCTGGCGGGTAAGCCGGGCGGCCCGCTCGCGCTGTGGGTCGCCGCCGCCGCCCTGCTGACGATGGGCCTGTGGCGGCTCGTCGAGACGGCGCTCGGCCGGTCCTACGACCGCAAATCGGAGGACGCGTCGTCAAGCATGTGGGACCGGGCGAAGGCCTTCGGGCTGGCGGCCGTCTACCTGGCATTCGCCTACTCGGCGTTCGGGTACGCCCGCGGCGCCGGACGGCCTGCGGATCAACAGAATTCGAGCATCAGCGCCCGCCTGATGCAGACCACCGCCGGGACCGCCGCGCTCATCGCCTGCGGCGTGGCCATCGTCGCCGTCGGCGGCTACCACATCTACAAGGGCGCCAGCCGCACCTTCGTCGGCGACCTCAAGGGCAAGTCGGGGGATCTGGTGCGACGCCTCGGCGCGGCCGGCTACGTCGCGAAGGGCTTGGTGATCGCCGGCACCGGGGCGCTGGTCGTCGTCGCCGCCTGCCGCTCGGAACCGAAGAAGGCGACCGGTCTGGACGGCGCGCTGAAAACCCTGGGGGCCCAGCCGTACGGGGCGGCGTTGCTGGTCGCGGCCGGCGCGGGGATCATCACGTACGGCCTGTACAGCTTCGTGATGGCCCGCTCGACCAAGATGTAGGGCTAGCGGTTGCGCAGCCTGTCCAGCACGCCGCGCACGGCGTGCTCGGTCACCGACAGCGGCGACATCATCGTCTCGCCCACCTTCACCATGTCATCGATCCGGGCGACGATGGCCTCCACCGGTTCGACCAGGACGATCAGCCGCTTGGCCAGGTCGTCGAGGCTGCCCAGCGTGCCGTCCAGGTGGTCCAGGCCGGCCTCCATGCGTTCGACCGTGGCGTTGAGGTTGGACAGCGAACTGTTGAGCTCCCGCATGGTCCTGCTCAGGCCGTCGAGGACGTCCTCGACCTGCTCGACGGTCTTGTCGGCGTTCAGGGCGGCCTGGGTCAGGGTCTTGATCCGGCTTCGCTCGGACCCGCCGCGCACGGTTCTGTCTGCCATGTCGCTCATTATGACTCGCGCCGGTCAGCGGGGAAGCTTGGACGCCGCCTCTTCGTCGAGCAGCCAGAGCGTGGTCTCGAGCCCGACGGCCCCGGCCGCCGGCACCTGGGCCGGCGCGACGCCACCGATGGCGGCCGCCGCCGCCTCGGCCTTGCCCGCCCCGGACACCATCAGCCACACCTCGCGCGACCGCTGGATCGCGGGCAGCGTCAACGTGATTCGCTGCGGCGGCGGCTTGGGGGAGTTCTCCACGGGCAGCACCATGCGGGTGGTCTCATGCACGGCGGGCGTGTCCGGGAACAGCGAGTTGATGTGGCCCTCGGGCCCCATGCCCAACAGGTGGACGTCGAAATTCGGCACCGGCTGGCCGGGTTCGGCGTTGGCGGCCAGCAGCTGCTCGTAGGACAGCGCGGCCGCGGCGAGGTCCGCGCCGAACTCGCCGTCGCTGGCCGGCATCGCGTGCACGTGGCTGGACGGGATGTCGATGTGATCGAGCAGGGCTTCGCGGGCCTGCTTGTCGTTGCGCTCGTCGTCGTCCTCGGGCACGTAGCGCTCGTCGCCCCAGAACAGATGCACCTTGGACCACTCGACCTGTTGACCCCGAAGGTGCTTCAGCAACCCGATGCCGTTGCCGCCGCCGGTCAGCACGATCAGCGCCCGCCCCCGGGCCGCGACGGCCGAGCCGATGGTGTCGACCAGGCGCGCGCCCGCGGCCTCGACCAGGGCGTCGCCATCCGGAAAAACCTCGACTGTGGGACTCATACGTATTGCACTTTCTTGATACCTTCGAGCGCGGCCAAATAGATTTCGTCGGCGTCCAACCGCCGCAGGTCCTCGGCCAGGCATTCACCGGTTTCCCTGCGCGCCAAGGGGACCAGGGCGTCCGGCTTGGCGGTCCGGCTCAGCGTGGCGGTCCGGCCCTCCTGAGGGCGGCTCAGGACGATGGTCTCGGTGCTGCGCGCCAACTCCACCTTGAGGTCGCCGACGGCCCGTCGCACCGGGCCGTCGATCCGGCTGGCCAGCCAGCCGGCCAGGATGTCGAGGGCCGGCTCGGCCTGCAGGCCGGACACCAGCGCCGACTCGATCGGTTCGTGCGGCGGCTGGTCGACGGCGGAGGTCAGCAGCGCCCGCCAGTAGGTGACGCGGGCCCAGCACAGGTCCGTGTCGCCCGGGCTGTATCCGGGCAGCCGGCTCTTGATCGCCGACAACGGGTCGATGCCGTTGGTGGCGTCGGTGATGCGCCGAATCGCCAACTTGCCCAACGGGTCTTGCGCGGGCTCCGCCGGGGCGATGTCGGGCCACCAGGCCACCACCGGGATGTCGGGGAGCAGGAAGGGGATGACCACGCTGGAGGCGTGGCCCGACAGCGGCCCGGACAGCGTCAGGATCACCACCTCGCTGGCGCCGGTGTCCCCGCCCGCGCGCAGTTGCGCGTCCAGGCGGGCCTGGTCGGCGTACGGGTCGCCGCGCATCGTGACGATGATCCGGCTGGGGTGTTCGTGGCTGGCGTCGTTGGCCGCGGCCAGCGATTCCTCCAGCATCTCTTCGCTGTCCGGCGCGATGATCAGCGTCAGCACCCGGCCCATCGTGACGGCGCCGACCTTCTCGCGCAGTTCGCTGAGTTTCTTGTTGACGGCGGTCGTCGTGGTGTCGGGCAGGTCGACGATCATTGGCGCCGCTCCTCCTCACCACTTCGTGCTGCATCGTCGCCGGCGCGGATCATGGCCGCCGCCATTCCCGGCCCGTGCGGCGCAGCATCTCGAAGGCCGAGTCCGGCCCCCAGGTGCCCGCCTCGTACGGGTCGGGCTTGCCATGCGAGGCCCAGTTGTCGAGCACCGGATCGAGTATCTCCCAAGCCAATTCGACCTCCTCGTTCACCGGGAACAGCGAAGGCTCGCCCAGCAGCACGTCGAGGATCAACTGCTCGTAGGCCTCCGGCGATTCCTCGGCGAACGCCGACCCGTAGGAGAAGTCCATGTTGACGTCGCGGACCTCCATCGCGGTGCCCGGCACCTTGGAGCCGAACCGCAGGGTGGTGCCCTCGTCGGGCTGCACGCGGATCACCATGGCGTTGGCGCCCAGCTCGTCGGTCATCGTTGCGTCGAACGGCAGGTGCGGCGCGCGCTTGAAGACCAGGGCGATCTCGGTGACCCTACGGCCCAACCGTTTTCCGGTGCGCAGGTAGAACGGCACGCCGGCCCAGCGGCGGGTGTCGACCTCGAGCGTGATCGCGGCGAACGTCTCGGTGGCGGAGTCCTTCGAGAAGCCTTCCTCGTCGAGCAGCCCGACGACCTTCTCGCCGCCCTGCCAGCCCCCGGTGTATTGGCCGCGGCTGGTGGTCTCGTCGAGCGGTTCGGCGAGCTGCGTCGCCGAGAGCACTTTGATCTTTTCCGTCTGCAGCGCCGAGGGATTGAAGCTGACCGGCTCCTCCATCGCGGTCAGCGCCAGCAGCTGCATGAGGTGGTTCTGGATGACGTCGCGCGCGGCGCCGATGCCGTCGTAGTAGCCGGCCCGGCCGCCCAGCCCGATGTCCTCGGCCATGGTGATCTGCACGTGGTCGACGTAGTGGGCGTTCCAGATCGGATCGAACAACTGGTTGGCGAACCGCAGCGCCAGGATGTTGCGCACGGTTTCCTTGCCCAGGTAGTGGTCGATCCGGAACACCGCCTCCTCCGGAAAGACGGCGTTGACGGTTTTGTTCAGCTCGCGGGCGCTGTCCAGGTCGTGCCCGAACGGCTTCTCGATGACGACCCGGCTCCACCGGTCGCCCTGCGGCCGGGCCAAACCGGACCTGTGCAGCTGCTCGCACACCACCGGGAAAGCATTCGGCGGGATCGCCAGGTAGAACGCGTGATTGCCGCCGGTGCCGCGCTCGGCGTCGAGCTTATCCAGCGTCTCGGCGAGCCGGGCGAACGCGTCGTCGTCGTCGAAAGCCCCTGGGACGAAACGAAACCCCTCGGCCAGCCGCTCCCAGTTCTCCTCGCGGAACGGCGTGCGGCAATGCTCCTTGACGGCCTGGTAGACCACCTTGCGGAAGTCCTGGGTCTGCCAGTCCCGGCGCGCGAAGCCCACCAGCGAGAACGTGGGGGGCAGCAGGCCGCGGTTGGCCAGGTCGTAGATCGCCGGCATGACCTTCTTGCGGGCCAGGTCGCCGGTGACGCCGAAGATCACCATGCCGCACGGGCCGGCGATCCTGGGCAGCCGCTTATCCTGCTTGTCCCGCAACGGGTTTTGCCACTGCACCGACCCGGCGCGGGCGCCCACCTTCGAGCTCGGCGGGCTCATTTGTCGGCGGAGTCGAGCTGCTTCTGCGTTTCCTCCAGCAATTCGGTCCAGGACTCCACGAACTTCTCGACGCCCTCGTTCTCCAGCACGACGAAGACGTCGGTCAGGTCGACCCCGACGGCGGACAGCTTGTCGAACACCTCCTGGGCGGCCGACGCCGTCCCCGAGACCGTGTCGCCCTTGACCTCGCCGTGGTCGGCCACCGCCTCAATCGTCTTCTCCGGCATGGTGTTCACCGTGTTCGGCGCGACCAGCTCGGTGACGTAGAGGGTGTCGGGATAGTCGGGGTTCTTGACGCCGGTGGAGGCCCACAGCGGGCGCTGCACGCGGGCGCCGTCGGACTTGAGCGCCGCGAAGCGCTCACCGCCGGTGAAGACCTCTTCGTAGGCGGCGTAGGCCAGCCGGGCATTGGCCACGCCGGCCTTGCCGCGCAACCCGAGCGCCTCCTCGGAGCCGATCTTCTCCAGCCGCTTGTCGACCTCGGTGTCCACCCGGGAGACGAAGAACGACGCCACCGAGTGGATCTTGGACAGGTCGTGGCCGGCCTCGCGGGCCTTCTCCAGCCCGGCCAGGTAGGCGTCCATCACCTGGCGGTGCCGCTCGACGGAGAAGATCAGCGTGACGTTGACCGAAATCCCTTCCGCCAGAACGGCGGTGATGGCCGGGATGCCGGCCTTGGTCGCCGGGATCTTGATGAACAGGTTCGGCCGGTCGACGATCTTCCACAGCTCGACGGCCTGCGCGGTGGTCTTGTCGGTCTCTGCGGCCAGCCGCGGGTCCACCTCGATGGACACCCGGCCGTCGACCCCGTCGGAGGCCTCCCACTCGCGCGCCAGCACGTCGCACGCGTTGCGCACGTCGTCGGTGGTGACCGTGCGCACGGTGGCGTCGACGTCGGCGCCGCGCTCGGCCAGCTCGGCGATCTGACCGTTGTACGAGTCGCCCTCGGCGAACGCCTTCTGGAAGATCGACGGGTTGGTCGTCACGCCGACAACGCTTCTGGTGTCGATCAGCTCCTGCAGGTTGCCCGACTGCAGCCGCTGGCGCGACAGGTCATCCAGCCAAACGGACACCCCCGCGGCGCTCAGCGCCGCGAGGTTTGGGTTCTGACTGGCCATGTGAATCACCCTCTCTCAGTTGTCGACTACCTGCTCCGCGGCCGCTGCGACGGCTTCGGCGGTGAAGCCGAACTCGCGGAACAAAGTCTTGTAGTCGGCGGATTCGCCGTAGTGCTCGATCGACACGATCCGGCCCGTGTCGCCGACCAGCTTGTGCCAGGGCTGCGCGACGCCGGCCTCGACGGCCACCCGAGCCGACACCGACGGCGGCAGGACGCTGTCCCGGTACTCCTCGGACTGAGACTCGAACCACTCCACGCAGGGCATCGACACCACCCGGGCGACGATGTCCCTGTCCGCCAACAGGTTTCGTGCCTCGACCGCGAGCTGCACCTCGGAGCCGGTGGCGATCAGCACCACGTCGGGCTCGTCACCGCCGTCGTCGCCCAGGACGTAGCCGCCGCGCCCCACGCCCTCGAAGTCGGTGCCTTCCAGCACCGGCACGCCCTGGCGGGTCAGGATCAGGCCGACCGGGCCGCTGCCGTTGCCGCGGGCCAGGATCGTGCGCCACGCGTAGGCGGTCTCGTTGGCGTCGGCCGGCCGCACCACCGACAGGTTGGGGATGGCGCGCAGCGCCGCCAGGTGCTCGATGGGCTGATGCGTCGGGCCGTCCTCGCCCAGCCCGATCGAGTCGTGCGTCCACACGTAGATGGTGTCGATGTCCATCAGCGATGCCAGCCGCACCGCCGGGCGCATGTAGTCGGAGAACTGCAGGAACGTCCCGCCGTAGGCGCGGGTCGGGCCGTGCAGCACGATGCCGGACAGGATGGCGCCCATCGCGTGCTCGCGCACGCCGAAGTGCAGCGTGCGACCGTACCAGTCGGCGGTGTAGTCCTTCGTCGAAATCGACGGGGGCCCAAACGATTTGACGTTGTCCATGGTGGTGTTGTTGCTGCCCGCCAGGTCGGCCGAGCCGCCCCACAACTCCGGCAGCTTCGGCCCCACCGCGTTGAGCACCTTGCCCGACGCCGCGCGGGTGGCCAGCGGCTTGTCTTCCGGTGTCCACACGGGAACGTCCGCGTCCCAGCCCTCGGGCAGCTGCTCGGCGGTGAGCCGGTCCAGCAGCGCCTTGCGCTCGGGCTCGCGCTGGGCCCACGCGTCGAACTCCGCCTGCCACTTCTCGTGCGCTTCCTTGCCCCGGTCCACCAGCTTGCGGGTGTGGGCGATGACCTCGTCGCGCACCTCGAAGTTCTTGTCGGGATCGAATCCCAGGATCTTCTTGACGGCCGCGACCTCCTCGTCGCCGAGGGCCGCGCCGTGCGCCTTCCCGGTGTTCATCAGCTTGGGCGCCGGGTAGCCGATGATGGTGCGCAGCTCGATGAACGACGGCCGGTCGGTGACGGCCTTGGCGTTGGCGATGGCCTCCTCGATGCCGACGACGTTCTCGCCGCCCTCGACGCGCTGCACGTGCCAGCCGTAGGCCTCGTAGCGCGCGGCGGTGTCCTCGCACAGCGCGATGTTGGTGTCGTCCTCGATCGAGATCTGGTTGTGGTCGTAGAAGACGATGAGGTTGCCGAGCTGCTGCACCGCGGCCAGCGACGACGCCTCGGAGGTCACGCCCTCCTCGATGTCCCCGTCGGAGGCGATCACGTAGATGTGGTGGTCGAACGGGCTGGTGCCCGGCTCGGCGTCCGGGTCGAACAGGCCGCGCTCGTAGCGCGACGCCATCGCCATCCCGACCGACGAGGCGAGGCCCTGGCCGAGCGGGCCGGTGGTGATCTCCACGCCCTTGGTGTGCCGGAACTCCGGGTGGCCGGGAGTCTTGGATCCCCAGGTGCGCAGCGATTCGATGTCCGAGAGCTCCAGGCCGAATCCGCCCAGATAGAGCTGGATGTACAGCGTCAGGCTGCTGTGACCGGCCGACAGCACGAACCGGTCGCGACCCAGCCAGTAGGTGTCGCTGGGGTCGTGGCGCATCGTGCGCTGAAACAGCGTGTAGGCCAGCGGAGCCAGGCTCATCGCCGTTCCGGGGTGGCCGTTGCCGACTTTTTGGACCGCGTCGGCGGCGAGCACCCGGATTGTGTCGACCGCCGCCGAATCGATCTCGGTCCAGTCGTCGGGCAGGTGCGGTTCGGTCAGCGTGGAGATCTCTTCGAGTGTGGTCACAGCCTCTGTCCTTGGGTCATCAAGCTGATATTGCTCACCCTAATGCGGGAGTGCCGGCTCTTGCAGTGCAGAGTTTCGGGTACCCAAGGCCGGCCGCTGTGAAAATTACTTGCCGACGGCTCAAGCCCCGCAATCAGTCCGGCAAAGCGGGGAAAATTCACCCGAAGGGACCCTGAGGGCTGGCCGCCGCCCCCACTCGGTCTACCATCGTGCGTAGTAGATGCTGCGCGCTGCTGCGACCCCGAGGAGTTATTGCGTGAGCGTTCGCGGGCGCGTCGCGCCGAGTCGAGAGGCACCGAGCCGGGTACCCGGCACGGTCCTGGCGTACCTGGCGCTCACCAAGCCGCGGGTCATCGAACTGCTGCTCGTCACCGCGATCCCCGCGATGCTGCTCGCCCACCGCGGCAGCGTGAACCCGCTGCTGATCCTCAACACGCTGATCGGCGGGATGCTGGCCGCCGGCGGGGCCAACACGCTGAACTGCGTGGCCGACGCCGACATCGACAAGGTGATGAAGCGCACGGCGCGCAGGCCGCTGGCGCGCGCCGCCGTGCCGCCCCGTAACGCACTGGTATTCGGGCTGGTGCTCACCGCGGCGTCGTTCTTCTGGCTCTGGCGGACGACGAACCTGCTGTCCGGGCTGCTGGCCATGGCGACCGTCGCGTTCTACGTGTTCGTCTACACGCTGTTCCTCAAGCGCCGCACGTCGCAGAACGTGGTGTGGGGCGGGGCCGCCGGCTGCATGCCGGTGATGATCGGCTGGTCGGCCGTCACCGGCACCATCGGCTGGCCGGCGCTGGTGATGTTCGCGATCATCTTCTTCTGGACACCGCCGCACACCTGGGCGCTGGCCATGCGCTACAAGGACGACTACAAGGCGGCCGGCGTCCCGATGCTGCCCGCCGTGGCCACCGAGCGTCAGGTCACCAAGCAGATCCTGATCTACACCTGGCTGACCGTGCTCACGACGCTGGCGCTGGCGCTGGCCACCGGCTGGCTGTACGCCGCGGTCGCGTTGCTGGCCGGGGTGTGGTTCCTGGCCATGGCCCACCAGCTCTACGCGGGCGTGCGCGCCGGCGAGCCGGTCAAGCCGTTGCGACTGTTCCTGCAGTCGAACAACTACCTGGCCGTGGTGTTCTGCGCGCTGGCGCTCGACTCCGTCGTCGCGCTGCCGACGCTGCTCTAGCACCGGTCACAGCCGCCACACCCGTCCCCCCTCGCGGCGGCACCCGTTGTGCCCGCCTCATTGGGGGCACCTCCCGCTTGCGGGGGACGACAACTCGTTTGGGTGGCCTGGTTGTCGCTATGAGGCGGGCACAACGTCGACCCCTTCCGATTTCGGGGCCCCTGTGAAAGGCGTGCCGAAAACCGCTACGGCAGCAGCACGATCGAGCCGGTGGTCTTGCGGCCCTGCAGATCTTGGTGCGCGCGCGCCGCTTCGGCCAGCGGGTAGCGTCCGCCGACCTCGATGGTGATGGCCCCGCCGGCGATCGCCTCGAACAGTTCGCCCGCGCGCCAATGGAATTCGTCGCCGGTGCGGATGAAGTGCGCCAGCGACGGCCGGGTCAAAAACACCGACCCGGCCGCGTTGAGGCGCTGTGGGTCGAACGGCGGAACGGGACCGCTGGCCGCCCCGAACAGCGCCAGGGTGCCGCGCACGGCCAGGCTGGCCAGGCTGGCGTCGAACGTCGTCTTGCCCACGCCGTCGTACACCGCCGCCACCCCGGCGCCGTCGGTCAACTCGCGGATCCGCCCGCCGAATTCGGCGGCGTCGTCGGGGTAGGGGAGCACCTCGTCGGCGCCGGCCTGCCGGGACATCCGCTCCTTCTCCGGCGTGGACACCGTCGTGATCACCCGGACGCCGAGGCTCTTGGCCCACTGCGTCAGGATCAGCCCGACGCCGCCGGCGCCGGCATGCACCAGCACGGTTTCGCCGTCCCGCACCGGATACACCGACTTCAGCAGGTAGTGGGCGGTCAGGCCCTTCAACATCACCGAGGCCGCCACGTCGGCGGTGACGTGATCGGGCACTTTGGCGGTCAAAGATGCGGGCGCAGTGGCGAATTCGGCGTAGCCACCGGACGCGGCCGCGGTGCCCACCCGATCGCCCGCCTGGAAACCGTCGACCCCGTCGCCCGTGGCGACGACGGTGCCGGACGTCTCCTGGCCGAGGATGAACGGCAGCTCCCGCGGGTACTGCCCGGAGCGGAAATACGTGTCGATGTAGTTGACGCCGATCGCCTCGGCCTTGATCAGGACCTCGCCGGGACCGGGCTTGGGGTCGGGGACGTCGACATAGCGCAGGACTTCGGGGCCGCCGGTTTCGCTGATTTCGATTGCGTGCATAGGGATATCATGCCCGTGCATGAAGCTGGCCCGGCCGGACGTCTTCCATCCGCGGATCGTGCTGGCGGGCGAGCCCCCACACCCCGAGGACGCGGGCCTCGTTCCCGCGCTGCGACGGCGCGGGCTGCACGCTCGCTGGCTGCCCTGGCACGACCCGGGGACCGCGAGTGCCGACCTGGTCATCCTGCGCGCCGCCCCGGACGCCGCCCAGCGCGCGGAGTTCCTGACCTGGATCCGCCGGGCGCGCCACCTGCTCAACCCGCCCGACGCCGTCGCCTGGAACCTCGGCGACGGGTACCTGGGCGACCTGAAAAACGACGGGGTGCCGACGGCGCCGGGCCGAACGGCGCAGTCGGCGTTGATCTTTCTGGGGGGCGAGCCGTCGCACGCTTGGCCCGAGCCGGAATTCGAGGCGTGGGATCTCGGTCACGCCGCGATCGCGTCGGCCGCCGCGCGCGCCAGGATCGGCGTCGGCGACCTGCTGTTCGCGCGGGCGGACCTGGCGGGGGACCGGCTGGTGGCGCTCGACCTCGTCGCGCCGTTGCTGGGGTGGTCGCGCCTGGACGTCGACGCCCGCGAGCGTGCCGAGCGCGACTTCGCGCTGGCCGTGGAGTCAGCCTGCGAGCGGCTCGGCCTCGGCCCGTTCTCGCATCGAGGCCCATAGCGCCGCGGTGGCCGCCGTGCACGCCGCCGCGCCGGCGACGTGCACCGCGACGAGCGCGGCGGGCACCCCGGTGAAGTACTGCGCTGTGCCGACCCCCGCCTGCGCGCACACCAGGGCGACCAGCACCCCAAGCCGCAGCCGGATGGCCCGGCCGGCGCCCACCGCCAGCAGCCCGAAGCTCAGCCCGACCAGCAGCGCCAGGTAGGACACCAGCAGCGACGAGTGTGCGTGCACCAGCGTGGTGATCTCGACCTTGAGCCGCGGCACGGTGCGGCTTGGGCTGCGGTCACCGGCGTGCGGGCCGGCGGCGGTGACCAGCGTGCCGGTGACCAGCACGGCCGCCAGGTTCAGCGCGCTCAGCGCCGTCAGCGCACGCAGCGGCCGGGCCACCCGGTCGCGGACCACCGCATCGTCGGGCTCGCCCACCTTGACGTAGAGCAGCACCGACAGCCACACCATCGTCATCGACGTCAGCAGGTGGATGGCCACCGTCCACCACAGCAGCCCGGTGCGCACCGTGATGCCGCCGATCACCGCCTGCACGACCGTCGACACCGGCATCAGCCACGCGTAGACCAGCACCTCGGTGCGCCGGCGCGCCCGGGTGACGGCCAGGACGGCCAGCGCGGCGGCGATCACCACCGCGAAGGTGACCATCCGGTTGCCGAACTCCACGGCCTGGTGGATCCGCGGCACCTCGGCGTGGGCCACCGGCGTGAAGCTGCCCGGGAAGCACTGCGGCCACGTCGGGCACCCCAGGCCCGAGGCGGTGACGCGGACGATCGCGCCCGTGACGGCGATGCCGCCCTGGGTGAGGATGACGAGCGCGGCGACGGCCCGCTGGACGCGCAGGCTGGGGTCGCGGAGCAGGTCCACCAACCGCATCAGCGTTCGTCCGACGGCCACCGCCCGATCGTATCGACCACTACGGCGTGTAGTAGCGCCTGGTCAGGTGAACCGGAACCAGCGCCGCGCGGCCAGCGCCGCCACCGCACCCCAGGCCGCCAGGACGACGACGCCGAACCAGTCCACCGACAGCGCCATCGCCCGCGACAGCGCCTCGGTCAGCGCGCCCGACGGGGTGAGCCGCGCCGCCCACTTCACGCCCGCGGGGATCATCCCGGACTCCAGGGTCAACGCGCCCAGCCCGGCGAACACGAACCACATCAGGTTGGCGACCGCGAGCACGATCTCGGCCCGCAACGTCCCGCCCAGCAGCAGCCCGAGGGCCGCGAAGCCCGCGGTGCCCAGCGCGATCACGGCCGCGCCCAACAGCAACGCCGCCGGAGCCGGCCGCCAGCCGAGCGCAAAACCGATGGCGCCCAACAGGATTGCCTGCATGAACACCACCGTCACCACCGCCAGCGACTTCCCGGCGATGATGCCCCACACCGGCAGCGGGGTGGCGCCGAGCCGTTTCAGCGCGCCGTAGCGGCGATCGAAGGCGACCGCGATCGCCTGCCCGGTGAACGCCGTCGAGATCACCGCCAGCGCCATGATCGGCGGCACGAACGTGGCGGCCCGGTTGTTCCCGAACGAGCCGAACGGCAGCAGCGTCAGCCCGACCAGCAGCGTGATCGGGATGAACATGGTCAGCAGCAGCTGCTCGCCGTTGCGCAGCAGCAGCCTGAGCTCCAGGCCGTACTGCGCGGCGAGCATCCGGGGCACGGCGTTGGGCCGCGGGTCGGGCGCGAAGGTCCCCGCGGGGAAGGCACCCGATTGGGTCTTGTTGTCGCTCAAGGCCGTAACTTCCTGCCGGTGAGGTCGAGGAACACGTCCTCGAGGCTGCGCTGCTCGACGCGCATGTCGGTGGCGAGCACGTCGATCTGCGCGCACCACGCCGTGACGGTCGCCAGCACCTGCGGGTCGACCGGGCCCTCGACCAGGTATTCGCCGGGGGTCACCTCGGTGACCTTGTAGTCCTCGGGCAGCGCGGAGGCCAACAGGGAGAGCTCGAGCCGCGGCGGCGCGCTGAACCGCAGCTGGTCTTTGGCGCCGGCGCGCATCAGCTCGGCCGGCGTGCCCGAGGCCACCGTCACGCCATGGTCGATGATGACCAGCCGATCGGCGAGCTCCTCGGCCTCCTTGAGCTGATGGGTGGTCAGCACCACCGTCACGCCGTCGCGGCGCAGCGCGTCGATCAGCTCCCAGACCAGCAGCCGGGCGTGGGCGTCCATGCCCGCGGTGGGCTCGTCGAGGAACACCAGCTCGGGGCGGCCGACCAGCGCGCACGCCAGCGCCAGCCGTTGCTGCTGGCCGCCGGAGAGCCGCCGATACGTGGTGCGGGCCGCGTCGGTGAGGCCCAGCGTGTCCAGCAGCCACGCCGGGTCCAGGGGGTCGGCGGCGTAGGAGGCCACCAGGCTGAGCATCTCGCCGGCGCGCGCCGCGGGATAGCCGCCGCCGCCCTGCAGCATCACCCCGATGCGGGCGCGCAGCCGCGCGTTGTCGGCGATGGGGTCCAGGCCGAGCACCTCGATCGTGCCGGCGTCCGGGCGCACGAAGCCCTCGCACATCTCGACCGTCGTGGTCTTGCCGGCGCCGTTGGGGCCGAGCAGCGCCAGCACCTCGGCCGCGCGCACCTCCAGATCGAGGTTGGCGACGGCCTCAACGGCGGTCGCGCCGGACCCGTATCGCTTGCTGACCCCGCGCAGCCGCACCACCGTGTCGGGCGTTTCGGGGAGCGGGCTCACGTGGAATCAGCGTAGGCGTCGGGCGCCGCCTCGGAACTGGGGGTCTCGGGCGCCACCGGGGCAGGCGGCGTGACGACCGCCTCGCCGTTCGTTTCCGGGCTCGTCGGCGCGAGCTGGCGCCACGGCAGCCGGGTGTAGGTCACGGCGATGAGCACCGCCACGATGAGGCTGCTGGCCAGCGTGGCGTCCACGATCTGAAACAGCGCGAAGCGGTCACCGTTGGCCGTCGGCCCGAAGATGCCCACGATGAGGGTGATGACGATCGCAGCCACCCGGAAGCCGGTGCGGGTCGCCCAAGCGGCCAGCGGGATGATCGCCCACAGCAGGTACCAGGGCTGCACCACGGGGAACAGCAGCACCGTGATGCCCAGCGCCACGCCCAGGCCGCCGATCGGGTGCAACCGGCCGCGGAACACGGCCACCAACAGCCAGGCCACCATCACCGTGATGATCAGCACGCCGATGGCGCGGGTGAGCCCCAGCACCGCGGTGGTGTGATCGCCCAGACCCAGCAGGATCCCCACCTGGCCGGTCCCGAGCGCCAGCAGCGTCGGCGGCGACATCCAGCTGCGCACCACGTTGGCGGTGCCCAGCGTGTAGATCCAGCCGAACCCGAGCCCGCTGGCCCAGCCGACGAGGGCCATCACCGCCAGCGACAGGGCCGCCATCCCACCACCGGCGAGCAGCAGCGCCCGCACGTTGCCGCCGCAGCGGTAGGCCAGCGCCATCGTGACGAAGCCCAGCGCCAGCAGCGACGGCAGCTTCACCTGCGACGACAGCGTGATCAGGATCGCGCCGGCGAGCAGCATCCCCAGCGGTTCCCAGTCCGGGCCCGGCCGCCACGACGCGGGCAGCAGCCGCGGGGAGTCGATGCCGCGCAGCGCGAACTCGGCGCCGGCCAGCATCAGCCCGAGCATCAGCGCCTCGTTATGCACGCCGGCGACCAGGTGCATGATCAGCAGCGGGTTGGCCGCGCCTAGCCACAGGGCGCTGACCTCGGCGACCCCGCAGCGGCGGGCCAGCCGGGGGGTGGCCCACACGATCAGGCCCACCCCGGCCAGCACCACCACCCGGTGGCACAGCACCGCGGCGACGATGTTCTCCCCGGTCAGCGACGAGATTCCGCGCCCGATCCACAGGAACAAGGGCCCGTAGGGGGCCGGCGTCTCGCGCCACAGCGTCGGGACCGACAGCGTGAACACGTGCCCGAGGCCCAGCCCGGACGCCGGGCCCACCTTGTAGGGGTCGAGGCCCTCCAGCGAGATCTGGCTCTGGGCCAGGTAGGAGTAGACGTCCTTGCTGTACATCGGCGGCGCGATCAGCAGCGGCAGCGTCCACAGCAGCAGCGTGCGGTCCAGGTCGCCGCGCGACATCCGCCTGTTGCCCAGCGCGAACCGGCCGAGCATCAGCCACGCGAGCGCCATCATGACCGCCCCGGTCGTCGTCATGGTCAGCGACACCGTCTGGATGCGCGACGGCAGGTTGAGCAGCCGGACGCCGAAGGTGGGGTCCTGGACGACGGGCCGCGCCCCGGCGCCCAGCGCGCCGATCGCCATCAGGACGGTGCCGGTCGCGCCGAACAGGCGGGTGCGGCGCAGGACGGTGAGCTCGGTATCGTTCAGCGGCGAGCCGACCGCTTGCTCGTCGCCGTGCAAGCTGGCGATCGACGAGCTCAGCGTGTGGTGGCGCGCTGCCATCAGAGCAGCGTAGCCGTCGCCCGTGATGGCACCGACGATGTGACCAGCGCAACGCCCAGACAGGGGACCCTTGGTAGACCGATCCCCGGAATTGCGTCACACTGGTGTTGTGAAAATCCGAACCGGCCTCCCCGAGGCTAGTGAGGCCACCGCCGTCGGCGCGGCGGTCCCGGATGGTCACACCCGGCGCGCCATCGTGCGCCTGCTGCTGGAATCCGGATCGATCACGGCCGTCGAGATCGGCGACCGGCTGGGCCTGGCGCCCGCCGGCGTGCGGCGGCACCTCGACGCGCTGATCGAGGCGGGCGACGCCGAGTCGGTGGCCGCCGAGCCGTGGCAGCAGGTGGGCCGCGGGCGCCCCGCCAAGCGCTTCCGCCTGACGGCGGCCGGCCGGGCCAAGCTCGACCACGCCTACGACGACCTGGCGGCGGCGGCCATGCGGCAACTCCGGGAGATCGGCGGCGAGGACGCGGTCCGCACCTTCGCCCGGCGGCGCATCGACTCGATCCTGGCCGGGGTCGAGGCGGCCGACAGCACCGACGACGCCGCGGTCGAGCAGGCCGCCGAGCGGGTCGCCGGCGCGCTCACCAAGGCCGGCTACGTAGCGACCACGACCCGCGTGGGCGGGCCGATCCACGGGGTGCAGATCTGCCAGCACCACTGCCCGGTGTCACACGTCGCCGAGGAATTCCCCGAGTTGTGCGAGGCCGAGCAGCAGGCGATGGCCGAGGTGCTCGGGACCCACGTGCAGCGGTTGGCGACGATCGTCAACGGAAACTGCGCCTGCACCACCCACGTACCACTGACGCCGGCGCCCAGCCCGCGCCGCGACACGACCAGCCATGAAGGAGCGTCCGTATGACACTCACGCCCGAGGCCAGCAAGACCGCCACCGCGCCGCTGACCCAGGAAGAGGCCATCGCCTCCCTGGGCCGCTACGGCTACGGCTGGGCGGACTCCGACATCGCGGGCGCCAGCGCGCAGCGCGGGCTGTCCGAGGCGGTGGTGCGCGACATCTCGGCCAAGAAGAACGAGCCCGAGTGGATGCTGCAGACCCGGCTCAAGGCGCTGCGCATCTTCGAGCGCAAGCCGATGCCGACGTGGGGCTCCAACCTTGGGGGCATCGACTTCGACAACATCAAGTACTTCGTGCGCTCCACCGAGAAGCAGGCCGCGACGTGGGACGACCTGCCGGAGGACATCCGCAACACCTACGACCGGCTGGGCATCCCGGAGGCCGAGAAGCAGCGCCTGGTGGCCGGCGTCGCGGCCCAGTACGAATCCGAGGTGGTCTACCACCAGATCCGCGAAGACCTTGAGGCGCAGGGGGTTATCTTCCTCGACACCGACACGGGCCTGCGGGAACACCCCGAGATCTTCAAGGAGCACTTCGGCACCGTGATCCCGGCGGGGGACAACAAGTTCTCCGCGCTGAACACCGCGGTGTGGAGCGGCGGCTCGTTCATCTACGTCCCGCCGGGCGTGCACGTCGACATCCCGCTGCAGGCCTACTTCCGGATCAACACCGAGAACATGGGCCAGTTCGAGCGGACCTTGATCATCGCCGACGAGGGCTCGTACGTGCACTACGTCGAGGGCTGCACCGCGCCGATCTACAAGTCGGACTCGCTGCACTCGGCGGTGGTCGAAATCATCGTGAAACCGCATGCGCGCGTTCGCTACACCACCATCCAGAACTGGTCGGGCAACGTGTACAACCTGGTCACCAAGCGGGCCCGCGCCGAGGCCGGCGCCACCATGGAATGGGTGGACGGCAACATCGGCTCGAAGGTGACGATGAAGTACCCGGCGGTGTGGATGACCGGCGAGCACGCCAAGGGCGAGGTGTTGTCGGTGGCGTTCGCCGGCGAGGACCAGCACCAGGACACCGGCGCCAAGATGCTGCACCTGGCGCCCAACACGTCGAGCAACATCGTGTCCAAGTCGGTGGCGCGCGGCGGCGGGCGCACCTCCTACCGCGGCCTGGTACAGGTCAACAAGGGGGCGCACGGCTCCCGCTCGAGCGTCAAATGCGATGCGCTGCTGGTCGATACGATCAGCCGCAGCGACACCTACCCGTACGTCGACATCCGCGAGGACGACGTCACGATGGGTCACGAGGCCACCGTGTCGAAGGTCAGCGAGAACCAGCTGTTCTACCTGATGAGCCGCGGGCTGACCGAGGACGAGGCGATGGCGATGGTGGTGCGCGGCTTCGTCGAACCGATCGCCAAAGAGCTGCCGATGGAATACGCGCTGGAGCTCAACCGGCTGATCGAGCTGCAGATGGAAGGCGCGGTCGGGTAGTGACTGCCGCTCTGAACAAGGGAGAGCTGTTCGCCTCCTTCGACGTTGACGCGTTCGAGGTACCGCACGGTCGCGACGAGCTCTGGCGGTTCACCCCGCTCCGCCGGCTGCGTGGGCTGCACGACGGCTCCGCCAACGCGACCGGCCGCGCCCGGATCGACGTGGCCGAGCAGCCCGGCCTGCGGGTCGAGACGGTCCGCCGCGGCGACGAGCGGCTCGGCCGCGGCGGCGCCCCCGCCGATCGGGTTGCCGCCCAGGCGTTTTCGTCGTTCAACTCGGCGACCCTGATCACCGTCGGCCACGACACGCGGATCGCCGACCCGGTCAGCGTCACCGTCACCGGGCCCGGCGAGGGCGCCGTGGCCTACGGGCACCTGCAGATCCGCGTCGAGGAGCTCGGCGAGGCGGTGGTCGTCATCGACCAGCGCGGCGGCGGAACCTACGCGGACAACGTCGAATTCGTGGTCGACGACGCCGCCCGGCTCACGGTGGTGTGGATCGCCGACTGGGCCGACGACATGGTGCACCTGTCCGCCCACCACGCGCGGCTCGGCAAGGACGCGGTGCTGCGGCACGTCGCGGTCACGCTGGGCGGTGAGATCGTGCGGATGTCGGCCAACGTGCGGTTCTCCGGCACCGGCGGGGACGCCGAGCTGCTGGGCCTGTACTTCGCCGACGACGGCCAGCACCTCGAGTCGCGGCTGTTGGTGGACCACGCACAGCCCGACTGCAAATCGAACGTGCTGTACAAGGGTGCGCTGCAAGGGGATCCGGACTCCGCGCTGCCCGACGCGCACACCGTGTGGGTGGGCGACGTGCTGATCCGCGCGGAAGCCACCGGCACCGACACCTTCGAGGTGAACCGCAACCTCGTCCTCACCGACGGCGCGCGCGCCGACTCGGTGCCCAACCTCGAGATCGAAACCGGCGAGATCGCCGGCGCCGGACACGCCAGCGCCACCGGGCGTTTCGACGACGAGCAGCTGTTTTACCTGCGTTCGCGCGGCATCCCCGAGGAGCAGGCCCGCCGCCTGGTGATCCGCGGGTTCTTCGGGGAGATCATCTCGAAGATCGCGGTGCCCGAAGTGCGCGAGCGCCTGACCGCAGCCATCGAACACGAACTGGCCATCACGGAGAAGACAACAACCTCATGACCACTCTCGAAATCAAGGACCTGCACGTCAGCGTCGACGACCCCAACGCGCCCGAGGGCGAACGGGAAATCCCCATCCTCAAGGGCGTGGACCTGACCGTGAAATCCGGTGAGACGCATGCCCTGATGGGCCCCAACGGCTCCGGCAAGTCGACGCTGTCGTACGCGATCGCCGGGCACCCCAAGTACCGGGTCACGTCGGGCTCGATCACGCTGGACGGCGAGGACGTGCTGGCGATGAGCGTCGACGAGCGCGCGCGGGCCGGGATCTTCCTGGCCATGCAGTATCCCGTCGAGGTGCCCGGGGTGTCGGTGTCGAACTTCCTGCGCTCGGCGGCCACCGCCGTCCGCGGCGAGGCCCCGAAGCTGCGCCACTGGGTCAAGGAGGTCAAGGGGGCGATGACCTCCCTCGAGATCGACCCGGTGTTCGCCGAGCGCAGCGTCAACGAGGGCTTCTCGGGTGGTGAGAAGAAGCGCCACGAGATCCTGCAGCTGGAGCTGCTCAAGCCCAAGATCGCGATCCTGGACGAGACCGACTCCGGCCTGGACGTCGACGCGCTGCGGGTGGTCAGCGAGGGCGTGAACCGCTACGCCGAGTCCGAGCACGGCGGGGTCCTGTTGATCACGCACTACACCCGCATCCTTCGCTACATCCGACCCGAGCACGTGCACGTGTTCGTCGGCGGCCGGATCGCCGAATCCGGTGGACCGGAGCTGGCCGACGAGCTCGAGCAGAACGGATACGTCCGCTTCACGCAAGCGGCGGCAGCAGGGGCCTAGCCATGCTGGACGTTGCGGCGATCCGCGCCGACTTTCCGATCCTCAAGCGCATCATGCGAGGAGGAAACCAGTTGGCGTACTTGGATTCCGGAGCGACGTCGCAGCGCCCGGTGCAGGTGCTCGACGCCGAGCGCGAATTCCTGTTGACGTCCAACGGCGCGGTGCATCGCGGTGCGCACCAGCTGATGGAGGAGGCCACCGACGCCTACGAGCAGGGCCGCGCCGACATCGCGGCGTTCGTCGGGGCCGACGTGCAGGAGCTGGTCTTCACCAAGAACGCCACCGAGGCGCTCAACCTGGTGGCGTACGTGCTGGGCGACAACCGTTTCGAACGCGCCGTCGGGCCCGGTGACGTCATCGTCACCACCGAGCTCGAACACCACGCCAACCTGGTCCCGTGGCAGGAGCTCGCCCGGCGCACCGGGGCCACGTTGCGCTGGTACGGGGTTACGGACGACGGGCGCATCGACCTGGACTCGCTGCACCTCGACGAGCGGGTCAAAGTCGTTGCGTTCAGCCATCATTCCAACGTCACCGGCGCGCTCGGCCCGGTGGACGAACTGGTGAGCCGCGCCAAGGCGGTGGGCGCGCTGACCGTGCTGGACGCCTGCCAGTCGGTGCCGCACCGGGCGGTCGACTTCCACGCGCTCGACGTCGATTTCGGGGCGTTTTCCGGGCACAAGATGTTGGGCCCCAACGGGATCGGCGTGCTGTACGGGCGCGGCGAGCTGCTGTCGACCATGCCGCCTTTCCTCACCGGCGGATCGATGATCGAGACGGTCGCGATGGAAGCCTCGACGTACGCGGCGCCGCCGCAGCGCTTCGAAGCGGGCACCCCGATGACGTCGCAGGTGGTCGGGTTGGCCGCCGCCGCACGCTATCTCGGCGCCCTCGGGATGGACGCCGTCGAGGCCCACGAACGCGAGCTGGTCGCCGCGACCATCGAGGGGCTGTCCGGCATCGAGGGAGTGCGCATCGTCGGCCCGGCGTCGACGGAAAACCGCGGCTCGCCGGTGTCGTTCGTCGTCGACGGCGTGCACGCGCACGACGTCGGGCAGGTGCTCGACGACGATGGCGTCGCGGTGCGCGTCGGGCACCATTGCGCGTTGCCGCTGCACCGCAGGTTCGGGCTGGCGGCCACCGCGCGGGCGTCGTTCGCGGTGTACAACACGGCCGACGAGGTCGAGCGCCTGGTGGCCGGCGTGCGTCGCGCGCTGGACTTCTTCGGCGGGTCGCCGACATCGGTTGGGAGAGGCTGACGTTGCGCCTCGAGCAGATCTATCAGGACGTGATCCTCGATCACTACAAGCACCCGCAGCACCGCGGTCTGCGGGAGCCGTTCGGCGCGCAGGTGTACCACGTCAACCCGGTCTGCGGCGACGAGGTCACGCTGCGGGTCACGTTGTCCGACGACGGCGACACCGTCGTCGACGTCTCCTATGACGGGCAGGGCTGTTCGATCAGCCAGGCGTCGACCTCGGTGCTGACCCAGCAGGTGATCGGTCACAGCGTCGGTGAGGCGCTCAAGACCACGACCGCCTTCACCGAGATGGTGTCCTCGCGGGGCACCATCGAGGGCGACGAGGACGTGCTGGGCGACGGCGTCGCGTTCGCCGGAGTCGCCAAGTACCCGGCGCGGGTCAAGTGCGCGCTGCTCGGGTGGATGGCGTTCAAGGACGCGCTGGCCCAGGCCAGCGCAAGCTTCGAGGAGGACGAGAAATGAGCGAAACCACCGCACCGGGCGACGAATTGCTCGCCGACCTGGAGGAGGCGATGCGCGACGTCGTCGACCCCGAACTGGGCATCAACGTCGTCGACCTGGGGCTGGTCTACGGCCTGAACGTCGAGGACGGCGACGAGGGAACCGTCGCCCTGATCGACATGACGCTGACGTCGGCGGCCTGCCCGCTGACCGACGTCATCGAGGACCAGTCGCGCAGCGCGCTGGTCGGCGCCGGCCTGGTGGACGACCTGCGGATCAACTGGGTGTGGAACCCGCCGTGGGGCCCCGACAAGATCACCGAGGACGGCCGCGAGCAGTTGCGCGCCCTGGGCTTCACCGTCTGAATCGGCCCGCCCGCCCGCTAGATGTGGAAGGGCAGATGGGGCAGGTGCAGGTGGTGGTGCGGGTGCCCCATCGGCGGGCACGCCTCGAGGCTGATCGTCATCGCGTGCAGGACGCCGGCGTCCTGGGTCCCCTGGGCGCCCATGCACTTCCCGTTCGTGATCGCCTGGGAGTCCGACGGCGTCTGCTTCTGGTAGGAGGTCGAGTTCGCGACCGTCACGGTGGTGGGCGTCGGTTGGGGACCCATGCCGCTGACGGCGATGGTGTTACCCGAGACCGAGCTGACCGTGCCGTAGAACCCGGCCGGCGGCGGGCACTTGCCGTCGACGGCTGAGGTGACCGTCACGGCCTGCGCGGTGATCGACCCGCCCGTGGGCGCGCTCTGCGGGGTGGCGCGCACGTTGACGCAACTGCCGGGGGTGACGTCGGCCAGCTTGGCCGGGGTGACCTCGACGACCCGCGTCGACGGGGAGAAGTCCACCGTGGCCGACCCCGTCCGCGTCCTCAGCTGGATCGTGCCCCCCGACACCGACTGGACCAGGCCCTCGACGTAGTCCTTCGGGACGGGTGGCGGCGGGGGAGCCGGCGGTGGCGGCGCGCCCTGCTCGGGACTGGGCGGCAACGCCGTCACCGTCGGCTTGCTCGTGCTGCTGGTGTTCGTCGTGCCGCCCGAGTGGCACATCGCGACGCTCAACGCGATGAGGGCGATGACCCCGACGAGCGCGATCTGAGCCAGCCGAGGTTTGACCTTGGTGGCAGACATCGACGTGGCTCCGATCGTGCGTTGCGGATTCGAACGTGGGTACCCGCTCGAACCCCGTTTTTCACCGCCGCGTAACCGAAATCACCCGCGCGGTTTGCCCGGGCACTTGCCGTCGACGGCCGCCCGCACGTTGATGGACGTCGCCTGCAGCGCGCCGGCGTTGTCCATGGTGCCGCGCGCGTTGAGGCACTTGCCCTGGGCGATCGCGTCGGGGGTGGCGGTGGTCAGCTTGGTGTATTTCGTCTTGTCGTCCACCGTCACGGCCGTTTGCGTGGTGTTACCGCTGGCGTCGGTGCCCGCGACGCTGATGGTGTTGCCCGTCACCGAGGCGACGGAGCCCCGCACCGGCTGCGCGTTTCCGGGCGCCGGCGTCGGCGAGCCGGAGGGGGCGGGCGAGCTGGAACCGGGGCCGGAAGCGGGTCCGGACTCCTTGGGCTTCGGGCAGGTGCCGTTGACGGACGGGCTGACCCGAACGGATGCCGCGGTGACCGGCTGCTGTGTGCCCTGCGCTTCCTTGGTGGGTCGCACGGTGACGCAGCTGCCCGACGTGACGTCACTCAGCGTGGCCGGGGAAACCTCGGTGATCTTGGTCGTCGAGGTGAAATTCACGGCGGCGTTGCTCTTGTCTTCCTTGGTGACCTGGATCGAGTTGCCCGCGACCGACGCGATCAGGCCGCTCACCTTGGCCTCGTTCTGGGCCGGCGCCGGCGACGTCGTCGTCGAGGTCACCGTCGAGGTGGAGGTGGATGCCGATGTGGGAGCTGATTGGTTCGACGACCCGCACGCCGCGACGGACAGCGCGGTGGCGCCCGCGGCGGCCAGGACGGCGAACCGGGTGAGCCGGGACGTGGGACAGCTTGCAGATATCAACGTTTCCCCCATTCGTGAGTTGGACCACGAAAAGATGTACCCGCTCTAGCTGTGTCGCAGCTGTGAAACACCCAGTCAGAAGGCGTCTTCGGAGATGCGCATGATGTCGTCATCGATGGATTCGATGACCCTGCGCTGCGCCGCCAGCCGGGGCAGCATGTTCTTGGCGAAGAACGTCGCGGTCGCGATCTTGCCCTGATAGAAGTGCTTGTCGCCCGCGGCGGCGTCGGCCAGGGCGGCGTGGGCGATGCCGGCCTGCACCAGCAGCCGCCAGCCGATGAGCAGGTCCCCGACCGCCAGGAGATACCGCACCGATCCGAGCCCCACCTTGTAGATCTCGGTGGGCTGCTGCGTGGCCGACATCAGGAATCCGGTCAGCGCGCCCGTCATCGCGGTGACTTCGTCGAGCGCGGCCTGCACCAGCTCGGCCTGCGGCTTGAGCGCCTCGTCGCAATCGTCGACGGTGCGGCTGATCTGGGCCGTCAGGAACTGCAGCGCCTGGCCGCGGTCGCGGACGATCTTGCGGAAGAAGAAATCCAGCGCCTGGATGGCGGTGGTGCCCTCGTAGAGCGAGTCGATCTTGGAGTCGCGGATGTACTGCTCGAGCGGATAGTCGACGAGGAACCCCGAGCCGCCCAGCGTCTGCAGCGACTCGGTCAGGATCTCGTAGGCACGCTCGGAGCTCACGCCCTTGACGATCGGCAGCAGCAGGTCGTCGATGCGATGCGCCATGTCGGGGTCGGCGCCCGAAACCCGTTGCGCGACATCGGGATCCTGATGGGCGGCGGCATACATGTAGAGCGCCCGCAGGCCCTCGGCGTACGCCTTCTGGGTCATCAGGCTGCGGCGCACGTCGGGGTGATGGATGATCGTGACGCGCGGCGCGGTCTTGTCGGCCATCTGGGTGAGGTCGGCGCCCTGCACCCGCTCCTTGGCGAAGGCGAGCGCGTTCAGGTAGCCGGTGGACAGGGTGCCCGCGCCCTTCACGCCGATCGTCATGCGGGCCTGCTCGATCACGGTGAACATCTGCGCGATCCCGTTGTGCACGTCGCCGACCAGGTAGCCGACGGCCGGCACGTCGCCGTCGCCGAACGTCAATTCGCACGTGGGCGAGGACTTGATGCCCATCTTGTGTTCCAGTCCGGTGGCGAAAACCCCGTTGCGGGAACCGAGTTCGAACGTCTCGGGATCGAACAGGAACTTGGGCACGTAGAACAGGCTCAACCCCTTGGTGCCCGGGCCGGCGCCCTCCGGCCGGGCCAGCACCAGGTGGAAGATGTTCTCGGCGGTCTCGCCGACGTCGCCGCCGGAGATGAACCGCTTGACGCCCTGGATGTGCCAGGTGCCGTCGGGCTGTTGGATGGCCTTGGTGCGGCCGGCCCCGACGTCCGATCCGGCGTCGGGCTCGGTGAGCACCATGGTGGCCCCCCAACCGCGCTCGACAGCGATTGCCGCCCACTGCCGTTGCTGCTCGTTGCCCTCTTCGTACAGCGCCTGTGCCATGAACGGGCCGAAGTTGAAGAAGTTCGCGGACGGGTTGGCGCACAGGATCATCTCGGTGACCGCCCAGGCCAGCGGGGGCGGCGCCGGCATGCCGCCGATCTCCTCGGCCAGCCCCAGCCGCCACCATCCCGCCTCCTTGATCGCCTGCACGGTCTTGGCCAGATCGTCCGGGACGCTGATCGAGTGCTCGGCGGGATCGAAGACCGGCGGGTTGCGGTCGGCCGCGGCGAACGATTCCGCGACCGGGCCTTCGGCCAGGCGGGCGGCCTCGCTCAAGATCGTCCGGACGGTGTCCGCGTCGAGGTCGCTGTAGCGCCCGGTGCCGAGTACCGCGCCCACCTCGAGAACGTCGAACAGGTTGAACTCGAGGTCACGGACGTTAGCGATGTAATGGCCCAACGCGATTCCCTCACTGGTCGAAAGAAGCGGGCGGATCGTCAGCCCTCAGTGTCTCCGACGTGGGAAAACGTACGCAACCGTAACCTGATCCGCGCGCGGGAACACCGCATCGGTTATCGACGTTAAGCCAATTGTGACAACACGCGATCTCACTGCTGAGAAGTTCAACGAAACCATCGAGGGCAACGACATCGTCCTCGTCGACTTTTGGGCGTCCTGGTGCGGGCCCTGCCGCCAGTTCGCGCCGACTTTCCAGGAGTCATCCGAGAAGCACCCGGACATCGTGTACGCCAAGGTCGACACCGAGGCGGAACAACAGCTCGCGGCGGCCGCCCAGATCCGGTCCATTCCCACGCTGATGGCCTTCAAGAAGGGCAAGCTGCTGTTCAACCAGGCCGGCGCCCTGCCGCCGGCGGCCCTGGAGGACCTGGTGCAGCAGGTCAAGGCCTTCGACGTCGAGGCGGCCGAGGCCGAGCAGGCCTGACCGACGGGCCTCGCTACAGCGCGGCGGCGCCGCAGAGCGGCACCAGTGCGCCGCGGCCCTCGGCGACCCGGACGTAGATCGATTTCAGCGTCTCGATGTAGCGGGCGACCGACTCGCGTGCGACCGGATTGTCCGGGAAAAACACCATCGCGTGCGTCTCGTTCTCGTAGCGGTTGACCCGCAAATCGAATCGAGCCGGGACGCCGCCGTCGTGGTGGATCTTGATGTTCGAGCCGCCCCATTCGGACTTGACGATCGTGGACAGCGGCGGGCTGCTGGCGTCGAGATGAAACAGCAGGGGGACGCGGCCGTCCGGCATCCTCAACCACGGCGCCAACTCCAGCACCCGAGCAAACGGGACGTTGGCCAGCGCCTTGCCGGAGTCGAACGACTTCTGCGCGGCGCGCGCGGTGTCACCGAAGGACGACACGTCGACGGGGATGGTGATCGGGACGAAGCCGGTGAACCAACCGATCGTCAGGAACTCCGCACGGCTGCTGCGGGTATCGCACGCGACAAGCCCGTAATACTTTTCGGCGCCGGTCAATTCGTACTGCGCCATCGCGGCGCAGGCGAAAACGCCACCGCTGAAACGCGCACCCGCTGCCAGGCAAGCGGATTCGAAGTTGGCCGTCTGCCGTTCGTCCATCACCCGCACGAACATCAGCTCGCAGGAGCCCGACCCGTCGCCGAGCGACACCGGGCATTCCGGCAGCGTCCCGTCGTTGGATTCGAAGAAGTCGACCCAGCCGCGCACCTGCGGGGAATCCAGCGTGAGGGCGGAGGTGTATTCGTGCTGGCGGACACAGTAATCCGTGTAGCTGCCCGGGGCCGGAAGCGGAGGCGGCGCTCCGCCGGCGAGCAGCGAGGTGTACATCAGATACAACTCGAGGCGGATGGCCCCCAGGAACTGCGCGTCGATGTAGAGATGGTCGATGGCGAAGCAGAAGGTGAAGTGGTCCGCGCGCTGAATGATGGCGAACCTGAAGCAATCCCATTGCAGCGGGCTCGGCGTGGCAGCGATGTGCTCGCGCAACGCCTCCGGCGTCATCTCGCCGTGCTCGATCGGAACACATTGAATGTCGCCGGGTTTGCTCACCGTGCGCCTGACGATGCGATCACCGTCGGCAAACGCGAACCAGCTGTGATACGTGTCGTGCCGCCGGAGGTGGGTGTTGATGACGTACGTCAGGACCCGAATGTCGCATTTGCCGGGCATGTCCCAGCTGCCGATGCACAGCCGTGACATGTCGACCCCACGGCTCGCGTGGTCGCGGAAGTTGCGGAGGTGCCTGGCCTGCTGATGGCTGGCCGGCACGGCGCTTACCGGAGCTTGCCTGACCTTGGCAAGCGAGCCGGGCGAGGGATGCCAACAGATGACCGCCCCCGGCTCCGGCACCCATTCGTCGAGGGCCCCGAACGCCTCTTCTCCTGGGATGAACACATTCCCTCCCTGATCGCTTCGCCGCATGGGCATAGCGGACTCATAGACTCGGCCACGGCTCGATTGTTCGCGAACTACCTCCAGTGGTCGGATCTCGTTGCGGCCCAGCGCATTTGCGCGGCCAACCCGTACGCATCACGGCGTCATAGCCAACACGTACCCAACGGTGGCTAAACGTAGCAGATCAAAGCAAGTCAAGGGGGCCGTTTCGACGACATTTAACGTACGCGACGACGGCCGCCCAATCGCCTTGAACTACGAACGCGACCCGCCCTGCCCACGGTAAAGTCGCGCCCATGTGGGGCACGGTGCTGGCGTTGGCGCTGGTCGCCGGGGTCGACCCGGGGCGGATCGGCATCACGCTGCTGCTGTTTTCCCGGCGACGGCCCGTGCTGCATCTGGTCGCATTGTGGCTCGGCGGGCTGGCGGTCGGCGTGGTCCTGGCCCTCGGTGCGCTCGTGGGCCTGCACGACGTCGTGCTCGGGGTCATGGACAAGGTGGAGCTCGCCACCTCGACCTCCGCGGCGGGCCGGATTCAGATCGCGATGGGCGTGTTGGCGCTGGTGGTGGCCGCACTGATCGCGATCGGCTTTTCGGTGCGCCAACCGGCGGCCCCGCCCGCCGGCGGCCCGTCGAACCCGGTCGCGCCGACGGCGTTCTCCCGCTTGTCGACGGGTGCGCTGGAGGCGCTGCGGGCCGGGCCGCCGTGGATCACGTTCCTGGTTGGGGTCGGGATCACGACCGACTTTCGCTACCTCGCGGCACTCACCGTGATCCTGGCGTCGGGGGCCGCCCTGGGCACCCAGGTGAGCGCGGCCGCGGCATACACGCTGCTCGGGCTGGCGTTTGCCGAGATTCCCCTGGTCTGCCATCTGGTGGCGCCGGCGCGGACCGGCGCGGTGATGTCGCGCGTGCACGACTGGGTGCAGGCCCGCAGGCGGGCCGTCCTCGGCCTTCTGGTCGCCGCGCTGGGCGTTTTCCTGATGACCACCGGCATGGGCCACGTCTGAGCCTGGGGCTTTCCGTTACCTTTCACGGGTGAGCTTGGTACTGGTAGAGCAACCGCGGCCCGGTGTCGCACTGATAACCCTCAATCGGCCCGAACGGATGAACTCCATGGCGTTCGACGTCATGGTGCCGCTCAAAGAGGCCCTCGAACAGGTCACCTACGACAATTCCGTGCGCGTCGTCGTGCTGACCGGGGCGGGCCGGGGATTCTCCTCGGGCGCCGACCACAAGTCCGCGGGATCGGTGCCCCACGTCGACGGGTTGACCCGCCCGACGTATGCGCTGCGGTCGATGGAGGTGCTCGACGACGTCATCCTGGCGTTGCGGCGGCTGCACCAGCCGGTGATCGCGGCGGTCAACGGCCCCGCGATCGGCGGCGGGCTGTGCCTGGCGCTGGCCGCCGACATCCGGGTGGCCTCGACCGGCGCCTACTTCCGGGCGGCCGGCATCAACAACGGCCTGACGGCCAGTGAGCTGGGCTTGAGCTACCTGTTGCCGCGGGCCATCGGGTCGTCGCGGGCGTTCGAGATCATGCTGACCGGCCGGGACGTCACCGCCGAGGAGGCCGAGCGCATCGGGCTGGTGTCGTGTCAGGTGCCCGAGGAGCAGCTGCTGGACACCTGCTACGCGATCGCCGCGCGCATCGCCGCCTTCTCGCGGCCCGGCACCGAGTTGACCAAACGCACACTGTGGAGCGGGCTCGACGCCGGTAGCCTGGAGGGGCACATGCAAGCCGAAGGCCTGGGACAGCTCTTCGTCCGCCTGCTCACCGCCAACTTCGAAGAAGCGGTCGCCGCGCGCGCCGAGAAGCGGCCGCCGGTGTTCACCGACGACAAATAGCCCGAAAACGAGGGAGTAGATGTGATCACGGCCACGGACCTCGAGGTCCGCGCGGGCGCGCGCATCCTGCTCTCACCGGACGGCCCGGACCTGCGCGTGCAGCCCGGCGACCGCATCGGGCTGGTCGGCCGCAACGGCGCCGGCAAGACCACGACGCTGCGCATCCTGGCGGGCGAGTCCGAGCCCTACGCCGGCACGGTGGCCCGCATCGGCGAAATCGGTTACCTGCCACAGGATCCCAAGGAAGGCGATCTCGACGTGCTGGCCCGCGACCGGGTGTTGTCGGCCCGCGGACTGGACGTCCTGCTCACCGACCTGGAGAAGCAGCAGGCGCTGATGGCCGAGGTCGCCGACGACGACGCACGCGACCGCGCGATCCGCCGCTACGGGCAGCTCGAGGAGCGGTTCGTGGCGCTGGGCGGCTACGGCGCCGAGAGCGAGGCCGGCCGCATCTGCGCGAGCCTGGGCCTGCCGGAACGGGTGCTGACGCAGCAGCTGCGCACGCTGTCCGGCGGGCAGCGCCGCCGCGTCGAGCTGTCGCGCATCCTGTTCGCCGCGTCCGACACCGGCGCCGGCTCGTCCACCACGCTGCTGCTCGACGAGCCGACCAACCACCTCGACGCGGATTCGCTGGGGTGGCTGCGCGACTTCCTGCGGGCGCACACCGGCGGGCTGGTCCTCATCAGCCACAACGTCGAGCTGCTCGCCGACGTGGTCAACCGGGTGTGGTTCCTCGACGCCGTGCGCGGCGAGGTCGACGTCTACAACATGGGCTGGCAGAAGTACCTGGACGCCCGCGCCACCGACGAGCAGCGTCGCCGCCGGGAGCGCACCAACGCCGAACGCAAGGCCGCCGCGCTGCGCACGCAGGCCGCCAAGCTCGGCGCCAAGGCCACCAAAGCCGTTGCCGCCCAGAACATGTTGCGCCGAGCGGACCGGATGATGGCGGCGCTCGACGAGGAGCGGGTGGCCGACAAGGTGGCCCGGATCAAGTTCCCCACCCCGGCCGCGTGCGGGCGCACGCCGCTGGTGGCCAAGGGACTGAGCAAGTCCTACGGGTCGCTCGAGGTGTTCAGCGGCGTCGATCTGGCCATCGACCGCGGGTCGCGCGTCGTGGTGCTCGGCCTCAACGGTGCCGGCAAGACCACGTTGCTGCGGTTGCTGGCCGGCGTCGAAAGCGCCGACAGCGGGGGCCTCGAGCCCGGACATGGTTTGCGGATCGGCTATTTCGCGCAGGAGCACGACACCCTCGACAACGACGCGACCGTCTGGGAGAACATCCGGCACGCCGCGCCCGAATCCGGTGAACAGGAGCTGCGGGGCCTGCTGGGCGCGTTCATGTTCAGCGGTCCGCAGCTCGAGCAGCCGGCGGGGACGCTGTCCGGCGGGGAGAAGACCCGGCTCGCGCTGGCGGGTCTGGTGGCCTCGACGGCCAACGTGTTGCTGCTCGACGAGCCGACCAACAACCTCGATCCCGCGTCGCGCGAACAGGTCCTCGACGCGCTGCGCAGCTACCAGGGCGCGGTGGTGTTGGTGACGCACGACCCGGGCGCGGCCGAGGCCCTCGACCCGCAGCGCGTCGTGCTGTTGCCCGACGGCACCGAGGACTACTGGTCCGACGAATACCGGGATCTCATCGAGCTGGCTTGATCGGCAAGTGGCCGCAGGCGATTTCGGCCAAAGCGGCCCGCGACCGGCAATCGCTTCTTACTCTATGTGCTTGGGGAGCGAGTCCGAGCCGGGAGGGGAGCCAGTGAGAAAGCCGAAGAAGACGCGCGAGCAGACGCTGTACGAGCTACGCAACGCGTACGAGCGCGGCGCAAGCATTCGCAACCTGGTCGCCACCACCGGCAGGTCCTACGGATCGATTCACAGCATGCTGCTCGAGTCCGGCACCACGCTCCGGGGCCGGGGCGGCCCCAACCACACTTCGGCCCGGCGCCAGTCCACGCGGGCGTAGCGTCACTGCGAAATTACGTCCCCTCATTCGCAGTGGCGTTACGCTCGCGCCCCAGAGTCCTTGCGCCGCACCGACTTTTCCACCAGGTCGAGGACCGCGGCCAGCCGCTTGGGGTCTTCGCCGGACGCCAGCCGGGCCACCAGGCCGTCGAGCACCAGTTCTAGGTAGCACTGCAAGACGTCGGCGGGTACGTCATCGCGCACCCGGTGCGCCTCCTTCTGCCGCCGCAACCGGTCGGTGGTGGCCGCCGCCAGCTCCGCCGAGCGCTCCGCCCAGCCGCGATTGAACACGGGGTCGGTGCGCAGCTTGCGCGCGATCTCCAACCTCGTGGCCAGCCAGTCGAACTCCTCCGGCGCGGCGAGCATGTCGCGCATCACCTGGATCAGGCCCTCGCGCGACGCGACGTCGGCCATCCGCTCGGCGTCCTCGTGCGCCAGCGCGAAGAACAGCGCGTCCTTGTCGCGGAAGTGATGGAAGATCGCCCCGCGCGACATCCCGACCGCCTTCTCCAGCCGGCGCACCGTGGCCTTGTCGTAGCCGTACTCGGCGAAGCAGCGCCGGGCACCGTCGAGGATCTGGCGGCGGCGAGCCGCCATATGGTCCTCGCTGACTTTGGGCACAGGCGACGACGGCTACGACTTGAGCATGTTGCGCAGCACATACTGCAAGATGCCGCCGTTGCGGTAGTAGTCGGCCTCGCCGGGGGTGTCGATGCGCACCACGGCGTCGAACTCGATCGGGTCGCCGGATTCCTTGGCGGCCTTGACATGCACCGTCTTCGGCGTCTTGCCGTCGTTGAGCGCCTCGATGCCGGTGATGTCGAAGACCTCGGTGCCGTCCAGCCCCAGGTCCTGCGCCGTCTTGCCCTCCGGGAACTGCAGCGGGATCACGCCCATGCCGATCAGGTTCGAGCGGTGGATGCGCTCGAACGACTCGGCGATCACCGCCCGGACGCCCAGCAGCAGCGTGCCCTTGGCCGCCCAGTCGCGCGACGAACCCGAGCCGTATTCCTTGCCGCCCAGCACCACCAGCGGAATGTTCTGTGCCGCATAGTTTTGCGCCGCGTCGTAGATGAACGCCTGCGGGCCGCCGTCCTGGGTGAAGTCGCGGGTGTAGCCGCCGGCGACATCGTCGAGCAACTGGTTGCGCAGCCGGATGTTGGCGAACGTGCCGCGGATCATCACCTCGTGGTTGCCGCGCCGCGAGCCGAAGGAGTTGTAGTCCTTGCGCTCGACGCCGTGCTCGTCGAGGTACTGCGCCGCCGGGGTGCCCGGCTTGATGCTGCCGGCGGGGGAGATGTGGTCGGTGGTCACCGAATCCCCCAGCAGCGCGAGCACCCGTGCGCCGCTGATGTCCTTGACCGGCTCGGGCTCGGCGGCCATGCCCTCGAAGTACGGAGGCTTGCGCACGTACGTCGAATCCGGGTCCCACTCAAAGGTGTTGCCGCTGGGCGTGGGCAGGTTGCGCCAGCGCTCGTCGCCCTTGAACACGTCGGCGTAGTTCTTGGTGAACATCTCCTGGCTGATCGCCGAGGCGATGGTGTCCGAGACGTCCTTCTGCGACGGCCAGATGTCCTTCAGGAAGACGTCGTTGCCGTCCTTGTCCGTGCCGAGCGGCTCGGACTCGAAGTCGAAGTCCATGGTCCCGGCCAGGGCGTAGGCGACGACCAGCGGCGGGGACGCCAGGTAGTTCATCTTCACGTCCGGGTTGATGCGGCCCTCGAAGTTCCGGTTACCCGACAGCACGGCGGCCACCGAGAGGTCGTTGTCGTTGATCGCCTTGGAGATCTCATCGGGCAGCGGGCCGGAGTTGCCGATGCAGGTGGTGCAGCCGTAGCCGACCAGGTAGAAGCCCAGCTTCTCCAAGTACGGCCACAGGCCGGCCTTGTCGTAGTAGTCGTGGACCACCTGGGAGCCGGGCGCCATCGTGGTCTTCACCCACGGCTTGGAGGCCAGCCCCTTTTCGACGGCGTTGCGCGCCAGCAGCGCCGCGCCCAGCATCACCTCCGGGTTGGAGGTGTTGGTGCACGACGTGACCGCCGCGATCACCACCGCGCCGTGATCGAGCACGAACTCGCCGAGTTCCTCCGACTTGACCGTCACCGGGGTGCTCACCCGGCCCTTCGCGTGCTTGGCCGCCGACTCCACCGGCTTGTGGTCGTCGGCGTGGCCGTTCTCCAGCGCGCCCGGGTCACTGGCCGGGAAGGACTCGTCGACGGTCTCGTCCAGCTTCGAGTAGTCCTTCTTGTCGGGGTCGTCGCCGACGTAGCTGGGAATCTGCTCGCGGAACGTGGATTTGGCGTCGGACAACGCGATTCGGTCCTGCGGGCGCTTGGGCCCGGCGATCGACGGCACCACGTCGGACAGGTCGAGTTCGAGGTATTCCGAGAACGCGGGCTCGCGCTCGGGGTCGTGCCACATGCCCTGCTCCTTGGCGTACGCCTCGACCAGGGCGAGCTGCTCGGGCTTGCGCCCGGTGAACTTCAGGTAGGAGATGGTCTCCTCGTCGATCGGGAAAATCGCTGCGGTGGAACCGAATTCGGGGCTCATGTTGCCCAGGGTGGCGCGGTTGGCCAGTGGCACCTCGGCCACGCCGTCGCCGTAGAACTCGACGAACTTGCCGACCACGCCGTGCTTGCGCAGCATCTCCGTGACGGTCAGCACGACGTCGGTGGCGGTGACGCCGGCCTGGATCTCGCCGGTCAGCTTGAAGCCGACGACCCGGGGGATCAGCATGGACACCGGCTGCCCGAGCATCGCCGCCTCGGCCTCGATGCCGCCCACGCCCCAGCCCAGCACACCGAGGCCGTTGACCATCGTGGTGTGCGAGTCGGTGCCCACGCAGGTGTCGGGGTAGGCCACCCCATCGCGCTCCATCACCACGCTCGCCAGGTATTCGATGTTGACCTGGTGCACGATGCCGGTGCCCGGCGGCACCACCTTGAAGTCGTCGAATGCGCCCTGCCCCCAACGCAGGAACTGGTAGCGCTCGCCGTTGCGCTGGTATTCGATCTCCACGTTGCGCTCGAACGCGTCGGCGCGGCCGAACAGGTCGGCGATTACCGAGTGGTCGATCACCAGGTCGGCGGGCGCCAACGGGTTGACCTTGTCGGGCTTGCCGCCGAGGTCGCCGATGGCCTCGCGCATGGTGGCCAGGTCGACGATGCAGGGCACCCCGGTGAAGTCCTGCATCACGACCCGCGCGGGCGTGTACTGGATCTCAATGCTGGGCTCCGCCTTGGGATCCCAGTTCGCGATGGCCTCGATGTGGTCCTTGGTGATGTTGCTGCCGTCCTCGTTGCGCAGCAGGTTCTCGGCGAGGACCTTGAGGCTGTAGGGGAGTTTCTCGGTGTTGGGGACGGCGTCGAGGCGATAGATCTGGTAACTCTTGTCGCCGACCTGGAGGGTGTCGCGGGCTCCGAACGAGTTCACAGATTCAGTCACTTCAACTCCCGATGATTTAGTTCTTCCACCGACGGGCCGTGTCGGCGGCGGTGCCAACTTTAACAGTACGCTTGTCCTGCATTACGGCGGCACCCTCGTAATCCAGTCTTATCGCCCGACCCGGCGGTTTAAACCCCTTCGGGCTTAAATCCGGGCGTCACACTAGAGTGACCGCCGTAGTCGAGGGCCGCACCAGCGGCGCAGCCGGAGGGACGTGATGACCTTTTTCTTGCAGCCCGGCCCGCCTGCCTACATTCCGCAGGACGTCGACATGACCGCGATCAAGGCCAAGGTCGCCGTCGACGGCGTCAGCGCGACGCCGGACGCCCTGCCCGGCCTGCTCGACGTGGTCAACGAGGCGCACGCCCACGGCATCAACCTCAAGATCGTGCTGCTCGACCACAACCCGCCCAACGACACGCCGTTGCGCGACATCTCCACCGTCGTCGGCGCCGACTACCACGACGCGACGGTGCTGACCCTCAGCCCGAGTTACGTCGGCAGCTACAGCACGCAGTTCCCGCGCGTCACCCTCGAGGCCGGCGAGGACATCGCCAAGACGGGCAATCCGGTGGTCTCGGCGCAGCATTTTCTGCACGAGCTGGAGTCGCCCGAGTTCCCCTGGACCGGCCTGACCATCTTCCTTCTGATCGGGGTGCTCGCGGCGGCCGTCGGCACGCGATTCCTGCAGCTGCGCGGCAAGCGTGCAGCAACGCCCGCCGGTGCTCCGGAAACCGCCGAGACCGAGGCCGCTAACGGCGCCTGACACGCGCGTCCGGCTCGGGTCGCCCGGCCCGGCAACCGCCCGCCGCGGCGCGCGGCAAACAGGCTAGGTCACTGTTCGGTCACATTAAACGCACGTCCAGAGTGCAGTTTGTGACGAGCGTTTCCACCGCGTCTCGTGTGACGTACGGTGCAAATGATGCCCCTGTTGTTCTTGGCGCTTTTGAGATTCACGTGCCTGGCGCCGCCCGTCCGCGTTGAGCCGTAGGAGACCTGAGCCGTATGAGACGTACCCGCTGGGGCCTCTCCGCGCGACCGGCCGCCGGGCTGGTCCGGCCGGTCGTACCCGCGGTCCTCAGCGTGGCGATGCTGGTCTGCACCCCGGGTCTCGCTGAGGCCGATCCCGCCGCCGACAGCCTGGCCGCGCTGATCGCCAACGTGGCCAAGGCCAACCAGCGCCTGGAAGACCTGACGGCCGAAATCCAGACCGAACAGGAAAGCGTCAACAAGGCCCTGGTCGACGTCGAGACCGCGCGGGACAACGCGGCCGCCGCCCAGCACGACCTCGAGGCGAGCCAGCACGCGGTCACGGACGCCAACGCTGCGATCGACGCCGCACAGCACCGCTTCAACACCTTCGCGGCGGCCACCTATATGAACGGGCCGTCGGGCGGCTACCTGATGGCGACCAGCCCCGACGACATCATCGCCACCGAATCGGCCGCCCGGACCCTGACCGCCAGTTCCCAGGCGGTGATGGACAAGCTGCAGCGCGCCCGGACCGAACAGGTGAACAAGGAGTCGGCGGCGCGGCTGGCCAAACAGAAGGCCGACAAGGCCGCCGCCGACGCCAAGGCCAGCCAGGACAACGCGGTGGCGGCGCTCACCAACTCCAAGCGCAAGTTCACCGAGCAACGCGAGCAGGCGTCCCGGCTGGCCGCCGAGCGCGATGAGGCGCAGGCCAAGCTCGAGGCGGCCAAGCTGCAATGGTCGGCCGGCAAGGGCGGCGCCGCCGTCCCGGCCTCGGGCGACCGGTGGGATCCGGGGTCACCCGCCGGTGCGCCGCCCGCCCGCGGCCGGCAGTGGGACGGGCTGTGGGACCCGACCTTGCCGATGGTCCCCAGCGCCAACGTCCCCGGTGACCCGATCGCCGTGATCAACCAGGTGCTGGGCATCTCGGCCACCTCGACCCAGGTCACCGCCGGCCTGGGCCGCAACTTCCTGCAGCAGCTCGGCATCCTCAAGCCGGACGACACCGGGATCACCAACGCCAACCCCGGCGCGACGGCCGGACGGATCCCGCGCGTGTACGGCCGGCAGGCCACCGAGTACGTGATCCGCCGCGGCATGTCGCAGATCGGCGTGCCCTATTCGTGGGGCGGCGGCAACGCGGCCGGGCCGAGCAAGGGGATCGACTCCGGCGCCGGGATCACCGGCTTCGACTGCTCGGGCCTGGTCCTGTACTCGTTCGCCGGCGTGGGCATCAAGCTGCCGCACTACTCGGGTTCGCAGTACAACTGGGCCGCAAGATTCCGTCGGCGCAGATGCGCCGCGGCGACGTCATCTTCTACGGCCCCGGCGGCAGCCAGCACGTGACGATCTACCTCGGCGACGGCCAGATGCTCGAGGCCCCCGACATCGGCTTGAAGGTCCGCGTTGCTCCCGTGCGCACCAGTGGGATGACGCCCTATGTGGTCCGCTACATCGAATGGTGACGACTAAGTATTGAACGAGGAGCTATGCGCCACAACCGGTTTCGTCTGATCAGCCTGGCCTGGATCACCGCATTGGTGACCGGGCTGATGTGGTCTGTGGCCGGCCCGGCTCCCCTGGCTACCGCCGATCCCGGGCAGTGGGATCCGACGCTGCCGGCCCAAATCAGCGCCGGCGCGCCCGGCGATCCGCTCGCGGTCGCCAACGCCTCGCTGCAGGCCACCGCCCAGGCCACCCAGACCACGCTGAATCTGGGCAAGCAGTTCCTCGGCGGCCTCGGGATCAACCTCGGCGGCGATCCCGCCCCCGCCGCGGCGCCCCCCACCAACCCCGGCGGCAAGATCCCGCGGGTCTACGGCAGGCAGGCGATCGAGTACGTGATCAAGCGGATGGGGTCGCAGATGGGCGTCCCGTACTCCTGGGGCGGGGGCTCGCTGGACGGGCCGAGCACGGGCGTCGGCGACGGCGCCAACATCAACGGGTTCGACTGCTCGGGGCTGATGCGCTACGGCTTCGCCGGGGTCGGCGTGCTGATCCCGCGGTTTTCCGGTGACCAGTACAACGCCGGCCGCCACATCCCGCCCAACGAGGCCAGGCGCGGCGACCTCATCTTCTACGGGCCCAACGGTGGCCAGCACGTCACCATGTATCTGGGCAACGGTCAGATGCTGGAGGCGTCCAGCCTCGCCGGGAAGGTGACCGTCAGCCCGGTGCGCAAGCCGGGCATGACGCCGTTCCTGACTAGGATCATCGAGTACTGATCGCAGGCCAGCTCACCGCGCCGTCGACGGAAACCGGCAGGCCTGGAATAGTTGGACGAAGGGCACGTCGCTGCCCGGCAGTCGTGTCCGAATGAGCGTGGAGGGTTCTTGATGACATCAGCAGGTGGGCCGCCCCCGGGCGCCAGCAGTTATCCGGGCCACGGTGGGCCCTCCGGCCCGCCCGCCCATGAAGCGCCTCCCGGCGGCGGTAATGGGCTCGCCGCCGAGGTCCACACGCTGGAGCGGGCCATCTTCGAGGTCAAGCGGATCATCGTCGGCCAGGACCAGCTCGTCGAGCGGATGCTGGTGGGCCTGCTGTCCAAGGGCCACGTGCTGCTCGAGGGTGTTCCGGGCGTGGCCAAGACGCTGGCCGTCGAGACCTTCGCCCGGGTGGTCGGCGGGACCTTCGCGCGCATCCAGTTCACGCCGGACCTGGTGCCCACCGACATCATCGGTACCCGCATCTACCGGCAGGGCAAGGAGGAGTTCGACACCGAACTCGGCCCGGTGGTGGTCAACTTCCTGCTCGCCGACGAGATCAACCGCGCGCCGGCGAAGGTGCAGTCGGCGCTGCTGGAGGTCATGCAGGAGCGTCACGTGTCGATCGGCGGCAAGACCTTCCCGCTGCCCAACCCGTTCCTGGTGATGGCCACGCAGAACCCGATCGAGCACGAGGGCGTCTACCCGTTGCCCGAGGCCCAGCGGGACCGCTTCCTGTTCAAGATCAACGTCGGCTACCCGACGCCGGAGGAGGAGCGGGAGATCATCTACCGGATGGGCGTCAAGCCGCCGGTGCCCAAGCAGATCCTCAACACCGAGGACCTGATCCGGCTGCAGGACATCGCGTCCAACGTCTTCGTCCACCACGCGCTCGTCGACTACGTGGTGCGGGTCGTCACCGCCACCCGGCACCCCGAGCAGCTCGGCATGAACGACGTCAAGACCTGGATCTCGTTCGGCGCCTCCCCGCGTGCCTCCCTGGGCATCATCGCCGGGGCGCGCTCGCTGGCGCTGGTGCGCGGCCGCGACTACGTCATCCCGCAGGACGTCGTCGAGGTCATCCCCGACGTGCTGCGGCACCGGTTGGTGCTCACCTACGACGCCCTCGCCGACGAGATCTCGCCCGAGATCGTCATCAACCGGGTCCTGCAGACCGTGGCCCTGCCGCAGGTGAACGCCGTTCCGCAGCAAGGTCATTCGGTGCCGCCGGTGATGCAGACCGTGGCGGCCAGCGGTCGGTGACCGAGCCCCAGAAGCCGGCGGTGCGCCATCCGCCCTCGTTCCAGCGCGGGCAGATCGACGACCCGAAGCTCACGGCGGCGCTGAAGACCCTCGAGCTCACGGTCAAGCGCAAGCTCGACGGCGTCCTGCACGGCGACCACCTCGGCCTGATTCCGGGGCCGGGCACGGAGCCGGGGGAGTCGCGCGAGTATCAGCCGGGTGACGACGTCCGCCGGATGGACTGGGCGGTCACCGCGCGCACCACCCACCCGCACGTCCGGCAGATGATCGCCGACCGCGAGCTGGAGACCTGGATGGTGATCGACATGTCGGCCAGCCTGGACTTCGGCACCACGGTGTGCGAGAAGCGCGACCTGGCGGTGGCGGCCGCGGCCGCGATCACCTACCTCAACAGCGGCGGCGGCAACCGGATCGGCGCGCTGGTCGCAACCGGCGCCACGATGACGCGGGTGCCGGCGCGCTCCGGGCGCCAGCACGAGCAGACGCTGCTGCGCACCATCGCGACGACGCCCAAGGCGCCGGTCGGCGTCCGCGGTGATCTGGCGACGGCGATCGACGCGCTGCGCCGGCCGGAACGCCGCCGCGGGATGGCCGTCATCATCAGCGACTTCCTCGGCCCCATCAACTGGATGCGCCCGCTGCGGGCGATCTCGGCCCGCCACGAGGTGCTGGCCATCGAGGTGCTCGACCCGCGCGACGTCGAGCTGCCCGACATCGGCGACGTCGTGCTGCAGGACGCCGAAACCGGCGTCACGCGGGAGTTCACCATCGACGCGCAGCTGCGTGACGACTTCGCCAAGGCCGCCGCGGCGCACCGCGAGGAGGTGTCGCGCACCTTCCGCAGCTGCGGGGCCCCGGTGCTGACGCTGCGCACCGACCGCGATTGGATCGCGGACATCGTCCGCTTCGTCGAGTCCCGCCGGCGCGGGGCACTCGCGGGGCGGCAGTGACCTTGCCCCTGCTGGGCCCGATGACGCTGTCGGGCTTCGCGCACTCGTGGTTCTTCCTTTTCCTTCTCGTCGTCGCCGGGTTGGCCGCGCTGTACATCGTGCTGCAGCTGGCGCGCCAGCGGCGGATGCTGCGGTTCGCCAACATGGAGCTGCTGGAAAGCGTTGCGCCGCAGCGGCCGTCGCGGTGGCGGCACGTGCCGGCGATCCTGCTGGTGCTGTCGCTGGTGCTGTTCACCGTCGCGATGGCGGGGCCGACCAACGACGTGCGGATCCCGCGCAATCGCGCGGTCGTGATGCTGGTGATCGACGTGTCGCAGTCGATGCGTGCCACCGACGTCCCGCCCAATCGGATGGCCGCCGCGCAGGAGGCCGCCAAGCAGTTCGCCGACGAGCTGACGCCGGGCATCAACCTGGGGCTGATCGAATACGCCGGCACGGCGACGGTGCTGGTGTCGCCGACCACCAACCGGGACGCGACCAAGGCCGCGCTGGACAAGTTGCAGTTCGCCGACCGCACGGCCACCGGGGAGGGCATCTTCACCGCGCTGCAGGCCATCGCGACGGTCGGCGCGGTGATCGGCGGCGGCGACACGCCGCCCCCCGCGCGGATCGTGTTGTTCTCGGACGGCAAGGAGACGATGCCGACCAACCCGGACAACCCGAAGGGCGCCTTCACCGCCGCGCGCACCGCCAAGGACCAGGGCGTGCCGATCTCGACGATCTCGTTCGGCACGCCCTACGGGTTCGTCGAGATCAACGACCAGCGCCAGCCCGTCCCGGTCGACGACTCCACGATGAAGAAGGTCGCCGAGCTCTCCGGCGGGAACTGGTACAACGCGGCGAGCCTGGCCGAGTTGAAGGCCGTCTACGCGTCGCTGCAGCAGCAGATCGGCTACGAGACCATCAAGGGCGACGCCAGCACGGGCTGGCTGCGGCTGGGTGCGCTGCTGCTGGCGGTGGCCGCGCTGGCGGCGCTGCTGATCAACCGCCGGCTGCCGACCTAGGCTCGCGGCGTGAAACGGGGGGACAGTCGGGCGGTGCCCCGACGAGGCGATAGGTTGGCGGGGTGACTGACACAGCCACCGACACCGTTGCCGAAGCCGCCCCCGCCGGCGCCAAACCCGCGTTCGTATCCCGCTCCGTGCTGGTGACGGGCGGTAACCGGGGGATCGGTCTGGCGATCGCACAGCGGCTGGCCGCCGACGGGCACAAGGTGGCCGTCACGCACCGCGGATCCGGGGCGCCCGAGGGGTTGTTCGGCGTCGTGTGCGACGTCACCGACAACGACGCCGTCGACCGCGCGTTCAAAGAGGTCGAGGAGCACCAGGGTCCGGTCGAGGTGCTGGTGTCCAACGCCGGCATTTCCAAGGACGCCTTCCTGATCCGGATGACCGAGGAGCGCTTCGAAGAGGTCATCAACGCGAACCTCACCGGGGCGTTCCGGGTGGCGCAGCGGGCGTCGCGCAGCATGCAGCGCAAGCGGTTCGGCCGCATCATCTTCATCGGGTCCGTGTCCGGCATGTGGGGCATCGGCAACCAGTCCAACTATGCCGCCGCCAAGGCCGGCCTGATCGGCATGGCCCGCTCGATCTCCCGCGAGCTGTCCAAGGCCGGGGTGACCGCCAATGTCGTCGCGCCCGGCTACATCGACACCGAGATGACGCGGTCGCTGGACGAGCGGATCCAGGCGGGCGCACTGGAATTCATCCCCGCGAAGCGGGTCGGCACCGCCGAGGACGTCGCCGGCGCGGTCAGCTTCCTGGCGTCCGAGGACGCGGGCTACATCGCCGGAGCGGTGATCCCGGTCGACGGCGGCATGGGCATGGGCCACTGAGGGCCCCGACACGAACTAGGACGGAACATGGCAGGACTGCTCGAAGGCAAACGGATTCTGGTCTCCGGGATCATCACCGACTCGTCGATCGCGTTTCACATCGCCAAGGTGGCCCAGGAAGCGGGGGCGCAGCTGGTGCTGACCGGGTTCGACCGGTTGCGCCTGATCCAGCGCATCGCCGACCGGCTGCCGGAGAAGGCACCGCTGATCGAGCTCGACGTGCAAAACGAGGAGCACCTGGCCACCCTGGCCGAGCGGGTGACGGCCGAGATCGGCGAGGGCAACAAGCTGGACGGCGTGGTGCACTCGATCGGCTTCATGCCGCAGACCGGGATGGGCATCAACCCGTTCTTCGACGCTCCGTACGAGGATGTGTCGAAAGGCATTCACATTTCCGCCTTTTCGTACGCCTCGCTGGCCAAGGCGCTGCTGCCGATCATGAACCCTGGTGGCTCCATCGTCGGCATGGACTTCGACCCGTCGCGCGCGATGCCGGCCTACAACTGGATGACGGTGGCCAAGAGCGCGCTGGAGTCGGTCAACAGGTTCGTGGCGCGTGAGGCCGGCCCGTACGGCGTGCGCTCGAATCTCGTTGCGGCCGGCCCGATCCGGACGCTGGCGATGAGCGCGATCGTCGGCGGCGCCCTCGGCGAGGAGGCGGGCGCCCAGATGCAGCTACTCGAGGAGGGCTGGGACCAGCGCGCGCCGATCGGCTGGAACATGAAGGATCCCACCCCGGTCGCCAAGACCGTTTGCGCCCTGCTCTCGGACTGGCTGCCGGCCACGACAGGGACCATCATCTACGCCGACGGCGGCGCCAGCACGCAGTTGCTCTAAAAGCGGAATTGCTCTGAGCCCCTGATGGATTTCGACGCGGTCCTGCTGCTGTCCTTCGGCGGGCCCGAAGGCCCCGAGCAGGTGCGGCCCTTCCTGGAGAACGTCACCCGGGGCCGCAACGTGCCGCCTGAGCGCCTCGACGAGGTCGGTGAGCACTACCTGCATTTCGGCGGCGTCTCGCCGATCAACGGGATCAACCGGGCGCTGATCACCGAGCTGCAGGCGGAACTCGACGTGCCCGTCTACTTCGGCAACCGCAACTGGGAGCCGTACGTCGAGGACACCGTTGCGGCCATGCGCGACAACGGTGTTCGTCGCGCCGCGGTGTTCACCACGTCGGCCTGGAGCGGATACTCCGGCTGCGCGCAGTATGTCGAGGACATCGCCCGAGCTCGCCGGGCGGCCGGGCCGAACGCCCCCGGACTGGTCAAGCTGCGGCCCTATTTCGACCACCCCCTGTTCGTCGAGATGTTCGCCGGGGCCATCGCGGCGGCCGCCGGCACGGTGGCCGGCGACGCGCGGCTGGTCTTCACCGCGCACTCGGTCCCGGTGGCGGCCGACCAGGGGTGCGGTCCCCGGCTGTACAGCAGCCAAGTCGCCTATGCCGCAAGGCTGGTGGCCGCGGCCGCGGGATACGCCGACTACGACCTGACCTGGCAGTCGCGGTCCGGGCCGCCGCAGGTTCCGTGGCTCGGGCCCGACGTCGCCGACCATCTGGCGGCGCTCGCGGATGCGGGCACCGGGGCCGTGATCGTCTGCCCCGTCGGATTCGTCGCCGACCACATCGAGGTGGTGTGGGACCTGGACCACGAGTTGCGACTGCAGGCCGAGGCCGCCGGGGTGGCGTTCGCCCGGGCCGCCACGCCCAACGCCGACCGTCGATTCGCCCGGCTGGCAGCGGATCTCGTCGACGAACTCCGCCAGGGCCGGGCGCCGAACCGGGCGAGCGGGGCCGATCCGGTGCCGGGCTGCCTCGCCAGCGTCAACGGCGAGCGATGCCGCCCGCCGCACTGCGCGGCGCCCGGATGCGGTTAGCGGCTTAGTCGGACCAGGCCGAGTGCATGATGGCGGTGACCGCGGCCATCCGCGCCGAGCGCACGACGCTGGTCAGCGGGCGAAGCGCATCGGTGGCGATTCGGGCCTGTGACGACGATTGCGCCCCGATGCCGGCGACGATCCCGTCCGCCGGGGACTCGGACACCCGGCTGAGCCCCGAGCTGACCGCGATGATGGCGTCGACGTGCGCGGCATTCTCCAGCACCCGCAGCGCACGAGAGGGCGCGTGGTCCGGAATGCGATGCTGCCGTGCCGATTCCAGCAACTGCTCGACGAGCCCCCGCGGATCGTCCACGTCGGACGCCGCGGCTCCCAGCCCGATGGCACCCAGCGCGTCGGCGGCCGATCGCACGGCCGACCGCAGCGCGTACTCGGCGTCGCCGAGCTCGTGGTGGTCGAGCATCGGCGCGCCGGGCAGCGAGTACACGGTCCAAGAGAGCCCGCACAATTCGGGTGATCCCGCGTCGTCGTCGACCTCGTCCAGGTCGCCGTAGCTGAACTCCGGAACCAGCCCGACGGCGGTGCCGGGATCGTCGGGGTTGGTGATGATGACCGCTTCGCCGGCGGCCAGGGCGTCGGATTCGAACTGGGTTCCCGGCGCCAGGCCCCGCACGTCGCCGGGCACCGGCAACACCATGTTCACCGTTCCCCGCAAACGACTCGGGGCGACCGAGACCGCCGGCCGGCCCACCGCCGCGCGCAGCGTCTGCAACAGAGTGACGGTCCCGGCGTCGTGGACATCGGGCCACGGCAGGCCGGTGTGGCCGGCGGCGACCGCATCATACGCGGTGACCGATTGCTTTGGCGCCCAAACGGATAACGCGTCCAAGACGTCGTCGGGCGCGGCCTTGCCCGCGAGCCAGGCGTTGGCCCACAGGGACAGCGAGACACTGGGACACCACATGATCTCGGAGTGTAGTTGTTTGATCCGGCAAAGGCCGATTACGCGTATTCTGACCGCATGCCCGCCGCGGTGATCTGGCTCATATTCGCGCTGGTGCTTGCCGGTGCGGAGGCGCTGACGGGCGACATGTCCCTGTTGATGCTTTCCGGTGGCGCGCTGGCGGCCACGGGCACCACGTGGTTGCTGGACTGGCCGGTGTGGGCCAACGCGGCGGTATTCGTGGTCGTCTCGGTCCTGCTCCTGGTGCTGGTGAGGCCGGCGCTGCGGCGGCGGCTCACGCCCGCCAAGGGCCTGCCGACCGGCATCAAGGCGCTGGAGGGCAAGAGCGCGCTGGTCCTCGGGCGCGTCGCACGCGACGAGGGTCAGGTGAAGCTGGACGGCCAGGTATGGACCGCGCGCCCGCTCAACGACGACGATGTGTACGAACCCGGCGAACGGGTGACGGTAATGCAGATCAACGGCGCCACCGCGGTGGTGTTCAAGGGCATGTAAACCCTCTGGAGAAACAGGAGGAAGCGCGATGGCTGGAATTGCTCTGCTGGTGGTGGCGCTCGCCATTGTGGTCTTCGGGATCATCGTGGTGGCGAAGTCCGTCGCGCTGATCCCGCAGGCCGAGGCCGCGGTGATCGAACGCCTGGGTCGATACAGCCGCACCGTCAGCGGGCAGCTGACGTTGCTGGTGCCGTTCATCGACCGCGTCCGCGCCCGGGTGGACCTGCGCGAGCGGGTGGTGTCGTTCCCGCCGCAGCCGGTGATCACCGAGGACAACCTGACGCTGAACATCGACACGGTGGTCTACTTCCAGGTCACCGTTCCGCAGGCCGCCGTGTACGAGATCAGCAACTACATCGTCGGCGTCGAGCAGCTGACCACGACCACCCTGCGCAACGTGGTCGGCGGGATGACCCTCGAGCAGACGCTGACCTCCCGCGACATGATCAACGGCCAGCTGCGCGGCGTGCTCGACGAGGCCACCGGGCGGTGGGGCCTGCGGGTCGCCCGGGTCGAGCTGCGCAGCATCGACCCGCCGCCGTCGATCCAGGCCTCGATGGAAAAGCAGATGAAGGCCGACCGCGAGAAGCGGGCGATGATCCTGACCGCCGAGGGCATGCGCGAGGCCGCGATCAAGGAGGCCGAGGGCAACAAGCAGGCGCAGATCCTGGCCGCCGAGGGCGCCAAGCAGGCCGCGATCCTCGCCGCCGAGGCCGACCGCCAGTCCCGGATGCTGCGCGCCCAGGGTGAGCGCGCCGCGGCCTACCTGCAGGCGCAAGGCCAGGCCAAGGCCATCGAGAAGACGTTCGCCGCGATCAAGGCCGGCAGGCCCACCCCGGAGATGCTGGCCTACCAGTACCTGCAGACACTGCCGGAGATGGCCCGCGGCGACGCCAACAAGGTGTGGGTGGTGCCCAGCGACTTCAGCGCGGCGCTGCAGGGCTTCACCAAGCTGCTCGGCACGCCGGGCGAGGACGGCGTGTTCCGGTTCCAGCCCTCCCCGGTCGAGGACCTGCCGAAGCATCAGGCCGACGACGACGCCGACGTCGCCGACTGGTTCTCCACCGAGACCGACCCGGCCATCGCGCAGGCGGTGGCCAAGGCCGAGGCGATCGCCCGCCAGCCGGTGGACGGCCAGCCGGGAGCGCCGCCGGAGTTGACCCAATAGGCTGGTCGGATGAGTGCGTTGACTTCACCGAAAACCTATGCGGGACTTGCCGCCTTCCATGCCGTCGACGCGGTGGCGTGCGGAGTCCAGGTGGCCCCCATCAAGAAGGTTCTGGACGACCTGGGGGTGCCGGACGAAATCCGCCGCGTGCTGCCGGTGGTGAAGGCCGCGGCCGCGATCGGGCTGCTGTCGGTCACCCGTTTCCCCGCCCTGGCGAGGCTGACGACGGCGATGCTGACGTTGTACTTCCTCCTGGCCGTCGGCGCGCACATCCGGGCGCACGACAAGGTCGTCAACGCCCTTCCGGCGGCGACGTTTTTGGCCACCTTCGCCGCGATGACGGTCAAGGGCCCGGATCGCGGTTAGTCGCAACGCAATTCGACGATCGGCAGCGGGGTGTCGGTGTCGGTAATCGGGGCGCCGAGCGTGTTTTCCAGCACCGGGCGGAACCGCTCCCACGTCTGGGGGTGGCGGTCGCGGTAGGCGGCCAGCGTGCGGTCGGCCTCCGCCCGGTCGAGGACCCGCGCGGTGGCGCGCCGCGGGGCGCGGCTGCCGACGTAAATCCGCACCCGCGGGTTGGCCTCAATGTTGCGGAACCACTGGGCTTTTCGGCCGAATCCCGACGCGACGACGTAGACGTCGGCGCCGGGGTGATCGACGACCTCCAACACCGCGTAGCGCGGTGCGCCGGACTTGCGGCCGATGTGCTCGAGCATCAGGATGCGCGAGCCGAACAGCGCTCCCGCGCGGGCCTTATAGATCCAGACCGGCGCGCGCACCAGCCGGCGGGAGCGCAGCACCCGGGCGCCGATCGCGGTCAAAATCGATTCGTTCGCAGTCCGCCCCATGGTGGCGATTGTCCTCCAACCGGCGGGGCCGTCGCATAGTTGCGAAGCGTTGCGGGTAAGTCATGTACCCAATGAGTCGAAAACCGGGTGACGGCGGGATCGCGGTGGCGGATGCGCGCGCAACGCATCGGTCGATCCAGGGCACCGCGATCGGCAACTTCATGGAGGCCTACGACTTCACGCTGTTCAGCCTGGTCGCCACCATCCTGGCGCAGAAGTTCTACCCCGGGGAGAACTCCGGCGCGGGAAACCTCATCGCCACCTTCGGCACGATGACCGCCGGCTTCGTGGTGCGGCCGCTGGGCGGGTTCATCTTCGGCCCGCTCGGCGACCGGATCGGGCGCAAGCCCGTGCTGGTGATGACCATCTCGCTGATGGCGGTGTGCGGCGCCGCGACGGGCGCCCTCCCGGGCTACCACACGATCGGGGTCTGGGCGCCGATACTGCTCACGGCCGTCCGCATCGGCCAGGGGCTTTCCTCCGGCGGGGAGTACGCGGGCGCCATGACCTTCATCGCCGAGCACGCCCCGGACCACAAACGCGGGATGCTGGCCGGATTCCTGCCGGTGGGCACGCTGGGCGGCTTCGTCGTGGGCGCCGCGCTGGTGACGGGGCTGCAGACCGCGTTGCCCGCCGCCGACATGCTGAACTGGGGCTGGCGCATCCCGTTCCTGCTGGCGGCCCCGTTCGGCCTGGTGGCGGTGTACCTGCGCTCGAGGATCGACGAGTCGCCCGGCTACGAGAAGGTGCACAAGGTCGCGATCCCCGTCTCGGTGCGCACCCAATTCGTGCTGACCGTGGTGCGGCAGTGGAAAGGGCTGCTGATCTGCCTGGGCGTGGAGCTCGCGGTCACCGACACCAGTTACATGGTCAGCGGGTACGTGCCGACGTACCTGAAAAAGACCGCGGGCGTGGGGGACACGGCGGCGCTGGTGATGGTCCTGATCGTGTTGGCCGTGTTGACGATCGGCGTGCTCTTGGTCGCGATGCTGTCCGATCGCGTCGGCGTCAAACCGCTGATGTGGACGGGGTGCGGCTTGCTGATGATCGTCTCGCTACCGGCGTTCATGCTGATGCGGTACGGCGGGGCGTATCCGACCCAGTTCGGCGGCGTGCTGCTGATCGGCCTGCCGATGGTCTTCTTGAGCAGCCTGGAGCCGGCGATCCTGCCCGCGCTGTTTCCCACCAACGTGCGCTACGGCGCGGTGTCGATCGGGTTCAACATCGCGGTGTCGGCCTTCGGCGGCACCACCCCGCTGATCGCCGAGACGCTGGTCACCGGGACCGGAAACCCGATGATGCCGGCGTACATGCTCATGTTCGCCGGGGTGGTCGGCGCCGTCACGCTGATGTTCGCGCCCGAAGTCGCCGGGCGGCCGCTGCTGGGTTCCGGTGACCTGATCGAGATTCAGCGCGGCAGCGGCGGCAAGGGCGGGACGGGGATGACGCCCGGCGTGGGCGCCGGCGCGGTGCCCGACACCGGCGGGGCGGGATAGACGCAGCCGGGCGCGTTCGACCGCAGGGGCGGCGGAGTCGGGGAAGGTGAAGCGAACCTGAAGAAAGGGGCTTGCCGGACCGGTCGCCGAGGCGGAGCACTCACAATGGGGCATGGCGAGTTCCCCCCGCGCGGCGCGTCCGGCGGCCGGCACACCGCGGGTGCTGGTCGTCGAGGATTCCGAGACCATCCGCGAAATGGTCAGCGAGGCGCTGGCCGACGCCGGATATCACGCCGACGCCTGCCGCGACGGCGACGGTTTGGAGGACGCGCTCGACGGGCTGCGGCCGGACCTGGTGGTGCTGGACGTCATGCTGCCGGGGCGCGACGGATTCGCGCTCATCGACGCGATCCGTGATTGGGGCGATGCCGGCATCGTGCTGATCACCGCCCGCGACGGGCTCACCGACCGGCTGCGCGGCCTCGACGGCGGCGCCGACGACTACGTCGTCAAACCGTTCGAGCTGGCCGAACTGGTGTCACGGGTCAACGCGGTCCTGCGCCGGCGCGGACGGCTGCCGCGGGCGCTGCAGGTGGGCGACCTGATCGTGGACGTCGACGCGGGCGTCGCCGTGCGCGCCGGACACGAGCTCGAGCTGACCGCCACCGAGCTGCGGCTGTTGCATTTCCTGGTCGAGCAGCGCGGCCGGATCGTGAGCGCCGGCCAGATCCTGAACGCGGTGTGGGGCTACGACGCCTACGACCCAAACCTGGTACAGGTGCATATCAGCGGGCTGCGGCGCAAGCTCGAGGCCCACGGGCCGCGGATCGTGCATACCGTCCGCGGGATCGGCTACCGCATGCAAGCCCACCGGTCATGACGGTCGACCCCGTGACGCCGACGCCGTCGCTGCAGCGGCGCGTCGTCGTCGTGGTGATCGGGTTGCTCGCGGTCTTGCTGGTGGTGCTCGGGGTGGTCATCGACGTCAGCCTGGGGGCCCAGGCCCGGCGAAACCTCAACGACCGCCTGCTGGCGGCCACCTCGCGCGCGGACGCGCTCGCGCAGGCGCGGACGCCGCCGCAGCAAATCGCGGCCCAACTCAACGGCGGCGTCGTCCGCGCGCTCGTCATCGCCGCCGACGGCACGGCCTACGGCGACCCCGCGATCAGCACGGACCCCGGCGCCGATCATCAGCTTGCGGAGCTGGCGGGTGACCTGCGTGGTCTGCGTCGTGTCGGCCATCAGGATGAGG
>NZ_LQPM01000004.1 GCF_002101815.1 Mycobacterium paraense | reverse complement strand
GCCCCCGACCCCGCCGGTACCGCCGCCGGCGCCGAACAGCCCACCGAGCGGCCCGCTGTTCGGCTTCGGCGGGGCCGGCGGCGACGGCGGCTCCAGCAGTCAGGGCGCCGGCGGCGCCGGCGGGCCCGGCGGGGCGGGCGGCCCGCTGGTGGGCACCGGCGGACCCGGTGGGGCCGGCGGCTCCAGCGCTAACGGCGCCGGTGGCCCCGGCGGAGTCGGCGCCGCCGCAGGCTGGGTCGGGTCCGGCGGTGCCGGTGGCACCGGCGGCACGTCGGGTGCGGCCGTCGGGCCGGCTGCCGGCGGCCAGGGCGGGCCCGGCGGCGGCGCCGGCTTCGTGGGCTCCGGCGGCGCCGGCGGGCCCGGCGGATTCGCCGCGGCGGGCCCCGGGGGCGACGGCGGCCATGGCGGAAACGGCGGGTCGCTGGTGGGCAACGGCGGTCCCGGCGGGGGCGGCGCGGACGTCGCCGCGACTTCGACTTTCAGCGGCGGGGGCGGCGGCAGCGGCGGCAGCTCCTTCCTGGTCGGCGTCGGCGGCAACGGCGGCAACGGCGGCAACGCCGGCGCCGGCCTGTTGGGCGGTCCCGGCACCGTGGGAGCCGGCGGAATATTGCTCGGCCGCAACGGGATTCCGGGTTTGCCGATGAGCCCGAACCTGTTGGTGAACCCGGGCTTCGAGACGGCCGACCCTTCCGGGTCGGGCTACAGCGGCGTGACCATTCCGGGCTGGACGGTGACCGGCACGCCGACGATCATCGCCTACGGCACCCCGCGCGGCTATCCGGGACCGTTCTCCATCCCCAGCCTGCCGGGCCTGCTGGGCTTCCCGGGCACCGCGCCGCCGGGCGGCGGCAGCAATTTCGCCGGCGGCGGACCCGTGGCCACGTCCACCATCAGCCAAGTCGTCAACCTCTCCGCCGCGGCTGGGAAGATCAATACCGGCACCACGCCGTACACGCTGAGCGGCATGCTCGGCGGCTACCTGGGCGACCCCTCCTCGGCCTCACTGCAGGTCACGTTCCTCAATGCGAGTGGGACCGTTCTGGGCACCGGCTCGACCAGCTCGGTGAATTCGCTGGATCGCTTGGGAATCACCGGATTCCAGGCGCGGGACGTCTCCGGGACGATCCCGGTGGGCACCACCAAAGCCGTGGTGACCGCGACGTTTGCCGACCACAACCCGGTCCTCGGCAACTACAACAACGCCTTCGCCGACAACGTGTCGTTCACCGTCGGCGATCCGAACCTCGCCAAGCCGACGCTCACCGTACCGACGTCCAACGTCGGCCACCTCGACCACGTGTTCGTGATCTACATGGAGAACCACGGCGTCGGCGACATCCTCGGCAGCCCCAACGCGCCATACATCAACGCCCTGATCAACACCTACGGGTACGCGAACAACTACTACGCGCTGGGCCACCCCAGTGACCCCAATTACTTCCGGATCCTGGGCGGTACGGACTACGGCATCGACATCAACCCGTCGCCGAACGTCATCCCCGGAACCAACAACCTCATGGCAAAGATGGATTCCTCGGGTGTTACCTGGGCCGGCTACGCGCAGAGCATGCCCTACGCCGGTGCCATAAACAACTCGGGTGACTACGCCGTCGACCAATTGCCGTTTGCGATGTTCAACTACGTCTACGCCAATCCAACCCCGGGATACCTGCCGACGCACCTGCTCCCGCTGACCCAATTGGGCACCGATCTGAACAAGCCGAACTTTCCGAACTTCACGTGGATCGCCGCCAACGAGGCCAACAACATGGAGGGCCCTGTCGACTTCCCCACCGGCGCTGCCCATTTCCTTGGCAGCCAGCTCACGACGCACCAGTACAACATCGCGGCCGGTGACCAGTTCGTCCAGCAACAGGTGTCCACCATTCAGGGCTCGTCGACGTGGACCGACCCGACACAGAAGGACGTCATCATCCTTACCTGGGACGAGGACTACAACAACCTGTCACTGGGCATCGGCAACCAGGGCAACAACGTGCCGATGATCGTCATCCCGAACCAGGGCGCGGTGACGCTCGGCGGGATGCAGTCCGGACACTTCATCGCGACCAGTCACTACGACCAGTACAGCCTGATGGCCACGATCGAAGACGCCTTGAGTCCGTCGCCGGGAGCCCTGGGCCCGCTGACCGCCAACGACATGTACGCCCAACCCATGAACGAATTCTGGAAGTAACGGCCGCGGCGTCCATCTGGCCCACACTGCGCGCTGAAGTAGCGGCACGCGCCTGACCGGACCGCGTAGTGTGGAAAGTGCCGGTCACTGCGCACGGCCCACGTAAGGCCAATCGCAAGGCCACCTTTGAGCGCTGGTTCATCGTTGAGAACAAGTGAAGGGGTGCATGATGCCACACATAGTGATGACCGTATCGGGGACCGGTGTCGACATGTGGAACACCGCCCCGCCGCAACCCGCCGGCGTAGCCGCCGCGTTGGCGGCCGCGTTTCCGGACCTGTTCTACTGGCAGCCCGTCGGTAACTATCCGGCCAGCGTGTTCCCCATGGGCCCGAGCGTGGACGCCGGAGTCGCCGAGCTGAATAGGCTTTGCACGCAAGTCAATCCGCCGCCCGGTGCGCCGTCCTATCCGGAAAGCTCCATTATCCTGCTTGGCTACTCACAGGGCGCGATCGTCGTGTGTCAATTCCTACACACGATCGCGTGGCTGAATCCGCAGCTCGCGAACCGCATTGTCGCGGTGGGCGTTTGGGGAAACCCGCTCCGGTTGCCGGGGTTCGCGTCCGGCAATCAGTTCGCCGGATGGCCGATGCCGGCCAACGTAGACGGCGTGGTCACCGGCGGCGTTGCGGGTCCGGCCTGCATGATGCCGGCGGACGTCGCACCCCACCTGCTCACGCCGGTCAGGCACTTCTGGGGTGATTTCGTCAACACCATCGGTGTCGGTAACGACATCTACACGGACGCGCCCGTCGGCCCCAACCCGTGGACAGCCGAGGCGGGGCCGGGCGTCATCGAGACGCAGATCTACAACATCGTCCAAAACGCCAACAGCCCAAACATCTTCGCGATCCTGCGCGACGCGTTGAAGCTGGTCAACCCGACCACATCGGTGGAGGAAATCATCTCCATCACCGAAGCGATCTACAACGGCGGAATGTTCTTGGCGGCCGGCCCCAACGCGTCCCATTACACCTACGACACGACGCCGATCTACAACTTCATAGCCCTGGCCGGCCAAGAGACGCAACCGTTTTCCACCAGCCAGGTTTGACGCCGCACTCCCCCGGATGTCCCATCGGTAGAGTGTCAGGGAAACACCCAGGAGAGGGAGCATGCGATCAGTTGCGTTGGCCGCCGCCATTGCCGCGGCGCTCAGCTTCCTCGCGCCGTCTGATCCGCCGGCGCCGCCCACCACACTTGCCGATCACAGCCTTCCCTTGGCCCCTCCTGCCGACCCCGGCGACGGTTCCCTGCCCAACGGGGGCCCGCTCACGCCGTTCGACGTCCAATACTCGGCGATCGCGCGCCTCGACCCGGCGCTGCTGAAAGCGGTTCAGGCTGCCGCGACCGCGGCCGCCGCGGACGGCATAACCATGACCATCACCTCGGGCTGGCGCTCTCCGGAGTTTCAGCAGCGGCTGCTGGACAACGCTGTGCAGACCTACGGCAGCCTCGCCGCGGCGCGGCAATACGTGCAGACCCCGGCGATGTCCAAGCACGTCACCGGCGAGGCCGTCGACGTCGGGGGTGCCGGCGCGGACCAATGGCTCATCGCCAACGGGGCTCGCTTCGGGCTCTGCCGGATTTACGCCAACGAGCTGTGGCACTTCGAACTGGCGACAGACGCGGCGGGCAACTGCCCGGCGCTCCTTCCCAACGCGGCCGGGTAATCGCCGCGCGAGCACGATTCGGGCGATCGCCGACGAGGCTGCGCGCCCCGCCAGTCGTGCACAGCCGCGATCGCCGTCTTGAGCCCGCGGCGGCGCCCAGTGACCCGGTCCGTCGCGGCGAACCCGGGCTCGAGGTGCGCGAACATCCGCTCACTGCGGGTCTCCGGCGCGTCGTCGGCGCTGTCGCGCAAGTACCTGTTCGGCAGCGACAGCTTGGCGATGGTGCGCCAGGTCTTGCCGTACTGCCTCGAAAACGAGCCGGTGGTATAGGGCAGATCGTACTTCTCGCATAGCGCACGCACGCGCACCGACACTTCATGGAGCCGGTTGCTCGGCAGGTCGGGAAACAAATGGTGTTCGATCTGGTAGCACAGGTTGCCGCTCAAGAAGCGCAGCACCGGTCCGGCTCCGAAGTTGGCGCTGCCCAGCATCTGTCGCAAATACCACTGCCCCTTGGTTTCGCCGACCATGTCCGTCTTGGTGAATTTTTCAGCGCCATCCGGGAAATGGCCACAGAAGATCACCGCGTTGGCCCAGATGTTGCGGATGAGGTTGGCCGCCATGTTGGCTTTGACTCCCGATTTGTAAGTCGCCGCCGGCGACAGCGAGGTCAGCGCCGGGAACGCGACGTAGTCCTTGAACACCTGCCGGCCGGCCTTGAGCAAGAACTCCCGCGTGCGCTCGGCGGCGATATCGCGTTCCGGCCCCGCCTCCAGAAGCTTCTCGAAGTCGACGGTCTGCAAGCCGATTCCCCACTCGAACCCCAGCGCAAGCAAGGCATTGAACACCAGATTGCCGATGTTGAAGCGCTCCCACGGCTGGTCGCGCGTAACTCGCAGGACGAAGTAGCCCACGTCGTCGTCCATGCCGAGGATGTTGGTGTACTTGTGGTGCTGGAAGTTGTGGGCGGAAATCCAGTGTTTTGACGCCGCACTCATGTCCCACTCCCAGGTCGTGGAGTGGATCTCGGGATCGTTCATCCAGTTCCACTGGCCGTGCATGACGTTATGACCGATCTCCATGTTCTCAATGATTTTGGCCAGCCCGAGCGTCACGGTCCCCGCCCACCACGCGGAACGTTTCGCGCTGCCCGCCAGCAAAAGCCGACCGGCTACATCCAGGACACGTTGGGCGGCGATCGTGCGGCGGATGTAGCGGGCGTCGCGTTCCCCGAGTGAATCCTCGACGTCCTGCCGGATCGCGTCCAACTCAACGGCCAAAGTGTCGATGTCGCTGTCGGTCAGGTGCGCGAACGCCGGAACGTCAGTGATCGCCATAGGTTGCTCCCCCTCGTGTCTTCGTGTCGGACCTCAGCGTTGACATGCCATTCGCGTGTGCCCCAACGGCCCGCGTCCTTGCAGCGTCAACGACGCGCGCTATCCCGCGGTTCCTTCCCGGTGACGGACATACCTGATACTTAAATCCGCGAGGCAACCCAAATTGATTGCGCGTCAACGCGGTCCGTGGATTAGGCGGTTGTAGCGCGACTAGATGTGCGGCGGCTCTGTACAAGATTAGCGGCCGTTAGCAGCAGTGGTGACAGCCTCGACGGCGTGTCGGCGCGACAGATGTCAATTGCCGATGGGTGGTCGCGGTTCGCCGGCCACCGGCGGAAACGGCCCCTCACCCTGCTCGGGCACGACGGGCGGATTGCCATCCTCGGGTTTGGAGTCGGCGTCGTCCGCGCTGTGCTTGGTCGCGTCATCCTCACCGCGCCGGGTCATCGCTGTCCTTCCCTGACCATGTCTTGACGATGCGGAGACGTACCCGTGGGTGGTCGGCACAAACATCGAGGACCGACCCGACCAGCGCCCCGAGGCGGGTCGCTACTGCGCGTCGCGGACGGAATCTAGGCGCTGGTTCACCCGAGCCAGCGCCTCGTCGAATACCTCCACCTTTTCCGCGCGTCGTTCGTTGGCCGGCTGGGCGGCGCCGCGCGCACCTTTGGCCTCCACTCGTGCGGCACCCTGCCGGCGCAGCAGGCTGAAGTTCTTCTCCCGCGCGGTCCTGAGCCGGCTCTGCAATTCCTTGAGTTGCTCCTCGTCCATGCGTTCCAAAGCGTCGGCATGACTTTCGCCGATCAACGAGGCTTCCCGCTGGGTCAGGTTCACATGGTGGTTACTCACCGCAATTTCATAGCCTGTATCGGTTACATCGGTGCGACGAATCACGGACGGCACGCCGAGCCGTCACTCCGGGGTCATCTCGAATTCACTGCCTGTCTCGGCTTGCCCGGATCAGTCCCCGCGTTCGAGGTTGCGAGCGTCGCGCGATCGTTCGTCGTTTAGCCGAGACGACCTAACTGTCGCGCCATTCGAGCGATCCCGCGGAACACCTGCACTGTTGCCAAGGGTGATAAATCGCCGCCGCGCTGCTCTAGGTTGCGGTAGATGGCGGCCACGTTGCCGACGATGGCCTCCGGCCCCTGCCAACCCGACCACGGACTTTCGCGGAATTCGCGCGAGCTCACCAGCTCGGCGGCCGCACGGTAGACGCTTAACCCGCGTCCATGTAGTCCCGGGACCTCGGCCTGCAGCCAGCTCCAGTAACGCCTCAGCGTGGCGATATCAGCAGGCGTGGCGGGTGGACCATGTCCCGGCACGACGGTCTTGGCATTCAGCGAGGTGATGGTGTCGAGCGCGGCGATCCAGTTGTCTACCGGGCCATCCCACATGATCGGCGTGGTGCCGACGAACAGGATGTCACCAGCAAAGACCACTGACGCGCTAGGTACGTACACCAAAAGATCCCCGGGAGTGTGAGCGGGTCCAACCTCGATGAGCTCCACACACAGCGATCCAACCGACAGAGTTCGCGTCCCGGTGAACGTTTGATCGGGCCAGCGCAGGCGCACCCGGCTGAATTCGTAGGGGGCGAAGTTTTTGGCCCCAAACCGGCAGTCCGCGCCGATTGGGCCGGGCAGCCACTTGCCGGCGGCGAGAGCCTTCTGGATCAACGCCAATTCCCGTGGCGATTCGCGGTTCATCGCATCCCGGCTTGCCTGGGAGGAGATGATGGTGGCGTCTCGCGGCATCACCGAATTGCCCCACCAATGATCGCCGTTGGAATGGGTATTGATGACGTGCCGAACCGGTGCACGAGAAATGTGCCCTTCGGCGGCGTCGAGGAATCTCCGCGCCTGACGGTGATCCCAGCAAGTGTCAATGACGGCCGATTCGTTGGTCCCGACGACTAATCCGCAGTTGGCTTCGCCCATTCCGCCGTTGGGTTGCAGCCAAGCGAAGACACCGGATGCGAGCTGATGCAGTCCGCCGGAATAGCGGACCGGTTCACCCAACAGGCTCAGCCCGCTCGCGTTGCTGAGGCGCTCACCTTGGTCATCCATACGCCTGCTGCTCTTTTCCAACGACCGCTTGCATACCCCCGTGGTGCGCGCTCACGGAGGCGGTCAGCGCCCGCATGACGAAGTCGACGACGTGGCTCACGAACTCGGCTGTGAGCGGTTCACGGGTGGACAGCACCCGGAAATGCACCGGCGCGATCAGCATTTCGAGCACGAGCGCCGGGTCGGTGTCTTGATCCAGCTCACCGCGCTCGAGGGCGCGATGGATCATGGGTGCGGCCGCGTGGTAGCGGGCGTGCCAGAACGCGCGACGGCTCGCGGCGGTGGCGTCGTTGTCGACGACATATGCCATCGTCCGAGTCAGGCTGCGGCCCAACGGGGTTGACAAGTATGCGGACAGCGCGGCGGTGAACGCGGCCAGATCGCCACGCAAGCTACCGGTGTCGGGGGTGGGAATCACCTGCTCGCTGTGTGCGAGGAGGGTGTCGGCGATCAAGTTCTCCCGGCTGCCCCAACGTCGATAGATCGAGCTGTCGTGCACGGCTGAGCGCCGGGCCACTTCGGGCACACTGACCTTATCGATGCCGCACTCCCGGATGACGTCCAGCGTCGCCGCGTGCACGGCGGCGCGCACCCGCGCCGAGCGGCCACCGGGACGCGGTTGGGGTGTATAGGGCGCGGGCACCCCGCCATCATAAACGCAAAATATTTGCATTAGCAGGACGTTGCGCTTAGCGTTAACGCAGAGATTCTGCGTAAGGGGGCTCAATGGGGTCGCGTTCACTGCTGCGACGGCTGTTTATTACTGGCTGTGCCCTGACCGGATCCACCGAGGCGGCCGCCGCGCGGCTGGGTACCGCGTACTTCCTGCCCGCGCTGTTCGTCGACCGGTTCACCCATATGGGCGGAATCGACCCGCAGGTTTTCGCCGCCCAGCTCGGGGCGTGCCGCTCCTTCAGTGAAGCCCGGTGGACCGAGCATTGGGGCGAGATCGCGCATCAACACGTGGAAGCCGCCGACGCTGCGCTGGCGGCGCTCGGCGCACCCCTCGTCCACGAGCTCAGTGACCCCGAAGTACGAGTCGACATCGACGCGCTCGGTCAAGCACTGGCCCCTGCCGCGGTATTCGCCGCCGATCGCGGGGCCATGCCGCCTCCTGATGCCGCGAAACGAATCATCGCCCAGCATCCCGAAGCAGCGGCGGCCGTGACAGCGACCGACGAGCTCATCAAGGTCATTACGTACAAGTTCGCGGAAGCCTGGCCCGGCTGGAGCCCAAAGCGCCAGCGGGCCTATACGGTGTCACGGCGGCTGTGCGAGGTGCTCACCTCAGCGTTGGGGCCGCACGCCGACGGGGTCATCGAGCACGTCAGCATCCCGGTGCCCGGCGGCGACACTGTGCGAGCTACCGTTGCGTTTCCGGCCGGCCACGACCGGCTGCCGACTATTCTGTGCAGCAATGGCCTCGAGGGCACTGTGGCCGAAATTCTGTTGCCCGCTTTGGCTTACCGGCACCGCGGCTTCGGAGTGCTGTGCATGGAGATGCCCGGCACCTACAGCTACCGCCAACCGTTGGATCCTGCCGCCGGGGAGGTGTATCGCGCGGTCATCGACTACCTGACCACACATCCCCGCGTCGAAGCCGAACGCATCGGAATGCTCGGCGTCAGCTTCGGCGGTTACTGGGCCACCCGAATGGCCAGCGCCGACAAACGATTACGCGCAGTTGTCGCCAACGGTGCGCCCAGCGACCACAGTTTCCAAGTCGGTCGCAATCTCGGCACACCTGAGATATTCATCCAGACCCTGACTAAGGCCACGCGCGCGAAAAACGCTCGCGACCTGCTCACCAAACTCCAGGCACTGTCGCTAAAAGACCAGTACGCGCAAATCACCACTCCCCTGCTCGTCATCAACGGCGAGGACGACACCCTGTTGGCCACACAGGACTCGATTGACATTGCCACCCACGCGCCGGGCGGACTGCTCAAGCTGTACGCCGGCGACGATCACTGCGCGATGCGGCACGCCACCGACTGGTTCGAGTTGTCGATGCAGTTCTTCTCCACTCACCTGGCGGCAAAACCCGTCACCGTGTGACACCACGGCTAGCAGATCAATGCCGTTCAATGGCCGTCTCGATCGACGCCGGCCAGCGCGCTGTGGCTGGGCCACGTCGGCGAGGCGGTAGCGCAGAACCGCTCACGGCTCCTGCTACTGACCGAGCCGGTCAAGTGTTGAGGCGCAGTCCCTTTCGCTCCTCAAGCTCATCTTCGGTGACCTGCTGGAGCATCGGTTGCCCGGGCGCACAAAAGAGTGTGAGGACGAAGCTGCAAGGAATGTCGTTGCGGTTGTTAGCGTCCCGATAGTGGATCACGTCGCCGCCGGGTCCCCAGAACGCCTCGCCGGCGCGGAGGACGCGTGGCGCTTCGCCCTCGAGCTCGAACAGCATCTCACCGGCGATCATGTAACCGAATCCCGGACCGCCAGGAAGACGATGTGGCGGGTAACCAGGAGCGCCGGGCGGATGGTTGATGAGAACGGTCAGCACATGGGCACCGTCGGAAAGCGACGGTAACGGCACTTCCTGCAGCACCGATATTGTTGAGGCCGATTCGGAGTCAGTCGGATCCTGCGACAATTGTTACCCCTCTTACGGTTGTGAAGCCCCTCGGCGGTTGGCGTGCGCGGCGATCCAGTCGGAGTATCGCGTGCTGAAGATCGTGGCGTTCTCGTCGGGTGCGAGAGTGCGATCGTCGATCACGGCACCGAAGTACGGCGCCCGAACGTCGGCCACGACCCGGCGTGGATCGCCAGTGGCGGCAAGGCCCGCGCGGACAAAGTCGTCCATTCCCATTTCTTCGGGCCCGGCGATCTCCGTCACTCCATTGATCGGGGACCCGACGGCCACGCGGGCCACGGCGGTCGCGACGTCGTCGGCGGCGATAGGACGGAATAGCGCGTGCGGCAGCCTGACGACGTCTCCTTCTGTTGCGGAATCGGCCAAGCCGACCGCGAATTCGTAGAACGGAGTCGCTCGAACGATCGAATAAGGCCGCCCCGAATCCCTGATCAGGTTTTCCTGAGCTGCTTTCGCGGTGTTGTAGCCGCTGTCTGGCATGATCTGGGCGCCCACCACCGACAACGCCACATGGTGTTTGACTCCGGCTTCCCGTTCAGCAGCGAGAAGATTCGTGGTGGCGGTCGTGAAGAAGTGCATCACGGGTTCGTCGTCGAACAACGGTGAATCGGCGACGTCGACCAGGACATCCGCGCCGGCGACAGCGTTGCCGAGGCCTTCACCGGTCAGTGAATCGACACCCGATCGGCGTGAGGCGCCGAGCACGTCGTGCCCCTGCGCGCTGAGTTTGGCCGCCACTTTCGAGCCGATCAGGCCGCGACCACCAATGACTACGATCTTCATGCTGAACCTTTCCGAGAAACCTTTCGACTGGTTGCCGCCCCACCGAGCCCTAGATAGGTTTACCGGGGAACTTCAGGTCGAAGCGCTTGCACAGCTCGGGGACGCTGTCGACATCCATCTCCAGTTCGTACCGCGCACAGAGTTCGTCGAGGGTCTCTGTCGAAATCGTGTCTATACCGCCGAGGTCAGCGAGCTCGTCGAAGAACTGCTCAAAGCCTGCGGGGGAAATGATTTCAAGGATGCGGGCGGGCTCATCGCCCGCGTTCCAGAATGTGTGCCATTGGCCTCGTGGCTTGAAAATGAAATCGCCAGGTCCGCCGTAGACCACGTCATCACCGAGCAAGGCGCCCACGCGTCCCTCGATGATCCAGCTGTACTCGTCTTCGTTGTGGTGGCGATGGAGCGGTGCGGCCAGGGCGCGCGGTGACATCGGATGCTCGAGGACGGAGAAGCGCCCTTCCGCCTGAACCTTGTCGACGATGTGGCGGACACCGACCGTCCCATTGAACACGTACTTGCCTTCGGTGCGGCCGATAGATCTGGCGGGCGGGCCGCCCGGCCGCAAGATGTCGATTGTCACTGCAGTCTCTCCTTCCTCGGCCGTCTGCCCCGGGTTAATTCCGGCCGGCCATAACGCCGCCGTCGACGTTCAGAATCGCGCCGGTGACCCAGCTGGCCTCATCAGAGAGCAGATACATCACGGCATTGGCGACGTCGGCAGGGGTTCCGACGCGCCCCAAGGGATGAAACGGCGCGAATTTATCGAGCGTGGCGTCGATCTCGTGCTTAGGGACCCACCGCTCGAGAGCCGGGGTCTTGACGGCGGCCGGTGCCACCGCATTGACACGGATCTGATGTCCGGCAAGCTCGATGGCCAGGTTATGGGTTAGCGCATGGAGCCCGGCTTTTTGCATCGAGTGTCCGCACGATGGGGTCACGCCGATCGCCTGATGCGCCCACATGCTCCCGATGTTGACGATTGCCCCGCCCTCACCCCGAGCGATCATGCCCGCAACGACGGTCTGCGACAGAAAGAACAAGGCATAGTTGAGTTCCATGTACGAGTCGTAGAACTGCGTGTCGTACTCGAGAAATGGCTTGGGGATGAAGAATCCGGCCGCGTTCACCAACAGTGTCGCGTCGGCGTGTTGCTCAGACAGCGCGCGTTGCACATCCGCGACGGCGGCGCGATCGGTCAGTTCGGCGGCGATACCCCAGGCTTGGCCACCCCGGCTTGTCAGCTCAGCGACGGTGTCGTCGACGCGGTCTTTCGACAGGCCGACGACTACCGCGCTCCCCTGGTGATCGACGATGTCAATCGCGACCTGCCGACCGATGCCGGCGCTGCCGCCGACAACAACGACCTTCTTGGCCTCAAAATGCATTTACCGGGCGCCTTCCTCGTCTTCTCACGGCTCCGGCTGGACCGCAGTGCTTGGTAAGCGGCGATGCCGATGCCACCCGGATCTAGTCGTACCCAGACTGCAGCCGGGTGGGGTGAGCCGTCATCACCCCAACCACCTATTCACCCGGGTGAGGAGCGCGACCGTGAGCCGAACGGTGGATGGATCGCTGGTCGGTCAGAGCGTCGGTCAAAGCGAGGTTGCGACAGCCCAAAGTTCTTCGGCCACGGCGTCGTCCGCCCAGCCCAGCGCGCTCAGCACGACATCAGTCGCGCCGGCATCCAGATAGCCTTGAAGCTGACGCCTGACCGATTCCGCTGAACCCACTGCGGCAAGGTCTGCGGCGCCGGCAACGCCCTCGCGCGCAATCACCTTCTGATAAGACGGGATGGCCTCGTAGAAGCTCAACCGCTCGGCCGCGAAACTCTTTGCCGCATCGACGTCGTCGGACACGAGTGCCGGAACCTGCGCGATGATCCTTGGTTTCGGCCGCCCGGCGTCGCCGGCCGCCTTCGCGATGGCCGGTTCGATGAACTCTGCGATCGTCCGCGGACCGGCGAGGTACGGCAGCGTGCCGTCGGCCAGCTCGCCCGCGACCTGCAACGCCTTTGGGCCCATCGCGGCCACATACACCGGAACGGGCGTGCCCCCGGCAACCCGCACCGGCCACCCGGGGTGTGCGCTGATCTCGTCGCCGCTGAAGTCCACCGCTCCGGTATCGAAGATGGACCTCAGCACCGTCAAGTGCTCGCGAAGGCGAGTGATCGTGTTGGGCCACGACGTTCGGAAGGCCTGCCCCTCCGGCTGGTGCGCGCCCAATCCGAGACCAAGGCTGAAGTTTCCGTGCGATGCGGCCTGCGCGGTCTGGGCCAGTGACGCCATGACCAGCGGGTGACGCGGGTTGATCGGCACCACCGCCGTGCCGACGCCAAGGCCCGGTACTGCCGCACCGACCACAGCGGCGAGCGTGATTGCGTCGTGATCGAATCGCTGGCCCAGCCAGACCTGGCGGACGCCGAGGGAATACGCGCGGCCTGCCTGCGCCACCACGTCGTCGACGACGTTGATTGCTTTCGGATTGGGGAACAACACTATTCCGGTCGGCACGACAGGTCCAATCACTGGCCGGGCTGGCCTGTTCCCATCTACTCGACTTGATCGGAAGCCCTTTGACTGCCGCCGATCTCGCCGTGACCGGGGATGCCGAAGAACCCTGGCTTGAGCATGCGAGTAGCCGGGTTAAGCACCCGGAGCGATCGCACAGGCTGCGACGCAGACCCAGGTGCCATCACGCTTCTGGTAGGTGTCCGTGTACAGGGCTTCTTGCTCCGCTCCATCGTCGAGCATGGTGTACGTGGCGCGGGCGTGGATCAAAGCGACGTCGCTGAGGATGCGGATGTTGACGTCGTGCACGGCGAGATCCTTGAAGGGACGCGGCTTGGCGATGTAGTCCAGGAACTCTGCGCGGTTCCGGGTGACGCCCGGGGTTTGCACGATGAAGTCCTCGGCGAGAAACTCGCTGAAACGCTTGACATCGTTGAATTGGTCGGAGTGAACGTAGTCGTTGTTCAGCTTCTCGAGAATCGCCAGATCTTCGGCACGCTGGTTGATGTCGTTCAATTTCTCGATCCCTGTCTATCCGGTTCGGCAGCCGCTTTCCAGCGCCCACAAACGGGCAACAATCTCGCCTAGTCGTACCGAGACTGCAGCCAGCCAGGGTGAGCTGTCATCACCCCAACCACCCGTTCACCCGGGTGAGTCGTGCTGAATCGACGCCGACCGGCCTACGTTGAGGAGTGTGCCGCTTTGGCGGCTTCCCGCCGAGCCTTCTCTTTCGCGTGGGCGGAGCAGGTATGCCCCAGATCGCAATGGAATCGGTCGCTGCAATCATGCGAGCAATAGACCGATGCGGCCGGAAGCCAGTCCGGATCCGACAGGTCGCGCTGTCGGTCGTCCGGATGAAACGTGTGGCCGCAATGCACGCAGGTCTTGGTCTTGACCATAGGCTCAGGGTACGCGCGATTGATCCAAATCGGTGCTGTCGTTAGCTGGACGAACAATCCCGCAAATCCGCAATCGGCGGCGCGAACCGTGCCGGATACTACGTCGGCGACTCCCGCGGGGCGGCGTGCCGCGGTTGGTGCAGCAGCGCGCGAACCAGCGGGCGCGGTCCGACGGACCGAAGCATCTGGCTGGCCGGGCGGACCCGTACCCGCTTCGGCCACCAGAACCAGCGCCCCATGATCGTCATGATCGATGGCGTGATGAGCGATCGCACAACGAAGGTGTCGAACATCAGGCCGATGCCGATCGTCGTGCCGAATTGGCCGATCGCCCGAAGGTCACTGGTGATCATCGTGGCCATGGTGACGGCGAACACCAGACCGGCCGCGGTCACGACGGGGCCGGTGAGACCCATGCCGCGGATGAGTCCTGTTTTCAGCCCGGCTCCGATCTCTTCCTCGATGCGGGACACGAGCATCAGGTTGTAATCCGACCCGACCGCCAAGAGCACGATCAACGCGAATTCGGTTGCCACCCAGTGCAACTGGAAGTTAAGCAGGTGCTGCCAGATCAGTGTCGAGAACCCGAAGGCGGCTCCCAGCGACATCACGATCGTGCCGACGATCACGCCGGCAGCGACCAAGGCGCGGGTGACGATCACCATGATGATGAAGATGAGCACGATCGAGGCCACCCCGGCGATCATCAGGTCGTACTTGGCGCCGTTGGCGATGTCGTAAAACGTGGCGGCCGTGCCGCCGAGGTAGATGTCGGCGTTCTGCAGCGAGGTGAGTTTCACCGCCTCCTTGGCCGCTTGGCGCTCCTTGTCGACCGACGCGATTCCCTGCGTCGTCGCCGGGTCCACTGAGTGAGTGATGATGAAGCGAGCGGCCTTGCCGTCCGGCGACACCATCAAGCTCAACCCCAGCAGGAAGTCCGGGTTCTGGAAGATCTCGGGCGGCAGGTAAAACAGGCTTTCCACCTGAGAGTTGTTGAAGGACTTGCCCATCACGGCGCTCGTGTCGGTCAGCCGGTCAAACTGATCGATCAGGCTGTCGAACGAGCTGTAAATGGTCAGCGTCGTGTCCCGGATCGCCTTGGTGACGGCGATATTCTCGGGGATGATCGCCAGCAATTCGCGCGTCGCTGTGGCCGTGTTGTTGAGGTCGCCGGTGAGGGCGTGGAACTTTTCGGCCAGCTGGTCGAACCCGTCGAGGGCGTCGAACAGGCTTCGCAGCGACCAGCAGATCGGGATGTCGAAGCAGTGCTTCTCCCAATAGAAGTAGCTGCGAATCGGCCTCCAGAAGTCGTCGAAATCCGCGATGTGGTCCCGGATTTCGTCTGTGATGGCCGCCGTCTCCCCCGTGGTTTTCGAGCTGTCCTCGGCGGCGTCCGCGAGCCTCTGGGTCACCGCGTACTGGCGCTCCAACAGGCTGATCTGGGTGTCGAGGAAGCCGGTGATCTTTTTGATGTCGGCGATGCGGTCCTTCAGGTAGCTCAGGTTGTCCCGGATCGGTGCGCTTTGCACGCTGAGCTGGAACGGCACGGATCCGTCTTGAATCGGCGGGCCCAGTGGCCTGGTGATGCTTTGCACCCGTTCGATGCCCGGCACATGAAAGATGGCTCCGGCGATCTTGTCCAGCACGAGCATGTCGGTCGGATTGCGCAGATCGTGGTCCGATTCGATCATCAGCAGGTCCGGATTCAATCGGGCCTGGGTGAAGTGTTGATCTGCCGCGTCGTAGGCGCGGATCGAGGAAGCGCTGTGCGGCAGGTAGTACAGGTCGTTGTAGCGGGGGTTGAAGCCCATCAAGCCGATGGCGCCGACGATCGCCAGGATGACGGAAGTAGCGAGAATGGGCGCCGGCCAACGCACGATGGCCGTCGCCAATCGGCGCCAGCGTGTGTAGTTGAACTTTCGCTTCGGGTCGAACAGACCGAAGCGGCTGGCGACCACGATCAGCGCCGGCGTCAGCGTCACTCCCGCGGCCACCACGACCAGCAGACCGAGAGCGCACGGAAACGCCAGCGAACTGAAGTAGGGCAGCCGAGTGAATTTCAGACAGGCCAGCGCCCCGACGATCGTCAGGCCCGAGCCAAGCACCACCTTGCTGACACCGGCGAAGGTGTCGTAGTAGGCGGCTTCGCGGTCCAGTCCCCGTTCCCGGGCTTCCTGGTAGCGGCCGACCATGAATATCGCGTAGTCCGTGCCGGCCGCGATAGCCAGCGCCGTGAGCAGGTTGACGGCGAAGGTCGAGAGCCCCATGATGCCGGTTGCGCCCAGCAGTGCGACCACGCCTCGCCCGGTGGCCAGCCCGACGAACAGAATCACCATCGTGAGCAGCACAGTGCCGATCGACCGATAGACGAACATCAGCATGATCGCGATGATGATGATGGTGATGATCGTCATCTTGAACAGGCTTGCGTTGCCCACGACGATCGTGTCGTCGGTCAGGGCTCCCTGGCCCGCCACGTAGGCCTTCACCCCGGGCGGCGGCTTCGAGTCCTCGACGATCTTGCGAACCGAGTCGACCGACTTGTCGCCGACGGCGCCACCCTGGTCACCGCGCAGGTTGACCTGAACGTAGGCCGCCTTGTGGTCGTAGCTCTCGACACCTGAGGCCGTGAATCGCTGCCCCCAGAAGTCCAGCGCATGCTCGACGTGTTCGGTGTCCTGCTTCAGCTTCTTGACCAGATCGGCGTAATACCGGTGAGCGTCCTCGCCAAGAGGCTTGTCACCGACCAGGGTCACCAGGACGAGGTTGTCGGAGTCGTACTCCTTGAATTTCTCCCCGATGTGCTTCATCCCCGTCACCGAAGGCGCATCGGAGGGCGAAAGTGGCACCGAGACGTCCTCGGCAACCTTCTCCAACTGCGGGACGAAGACGTTGACGCCGACCGCGATCAGCAGCCAAAACACGACGATCGGCAGCGCCAGGATCCGGATGGTGCGGGCCACACGGGGTCTCCGCTCGACGCCGGCGGGCTGGGCGACGGGGATTTCGTCCGTGTCGCTGGCGTCGTCGGTCATGGTGTCGTCGGTCATGCGGATTTGTCCAAACAGGAAACCTGCGCATCACGCGTATTGACCTGGTGTTGATCGACCAATTTGCCGTCGACGGTGATCCGGCAGCCGATGGAGGGGCTGTCACCTTGCGCAACGACGTAGGCGAAGATGCCGGGCATCTCGGCGACGATGGTCTGCGACCACGGCAACGTGGTGAAACTCGCCTTCTGCGGTTGCGCGTCGGCATCCATCCAGTTGACGACGCCGGTCGTCCCGGGGGGTCCCAGGATTTCGTAGACCGCGGTCTTCGCCGCGTACGGCGGCGTCGCGTCCCGCGGATCGGGCTTCGCCACGCCGGGCCCTGGGAAGACGCCATGCAGGCGGGACACTGCGACGCCACCAATAATCAGTGCCACGACCACCACCAGCGGAACCCACGCACGCCTGAGAAGCCTCAACACCGTGCCTCCCGCCTACCGGCTCTCAAATCTGCTGACACGGGATTCCCAAACGCGATTGCGGTCGAGTTGATTCCCGCGGTGGCCGTCAGCCCCAGGCGCTGCCCGAGCAGCGTCCATCTCGCCGGCGTCAAACCGCTCGGTTGCAGTGCTTTCCATCAGTACCGATGTTCGGTCGCGGCCGAAGGGCTGCTGGCCAGGGCCGGTAGCACACCGGGCCGGTCGCGGCACAACGCCGCGATGTCGCAGGGCACCTGTTGGCGCCCGGCAGGAACATTCCTTATCAACAGCGCGGCGCACAACGCGCCCAGGACGAATAGTGCGGCGCTCACCTCTAACACGTGGGCGAACCCGGCGGCGCTCGCGGCGCCGGCGCTGATCAGGCCCAGAAACCCGATGGACATCAGCGCGGCCAGCCGCGAAACGGCATTGTTGACCGCCGACGCCAGGCCGCTGTATTCGGTTGGCACCGAGGCAAGCGTTACCGACGTCAGCGGTGTGATCGTCGCAACCAGTCCGATGGCCAGCACGGTCATGCCGGGGACGAGGTCGATGATTGCGTGGAATCCAGTGGGTTTTGGACGAATCAGCAGCAGCCCGATCCCCGCCAGGGCGGGGCCAGCGATCAGGAACGCGCGTGGTCCCGCCCGCGCGGCGACGCGGCCGACATGACGGGCGAACGCGAACGACAGCGCCGGGATCGGCAGGGTGGCCAGTCCGGCCGCGGTGGCTGAGTAGCCGCCGACTTCTTGGGTGTAGAGCGTGATGGCCAGCGAACCCAGGGTCAACGCGCCGTAGACGAATGCGGTGACGAGGTTTGCGGCAGCGAAATTGCGAAAGGTGAACAGCGGCAACGGAAGCATCGGGTGCTTGCTGCGGCGCTGCCAGCTTACGAAGCCGGCCAGCGCGGCCATTCCAGTCACCAACGGTGTGATGACTATCGGGGCGGTCCAGCCGTCGCATTGCGATTCGATCAGCGCGTACACGGTCGCGGCGAGCCCTACCGCCGATAGACCCACACCCACAGCATCGACGCGGGCGCCCTCGACCCGACCCCGCATCGGACACAGCCAGAAGGTCAGCGCATATCCGACTGCCATGGGGATCGCGGACATCACGAAAATCCAACGCCAACCCAGGAAATCGACGGCCATTCCGCCCAGCAACGGGCCCAAGGCAAAGGCGGTTCCGGTCCACCCGGTCCAGACGCCGATCGCCGCCGACTGGTGCGCTTTGTCGAACACCGTGTTGATCAGCGCCAGTGAACCGGGCACGAGGAATGCCGCACCCAGGCCCTGGATTAGGCGCGCGACGATCAGCATCGGCGGCGAGATCGCCACCGCCGCCAGAACGGAGCCCATCCCAAAAGCTAAGAGCCCGAACCGCATAACCGGAACGCGCCCGAACAGGTCAGAGATGGACCCGCCGGGTAGAATCGCGGCCGCCATCGCCAGGAGGTAGCCGTCGACGATCCATTGCTGTAGCGCCAGCCCGCCGCCGAGGTCATGCTCGGTGGCCGGCAACGCCAGGTTGACCACGGTGGAGTCGAGGAACGCGACCATTGACACCATCACCGCGACCACCATCGCGCGGCTGGTCGGCGCCGCATCGCGCAACGTCACTGCCGTCGCCGTTCAGCGTGCGCCAATGGGTGGGCGCCAGACGCGTTGCGCGCGGCGATCATTGGCGTTACTTAGAGCGCTTTTCTCAAGCGCTTCAGCTGCACCAGGGCGTCGATGTCGCGGCTGATGCTCGCGTCACGCCCGTCGGCGTCCTGATGCTCAGCGACTGAGATCCAGCGGTTGGCGGCGTCGAGCACGATGTTGTCGTCGTCATGGGAGACGTCATCGGAATTGAGGGATTCGCTGGTACCCCCGATGTCGTCGGGGTCCGGGTGGTAATCGCCGTTCATCTTTTCCTCCTTGCAACTCATCCGCTCACCACCGGTCGAAATGCAACACGTCGTCGAGCGGAATCCGTTTGGCACGGCGGAAGCTCGTGCCGGTGTAGTAGGCGGTGGGGATGGTCGTGGCGTGATAGACGTTGTCGGGCAGCCCGAGAATGGCCCGCATCTCGTCGTCGGCCATGATCGTCACCCCGGTCCACGTGGTTCCCAAGCCCCGAGAACGCGCGGCGAGCATGTAACTCCACGCGGCGGGCATGACCGAGCTCCAATACTGGTTGGCGTTTTCGCCCGTCAGTCTGCCGTCACCGTCGATCACCTCGACGCACGGGATTATCAAGACGGGGACCTGGCCGATGTGCTCGGCGAGATACGCCGCGCTGTCAGACACCTTGCGCTGCTCGCGATTGCGCGCGGGATCGTCCTTGAACCGATCGGCGACCGCGTAAGGCGAGGCGACGATCAGATCCCATGTGCGGCGGTACAAATCGCCGATCGCGCGACGCTGTTCGGCGTCGGTGACGACGATGAAGCTCCAGTTCTGCACGTTGGCCGACGTCGGCGCCTGCACCGCGATCTCGAGGCATTCTCGAATGAGCCCAATGGGAACAGGTCTGGTCAGATCGAGACGTCTGCGCACCGAGCGCGTCGTGGTCAGCAGTGCGTCGATGGACAAGTCGACGACGGGGTAATCGCTCATGCCGGCACGAAGGCGGTGGCTTCGACTTCCACGCGAATGTTGGGCCATACCAGTCCGTCGATGATGCTGAACATCGCGGCGGGTTCGTGCCGGATGAGCTCTTTGCTGACCGCCAGGTAGGCGGACGCATTGTCGCGGCTGGTGACCCATTGGCGCATGTAGACAATGTCGGTCAGCGCGGCGCCGGCCTTACCGAGCGCCCTTTCGACGTTGGCCCAGCACTGCCGGGCTTCGTCGGTGAAGTCCTCCGGCAAAGTGCCGTCTTCGCGCAGTCCAGGCGTGCCGGAGACGAAAATCTGGGTGCCGCCGCCACCGGATACCGCAACGGCGTCAGCGTATTTGCCGATGTGGGCGGCCACTCCGGTGTAGATCGGGGTAATGGTGGTCATCTCGAGGCTCCTCGGTTGGCGTGACTTTTTGCTGTGTGATGGCGACTTCGTCAGCTGTCATTGGTGATGACCACTCCACTGGGTTCGTGGCCCGCCACCACATGGGCGAGGGCGGCGGCGGCCTGATCCAGGCCGCAGGACCGCGGGATCGGCATGCTCAATCGCCGGGAGGCGAGTAGCGCGGTGAGGCGGTCGAGTTGAGCCCCGTCGGAACGGACGTAAACCGCGGTCACGCCGATCCCGCGGGTGGATGCGGGCGGGTCGGGGCTGATGGTGGCCAGCCGGCCGCCGTCGGTAAGCGCGGTCATCGCCTCCGCGGCACCCGCGGGGGCCGCGTTGGCGACGACGTCGATGGAGCCCTTCGCCAACGCCCTTGCGCGTTGCGGCCACAGCGGATCGCGGTAATCGATCACTTCGCGGGCGCCATGCCGGCGGACTCGCTTGGCGCTGCGCGGGCCGGCGGTGGCGAGCACATCGACCCCGCGCAGGGCGGCCAGCTGGACAATGAGCCCGCCGGTGATTCCGCCCGCCCCATGAACGAGCAACGTCTCCCCACCGTGCAGGGCCAACGCTTCGCCGACCACCTGCTCGGCGGTCAACGCCGGCACCGGAAAGATCGCCGCGATCTTCCAAGGGATCTCGGGCGGTTTGTGGGCCAGTGATCCGATGGGTGCGATCAGACGCGGCGCCCAGGTGCCCTGAGCGCGCAGCGGGACAGGGTGGCACAGCACCTGATCGCCCACAGTGAATCCGTTCGAGAGGCTACCGACGGCTTTGATGACCCCGGCGCCCTCCACCCCGAGCGCCAGCGGCGGCCTGGCGCCGACGTCCCATCCGCCGTAGCGAACGATGTTGTCCCAGTTGCCGATCCCGGCGGCGCGAACGTCGATGAGGACCTCGTCGGCCGCCAACGGGCGCGGGTCGTCCACCTCGAGTGTCTCGACTTTGCCGCCGAAGCTGCGGACCCCCGCTACACGCATGGTCACGGTGAGGCGACCGGCCGGTCGTATGTCATTGTGCTTCCTCTCGAATGTTCGACGCCTAACGGGTCTGACACGTAAAGCGGTTCGCCTAAGCGCTCTTTTGCGCCGCCCGTGCCTCGTTGTTCACTAACGCGGCAAGCTCGGACTCTTGCGCGAGCAACGGATCCCAGACCTGATTGATGGTCGGATGTGGCGCGACAGCGTGGCGCAGCAGGCTGACGGGGACCTTCGCGACGATAGCCAGGGTGGCCGCTTGAACCAGTTCGGAGAACTGCGGGCCGACAAATGTCGCTCCGAGCAGCGTATTGGTCTCGTCGTTGATGACCAGTTTCGCCCATCCGTGGAAGCCATCCCGGTAAAGGGCGAGGAATGACACTGCGCCGGGGTAATCCGCGGTTCTCGTCCGCACCGCGAATCCTTCTGCCCGGGCCTGACTTTCGGTGCGCCCCGCCCAGGCCACTTGAGGATCGGTGTGGATAACCTGCGCAAGGCTGCCGGCATCACGGACAGTCAGCTCATGCTCGGACAGTTCTCGCCCCGCGACCCGGGCCGTGATGATGTCGGCGACGACACGGCCGTGATAGGTGGAGATATGGGACAGCCGGGCGCGCCCGGTGGTATCTCCCAGCGCGTAGAGCCAACCGCCGCTGACGCCGATCGCCTGGAGATGGTCGTTCACCGAAACGATCCCGCCGCCCGGCAGGCCGAGGGTTTCCAGTCCAATGTTGTCGGTGTTGGTGAGCCGTCCGGCGGCCAGCACGACCTCGTCCACCTCGACGGTCTGGCCGTCAAAAGTTGCGCTGACGGGCCCGCCCGCGACGGGGCGGGCTACCGCCGACAACTGCGTGTCGAAGTGAATGGTGACGCCTTTGCTGCGCAGCGACTGCGCCACCAGCTCGCGGGCTTCGGGCTCGCAGTTGGGAAGTAGGGCGTTCTCGCGCACCAGAAGTGTTACCGCGGAGCCCAAACCGGTGAGGATGGTCGAGAATTCGACACCGACGGGGCCGCCACCCACCACCAGCGCACGAGGTGGCACCTTTGTCATGGTCGTCAAGTCCCGATTGGTCCACGGGCGTGCCTGCGCCAATCCGGGTACCTCGGGCACGTTCGGACGGGTGCCGGTGGCGACAACGACCGCGTGGCGTGCGGTCAAGACGGCTTCGGTGGTGTCGCCCACGGCGTAGGCCACGCGCACTGTTCGTTCACCGCTCAACCGGCCGAACCCATGAAACACGGCTACACCGGCTTGCTGCAATGATGCCGTTCGGTCTTGGTCTGAGAGGTGCTCGATGAGCTCGTCGCGTTTCGCGAACACGGCGGCGGCGTCCAACTGTGCGCACGAAATAGTTTCTCGCACACCAGGAACAGCTTTCGCGAGGTTGAATACCTCGATCGGGCGTAGCAGCGTTTTGCTCGGGTTGCAGCCCCAGTAATGACACTCCCCACCGACCAGACGGTCCTCCACGAGCGCTACCGAAAGGCCCACCGAGGCGAGCTTCCGAACGGCGGCCACACCGCCAACCCCGCCACCGACCACGATCACGTCGAAGTCTTTACTGACTTTCATCTACCCCTCACTTCGGCCATCAGTCGGCACGCAAACCGCGTAGGCTGCGGCTGCGCTGCGTGCGCACGGAATGCTCCCCTGGAGTTGAGTCGTCGATGCCAAACGGCGCTAAGGTTTTCATCGTTGGCCGACGGACTTACTTGTCCGGGTTGTCGTCGGTGGTGAGCGGCCCATCTCCGGTGTCCACCAGGAACACTGCGAGCAATTCGGCGGGTTCGGTGGTGCTCGCATTTTCACTGATCGTGTGGTGCGCACCGGGCTCTTCACGCCACGTTTCACCGGCGTGATAGAGCCGAGCGGGCTCACCTTCGACTTGGCTGCGGATCGCTCCCGAGATCACGTAGGCCATGATGAACGCCGACTTCGCGTGGTGGTGGGCCCCGCTTTTGGCCCCGGGCGGGTAGGTTACGGTCACTGCTTCCAGCGATTTGCCCGGCACGTTCGTCGGTTGATTGAAAACCGGTCGGACAACCGGCTTTTGATCGGAACCCGCCGGCATCGGCTCGGCGTGGGCCGCGGGCGCGAGGATCGCCGCAACCGCCAGCGCCGCAAGTGGCAACTTCAGGGCCATCTTAGATCGCCTTCTCTTTCAGTCTTCGGCTACGCGCAGAATCGTCTTGCCCGGGACACGCTTGCCGCGAGCGAATGCGGCGGGAGCTTCGGAGAGGGGCAGCACGGCACCGATCACCGGCTTGAGGCGTCCATCCCGTACTCGCGTGGCAAGCTCGGCGAGCTGGGCGCGATCGGCCTCGACGAGGAAAAAGATGGCCCTCCCATCTTGCGGCCGGGTCTTCGGCGGCTCGGCGATGGTGACAAGCGTTCCGCCAGCCCGCACCAGAGCGGCCGACCGGGCGAGGATCTCTCCGCCGATTACGTCGAACACGACGTCGACTTCGCCTGCATCTTCCAGCTTTTCGGTCTCCAGATCGAGGAAGCTGTTGACACCGAGCTTCCCTGCCGGGTCTCGGTCTGCGGTCCGGCCGGTGCCGATGACGCGCGCACCGACCTCGCGGGCGAGCTGCACCGCGATCGACCCCACTCCGCCGGCGGCGCCGTGGATCAGAACCGTTTGTCCGGCCTGGAGGCGGCCGTGGTCGAACAGGCCCTGCCAGGCAGCCAATCCCGAGATGGGCAGCGCGGCGGCGACGGTGTGGTCGATGTCCATCGGGAGCGGTGCGAGATTGCGGGCCTCCATAGCGGTGTATTCCGCGAGCGAGCCGTTGCGGGCCCAGTCGGCGAGCCCGAACACCCGCTGACCGATGCTCAAAAGGGTAGTGCCATAGCCCAACTCAACCACGACGCCCGACAGCTCGTGGCCGGGGACACTCGGTGTCCGATCATGACCCGATCGGTCGATCCACGTGTGTGGCCAATCAAGTTCCCCGGGTGTGAAACCGGCGGCGTGCACCCGCACGACGACGTCGTTGTCGGCCGGCTCGGGATAGGGCAGGTCTGTCAGCGACAGCCCGGCGACTCCGGCGTCACGATCTGAAACAGTGATAGCTCGCATTACAAGTCCTTCCTGATGCGGTTTTTCGTAGTCGGGGAAGCCGCGGGATGCGGTTGCACGCTGACGAGCTCAAGGCCTAGATCACGGACCCGGTCGAGTAGTCCGTAAAGCTGTGATTGGTCGCGGATCTCGCCTGTGAAAACGCTTTCGCTCGCACCGGCCTCGAGCCGCATCCCTTCCAATGCGGACCCGAGCCGCTCCGTCAGGCGGCCTCGAATGCAGATCCGATACATCGTCGACTGCACTTAAGCCTCCGCTCGTCAACTCCTGACTCAGGATTCACTGACGCGGGGTGAGTCGTCATCACCCGGCGGGCTCATTCACCCGGGTGAGCGCAAAGGCCTCGGTGGTCGGATCCGCAGGCGTCAGGGACGGGCCGCCATCGGCGCCCAGCTACCGATAGCCGGGCCCGCAAATTGACGTCGCCTCAAAAACGATCTTCGATATGTCAGGGCCTCGGTTATTCGGTCGCTTCGCGGATGTAGCGGCCGATCTGGCGCTCGCGATCTGTCATGCAAGCATCGATCGACCCGGGATGAGCGGTCATCACCCGGCGAACCGATTCACCCGGGCGATTCGACGAGCACCGCTCGTATCACGAGTGTGCACTCGAAAGTGGTTGGCAAAAAACCAAAATTTGGCAGTCCGCAGCGAACGCGGCGCGCCAATCCGAATTTGGTTGCGACGCAACATGTTACCACCCGACTAGGGGCGCCCCCGGTTAAATGGCGATGACTGCCCAGATGTTGTGACTAGGGACTGGGCGGACGCGTCCGACTCTCTGCGTGCGCAGCGTCCCAGCGCGCATCGATGCGCGTTACGCGGCGAATCTCTATAGTGAGCCACAGCGTTGCGGCGAACGCGGCGAGAACAGCGACGAGCACCGAAGTGCAAAGCCATTCGTAACGTCCATACGCGGCTTCTGCTGCGGCGCTGATCAACCCACACGTCGCTACGACTAGCAGGACCAAACCCGGCCAGAAGAAGTTGTCCTTCACGGCCATACCCGCGCGCGGTTGCGTGGTGCGGGAGTGATCCGTCGGATCATCGTGCGTGTCTCCCATGACCGCTCCCTTCATCGTCCTGCGAGTCTTCAGATTCATCCACGGCGGACCCGCACGGAATGCAGGGCCAATATGCGGACCAACGTGCGTCCGCTGATGTCGGGGTGCGATTGTCAGGCCGAGCGGGCCCCGGCCCGGTTGAGCAGCTCGGGCAGGGTAATCGCCCCGATTGTTGTCACGAGCCACACCACAATCGTCGTCGCCAGCCAGGATGGCGTGCCATCGATGGTGAGTCCGTGCGTCACTAGCGACGCGAGGACCAACGCGACGATCGTCAATACCAACCCGATGCCGCCAAACAACAGCGACGCGTACTCGCGGCGCAACTTCAAGATCGACATGGACAAGCTTCCCTGCATTACCGCGAACGCCAGGACGCCGACGACGAAACCCGGTGTCGACACCACGACTCCGGGCACAATCCACGCCGCAACCAGTAGTCCGGTCCCCCACGATGCCAGGAAGACAATTGCCCACCGCAGGACTTGCCTCATGGCAACGTGTGGGTCGCCGAGCCGGGCCCGCCGGCCACTCCGAAGTTCTTACCGTCTGCCTCTGCGCCCATGGCTCAGTCCCTTCCCGGATCACCTATCACGCCGTGCCGCACATTTGGTTGTCTGGCATTGAGACAATCAGTCATGGCCGCGCAAGTCTTGCCGAAGTCAAGCTTGGCCGGCTGCCGGATGAGCTGTCTTCACCCCGCCGCGTCAATCACCCGGGTGAGGACAGCCCGAGGGTGTGTCATCGCATCGCACCGAAGGCGCACGCCGAAGCCGTCGCACCCCGTGGTTATTCGCGCGGTGTCGCCGTCCGCGGGTCGGCGTCGTTGGTCTCACCGCGGCCGGCGCGTACGGCCCCGATCGGTGTGCCGGCGACTCGCTTACACTAACTACCAGCACTTACGGTGACGAGAACTGTGGACGACAGAACGGGGAGGTCTTCCGCCCGCCGACGGCACGCCGGGGGGCGGCGGTTCACGTGAACACCGCGAGGATGTCAGGGAACTTGCGCATACCGCCGATTCGCGGGCGGGCGAGCGAGCTGAAGGTGATCGGCGGGTCGATCGCGGAGGTCGCTCAGGGGCGCGGGGGCGTGCTGGTCATCGAGGGACCGCCCGGCATCGGGAAGAGCCGATTGTTGACCCAAGTCCTGGCGCTCGCCGAGAAGGCCGGCGTTCGGACACTATTCGGCGAGGCTTTCGAGTACCAGCAGACGGTGCCGTTTTTCTCGCTCTTCATGGCCACCCTGCGCGCCGACCCCCCCGTCGGTGATCCGGAGGCTTTGCGTCGTCTAGGCGCGTCGGCCGATGTCCGTTACTGGGTAGTGCGCGATCTGCAAGCCGCCATACATGGCGCAGCGTCGCGAAAACCGCTGGCGATCCTCCTCGAGGATATTCATTGGGCGGACAACGCCACGCTGGTCGCGCTGCGGTCGCTGGCCGCGACGCGGCCCGATGTTCCGGTGCTATGGGTGCTCACCGCGCGAACCGGCGCCGGCGGTCCGGCCGTTCGCGAGACCCTGACCGCGCTGGAACGCGAGGGTGCCAAGTTTCTGCGGTTGGCGGCCATGACTCCGAAGGCGGTCGCCGACATCGTGCAGGACGCAGTGCGAGCCAACGCCGATGCATCTCTCCTGAACTTGGCAGGCCGGGCCCACGGCAACCCTTTCCTGCTGACCGAGCTGGTGCGAGGACTGGATGAGGAGGGCCGGCTCGCTGTCAGCGGCGGCCGAGCGGTCGCCAGCGGAGATGACTTGCCGCGACGGCTCAGCGACACCATGCAGCAACGACTTGACCAGCTCTCCGACGCTACGAGCCGGGTCGTGCAGGTAGCCGCAGTGCTGCCTGACCGGTTCTCGGCCCAGCTGCTCGCCGCGATGCTGGAACGCCGTCCGTCCGCCCTGGTACCGGCGGTCGACGAGGCCGTGCGCGCCGACCTACTCGTCGAAGACGGCGATCAGCTGAGGTTCCGTCATGACCTGCTGCGCGAAGCGACGCGGCAATCTTTACCCCAGTCGTTGCGTCGAGCGATGGAGCGGCAATCGGCGACCATCATGCTGGACCTGGGGGCGGCGCCCGAGGAGGTTGCAACACAGCTCGCCCGCAGCGCCGAGGTCGGGGACCAGGCCGCGATTGCCGCCCTCCGCGAAGCCGCACAGTCGGTGGCCAACAGTGATCCGGGTGCCGCGGCGGATTTGAGCAAGTGCGCGTTGGAACTCCAGCCCCCGCAAGACCCAGGACGCGGGCCACTCGTCGCAGAAACGATCGTGCTGCTCAATCGGGCCACACGCTACGAGGAGGCGCAACGGTTGGCCAGCACCACCATGTCCGACGCCCTGGAGCCGGAAGAAGAGGCCAGGATCCGCCTCCGGCTCCGGACGGCGATCACAGATACGACAGCGCGACACATCGAAGAGAACCGCAGGGCACTTCAGTTGCCCGATCTCAGCGACGTCACCCGGGCACGGCATCGCGCATGGCTTGCGTACAACCTAACGATGTACGGCCAGCACGGAGAGGACAGCGCGGCGGCCGACGAAGCGGCGGCGGCCGCCGCAGCAACCGGCGATGTCGAGGCGAGCATTCTGTCCGGCGTAGCACTTGCGTACCTCGACTGCGCGAACGGCTACGCGGGCCGCGCTCTCCAGCGCGTTGACGAACTCCAAGCCCTGACGCCCGCGGGCGATATGACCACTCATAACCTCGCCGCATGCCACCGCGCCAACCTGCTTGCCGTGGTCGGACGAATCGAAGATGCTGCAGCCCTAGTCGCAAGCAGCACAGGAACATCCGAGAAGGAACGCGACGGCATGGCGCTTCACATCTGGGCGTTGATGGCGGGAGTAGTGCAGGTGGCCGCGGGTCGGCTGTCGGCTGCTCGTGCCACCACCGAGCGGCTGCCGACGCCGGAGCGACCGGGGTCGACCTTTGTAAACGCGATGCGCATGTTCACCCTCGCGGAAGTAGCGGCGCGCACCGACGACCGAACGTTATTGATCGAGACAACGCGTGAGGCGCTCGCCGCGTACTCCGACGGTGCACCCGCCGTACGTCGCGGGGCAGCGTGCGCGCTAGGGCTGGCGGCGTGGCAGCGCGACGACGTTCATGAAGCGCATCGCTGGCTCGGCGACGACCTCCCGCTACTCATGACGCCGTTCTTGCCGACCGTCTTGGATCAGCTGACCTTGACCGCGCGGGTGGCGTCGGCCGGCGGTGATGCCGGCTTGCAAGCCCGCCTCCTGGACGCCGTTCACGTGCTCGAACGCGAGCGGCCTGGGGTGGGGTTGTTCTCCGCAGTCGCCCAACACATCCGCGGGATCCTCGGCCGTGAGGTCCGGGCGTTGGTGGCCGCGGCGGAGTCGCTTCACTCGTCGCCGCGGCCGCTCCTTTACGCAGGTGCTGCCGAGGATGCCGGCGCCGAGCTGAGTCGCGCACAACGCAACCCCGCGGCGATCGACCACCTGAACGCGGCATTCGACACTTATGTCGAGTGCGAAGCGATTGCGGATGCCCGGCGGGTCGGCCGCACGCTGCGCCAATTAGGGGTGGAGCGCCGCGTCGTTATGCACGCGCGGGCCAAAACGGGCTGGGACAGCCTCACCGATTCCGAGCTCAAGGTCGTCAACCTCATCGCACAGGGCGCGACCAACCGCTCAGTAGCGCAGCAATTGCATGTCTCCCCGCACACCGTGAAGACACACTTGCACAATGCGTTTGCCAAGCTCGGCATCACTTCCCGAGCCCAATTGACCCAGCTCATCCGCGGCGCCGATTGATCGACAGCAAATCTCGTTGATGGCGTGTACGGCCTACAATAGCGGGCACTGCAACGGCACTCCGGTAACTAGACGCTAGACAGGACACCCGATGGGGCCTCCAGCCGGCCTATTCGACACCGGCGGCCAACGCCTGGTCACCCCGCCGATCCGAGGGCGGGCAGACGAACTGAAAAAGATCGGCGCACTGATTACCGCGGTGGCCGAGGGGCGCGGCGGCGTGCTGGTCATTGAAGGGCCGCCCGGCATCGGAAAAAGTCGGTTGCTGACCGAGGTGTTAGTGCTGGCCGAGAAGTATGGCGTGCGCACCTTGTTCGGGGAGGCGTTCGAGTACCAGCAGACGGTGCCCTTTTTCTCGCTGTTCATGGCCACACTCAACGCCGACCCCCCGGTGGGAGACGCCGAGGCGTTGCGCCAACTAGGTGGCTCGGCCGACCTGCGCTACTGGGTGGTGCACGACTTGGCTGACGCGATTCACGCCGCGGCCGGACAGGCCCCGCTGGCGATTCTGTTGGAGGACATCCACTGGGCCGACAACGGCACGCTGTTGGCGTTGCGGTCGCTCGCCACCGCGCGGCCGGATGCGGCGGTGTTGTGGGTATTGACCGCACGCACCGGGGCCGGCGGCTTTGCGGTGCATGAGACGTTGTCGGTGCTGCAACGCGCGGATGCCACGTTCTTGCGATTGGGGGCCATGACGCCGGATGCGGTCGCTGACATGGTCCAAGACGCCGTGCGGGCGGAAGCCGATGTGTCGCTGCTGAATCTGGCCGCCAAGGCGCACGGCAATCCGTTTTTGGTCAGCGAGCTCCTTGGGGGCCTGGACGAGGAGGACCGCCTGAACGTTAGGGGCGGCCGGGCGGTGGCCACGGGACAGGGGCTGCCTCGGCGTCTGGGCGTCGGTATGCAGCAGCGACTGGATCTGCTCTCCGGAAGTGCGTCGGAGGTGGTGCGGGTGGCGGCGGTGCTGCCGGACCGGTTTTCGGCCGAGCTGTTGGCCACGATGCTCGACCGGCCGCCGACGTCGTTGCTCTCGGCGCTGGAGGAAGCGGTGCGCGCGGATCTGCTCGTGGAAGACGGTGAGCGGCTTAGGTTTCGGCACGACTTGCTGCGCGAGGCGACCCGCCAGTCTTTGCCGCAGTCCTTACGGCGCGCGATGGAGCGTCAGTCGGCGTCGGCAATGCTGGGCTTGGGCGCCGCCCCGGCCGAGGTGGCCACCCAGCTGGCACGCAGCGCCGAACCGGGAGACCGAGAGGCGATCGATGCACTGCGCCAAGCCGCGCAATCGGTGGGCCGCGGCGATGCGAGCGCGGCGGCGGACCTGAGCAAGCGCGCCTTGGAGCTGTTGCCCGCCGACGACGCCGAGCGCGGATCCCTGGTCGGGGAAACCGTGGGGTGGCTCAATCGGGCCAGCCGTTATGGCGAGGCCGAAGAATTGGCCGACGTGGCGCTGGCGGAGGCGGCGTCGCCCGAGGTAGAGGCCGAGATCCGGCTCCGGCTCCCGGTACACACCAAGCACACTGATCAGCAGCGGGTGGCGGAAAATCGGCGGGCGCTGAAGTTGAGCGGCATCAGCGACGTCACCCGGGCGCGGCATCTGGCGTGGCTGGCATACAACCTGGTGTTCGACGAAGGTGGACAGCGGCGCGCGGCGGCCGACGAGGCTGCCGCGGCCGCGGCAGCCACCGGCGACCTCGAGGCCAAGGTCATGGCCGACGTCACCATCGCATTGCTCGATGCTGGTGAGGGCTATACGGCCCGCGCACTAGACCGCTTCGAAGGGCTTCGTCAGCTCGCCTACACGAACGATACGGCGTTAGCCCATGCCTATGCCGGAATGTACGACGCAAACCTGCTGGCGGTGGTCGGCCGATTCGATGATGCGACGGCACGGCTCGCCGGCGGCATAGAGCAAGCCCGCCGGGAGGGCAACGCAATGGCCCTCGCCATGTGGGCCGTCTTCAGCGGGCTTGTCCACCTCGCTGCCGGCCGGTTATCGGCCGCCCGCGATGCGACGGAGTCCCTTCCGCCACCACAGCCGACCGGGGCAACAGAGCATGACGTACTTCGCACCGTGATTCTCGCCGAAGTGGCGGCGCATACCGATGACCGAAACTTGCTGCAGCAGATGGTCAATGACGCGCGCGAGGCCCATTCCACCGGCTCTGCCGGCATACGTCGCGGGTCGGCGTATGTGCTCGCGCGGGCGGCGTGGCAGCGTGAAGACGTTCATGACGCGATGCGCTGGCTCGGCGATGTCATCCTATTGGCGACACCATTTTTCCCGCATGCACTGGTTCGGCTGATCCTGGGTGCGCAAGTGGCCTCGGCCGCCGGTGATGCCGGCTTGCGGGCACGGGTCTTACAAGCCACCGAGGTGCTCGAGCGTGAGCAGCCTACGGTGCCGCTGTTGGCGGCGGTGGCCGGCTATGCCCGCGCGATCCTCGAACACGATACCCAGGCGTTGGTGGATGTTGCGGAGTCGCTTCGCGCGTCGCCGCGTCCGCTGCTCTACGCAAGCGCCGCCGAGGACGCCGGCGGCGAGCTGGCTCGCGCACAGCGCAACGCCGAGGCGATCGACCAACTGAACGCGGCATTCGACACCTATATCGAATGGGAAGCGATTGCCGATGCCCGCCGGGTCGGCCGCGCGTTGCGCCGATTGGGCGTCGAACGGCGCATCGTCACCCACCCGCGGGCAAAAACCGGCTGGGACAGCCTCACCGACTCCGAACTCAAGGTTATCAACCTCATCGCCCAAGGCGCGACCAACCGCGACGTGGCCACACAGCTGCGCCTATCCCCGCATACCGTGAAGACCCATGTCCACAACGCATTTGCCAAGCTCGGCATCACATCCCGCACTCAATTGGCCCAGCTCATGCGCCGCTCGGACTGACCGGTCCGTCAAATACCAAGGCCGCTAGGCATACACCTACCCGACCCTAAAGATCATCCGCCGGCCGATGGTGATGACGTGCCCGCGCTGTCAACGTAGTCATTGAGCCCTGGATCGTCCCGACCGCCGCCGTCCAACCAGGAGCCGGCGATCGAGAGCAACGACATGGGGGATCGAGAGAACGATGATGAGCACTTTGTTGGGAATGTTGATGATGCTGCCGGTGGTGTTCGGTGTCGGTGGTTACGTGCTGGTGTCCCGACGACCATGAGCACGCGAAGACGACGGCGGCCGCACGCTTTCTGCCCGGGCGGTGCGATGCGTCGGCGGAGCCGATACATCGATGCAGGAGAGGAGAACTACGGTGAGCGGCCCCAACGTGAGCGTGACTCACAAAATCCTCGAACCGTTGGCGCCACGCGGGCCCGCCGACCCGAACGGGCACGGGACGCGTCCGCCGGTAGTAATCACCGAGAACACGTCTGATTCAATAGAATCACTGCGATCGCCGCGCAGTATCAGCCCACCCGACCCCGGAGAGAAAAACAGGGAATCGGAGAGGCCGGCACCCACCCACGACGCGTCGAAGCCGAGTGTTGGCGTCCGGGTGCTCGGTTCAATTGATTCGCGGAGTTCGGGGAGTTCGCGCATGACCGGCTCAGATGGCCACAGCGACAATGGCTTTGGAGAAGCCGCCGCGCGAGCAGTTCTGCTCGGCACCAAGCTGCACATCCCGACGATGGGGGCCCAGCTCGTTCACCGGACCACTTTGGTTGACGTACTGTCGGCGGGGCGACACTGCAAGTTAACCCTGCTGAGCGCGCCGGCAGGCTGGGGCAAGACGACATTGCTGGCGCAGTGGGCCCTGGACGCCGACGTGGACCATCGATTCGCCTGGCTGTCGCTCGATACGTCCGACAACGACCCCGTGTGGTTCTGGATGTACGTGATCGCCGCCCTGCAGAAGATCAGTCCGGGGGTGGGGATTCGGGCGGTCGAACTTCTCGCGACGGGTGCCGACCCAGTGCAGGTCGTTCTGCCTACGCTGCTCAATGATCTGGACACGATCGCTAGCCCGATGGTGCTGATTCTTGATGACTACCACTTGGTGGCAAATCGGGCGGTCCATGAGCAGCTCGCATTCTTTATCAGCCGGATGCCGGCGAATCTCCACCTGGTGTTGGCCACCCGATCGGATCCGACATTGCCGTTGGCTCGGCTGAGGGCCAGTGGCGAGCTTGCCGAGATCCGCACCGACGATTTACGTTTCGGGCCTATCGAGGCGGCCCAGCTGCTGAACGATGTGCTCGGGCTCGACTTAGACCGTGCGGACGTTCAACTGTTGCACCAACGCACCGAAGGCTGGGCTGCGGGCCTTTACCTTGCCGCCCTTTCGCTTGCCGGGCGTGCCGATGCCGCCGCGTTCATCAGGACGTTCGCCGGCGATAACCGCCATATCGTCGACTACTTGATGGCCGAGGTGCTCGACGGTCAGCCACCCCACCTGCGCAGCTTTTTGCTGCGCACCTCGATCTTGGGACGACTGAGCGGTGCGCTGTGCGACGCGACGCTGCAAACGTCTGGCTCGGCCTCGGTCTTGGAGCAGATCGAACGCGAAAACCTGTTTATGGTGCCGTTGGACACGTCGCGTCACTGGTATCGCTATCACCAGCTGTTCGGAGAGTTGCTGCGCACCGAGCTGCGCCGTACCGAGCCTGATCTCGTCGCCGATTTGCACCGACGAGCCGCAAACTGGTTCGAGAACGAGGGCCTCATTGACGAGGCGGTGCGCCACTTGGTCGCCGGCGGCGACATCGCACGGAGTGCTGACCTGATCGCTGCGGACTGGGTCGACGAATTCAACGGGGGCGGCCTATCGACCGTTTCCGGCATGCTTGATCTGCTCCCCGAGGAAGCCGTTCGACAGGATCCACGGCTGAGCTTGGCCCGCGCGTGGATCGCCCTGAGCGTTGGCCAACTCGATGAGGCGGCCGAGTGGATCCAGGCAGTTGAAGCCCGACACCCGGCCGACGGCGCGGACGGCGACGCGATCGCCGGCCAAGCCGTCGTGTTGCGCGCGGTCCATTTTTTCAAGACCGCTGAGGTCGCTGCGGCGCTTGAGACCGCTCGCCGCGCGATCACCCTCGATCTCGCCGAGGCACCGCTGGGTCAATCCAGCGCCTACAGCATCTACGGATCCGCGCTGTACTTCTCGGGCAGCACCCGCGAGGCGCAAGCCGCCTTCCGGCGGGCCGCACGGCTGGCCGAGAAGGTGGGCGATCGTCGTACCCGCATCGACGCGTTGGGCCATCTGGCGCTGATTTCAGCCGAACATGGCCAACCGGCAGACGCCGAACGTCATATCCGCCAGGCTTCCGGCAGCACCCGGGACCTGGCGGATACGGAACACCTCGTCGACGTAATGGTGTCGCTTGCCACGGCGGAACTCCTCCTCCGGATGCACGGCGACGCGGCTCCAGCGCTGGCCGCCGCCGACATGGCCGTCATGTCCGCACGTCAAGGAGGAGCAATCCTCGAGGTAGCTAAGGCGCTGTCGGTCCGAGCGCAGATCGTCGAGCATCTCGGCGATCACGAGGCCGCCAAGGCCACTCTGGACGAGGTCGACACCCTGCTGCGCGACTGCGGCGACGCCGGCATCGCCCCGACGCGGCCCCCCTCGACCGAGCGGAGCGCAGGCGGTGCGGTGACTTCGCGCCATCAGGGGAGCGCAATACCCGAGGAGCTGACCCCCAAGGAGCTCGAAGTTCTTCGCCTACTCGCCACCCGGTTATCGCGGCGCGAGATCGGCGAGCGGCTATACGTCTCGCTCAATACCGTGAAGACCCACCAGCGCGCCATCTACCGCAAGCTCGGAGTTGAGCATCGCGGCGCGGCAGTCAGCAGGGCGCGAGGACTCGGCTTGTTGTGATGCGGCATCCCACAGCCCACCAAATGTGGCCGGCCACAAAATCATTGCTCCTGACAACCCGCCTCACCCGGGTGAATTGCGCGTGGGGATGAAGACAACTGACCCACTACGCAGAGATAGTGGTCGCTGACTTGAGCCGTGTCCGCAAACCGCCTGGCCAATGTCTCGACCAGTTGCGCCGCCAACGAAGCCGGTGCGAGTTCGGCAGCGGCCAGGCGGCGAAATGACACATCCAGGACGGGAGACCCCATGTCACAGAGTGAGGCCGCCACCATGTTGACCGGTGGCCGCGGAAAGCTTCGAACGACCGGCATCGCGCCCCTGATCGCACGGTATGGTCTCGTCATAGTTCTGGCTTGGTTCGGCGCCATGAAGTTCACTCACTATGAATCTCACGGCATTTCACATTGGGTGGCCAACAGCCCCTTCCTGGGTTGGGTCTACAACGTCCTGTCCATCAACGCCTTTGGTCGCTTGAACGGTTCAATCGAATTGATTACGGCGGTCCTGCTGGCTGTCAAGCCGTGGTTCCCGAAAGCTGCTGTGGTGGGAGGCATTATCGCCTCGCTGTTCTTCGTGATCACGCTGAGTTTCATGGTGACGACCCCCGGCGTCGGCGAGGCGTCTGCGGGTGGCTTTCCGGTTTTGTCCGCAGACGGGGAGTTCTTGATGAAGGACATAGCACTCATCGGCTTGGCGCTCTGGTTACTGGCGGACGCGATCGATGCAACCCGCAGACAGGCGATGCTGGTCGAAACGGATTGACACCGTGAATCGTCCCGTCGGAGAGCTCCTCGCGTTGATCACCCGGGCGAACAGACGGTTGGGGTGATGACGATTCGCCCCATACGGGGGCAGCCTCATCTGAGAGCAGCTGGTGGGCTCATGACCAAATGGCAGGGCGCAGCGCGAGTCCCACGCCGCTTGTCGACTGGATCAAGAACATAGCTCGAAGTTGAGCGGGCCAGTCACCGCCCAGAAAGACCGGGAAGGGGACCACGACGTGGCTAGCTGCATGAAGGCCGAGAAGGTGATCGTTTGCGCCTGCGATGGCGCATCCATAAGGCGCGATGAAGGCGTCTACCCCAGCCCCGCAAAAACCCGCCCTACGAGGCGGTGGTCCCTGATATGAAGCATGCTCTGGCGCGATTGGCGTCGCCAACGACACTGAACTTCGCGAGTCGCGATTCGCGGGCGCAAAAGCGCTCCGCGACTGATGCGTCGATCGTCTCCGATCAGGACATGGCGTGGTCACTTGTCGACGCGGTGGGGTCGTGTCTGACCGGCTATGAGCGCACAATGATTTTCGTCGAGCTAGGCTGCGGCGAAACCCATCTCGCGATCAGGCGCATCCTCACCGTCCTCCTGTCAACCCGGATGGCGTTACCCGTAGAGATACTCTCGAAGCTGACGGGCTGGCTGAATGCCTATGTCGGTAGCCCCGAAGAGCCGCAACTTCGCTTGATGCTCGGCATTATTCGCTTGCAGCAGTCGGAGGCGGTTTAGGTGGGCTCGACCGGCGATGACTGAGGGTCAAGACCGCGTCATCGCCACTCGCAGCACTGCGAGCCGGCCGCGCGAAATTATGGCTCGTAACTGACCTGGTGGCAGTGGGCGCCGCCAAGAAAGCAAACAGCCCTGACTGGGACTCCTCCGGATGAATGCTTGAACGGTGGTCAATCGAATCGTCTAGGCGTCACACGCCAGCGCCGATGTTCGCTCCGCCGCAGATCAACTCGAGAACCGTGCCGATCACTCCTCTCATCCTTCAGCAAAATGGAGATCGCGCCTTTGGCTTCGAAGATCGCCAAGTGAATGCGGTCGGAGCTCTCGTGCCCGTGCTGTCGTAGCACAGCCTCGAGGTCAGAACTGGTGAGTCCGCATCGGCGTAGGTTGCGTCGATCGACCTGTCCGTTGCGGATCAGCACTTTCAGAGGAGGATCGATAAAACGTCGCACGCCTGGAATGAAACGCAACCTCGCGAGTACCGCGTGGGTGCCTAGAAGGCAGATGAGCGCCGCGGTTGCGTTGAGCCAGGAGGTATCGCTGGCGGTGGCGGCCCTCCCCACGATGGCTCCGGCGGCGACCGCAGCGATCCAGTCGAACGGCGCGAATTCCGCGAGAGTGCGGCGTTCCATGAAACGAAACAGGATTGCGGCTGTGAGGAACAACGCCGAGGTCTTGATAGCAACATCTGCGGCACCGGACGGGTCGCCAATCAGGACAGAAAATACTCGGTCCACGTGTGGCTGTCCTTCAGCCGATGTCCTCGTTGCGGCCGCCCATTCGGCCTACTCACACCGAGCGGGGTGGAGTAGCGAAATACCCTTTGGAGCAGCCATTTCCGGCCCAGAGGCCCAGTTCGAACGAGGTGGCGGCGTGGTGCGCGTCATCAGAGACGCCATCCTTCACCGTCGCCGGTGTCTTCATCGACGATATGCATGGCGGCTTCCTCGGCCGAGGCAGCGCCGCCGTCAATGCCGACGTCGTGCGCACGGTAATCGGTACTGAAATCCGTCGCGTCGGCGTCGAAGGCGACGAGGCGACCCGCGCGCATGGCGCCGACCTGATCATCGATGAGCTCACCATCGCTGTCAGCGCTGTCACCGATACCGTCGCCATCCCACTGATCGGTCACGTCGGGAACCTCGCGGGCCAGCCGGCGCGCCAGACTTTCATGGGTTCGCGCTTCCCTCGTGGTGATACCCCACGCCCGCAGTTCACGAGGGTGTTCTGGAGGCGAGTAGCCCTCGTCGAGGTCGATGCCAGTCTGTTCTGAGTCCAGGCTTTCTTCTGGTTCGAGAAGATGGGCCTGCACGTCATCGAATTCATAAATTCCCATCAGTGCCCTCTCCACTCTTTCTCTTCAAGGTCACACTGGCGCAGCGGCGAATGGCAAGCGGGTCCAGGCCGCTCGGTGGTTGTCTCAACCGAGCGCCGCAACGAGGTCGCGGCAGGCTCGTTCGCACCGACGGCATACCTCGGCGCACACGCGACAGTGCTCGTGTTTCGCGGCATGCTTGTCGCACTCGTCTGCGCTTGTCCTACAGGCGGTGGCGCACGTTTCGAGCGTCGTCCTGGTCAAGTTGGCGTCGCAGTCGGTGTGCCGGGACAAGACGCGGCCGGTGGTTGCGCAGACATCCGAGCAGTCCAGGCATGTGCGGATGCATTTGGTCAAGTGATAAACGTCCTCTTCGCTGAGGCACGCGTCTGCACACGCTGTGCAAGCTTGGTCGCATTCGAAACAGGCGTCGATGCAAGCGACCAGCTTGGCCCTGTCGATCCCGCCTAGATCTCGCGGATAGGTCTCCAGCATTCTTTTAGCGGCGCTCACCCATGTCCTCCTGCTTCGGGCAGATGGTTGTCTCTGCTATTCGAGCCTGCTCCGCGCAAGGTGGCTTCTTACACAACAGAACACGGCTGTGTGGTTGTAGACGTTAAAAGCATGGGTCGGAGAGGGGTGAGCTGTCGTCGCCCACCTCCGCCATTCACCCGGGTGATAGTCGGACACTTCGATGGCGGTCGACCGCGGGCGCCAGGACGAAGCGAGCCGCCGGCGCACCACTACAGCACTCGCGACGGCACCTGGCTGCCGACTCGAGCTTGTCAGTGGCGCGGGTGCTCATCCGGATGAATTGCTTCGGCGGGTGATGACCACTCACCCCGCGGCCCTGGATGCTGGCACCAGTTGGCATGCGGAGGTTGCTGTGGAGGCGAAGAAAACTCGTACCTGTGGTCAAGGCTGTATCACTTCGGGGTCGGCCCTCGAAGAAGCGCGCTTGAACGCCCAATGCGCAAAGGTGCCGGACCGCCGGCCAAACGCTCAATTTGAAAGCGCCGTTGGCCCGCTTCTCGAGCCTCTGTATCGGCAAGCTCTTCGGATGACTTCCAACCGCGCGGACGCGGAGGATCTGGTGCAAGAAACAATGCTCAACGCCTATGCCGGTCTCCGGGCATTCGAGCCAGGAACAAACCTCAATGCATGGCTCCGGCGGATCATGACCAACACCTACATCAGCAGCTATCGCAGGCAGAAGTGCCGTCCCAAGTTCCATCCGACTGGTGAGATCAGCGATCGACACCTCGTGGCGAATGCACCGCGCACGCCTGGAGGCCTGCTGTCGGCCGAAGACCTGGCGCTCGGGATGATGCCAGACCCTAACCTCAAGGCGGCGATGATGGCCTTGCCCGAGCAGTTTCGTACAGCCGTCTATTTTGCCGACATCGCGGGATACTCCTACAAGGAGATCGCCGCCATGACGGGCACCCCGCAAGGAACCGTAGGTTCGAGGCTCAACCGCGGGCGAAAGCGACTGCGTCATTTACTATTCGGCCCGCCAACCGATCATGCGGCCCCGACGATCAACAAGGCCCCGAGCGCGGCAACCCAGCGTTAGAGCGGGCCGACCTCGGGCCGCTACGCGCTGGGAACGGCCGGCTGGCTGCAGACACCCCCACCACCGCCGCCCGCGCCGAGCCGGGATGAAACCCAAGACGCAGCAGCTGCGGCGCCGTAAAGCACCAACGGTGCGTAGGCGCTCAGCAACACCTGGCGGTCAGGCGGGGTGGCGGGGCCGTCGTCTCGTGTTAGCAAGCCCGTCTCGTTACTGAGTGGGCGCCTCATGTTCCGCCGTCGCTGCCCCCTCGGTACGCCGGTTCAGCGCCCACTCGGGGCGGATGTAATGGCAGGTATAGCCGGATGGGTAGCGTTGTAGGTAGTTCTGGTGCTCGGGTTCGGCTTCCCAAAACTCGCCGGCCGGCTTGACTTCGGTCACGACCCTGCCGGGCCACCGCCCTGAATGCTCGATGTCGGCGATCGTGTTCACTGCGATTTGCTTTTGCTCGTCGTCCAGATAGAAGATCGCCGACCGGTAACTGGTTCCGACGTCGTTGCCCTGACGGTTCTTGGTGGTCGGGTCGTGGATTTGGAAGAAGAATTCCAGCAGCGCCCGGTAATCGGTTTCGTCTGGGTCGTAGGTGATTTCGATCGCCTCGGCGTGTCCGGGATGATCGCGGTAGGTGGGGTACGTGTTGCTGCCTCCGGTGTAGCCGACGCGAGTGGACACCACACCGGGCTGCCGGCGGAACAGATCCTCCATACCCCAGAAACACCCGCCGGCGAGAACGGCGATCTTGGTGTGGTTGGTCATGATTTCTGCTCTGATCCGGCCTTCGTGAACAAGCGCAGATATTGCCCATAGCCCTGCGCTTCCAGGTCGTCGCGGTGGATGAATCGCAGCGACGCCGAGTTGATGCAGTAGCGCAACCCACCGGCTTCTGGCGGGCCGTCCGGGAATACGTGGCCCAGGTGGCTATCGGCGTGGGCGGATCGCACCTCGATCCGTTCCAGGAAGTGGCTGCGGTCCCGTTTCTCAACCAGGCTGTCCGCGTCGATGGGCTGGGTGAAACTCGGCCACCCACTTCCGCTGTCGAACTTGTTCACGGACGCGAAAAGCGGTTCGCCAGAGACGATGTCGACGTAGATGCCGGGTTCATGGTTGTCGCAATACTCGCCGGTGAACGGAGGCTCGGTGCCGCTCTCCTGGGTGACGTGGTATTGCTGGGGCGTCAGCGCGTCGACCGCGGCCGGGTCCTTGCTGTATTGGTGTGGCACCTTGTCTCCTTCGTTTGCGCAGGCTTAGTGGTGAGGCGCTTGAGTTAGTTGCGGCCCGCCATGATGCCGCCGTCGACGTTGAGAATCGCGCCGGTGACCCAACTGGCCTCGTCCGACAGCAGGTAGGTCACTGCATTGGCCACGTCGGCCGGAGTGCCGACTCGTCCCAGCGGATGAAGCGGCGCGAAAGTGGAAAGCGTCGCGTCGATCTCGTCCTTCGGAATGAAGCCCTCGTAGAGCGGGGTCTTGACGACCGCCGGCGCCACCGCGTTGACGCGGATCTTGTGCCCGGCGAGTTCGATGGCCAGGTTGTGGGTCAGTGCGTGCAGGCCGGCCTTTTGCATCGAGTACCCCGACGATGGGGTCAGACCGATCGCCTGATGCGCCCACATGCTGCCGATGTTGACGATTGAGCCGCCCTTCCCGTGGGCGATCATCCCCGCAACGACGGTCTGCGTCAGGAAGAACAGCGCGTAATTGAGCTCCATGTACGAGTCATAGGTCAGGGCGTCATACTCGAGAAACGGCTTGGGGATGAAGAATCCGGCCGCATTGACGAGCAGTGTCGCGTCGCTGTGATCCTCTGAAAGCGCGCGCTGCACATCGGCCACCGCGGCGCGATCGGTCAACTCCGCGGTGATCCCCCACGCTTGGCCACCGCTGCCCGTCAATTCGGTCACCGTGTCATCGACACGGTCTTTTGACCGGCCGACGACCACCGAGCTACCGCCGTGGCGCACGATATCGGCGGCGACCTGGCGGCCCATGCCGGCGCTGCCCCCGACGACGACGACCTTCTTTGACTCGAAGTGCATGGCGAGACCCTTCTGCTAATCACTCTCGACGGCTCCTGCCGGGCCTGTACTGCCATGCCCTTGTCAGCCTTGAACTGGCCCCGAGTCTGCTGTCCGGCGGGGTGAGCCGTCATCACCCCGGCACTGTTTCACCCGGGTGAGTTCCGGCGCGTTGCCGGTGCCGACTGCTGACGCCGAACGGCACAGAGTCCGTGCCCGATCACGCCGTGAGCAGGGCAGCGTTGCGACGAGGCACTTGAGGAGTGCGACCGCTTGGGCGCTAGGGCCATCCCGGCGCTGGTGCACAGGCCGGTTCAGGCAGATCCAAATCTGCTTTGTTGAGACGGTAGATCTCAAGGGTCAGGTCGTAGTACTTGTCGGTCTCCCCTACCCATTCCATGCCAACTCGGCGCGCCGTAGCCACCCCGCGATGATTGCCTGGCCGCACAACAGCGAAAACCTCACTGACACCGACATTTGTGAATGCTTGATGGGCCACCGCATGACCGGCTTCCGCACCGTAGCCGTGACCCCACAGCGTCGGTGCAACCTGCCATCCGATCTCAAGGTCGGTCCGGCCGGGTGGAAGTGGAAGCAGTGCCACTCCCCCGATCAGGTCGCCAGAGTCCCTGGCGGTTACCGCCCATCGGCCCAGGGGCAGTCCGGCCGCATCACTCTCCGCAATCCATTCGCCCAGGAGTCGGCGCATGTGCTCCTGGTCGGTGATCAACGGCAGCGCCGGACGCAGCCAACGCGAAACCTCCGGCGCTCCGTATATCCGGTATGCGGCGAGGTCGTCGTCGAGTTGCCAAGGGCGCAACAGGAGCCGGGCCGTGAGGATGCGTCGCGTGTCTGGGTCCCATTCGACGTGGCGATGGTCAACCATGTCGCCCAAGCGTAGACCACCTGGCAGTAGCGAACATCCCTGCGGCTGGGCGCCACCGCGTCGGCTGCGGGCTTGCGCTGATACTCAGATTGCGCCAGCCGAACGAAGGCGCTCGATTCCGGCCTCGTCGTAGCCTGCCAGGGCGCCGAGCACCTCTTCCGTATGCTGCCCAACGCGCGGTGCGGCCGGCGGTCCGAACTCTTCGTCGGGTTTGGTCTTGATGCACGTGCCGATCAATCGCCGCGACGGCCCGTCGGATTGAGCCTGCTCGTAAACGAGGCGGCGAGCCTTCGCGTGGTCGTCGTCGAAAAGGTCCGCGCCCAAAAATGCTGGGGCACCTGCGATATCGGTCGCAATGAAGAAGTCGGTCCATTCGTTGCGCGTGCGTTCCTTGAATATTGCCGTTAACTCGTCGCGCAGCCGGGACTCTGCCTCGGGATCCTTCCCCGGCTTCTGGCGCCCGGGCTCGTAGAGATCCATCCTGTCAATTGACTCGCAGAATCTCAGCCAGAACTTGTCCTCCAGAGCGTTGAACACCACGTAGTTGCCGTCGCCCGTTTCGTAGTACTGGTAGCGAAGCGAGGCGCGGATTCCCTCGCCGTAGGCCGGTTGGCCGTTCGCCAACGCCGTGAGGTGCTGAAAGTTCCAGTTAATCGCCGCATCGACCTGCGCCACTTCGACGTACTGCGGCTTGCGGTCGCGCGCGGCGGCGTGCAGCGCGGCGAGTACGCCCATGGCTGCGTACAGCGGTCCCGCCAGAACGCCCGTCGTTCCGGTGGCCGCCCCCGAAAGACGCGGCGTTCCATCCGCTTCGATGATCGGCGGACTCAAACCCGCGAAACAATCGAAGGACAGTCCGTGCGTAGCCAATTGGGTGTAGGGCCCATAGCTGCCCATCCCGTTGAGTACGCAGTAGACAACGGTCGGGTTGACTGCGACGATGTCGTCGTAGCTGAAGCCGAGCCGGCGCGCGGTTCCGTTACGGAGTCCGTCGATCACCACCGCCGATGTCGCGGCGAGGCGGCGAAACGCCTCTTGCCCCTCAGCCGTTTTCAAGTTGATCGCCACGCTCTTCTTGCCGCGGTTCCAGTGCGAGTCCTGCAGCTCGCCTCCGGAAACCGCCGAACCGCGGAAGCCACCGCCGCCGGGCGGCTCCACCTTAATCACCTCTGCGCCGAGATCAGCCAGGTGTCCGCCCAGTGCATCCGCGGAGAAGAGTGACACCTCGAGGACTCGAACATCCTTGAGAAGTTCCATCGGGTAGCCTTTCCCCGCTACATCATGGTGATCGATTTCAGCTCGGTGTATTCCTCGAAGCCCCACCGACCCTGCTCTCGGCCGAGCCCACTTTGTTTGAAGCCACCGAACGGCCCGCCGCCGTTGAACATGCCACGCGCCGGCAACGACCAGCCGGGCCCCTGCCCATTGCCTGGATTGGCGCCGAGGTCGGCACCGGGTGCGACAGTCTGCACCATGATGGTGCCCGTCCGGATCTGCCTGGCGACGTTGAAACCCTTTGCGGCGTTGCGGGTCATAACCAGACCCGCGAGACCGTAGACCGAGTCGTTCGCGATGCGGACGGCTTCGTCTTCGGAGCGATAGGTCATCACCGCGAGCACAGGCCCGAACACCTCCTCCTGGCATAGACGGATGTCGCTGCGGCAGTCGACGAACGCCGTCGGTTCGTAGTAGAAGCCGCGTTGCAGATCTTCGGGACGTTTGCCGCCGGCCACCAGACGAGCGCCTTCCTGCAGACCCGACTCAACGAAGGATTCGACTCGCTGCCGCTGCTGATCCCTGATCAGCGGGCCGACGACGGTGGCGGGATCACGCGGGTCGCCGACGGTGATCATCGGAGCCATCGCTTTGACGCCCTCGACGTACGCCTCGAGCAGGTGCTCGGGCAGGAGAAGTCGCGACGTGACCGTGCAGGCCTGTCCGGCATGCATGAGGGCCTGCCCGAATCCTATTCCCGCGACGTCGCTTTCGGTGACATCGTCGAGGACGATGTGCGCGCTTTTGCCGCCGAGCTCCAGCTGTGCGCGTTTCATCGTGGCCGCCGACAGCTCACGGATGCGTCGACCGGTCGCGGTCGAACCGGTGAAGCCGATCATGTCGACGCCTCGGTGGGTACACAGCTCCTCGCCCACCTCGGCACCGCCCACGACGACGTTGAACACGCCGGGTGGCAGGCCGGCCTCCTCGCCGACCTTGGCCAGCTCCAGGGCATTCATCGGAGTCCAAGGGTGGGGCTTGAGCACCACAGTGCAGCCGACGGCCAACGCGGGTAGGCACTTTTGGATGTTGATGGAGAACGGAAAGTTGAAGGGAGTAATGACCCCGACCACCCCGGCCGGTTCGCGGACCACCGTCACGCCACCGAGGCCGTTCGGCGAAACCACCGGGCCGCCCGGTGTTTCCACCCACGTCACATCGTGTTCGACGAACTCGCCGTAGTAGTGGGCCGCCTCGATGGCACCCCCGACCTGAATCAGGTCGGTGATGAAGCCGGTCGAGCCGATCTCGGCGACGATCAGCTCCCGGAGTTCCGCTTTGCGCTCGTCGAGGATTTCGGCGAACCGCTTGATGATCTTCGCCCGCTCCCGGACGGACATCCACGGCCACGGGCCCTCGTCGAAGGCCCGCCGGGCGGCCGCGATCGCCAGGGCCGCCTGCTTCGGTCCCCCGTCGACTACTCGGCCGATCAACTCCTCATTGGACGGATCGATGACATCGATGGTGCCGACGGCGTTGTCGCTCAACCATTGACCGTCGATGAAGCTCTGGTACTCCCGCATCAAACGAATCCGTCAGCCGTTGGCTACGTCAGCGTCGGGTAGGGGGCGGGCTCGAAGTCGAAGACCCGGCGAGCATTACCCTGCAGCACTTTGTACTTGTCGAGGTCGGACCGGCCGTCGAGCGCCTTATGTGCGGCCTGAAGGGAGTTGGGCCACAGGCTGTCGGTGTGCGGATAGTCCGTTTCGATCATGACGTTGTCGACGCCGATGAAGTCGAGATTCGCAGCCCCGAAGTCGTCCTCGATGAAGCAGCCGTACATGTGGTCGCGGAAGAGCCGGCGCGGGGACTCCGGGAAAATCTCGGGGTCGGTAGGCACGGGGGTCAACCGCATCGTGGCCGGATCAACCGCCCAGTTGTTGGCGCGCAGGTATTGGTAGTCGGCGGCGACATGTTCGGCGCGCTCGATGAGGTAGGGGATCCAGCCGATGCCGCCCTCGGCCAGGACGATCTTCAGGTCGGGGTACTTCTGCAGCTTGCCCGAGAACAGCCAATCCGTGGTCGAGTTCGCCAGATTGAGGTTGATGTTGACCGCCTGAACCCCGAAAGGTGCGTCAGGCGACGTAGTGGGACTGACCGACGACGATCCGATGTGCGTGCACAGCGGCATCTTCGTCTCGTTCACCACCGCGAAGAAATCGTCCCAAGCCCCCGAGTGGATGGACGGAAATCCCAACGGGTGCAGATTCTCCGAGAAGGCAATGGCTTTGGCGCCCTTGCCGGCGCACCGTAACGTCTCCTCGACGGCCAAACGGGTGTCCCACAACGGAATGATGACCATCGGGATGTAACGACCGGGCGCCGCCGCGCACCACTCGTCGATGACGAAGTCGTTGTACGCCCGCACGCACTTGAGACCCAGGTCGCGGTCGCCGAGGTGGGCGAACATCTGACCACAGAACCGGGGGAAGAACGGAAAGTTCAGTCCCGCGATCACATGATCCTCGTCCATATCGGGGATGCGGGCCACCGGGTCGAAGTACGCGCGAGGCATCTCGTCGTAGTTCACCGGCAGCGGGGAGTACTCGGGCGGCCTTTGGTGGGCCGCGACCAAGATGCCCAGCACCGAGGCGCGCGCCTGGTCGTAGATCCATGTATCGACGCCGTCGATGCGCTCGACGTGTGGCACCCGATCGCGGTCGGCGGCCGACGCGCGGTCGACCCACAGGTTCGGTGGCTCGATGATGTGATCATCGACGGAGATCATCCATTGCAGATCTTGCTTGTCCACAAATCCTCCCTGACTTCAGGAACCGGTACCGGCCAATTCCGTATTGCGCTGGCCGCGAGCCGATATGGGCGATTGCCCGCCACCCCTCATTGGCCGACGCGGGCGCCCGGCGTGAAGACGACGGGCAGGGCCCGATAGCCTCGGGTGACGGAGTTCCCGTGGAAATCCACTTTCGCCCCTGGGGGGATGGCGTAGTCCGGTATTCGTTTCAGTGTCTGCTCGACACCCACCCGAAACTCGAGTCGAGCGAGATTGGAACCCAGGCAGCGATGGACGCCGGCGCCAAACCCGAGGTGTCGGTTGGTCTGTCGGTCGAGGATGCACTTGTCGGGCTCCTCGAACTCACGCGCGTCGCGGTTCGCGGCCGCATAGTTCACGACGACCGTCTCACCGGGACAGAATTTGTGTCCGCTCAGTTCGACCTCTTCGGCGACGGAACGATGCAAGCCGTGAACCGAACCCGCGTAACGGATGAATTCCTCTATCGCCGTGGGCATCAGCTGGGCGTCACCGACGAGTCGGTCGCGCTCTGCGGCATGGGTTCCCAGATGGAAGAAGGCGAACGACATTGCGCTAGAGGTCGTTTCGAGCCCGGCCTGCACCAGGAGCATCACGTTCGCGACGACATCGTCGAAGCCCAGCTTTTCGCCGTCAATCTCAGCGGCGAGTAAGACGTCGATGAGGTCGTCGCGGGGCGGTTCATGACGACGCTTGTCGATCTCCTCGCGCACACGAAGGTAGAGATTTGTCATCGATCCGTTTCGGATCTCTTCGCTCTCGCCATTGATCGCGAGGTCGGCTGTCTCGATGTAGAGCGGCACGTCCTCAACGGGCATACCGAGCACATACCGGAAGAACACGATCCCCGGTTGCTGCCACGCGACGTCCGCGAGATCGCCGCGACCCAATTCGATGAAGTTGTCGATCAGTCCGTCCGTGACCGCGCGCACCTGGGGCTCCAAGTCCTTCATCCGACCCGGAGAGAAGTACGGGTTGAGGACCTTGCGAAGCTGTTGCTGCCGTGGGGGATCCAAGGTGATCACGATGTCGCCAAACGACATCGGGTTGCCCTCCAGCCCTAGGGGCTTGCTGGAAAAGCTGCGCCAATCCCGCAGAATCTCGTAACACTCGTCGTAGCGGGTGGCGACCCACGCGCCCCCCGGCGTAGGGCCCAGGAATGGAACGTCCTGGTGGCTGAACGGTCCCGCCTCCCGCATCACGCCATAGACCTCGTAGAGGAATTCTTGGTCGTTGAAGTCCTCATGACGAAGATCGAGGTTGCGAGCGTGTTCCTGCGGGGATTTGCTCACCATGTGCGGTCCTGTTCACCACCGGAAGCGGGCATGTCGCCCCACCGCCCATCTGCCGTCTGCGCCGGCCCTCGGATTTCTCGCACGCGCCGAAATTGGCTTTGGCTGCACAGTAAATCGTCGGCCACGCGCAGTCAAGTCGCACTCGATAACTATCGGGGAGCACCAGGATGGGGCCGAAGAAGCCTGGCCGGCACGCGTCCGACCTTCCCTTTAGTCCGGGGGTGCTCGCTACAGTATGTGTGATGACCACAGGCGCGCGGCGGCGAGTTCGCGACAAGGACGGCAAACAACGGGCCCTCCTTGAAGCGGCTGCCGAGGTCTTTGCCGAAGCGGGATATGCGGCCGCGGCGACGAAGGAAATCGCCCGTCGCGCCGACTGCTCGGAGGCAATGCTGTTCCACTACTTCGGGGACAAGCGAGGCATCTTCGAGCAAGTCGTTTCCCGACAGATCGCGGACCTCGTTAGCGAGGCCGAAGAGCAAGTCGTGGCGTCCCTGCCCGCGCGCTTCGAGGACTACGTCGAGCAGCTGTTCTATGCGCGACTGAGGATCGATGACCGGGACAGCGGTGTCCCCGGCTGGGACATTTCCGGTCGGGCGCTATCAGATCCGGACTTCTCGTTGCGGGTGCTGCAACCAAATCACGCACGCCGTACGGCCGTTATCGCCGAAGGCGTTCGCCACTACCAAGCCGACGGTCAGATCAAGGCCGACGTCGATGCCGACCTGTTCGCCGAGCTGCTGGCTAACTTCATCATCTTCACGACGAGCCTCGGGCCACGCTGGTTTGGTACGGGCGAGTCAGACATCCGCGCGCAGATCGAACTGGGTTCGCAGATCCTCGCCCAAGGCGTAAGCACGTCGACTACGAAGCCGCCCGCCAAGCGAGGCGGGCGGGCCCAACGGGCCCCTAAGGTGCGTGCTGCCGACTAAAAGCTCCGCCGAACTCCACCGCCGCCATGCTTATCGAGTCACACTTGACAGCTCAGCTTTCCCGTCGCTAGCGTCGTTGCCAGCCAGGCGATCGGCACGAGCGCGAGGACAGGAAGTGGCGTGTGTGCACTCATCGGTGCGGATAATGACTCACTTCCGCAGGCGCTGACGCGGAAATTCGCAAACCGATGAACGCTATGCGTGGGGTCCGCGTCGTCGAGTGGGCGACGGAAATTTCCGGTCCGTACTGCACCAAGTTGTTCGCCGACCTCGGAGCAGAGGTCATCAAGATCGAAGCCCCGGACGGGGACCCGTTCCGCCGCAGGACATTTGGCGGCCGAAGCGACGGCGGCGCGCTGTTCAAATTCTTGAACGCCGGCAAGCGTTCAGTCGGTGGCACTTCGCCGGCCGACCTGGAGACTCTGATTGTTTCCGCCGATGTGTTCGTGGATTCCCTCGGCCCGGGCGCACTCGACCGCGAGGCGCTGTTACGGCGTGCGCCGCACCTGGTGATCGTGGCGTTGTCTCCGTACGGGTTGACCGGACCGTACCGGGACCGGCCCTCGACGGAGTTCACGATCCAGGCCGAGAGCGGAACGCTGGCGTTGCGAGGTCGTCCGGACCAACCGCCCATCCAGGCGGGTGGTCGAGTCTTCGAATGGGTCATGGCCAGTTACGCCGCCGTCGCGGCGGTTGCCGCATTGCGGCGGGTTCGACTGGGCGGAGCGGGTGAAATCGTTGACTGCTCGTTGTTAGAGGCTTGTCACCTCAGCGCCAGCGGATTCGCGGATCTCTACCACGAGCTGGCCGGACGTCCCGCGTTGACCTTGCCCGCCCGCCAGGTTGAGATCCCGTCCATCGAACCGACCGCGGACGGATGGGTGGGCTTCAACACCAACACCCGCCAACAATTCGAATCGTTCCTCGCGATGATCGGCCGGCTGGACCTACTCGACGAGGACCAGGCGTGGGCCCTCGCCACGACCCGCTGGGAACGCCGGGACGAGTGGAATCGGATTGTGCGGGAATGGACGACGCAACGTTCCACGGACGAGATCGTCGCGTTGGCCTCCGATCTGCGGATTCCCGTGTCGCCGGTCAACAATGGCCAGAGCGTGTTGGACCACCCGCAGTTCACGGCGCGCGGCATGTGGGGCACGTACGCCGACGGCGGCTTCACCCACCCGCTGGCACCCTACCGGATCAACGGTCAGCGACCCGCTCCCATCGCCGGCGCTCCCCCGCTCGGCGAATCATCAGAAGTGCCGGGGCACAACAGGACTGCGACCGCCGACGACGGCGCACGAGGACTCCCGCTCGACGGCGTACGAATCCTCGACGCGACTGCGTGGTGGGCGGGTCCCTCCTCCACCCACGTGCTTGCCGCACTGGGGGCCGAGGTCATTCACCTGGAATCGATCCGCCATCCCGACGGCGCACGGATGGCGGCCGCGGCGTTCGCCGGTCAGCCTGACTGGTGGGAGCGGTCGGGGATGTTCCTGGCGACCAACACCAACAAGCGCGGACTCACCCTCGACCTGTCCCTTCCACGAGGGCGCGAGCTGTTGTACGACCTCGTCAAATGCTCGGACATTCTGGTCGAGAACTTCTCGCCGCGCGTCTTCGACAACTTCGGCATCACGTGGGAAACCATCAGCGAGCTCAACCCTCGAATGGTGATGGTTCGGATGCCCGCGTTCGGGCTCGACGGGCCGTGGCGCAACAACGTGGGCTTCGCGCAGACGATGGAACAGATGACCGGGATGGCGTGGGTGACCGGCCATGAATACGACCAGCCGCGGATCCCCCGCGGCCCCTGTGACCCGCTGGCGGGAATGCACTCGGCATTCGCCATGCTCGCCGGCCTGCGGCAACGGGATCGAACGGGACGCGGGTCGTTCATCGAAGTCTCGATGGTGGAGGCCGCACTCAACGCGGCCGCCGAGCAGGTGGTGGAATTCACGGCCAGCGGCAACCTGATATCGCGATTGGGAAATCGCAGCCGCGACGCCGCCCCCCAAGGCCTCTATCAATGCGCGGGAACCGAGCGGTGGCTGGCCATTTCGGTCGCCACGGACGAGCAGTGGCGGCGATTGAAGTCGGCTCTGGGCGAACCGGATTGGGCGGACGACCCCGCGTTGGACACCCACGAAGGGCGCGTGGGGGCACACGATCTGATCGATAAGCACGTGGAGCAGTGGGCTCGGCAACACGATTCCTCGGCCGCCGCGCAGTTGCTCGTCGACTACGCCGTCCCGGCCGCGGAGTTGGCGGACGCCAGGGTCGGTTCGATGCATCCGCAGCTGGCCGCCCGGGGCTTCTTCGAAGGTCTCGACCACCCCGTCGTGGGACGGCATCACGTGCCGGCTCTTCCCTTCAAGTACCGCAGCGTTGACAAGTGGTATCGGTCAGCGGCGCCGACCTTGGGACAGCACAATGAGACCATCCTTGGTGAGCTCCTCGGGCTCGACGCCTCGTCGATCGCGGCGCTGACCGAGCAGGGCGTCATCGGGACCACACTGGGCGGATTGGACTGAACGGTGAAGCTTCGCGTCGACGCGGAAATGTGCCAGGGCCACAGCCGTTGTTACGCAACATATCCGGAGATGTTCGATATCGACGACGACGGGATTGCCGTCGTCACCGTCGGCGACATACCGCCCGAGTGGGAAGACCGGGCGCACCACGCGATCGCGAATTGTCCGGAGCGTGCCATACACATCGTGAAGGAGTCGCCATGAAGACCAACGGAGCAGTTCTGTGGGGCCTGAACGAGAAGTGGTCGGTGGAAGAGATCGAACTCGATCCTCCGCAATCCGGCGAACTATTGGTCGAATTCGAAGCCACCGGATTGTGCCACTCCGATCACCACATCCGCACCGGCGACATGTTCGGGGTGAGCTTTCCCCTGATCGGTGGACATGAAGGGGCCGGCATCGTTCGCGAGGTCGGTCCGGAAGTGCGCGATGTGGCGGTGGGCGACCACGTAGTGACGTCCTTTCTGCCCGCCTGCGGCCGCTGCCGCTGGTGCGCCACGGGGCGCCAGAACCTCTGTGATTACGGGGCGATCATCCTCGCGGGAGTCCAGGCCGACGGCACCTTTCGGCGGCGAGCGCGCGGACAGGGCATAGGAGCCCTCTCCGGCGTCGGCAGCTTTGCGCAGTGGGGCGTGTTGTCGGAGGCCTCCGTGGTCAAGATCGACAACGATGTGCCGCTGTCGCGCGTGTGTCTTCTCGGTTGCGGCGTCACCACCGGTTGGGGTTCGGCCGTCAACACCGCGAACGTCAGCCCCGGCGACGTCGTCGTCGTGGTTGGCTGCGGCGGGATCGGCAGCGGCGCCATTCAGGGCGCGCGCCTAGCGGGCGCGGAGCAGATCGTGGTGGTCGATATTGAGGAGACCAAGCGCGACAAGGCGTTTCAGTTCGGCGCCACGCACTTTGTCACCTCACTCGAGGAAGCAACCCAATTAGTTGGCGAGATTACGCGTGGAGTCATGGCCGACTCGGTCATCCTGACGCCGGGCGTGCTCGAGGGCGCGATGATCAACGACGCGCTCAATGCGGTGCGCAAGGGCGGTGCCGTCGTGGTCACCGCCCTGGCATCGATGTCCGACGTGACACCAACGCTGCCGCTGACGTTGTTCACCCTGTTCCAGAAGCGTCTCCTAGGCAGCCTCTACGGCGAAGCCAACCCCCGCGCCGACATCCCTCGACTCATCAATCTGTACCGAAACGGCAAGCTGTTACTCGACGAAACCGTCACCACCGAGTACAAGCTCAACGACATCAACGAGGCCTACGACGACATGCTCGCCGGCCGCAACATCCGCGGGGTGATCATCCACGAGCACTGAATCTCGTTGAGACATCAGGTCATCTAATCGCCGAGAAGGGATTCCACTCATGTCCTCGCCAGCCGATGTAGTCCGCCACTTCTGTGCCTTGATGGAGCAGCGGGACGCCGAAGCGTTGCGTCCCCTGCTCGCCGAAGGGGCCGTCTATCAGAACGTGGGAATGCCCGCCGTTGTCGGACCAGACGCCATCGTGGAGAACATGGCCGCCCAGTTCGCCATGTTCCCCGACGCCTATGCCTTCGAAATCGTCAACCTCGCCAGCGAGGGTTCCGTCGTGCTCACCGAACGCCTGGACTACATCCAGGCTCCGGACGGAAGCACACCGGCCATCCCGGTCATGGGGACCTTCGTCGTCGATGACGACGAGAGGATCACTCGCTGGACCGACTATTTCGACCTGAATCTGATAATGAAGCTCCTTCAAGGCGAGGACATCAGCGCCCTGGTGCCCGCGACCGCATGAGTTGGGACATCACCACTTATCTGCGATCAACGGCATCCGAGGAGGGCAGGGCGTGTTCGCGGCGACTCAAAACGATCGCTGATTGGCCCAAATTCGTCGACCAGTAGACAGGCGTCTGGCCAGGGCGCGAGCCTACGCTGGAACGCATGGCCGGCCCCGATGGTTTCCACCCCAACTTCTCCGCCAACGGCGAGACGAGTGCGGCCCGTAATCGTGTGCGCCACATAAAGGCATCCGAACTCGATGCAACCACGGCGCAGACTGATGGCATGCAACGCTTCGCCGCGCTGAGCGGCGCCAGCGTGGGAAGTGAGAAGTTGTGGATGGGAGAGACGTTGGCCGCGCCGGGCAGTGCGTCGGCCAACCACCACCATGGTGACTCAGAAACCATGATCTACGTCCGAAGTGGGCACCCCGAGTTCGTGTTCTTCGACGGAGCCGGCGAGGTTCGCGTGCGGACCGAGCCCGGCGATTACATCTTCGTTCCCCCGCACCTGCCACATCGGGAGGAGAACCCCGATCCGAGCACGCCCGCCGAAATGGTGATTGCGCGCAGCAGCCAAGAAGCCATCGTCGTCAACCTTCCCGCTCTGTACGCGATATAGCTAAAGGCGTTGGTAGCCCGCGGTGTCAGCGCGGAATTTCCTCGTAGTGGTGCTCGTCGTAGTCCGACTTCAGATATCCGTTGACGGTGTCATTGAAGTTCGACTCAACCACCATGTGATTGAGGAGCTTCAGAAAGTTCGCCTCGTGCTCCTGGGCCACGTCGAAGAACACGTTCAGGATGATCATGCCGCTCGCCCCGACTGGTCGCCGCCGGTCGCGTCGATGAATTCGCGCAGACGCTGCAGGAGTGTCTCCGGTTGCTCCTCGGCGATCCAATGGCCCGATCGTTCGATCGGCCGGACCGTGAAGTTTTCGGCGACCTCCGCGAGCATCTCCTCGGCGATCGGCAAAAAGAAGCTTGCGGTCCCTCCGAGTCCGAGTACGGGCATGGTGAGCTTGCCCTTTTCGGACAGGACGCGCTGGTTGTCCATTGCGTCGTCCTCGAAGGCCCGAAAGAGTTCGATCCCGGCCCGCATGGCACCGGGGGCCGTGTAGTCAGCGACGTACCGCTGCGCGTCCGCGATTGAAATCGCGTCGGGATTCGCGCTCAGCCTGACGTAGAACGAGCGCAGATAAGGGAATTCGCTGCCGGCGATGAGTGTCTCGGCGACGTTGTCCGCCGCGCCGTGCATGTGAAAGTGCCACAGCTTGTTGTCCCGGAAGTTGGTGGTGGCCACGCTTTGCATCGACCTGGTGCCCGGGATTGGGGCCTCCATGAGCACCAGGCGTTCGACGCCGGTCGGATAGAGGGAGGCGTACGCGTAGGCGACCATCAGCCCGAGGTCGTGACCGACGAGTGTGATCGGCTTTTCCACGCCGAGGTGCTCCAGCAATCCCTTGATGTCACCGGCCATCGTGTGTTTGTCGTAACCGCTCGAAGGCTTCGACGATCCGCCGGCTCCCCGATAGTCGGGAGCTATGACAAACCAGCCGTCGGAATGGAGAGGCTCCATGATGTGGCGCCACTCCCACCAGGTCTGGGGCCAACCGTGCAACAGCACGATGGTTCGGTCGTCCCCGCCGTCAATCGGCGCCGTTCCCGCGGTCACGTAGTGGATTCGGACATCCGCGGTGTCGAACACGTTGTGGTGAAATTCGTGCATCGTCCTACCTCCAGAGGAGAAATGGCTTCCGAGAGAACCGGTCTGAGCCCCTAGTCGCGATCGTAGGAGCGCATGTAGCGACTGAGCCGGCGCTGGCTGGAAACGATCGTTGTTAGACCGGTTTCCCCCGAGGCGGCCAACATGTGGTCGCGCGGGACCCTCGGCACGCCGCGTCAACCAGGTGCGTGCACTGCCGCGCACGGGCGACCCGTACGGGGGCGCCTCGCGGCGGTCCGTCCGTCGTAGGGCTGATGATTGCCGGCAATCCGTCCGGTCGGCTTCCGGGGGGCGCGCCGGCGGCCTTAGGCCAGCTAGAATCGTGATCTGTGGCTGAGCAGTCGCCCAACGCATAAGAGGAAGTGTTTGCGTGGCCATCGTTCTTGATACCGACAGCGTCGACCCGATGGAACGCGCCGACTACATGCACTGGGCGATGGGCGCGGCGATGGTGTCCGTCGAGTGGCACTGGATCCAGGACGGGCCGGACGCGACGGCTCACGGGCTGGTCACGCCGCTCGGCGAACTTAAAGTCTGCTCCGGTCGAACGACCGCGAATCGGGTGGAGCGCACTCCGGCGCTCGCGCGTGACGGCGTGGAGCCGACAGTGTTCGTCAACCTCCAGCTGGACGGCACAAGCATGGTGGTGCAGGAGGACAGGGAAGCGGTGCTGCAGCCGGGTGCGATGGCGATGTACGACTCAACAGCGGCCTACACCCTGCTCAACGAAGAGGGAATGGGGGGAGAGTTTTTCCAGATCCCTCACTCGGCCCTCGCGCTGCCGCCAGACCTCATTCGCAACGCGTGCGCGGTGCCGCTGGTTCCGGACCATCCGCTGGCCTCGCTGACGTTCGACTATCTGCGCCGTCTGGCATCGGATCCGTCCCTATTCACGACGGTCAATGGCGACCTTGCCGGGCATCCGAGCATCGAACTGCTGCGCGCGGTCATCGTGACCCAGTTGGGATACCCCGACCGAGCTGCCGAGCCCCTCGCCAACACGCTTCGGATGCGCATCTTGGACTATGCGTCACGGCATCTACGCGACCCGGATCTCAGCGCTGAAAGGATCGCCGCCGCGCATTTCATCTCGGTTCGCCATCTGTACAAGGTGCTCGCCGACGCGGATATCAGCCTGTCGCAGTGGATCCGGACCCGCCGATTGGAAGCGGCGCGCCATGAACTCGCCGAATGCCCCGACAGTGTCACGATCGCCAGCGTCGCTCGCCGGCAGGGATTCTCCGACATGTCGAGTTTTAGTCGGGCCTTCCGTGCCGCATACGGGCTGTCGCCCAGTGACTGGCGCGGTCAGCGCTTGCGCACCGGTGCAACGCCCGGGGTTTATCCGGCACCGGCACAGTAGCGGGCGCCGCCGGCTGCCGGCGCGGTGCGCCGTGACGGCAGCGGCCATCAGTTTGCAGTTGGCGCACACAGGCGTGCAGTTCCAGCACACACCGTGCCGGTTCCGCGCGCGACCATAAGCCATCGGATCCTTGCGGGCAATCGGATCTCCATGCACTGACCGACAACGACGGGAGGCGTCGGCATGACCACGGTTCATTCAGGCCCAGCGCTCGCTCCGCCGGCCCATCAGGCCCGCGTCAACGCGCCGACCAGGCCGCGCCGAAACCTAGTATCGCGGCGGCGGACTTCGGCGCCCGACGATGTCGAGCCCATCGCCGCACGACCGACGAACGGGTCGCGCGACCTGAGCGTCATCGCCGTGCTGATGTTTGACGGGGCCTCGATGTTCGAGACGTCGGTACCGATGAGTGTGTTCGGAATGAACCCCAGCGGCGCACCCCATTTCACCGTCCTGCCCGTCGCCGGTGAAGCCGGCCCGATGAAAACCACCGATGGCGTCGGATTTCACCCACCACACGGATTGGAGGCGCTGGATCGCGCCGGAATCGTGATCGTGCCGAGCTGGCGTAGCCCTCACCAGGTTCCGCCGCCAGAACCGTTGGAGGCGGTCCGCGCGGCGCACGCGGACGGCGCCCTTCTGATGAGCCTGTGTCTGGGAGCGTTCGTCGTCGCCGCCACCGGTCTGCTCGACGGTCGACGCGCCGCCACGCACTGGTTGCATGCGCCGACGCTGACCGCCCGCTATCCGTCAGTGCGGGTGGACCCGTCTGTTCTCTACGTAGATGACGGCGACATCATCACCAGCGCCGGCACGGCGGCCGGGCTGGACGCATGCCTGCACGTCGTACGCAGGCACTGGGGCGCGGCGGCGGCAACCGCGATCGCGCGACACCTGGTGCTGTCACCCGCACGGTGTGGCAATCAGGCGCAGTTCGTCGATCGTCCAGTACCGACCAGCTCTCGCGACCTCGATCTGGGGCGAGTGATGGCGTACGCGATCGCTCATCTGCACACTGTGGACATCGACGAGCTGGCCGCCGAAGCCGGCCTCAGCCGCCGGACTTTCGACCGGCGCTTCCGCGACCAGACCGGAATTTCGCCACTGCAATGGCTGGTCGACCAACGCATCTTGCGCGCCCAAAATCTCCTGGAACGCACGGATTTGACGGTCGACGCCATCGCCCGCCAGGTCGGCCTGGCTACCGCGGTGTCGTTGCGGCCAACATTTCGACGCATCGTCGGAGTCAGCCCCCACGCCTACCGCGAGGCCTTCCGGTCCGACGACTCGAGGCTGCCGACCGGCCAATGGCGAGCAGTCAGAAACTGAACAGGCCGGGCCGCACACGGGGTCGCGCCGGGAAAATCAGTCAAACAACGATCGTTTCCAGCCAGCACCCGATCGTGCGACGCATACCCTTCTACGATCAGCACTAGGAGCCGAGACCCGCTCCCACCAAAGGCTTTTCGCGGCCATGCGCCCGCACGATGCGTCGCGGTGACGACGCCTCGTCGCGCCGACAGGAAGGGACGTTCGATGCCATACTCAACCGAACATGACGGCTTCAGGCTCTACTACGAACGCTCCGGACAGGGAGTACCGGTCGTCCTGATCCACGGAAACCCGGGCGACCACAGGGAATACTCCCGGGTGGTGCCGCAGCTGACGCCGCACGCCGACGTCACCGTGCTCGACCTGCGCGGCTACGGCAAGTCCGACAAACACCTCGCAGACCCGACCGCCTATGCGCTCAGCCGCCAGGTGGGCGGCGTCATCGCCCTCCTCGAAGAGCTGGGCATCAGCGATGCCGTGCTGTGCGGGTATGACGTCGGCAGCTTCACCGTCCAAACGATCGCGATGACGCGCCCCGACCTCGCGCGGTCGCTTGTCATCGCACCCCCCACGATGGGTGTCGGGCGCCGTATCCTCGAGGAGGACGCGGTCAACGCCTTCGTGCATGCGATCTTCTACAAGTCCGAACTCGTCGAAGACGATCATCGACGGTAAGCCCGACGCCGTGCGTGCGGCGCTGTGGGAGAACTTGGCGAACTGGTCGGCGCCCGGATCGACCGTCGTCGCCGACCTTCTCGACCACCTCACCGAAAACCACTCGGCCCCTGGGGATTTCCTGGCCGGCGTGCTGTGGTTCCGCAACCCGGAGGGCAACCCGATCACCTACTATGCCAACGAGACGACTCCGCCACCCGATGAGCGACTATCCAAGCCGGTTACCATCTTGTGGCCCGACCAGGATCCGTTGTTCCCGCAGGCGTGGAGTGACACCTTGGATGACTTCTATTCGGACTACACGCTCGAGTTCCTGGAGAACTGCGGGCATTTCAGTCCGCTCGAATCTCCCGATATCTGGTCCAAGCACGTCCTGGCACACATCGGGCGGTGACGACCATGAGGTGGTCACATGCTTAGGTATTGGCAGTTGACCACTTCACGATCGTCGTACAAAGGGGGCAGCGACCATGTCCGATGCGCCGGATCGCGACGAGGCCTCCGCCCCGGTGGACGCGCGCTGGTTCCCGGGTCTTGACGCGCGCACGTTCGACGTCGGAGAGGTATCGATCTTCGCCCGCTACGGCGGCGACCCGAACGCACCCGCACTGCTGCTGGTGCACGGCTACCCCGAAACCCATCTGATGTGGCGCCGAGTCGCACCGCAACTTCGGGACCGGTACTTCCTGGTGATCCCGGACCTGCGCGGCTACGGCGACTCGTCCAAGCCGGCGGGACGCCCCGACCACAGCAACTACAGCAAGCGAGCGATGGCCAATGACCTCGTCACCGTCATGGATCAGCTCGGGCGGGACACCTTCTACCTGTGCGGACACGACCGCGGCGCCCGCGTTTCAGCGCGCCTGGCGCTGGATCATCCCGCCCGTGTCGTCAAGTTGTCGCTGGTGGATATCGCGCCGACACTGGACATGTACAACGCCACCACAAGGGAATTCGCGACAGCTTACTTCCACTGGTTCCTGCTCATTCAGGCAGCGCCTCTGCCGGAATCGCTGATCGGCGGCAATCCTGCCGGCTACCTCGATATCGTGCTGCGGAAACTCGCCGGCGGTGATGTGGACTACCTGGATGACGGTGTGGCCGCCGAATACGAACGCGCGTTCTGCACACCGGAAGCCATCCACAGCAGCACCGAGGACTACCGAGCCAGTGCCGGTATCGACCTCGAAGACGACCAGCGCAGTCGCGACCTCGGACAGAAGATCCTCTGCGACACACAAGTTTTGGTCGGTGAACGGGGAGCAGTGCACCGACTGTTCGACGCACAGGCTCTCTGGCAAGCTCAGTGCGCCGCGACGGTGACCACGACCGCGCTGCCGTCAGGACACTTCATCCCCGAACAACTCCCGGAAGAGACCGCCGCGGCGTTGATGAGCTTCTTTCCTATCTGACACCGAATCGACTGCACACGAAGAAAGCGAGGACCGCGGTGAGCACGGTCGCGTTCATCGGCCTCGGCATCATGGGCAGCCCGATGGCCGTCAATCTCGTCCGAGCCGGGCATCGGGTCACCGGATACAACCGGTCACCCGAACGGACCGCCGGCCTCGTCGATGCCGGCGGCGAGGCGGCGGATTCGATTGCGACCGCGGTTCGAGACGCCGACGTGGTTGCGCTGATGCTTCCCGACTCGCCCGACGTCGAAGCTGTGCTCACCGAGCCGAATAATGTGTTCGACAGCGCATCGCCCGGCACGTTGATCATCGACTTCTCCAGCATCCGGCCCGACGTCGCCGCCAGCTTGTCTGCCCAGGCGCGCAAGCGCGGCTTCCGGATGATCGATGCACCGGTCTCGGGCGGCCAGACAGGCGCGATCAACGCCCGGCTGTCGATCATGGTGGGCGGTACCGACGAGGACTTCGCCGCCGCCAAGCCGGTTCTCGACGCAGTCGGGACCACCGTCGTCCACGTCGGACCCAGCGGCTCCGGACAAACGGTGAAGGCGGCCAACCAACTCATCGTCGCCGCCCACCTTCAGGTCCTCGCGGAGGCGATCGTCTTCCTGGAGGCCTACGGGGTCGACACCGAAGCCGCGATCGAAGTGCTCGGCGGGGGCCTGGCTGGATCAGCGGTTCTGGCTCACAAGGCGCACACCATGCTGACCAGATCCTTCGACCCCGGCTTCCGCATCGACCTGCACCACAAGGATCTCGGCATTCTCACCGCCGCGGCCCGCGAGGCCGGCGTCATCACTCCGATCGGTGCCGCCGTCGCTCAGTTGATGGCCTCGGCTCGCGCGAACGGCGACGGCAGCCTCGACCATTCCGCACTCCTACGCGGCGTCGAACGGCTCTGCGGACGCGACTAAGTGTCTAGCCCGACACGCACAACTTCTCAGCGAAGAAGTGTCAAGGTCAGCCGACACCACTGTCACGCATCAGCCGAAACACCGTCACCCATCAGCCGAAGACGAACTGTCACACATCAGCCGAGGTCATACACGGTTTACCGTGGGGCGGGCGGGGCTCGAACCCGCGACCAACGGATTATGAGTCCGCGGCTCTAACCAACTGAGCTACCGCCCCAGCGCTGCTTGCTACCTTGCCACTTCGGCAACGCACCGGAGACCTTACCGAAGACGACGGCGACCCCGGTGCGAGCGGCCAAGTCGAGGCTGCGAAGCGCGCACGCCCCTATCGAACACCGATGAAGAATCCTCACACTTCCCTTGCGGCAGCTCGCCGGCCAGAGCGGCTGGGGCGCCAAGCCAACCTAGGCCGGCCTAACGAGAATTTAACGACGGGATTCAGCAGCCGACGCACGAAACGGATTGCGGCGGGTCGTTTTTCTCGGCGACGCATTAGAGGCGCGCAGACATTCAGGCCAACCCGTCGGATGCCCACAATGCGAAATTGAGCCGGTGCGCGAAGGGGGTCTCATTTCCCGCCCGGATCGGCGCTTCAGCAGGCGTGTCAAGAAGCTAATTCCTGTGGGGAGAAGGCAATTTGGGGCAACCGCCACGCTGCAGGAACGGGCTTATCGCCGAAGTCGGACGCATTCCCGAACGTGAAACTACGGAAACAAAAAGGTATTTTTCCTTAACCTTCCGTTTACCTGCTGCGCTGGATTGACCACCACTTGCGGCGCACACTCCGACTTAATGCGCGCGCATTACCAACAGTCAATGAAGCCTGGAAGGAAATCAGCAATGAGCAGAACAACGCGCCTTGGTATACGTGCCAGTCTTGCGGCGCTCGCCATCACAGGGGCGGCCGCGGCACCGTTAGCGGCATTCGCGGACGCCACCCACCCGGCCAACACCACGATCAGCGCCGACCCCACCGACGTCGACTACTACTTCACTGGCGACGCCGGCGCCGGCGGTGGGGGCGGGGGCTAAGCCGTCAGCTGAAGACCGTCTGCCCCTCGGCGTCGAGCAGGTACCGTTCGGTGCCCTCCTCGACCCGCGGGGCGTCGGCACCCAGCGACACGGCGACCTTGTTGCTGGCGTTGCGCATGACGTCGAAGGTGAGCTCGACGGCTTCGGCCTCGGAAAACTCGGAGCGCACCTCGGCGGCAACGTCGGCGACGAGGTGCGCAGGGGTCCAAATTAACCCATCGGTGTAGCGCAGCGCTGCTTTAGCGCGGCGGGTTAACCGACTTGAGTCCTCGTAGCGCTCGATGTCGCCATACAGCGACTCCGATCCCCCGGCGTCCAGCGCGGTGGTCTCGCGCAGCGATTTGCACAGCCGGCAGTTATGCTGCGCCGCGCCGCGCAGCCGGACCAGCTCGGCGGTGACGGGGTCCAACGCGCGCATCCGGGCGACCGCGGGCAGGAAGTCGTTGAACACCACGTCCGACGGCTCGCTGGTGTGGTCCCAGGCGACCGGCCCGTCCACCCAGTCGAGGTGCTCCGACCCGACGCCGAGCGCCTCCAGCCCGGCCCGCACCCGCGGCACGAAATCGGCGATGTAGATCTGCGTCACCACGCTAAACGTGCTGTCGCCCAACGCCTTCCACAACCGCTTCCGCTGTTGGCCGGTCACCGCCGACACGTCGACGCTGAACTGCTCGGCGAACTCGGCGACGGCGGCCTCGGCCTCCGACGCGGGCTCGCCAACCTCGACCGGGGCGGGTAACGGCGGCAGCGACAACGTCTGCGCGCACACCCGCCGCACCAGGCCCGCGAGACGCCCATCACCCGGGAAGAGTGCCACCAACTGGGTCAGCATTCCCACACGCTACTGCGCTTGGCTCACCGAGGACATGTAGAAGTCCGGGATCCGCAGCGACGGCATGGCCGCCCGGGTCGCCCAATCGCCCCACTCGCGCGGCAAGGTCTTCTCGCTGGCCCCGGCCTCGGTGGCCCGCCGCAGCAGGTCCAGCGGGCTCTCGTTGAACCGGAAGTTGTTGACCGCCGCGGTCACCTCGCCGTCCTCGATGAGGTAGACCCCGTCGCGGGTCAGCCCGGTGAGCAGCAGGGTGGTGGGGTCGACCTCGCGGATGTACCACAGCGTGGTCAACAGCAGGCCGCGCTCGGTGCCCGCGATCATGTCGGCGAGCTCGGCCGACCCGCCCGTCATCACCAGGTTGTCGGCGGCGACCGCGACGTCGGCGTCGAACTTGTGGGCCGTGGCCCGCGGGTAGGCCAGCGCGTTGATCACCCCGTTGCGGATCCAGTCCACCTGGCCGATCTCCATGCCGTTGTCGAACACCGACACCGTTTCCGAGGAGTTGCTCGCCGCGACGAACGGCGTGCAGGCCAATCCGGGCGCCAACGGGTCGGAGAACATCGTCAGCGGCAGATCGGTGAGCCGCTCCCCCACCCGCGTCCCGCCACCGGGCGCCGACAGCGCGGTGCGGCCCTCCTCCGCCCCACGGCCGGCCATCGACCAGGCCAGGTAGATCATCATGTCGGCCACCGTCGACGGGGGCATGATCGTCTCGTAGCGACCCGCGGGCAGCGCGACGCTGCGCTTGGCCCAGCCGAGCCGCATCGACAACTGCTCGAGCAGCGAATCGGTCGGCACGTCAACGAAGTCGGCGGTGCCGATGCCCGCCCAGGCGCTGGCGTCGCCGCGCTTGGCGTTGATCTCCACCGCGCCGGTTGGCTGGGTGAAGCGCCGCCGCAGCCCCGTCGACGACGCCAGGAACGTCGTCGAAACGCTGTGGTGGGCAAAGCCGTACAGCCGATCGGCGCCGCGGAACCCGCGGCTCAACGAGTCGGCGACATCGGAGAACACCAACGGTCCGGTGCCGGGCACCGGCGCGTTCCAGTCCGCGGGCTCGCCGCTCCCGGAGAGCAGCGGCGCGGCGTCACCGGCCTCCGGCGCCGAGCGGGCCGCCTGCTGGGACGCGGCCACCAAACCGGGGATCACCCGCGGATCCACCTCGGCGGACACCACCGTCCCGATGTGCGCGCTGTCCCCTTGGCGCACCACGGAAATCACCGTGATGCTGCGGTTCACCGAAACCCCGTTGGTGGTCATCGAATTGCCCGCCCACCGCAACGTCGCCTCGACCTTGTCGGTGACCAGCACCATGGTCTCGTTGGCGCCGCCGAGCTTGGCCGCCTCTTCCAGGACCAGGTTGACGACGTGCTGTGGGGTGATCATCGGCCGCCCTCGCTGACGGTGTTGAGCACGTTGACGCCGCGGAACAGCGCCGACGGGCAGCCGTGGCTGACCGGGGCGACCTGCCCGGGCTGCGCCTTGCCGCAGTTGAACGCGCCGCCCAGCCGCCAGGTCGATGGACCACCCACGGCCTCCATCGAATTCCAGAAGTCGGTGGTGGTGGCCTGGTAGGCGACGTCGCGCAGCTGGCCGTCCAGGCGGCCGTCGCGGATGCGGAAGAACCGCTGGCCGGTGAACTGAAAGTTGTAGCGCTGCATATCGATTGACCAGGACTTGTCGCCGACGATGTAGATGCCGTCCTCGACGCGGCCGATCAGGTCGGCGGTGCTGAGGTCCTCGGGCCCGGGCTGCAGCGACACGTTGGCCATCCGCTGGATGGGCACGTGGTGCGGCGAGTCGGCGTACGAGCACCCGTTGGAGCGCGCCTGGCCCAGCCGCGGCGCGAACACCCGGTCGAGCTGGTAACCGACGAAGATCCCGTCGCGCACCAGATCCCAGCTCTGCGCGGCCACCCCCTCGTCGTCGTAGCCGACGCTGGCCAGGCCATGTTCGACGGTGCGGTCGGCGGTCACGTTCATCACCGGCGAGCCGTAGCGCATGGTGCCGAGCTTGTCCGGGGTGGCGAACGACGTTCCGGCGTAGGCGGCCTCGTAGCCGATCGCGCGGTCGTATTCGGTTGCGTGCCCGATGGATTCGTGGATGGTCAGCCACAGGTTCGTGGGATCGATCACCAGATCCGTGGGCCCGGCCACCACGCTGGGCGCCTTGACCTTCTCGGCCAGCAGCGCGGGCAACTGCGCGAGCTCGTCGGTCCAGTTGAACACCTCGTCACCGGCCAGCGCCTCCCAGCCCCGCCCCATCGGCGGGGCCAGCGTGCGCATCGAGTCGAAGCTGCCCGCCGCGGCGTCCACGGTCACCGCCTCCAGCGTCGGCAACACCCGCACCCGCTGCTGGGTGATCGACGACCCGAAGGTGTCGGCGTAGAACGTCTGCTCCTTGACGGCGGTCAGGCCGGCCGACACGTGGTCGATGCCGTCGGCGCCCAGCAGGCGCCCGGAGTACTCCTCCAGCACCGCGATCTTCTCCGGCGCGGGGACCTCGAACGGGTCGATCCGGTAGTTCGACACCCAGGCGGCGTCGGTGTAGACGGGCTCGTCGGCGAGCTCGACGCGCTCGGTGTTGAGCATCGCCAGCGTGGTGGCCACGTGCACGGCGCGGCGCGCGGTCTCGGCCGCGACGGCGGGCGCGAGCTCCGCGTGCGAGGCGAATCCCCACGTGCCGTTGACGATCACCCGCACGGCCAGGCCGACCTCGCGGCTGACGACGGAAGTCTCCAGCTCGCCGTCGCGCAGCTGGATGATCTCGGTGCTGAGGCGGTGAAGCCGCAGGTCGGCATAGCTGGCACCGGCCGCCTTGGCCGCCGACAGCGCGGCCTCGGCAAGCTCGTGGCGGGGCAGGCCGACGAAGTCGGCATCGATTGCCCGGTTCGATGTCACGGCTCCACGGTAACGACCGCTTCCCACCGCGCACGGCGCCGCCCGCTTAAATTAGCTCCATGGCCAGCGCCGTGCTGAGAAAGCAGCCGCGATCCACCGCGCTGGGCTATGCCTTATTGGCGCCCAGCCTGTTCGGTGTGCTCGCCTTTCTGCTGCTGCCGATCCTCGTGATGATCTGGCTCAGCCTGTACCGGTGGGACTTGCTGGGGCCGCTGCGCTACGTGGGCCTGGCCAACTGGCGGTCGGTGCTCGCCGACGGCGGCTTCGGCAACTCGCTGGTGGTCACCGCCGTCTTCGTGGCGATCGTGGTCCCCGCGCAGACGGTCCTGGGGCTGCTGGCCGCGTCGATGCTGGCCCGCAACCTTCCCGGCACCGGCCTGTTCCGGACGGTGTACGTGCTGCCGTGGATCTGCGCGCCGCTGGCGATCGCGGTGCTGTGGCGATGGATCCTGGCCCCGACCGATGGGGCCGTCAGCGCCGTGCTCGGGCACAGCATCGGGTGGCTCTCCGACCCCAGCTTCGCGCTGCCGCTGGTGTCGGCGGTCGTGGTGTGGACGAACGTCGGCTACGTCTCGCTGTCGTTCCTGGCCGGCCTGCTGGCCATCCCCGACGACATCCACCGGGCCGCGCGCACCGACGGCGCCAACGCGTGGCAACGGTTCTGGCGCATCACCCTGCCCCTGCTGCGCCCGACCATGTTCTTCGTCCTGGTGACCGGGATCGTCAGCACGGCACAGGTTTTCGACATGGTGTACGCCCTGACCGGCGGCGGCCCGGCCGGCCGCACCGACCTGGTGGCCCACCGCATCTACGCCGAGGCCTTCGGGTCGGCGGCCATCGGACGGGCCTCGGTCATGGCGGTGGTGCTGTTCGTGATCCTGATCGGGGTCACCGTCGTGCAGCACCTGTACTTCCGGCGGCGGATCAGCTATGACCTGGTCTAGCCGCCTCGCCAATTGGGTCATCTACGCCGGGCTGATGATGGGCGCGCTGATCACGTTGGCGCCGTTCGCGCTTGGCCTGCTCACATCGTTCACGTCGGCGCACCAATTCGTCACCGGCACCCCGCTGCAATGGCCGCACCCGCCCACGCTGGCCAACTACGCCGACCTGGGCGGCGCCGGGTTCGGCCGCGCGGCGGCGGTGACGGCGCTGATGACCGCGGTGATCCTGGTGGGTCAGCTCACCTTCTCGGTGCTGGCGGCATTCGCATTCGCGCGCTTGCACTTTCCGGGGCGCGACGCGCTGTTCTGGGTCTACATCGCCACGCTGATGGTGCCCGCCACGGTCACAGTGGTGCCGATGTATCTGATGATGGCCCAGCTGGGCCTGCGCAACACGTTCTGGGCGTTGGTGCTGCCGTTCATGTTCGGCTCGCCGTACGCGATCTTCTTGCTGCGCGAGCACTTTCGGCTCATCCCCAACGACCTGATCAACGCCGCGCGCCTGGACGGCGCCAACACCCTGGACGTGATCGTGCACGTGGTGATCCCGTCCAGCCGGCCGGTCCTGGCCGCCTTGGCGCTGATCACCGTGGTGTCGCAGTGGAACAACTTCATGTGGCCGCTGGTGATCACCAGCGGGCACAAGTGGCGGGTGCTCACCGTGGCGACCGCGGACCTGCAGTCCCGCTTCAACTCCCAGTGGACGCTGGTGATGGCGGCGACGACGCTCGCGATCGTTCCGCTGATCACGCTGTTCGTCGGCTTCCAGCGCCACATCGTCGCCTCGATCGTGGTCTCGGGGCTGAAGTGACCCGGCCGCGTTCGTCCACGCTGATCGCGGGGTCGCTGGTGCTCGTCGCGGTGCTGCTGGCCGCCATGGCGATGCTGCTGGACTACTCCGGCGAGCCGCACGGCGGCAAGATCGTCATCAAGGTGCGGCTGTGGGCCGACCAGATCGCCGCGGCCTACCAGCGGTCGTTCGAGGCCTTCAACCGCGCGCATCCCGACATCGAGGTGCGGCCCAACATCGTGGCCTATTCGACGTACTTCGACACCCTGCGCACCGACATGGCCGGCGGCAGCGTCGACGACATCTTCTGGCTGTCCAACGCCTACCTCGCCGCCTACGCCGACAGCGGCCGGCTGCTGGACATCGGCAAGACGCTCAGCCCGGGCGCCGCCGCGGACTGGGATCCGGCGGTGGTGGACCAGTTCACCCGCGGCGGTGTGCTGTGGGGCGTGCCGCAGCTGACCGACGCCGGGATCGCGCTGTTCTACAACGCCGACCTGCTCGGGGCGGCCGGGGTCGACCCGGCGCAGCTGGCCGGCCTGCGGTGGAGCCCGAACGGCGGCGACACCCTGCGCCCGCTGCTGGCCCGGCTGACCCTCGACGCCGACGGAAACGCCGCGAGCACACCGCGTTTCGATCCCGGTCGGGTTCGTCAGTGGGGATACAACGCGGCCAACGACCCGCAGGGGATCTACCTGAACTACATCGGGTCGGCGGGCGGGGTGTTCCAGCGTGGCGACGAGTTCGCCTTCGACAACCCGGCCGCGGCGGCGGCCTTCCGCTATCTGGTCCACCTGATCAACGTCGACCACGTCGCGCCGCCGGCCGCCGACACCAACGACAACGGCGACTTCTCCCGCAATCAGTTTCTGGCGGGCCGGATGGCGCTGTTCCAGTCCGGCACCTACAACCTGGAGCCGGTCGCCCGCGATGCCCGGTTCCGCTGGGGCGTGGCCATGATGCCGGCCGGACCCGTCGGCCGGGTGAGCGTCACCAACGGCATTGCCGCGGCCGGTAATTCGGCGACCAAACACCCGGACGCGGTGCGCCAGGTGCTGGCCTGGATGGGCAGCCGCGAGGGCAACGAATACCTGGGCCGCAACGGTGCGGCCATCCCCGCGGTGCTGTCGGCCCAGCGGGTCTACTTCGACCACTGGGCCGCCGAGGGCATCGACGTCACCCCCTTCTTCGCGGTGCTGAACGGCCCCCGCATCCCCGCGCCCACCGGCGCCGGCTTCCCCTCGGGATACACCGCCATGCAAAGCTATTTCGACGAAATGTTCTTGGGCCGCGGCGATGTCGGCGCGATTCTGCGGAAGGCGCAGGAGGCGGCCAACGCCGCCGCCCGCCGCTGAGCGGCGCGTCGGGTTCGGGCGGCTCGGGCGGCGTCGCCCAACGTGCACTCAGGGCGAGGTTTTCGGCGATTCTCCGCCACCAGTGCACGTTCGGCGCGGCGGGCCCGCCGCCGAGCGGCGCTAGCTAGCCGGGCAGCACCAGCACCGGCACCGGGCTCTCGCGAATGATCTTGGCGCTGCGCGAGCCGAGGAACACCCGGCGGATCTCGTCGCGCGGCCGGGTGCCCATCGCCAGGATCTCGCCGTCCTGCCAGTCCACCTTGTGCAGCGCCCCGCCCCAGTCGTGGCCGGTGACCACGTCCAGCGCGACGTCGTCGCCAACAACCCCGTCGGTCTTCAAGCCCGCCAAGATGTCTCGCGCCTGCGCCGCCCATGCCTCGAGGATCTGGTCCTCGGCGTCCAGTCCCACCTCGGGCGGGTACATCGTCTTGCCCCGGACGGCGAACGTGATCACCCGCAGCGGCACCCCGAATCGCTGCGCGGCCTCGGAGCATCGGCGCACCACCTCGACCGAGTCCGGCGTGGCCGCGTAGGCACACGTAAGCCGCGTCAATCCGCCTGTGTGGGCGCGGTATCCGGGTGGGCTGATGGCGACCGGCACGGGCGAGGCGTGCAACAGCCAGTCGGCGGTCGTTCCGATCACCACCGGACCGGGTCCGCCGCTGGGCAACGACCCGAGCACAACCACCTCCCCGCCGACTTCCTCGACGACCTCGACGAGGCCACCCGACACCGATCGGTGCGCGCGCTGCAGGTAGGCGACGTCGATGCCGTCGGACACCTCGCCGAGGAAACGCGCGGCCTCGTTCGCCGAGTCCGCGGCCAGGTGCTCGGCCCACTGCTCGTACTCGGCGTCCACGCGGGCGAACGACGGTGTGAGCCAGGGCCTGGGCACGATGGTCGCCACGACGAGCGAGGTGCGCAGCGAGCGCGCGGCGCGGACGGCCAGGTGCAACCCGGACAGGCCGACCTCGCCGGCCCGGTACCCGACGACCACGCTCACGGCGATTCCTGCACGGCGTTGAGCGCGCTGTGGTGGCGGCCCCACGCGAAGTAGAAGATCAGCGCCGCGCAGATCCACGCGGCGAACGCGATCCAGGTGTACCAGTGCAGGCTGATCAGGATGTAGCCGCACGCGAGCACCGAAAGGGCCGGCGTGACGGGGTAACCCGGCACCTTGAACGCCCGCGGTAGGTCGGGTTCGCGCACGCGCAGGATGATCACCCCGAGGGAGACGACGATGAACGCCGTCAGGGTGCCGATGGACACCATGTCCGTCAGCTTGTCGAGCGGGACGAAGGCGGCCAGGCCCCCCGCGGCCACCGCGACGATCACCGTGTTGCTCACCGGGGTCATGGTGCGCACATTCACCGTGGCGAATCGCGACGGCAGCAGCCCGTCGCGGCCCATGGCGAACAGGATCCGCGTCATGCCGTACATGGTGACCAGCGTGACCGAGAAGATCGAGATGACGGCGCCGGCGGCCAGAATCGTGCTGGCCCACCTGCCGTGGGTGACGTTGTCGAGGATGGTGGCCAGCCCCGCCTCTTGCTGCGCCGCGAAGTCCCGCCACGGCTGGGTGCCGAGCGCGGCCAGCGCGACGAGGACGTACACGCCGGTGACCGTCAGCAGCGCCGCGATGATCGCGCGCGGCATGGTCTTTTGCGGGTCCTTGACCTCGTCGCCCGCCGTCGACACCGCGTCCAGGCCGATATAGGAGAAGAAGATGGTGCCGGCCGCCGAGCCGATGCCGGCGACGCCGAACGGGGCGAAGTCCCTGAGCCGGCCGAGGTCGAAGGCCGTGAACGCCAGGATGACGAACATGATCAGCACGCCAAGCTTGGTGAGCACCATGATGGTGTTGACCTTGGCCGACTCGCTGGCACCGCGGACCAGCAGCAGCGCGCACATCACGATCAGGATGATTGCCGGCAGGTTCACGATGCCCGGTTCCGCGTCCCACGGCGCCGCCGACAGCGCGTGCGGCAGCTGAAATCCGAACACGTTGTGCAGCAGCTTGTTCAGGTATCCGCTCCAGGTGACCGAAACCGCGGCCGTGGACACCCCGTACTCCAGCAGCAGGCACGCCGCGACGCCCATCGCGACGGCCTCGCCCAGCGTGGTGTACGCGTAGGAATAGGCCGACCCCGAAACCGGCACCGCCGCGGCCAATTCGGCGTAGCAGATGGCCGCGAGGCCGGCGGCGATGCCGGCGATCAAAAACGAGACGATCACCCCGGGCCCGGCTTCGGGCACCGCCTGGGACATCACGAAGAAGATCCCGGTGCCGATCGTCGAGCCGACGCCGAACATGGTCAGCTGGAACGTGCCGATGCTGCGCTTGAGGTGGTCGGCGGCCCCGCGTGCGACGTGCGCGCCGGCGACGGGACGACGCCGCAGCAGCTGCTCCGTCAGGCTGATCGAGCTGGATGGCACGTGCGCCCCCCTGTTGCTTGGATCAGCTGATTATGCGCATGCCTCCCGCAATGCCGCAGCGAACTGGTCAATCGCCCAGTCGATCTCCTGCTCGGTGACCACCAGCGGCGGCGCGAACCGCAGCGTCGACCCGTGGGTGTCCTTGACCAGCACGCCGCGCCGGGCCAGTCGCAGGCTGATGTCCTTGCCGGTGCCCAGCGCCGGATCGACGTCGACCCCGGCCCACAAGCCGAGGCCGCGCACCGCCACCACGCCCTCGCCGATCAGCCCTCGCAGGCGACGGTGCAGGTGCTCCCCCAATTCCGCCGACCGGGCCTGGAATTCGCCGCGCTCCAGCAGATCGACCACGGTGGTGCCGATCGCGGCCGCCAGCGGGTTGCCGCCGAAGGTGGAGCCGTGCTCGCCGGGGTGCAGCACGCCGAGGATGTCGCGGTCGGCGACCACCGCCGACAACGGGACCACCCCGCCGCCCAGCGCCTTGCCGAGCAGGTAGACGTCGGGCACCACGCCCCACCGGTCGCAGGCGAACGTGTAGCCGGTGCGGGCCAGCCCCGACTGGATCTCGTCGGCGATCAGCAGCACGTTGTGCTCGGTGCACAGCGCGCGGACGGTGGGCAGGTATGTGTCCGGCGGCACGACGATGCCGGCCTCGCCCTGGATCGGCTCCAGCAGCACCGCCACCGTGTTGTCGTCGATCGCGCGGGCCAGCGCGGCGGCGTGGCCGAACGGCACCGAGCGGAAGCCGGGGGTGAACGGGCCGAATCCGTCCCGCGCCGCCGGGTCCGACGAGAAGCTGACGATGCTGATCGTGCGGCCGTGAAAGTTGTTGTCGGCCACGATGATGTTCGCCTGACCCGACGGGACGCCCTTGACGTCGGCGCCCCATTTGCGGGCCACCTTCAAGGCGCTCTCCACGGCCTCGGCGCCCGAGTTCATCGGCAGCACCATGTCTTTGCCGCACAACCGGGCGAGCGCCGCGCAGAACGGTCCCAGGTTGTCGGCATGGAACGCGCGGCTGACCAGCGTGAGGGTGTCGAGCTGCGCGTGGGCCGTCGCGGTGATCTCGGGATGGCGATGGCCGAAGTTGACCGCCGAGTAGGCGGCCAGGCAATCCAGGTAGCGGCGGCCGTCGACGTCGGTGATCCAGGCGCCCTCGGCGCTGGCGGCCACCACGGGAAGCGGCGAATAGTTGTGCGCCGCATGCCTTTCGACCAGGGCTATCGCCGAGTCGGCTCCGGTGTCGAGGATCGTCATCAGAACACCTCCAATGTGCAGCACTTGACCGAACCGCCGCCCTTGAGCAGCTCGGACAGATCCACGCCGACCGGCTCGAACCCGGCCGCACGCAGCTGCGCGACGAAAGCCGTTGCCGCCGAGGGCAGCACGACATGCCGGCCGTCGGAAACGACGTTGAGCCCCAGCACGTAGGCGTCGGAGCTGCCGACCACGAGCGCGTCGGGAAACAGCGCGCGCAGAAGGTCCCGCGCGGACGCGCTGAACGCCGGCGGGTAGTAGGCGATCGTGCGGTCGTCGAGCACGGCCAGCGCGGTGTCGAGGTGATAGAACCGCGGATCCACCAACTCCAGCGAGACGACGGGCATGCCCAGCGCCGCGGCGATCTCCGGGTGCGCGCGCCGGTCGGTGCGAAAGCCGTAGCCGGCCAACACCATGTCGCCGACCAGCAGCAGGTCGCCCTGGCCCTCGTTGACGTGGCGGGTCGACACGGGGCGATAGCCCAGCGATGCCATCCATTCGGCGTAGGCCGCCGACTCGCCGGCCCGCTCGGCGAATCGGAAGCGGGCGACGAGGGCGACGTCGCCGGCGATGAAGCCGCCGTTGGCGGCGTAGACCATGTCGGGGAGCCCCGGCGCGGGCTCGATCACGTCCACCCGGTGGCCCAGCCGGATGTACGTCCGGCGCAACGCCTCCCACTGCGCCTGCGCGACGCGGGCGTCTACGGGCCTGGCGACGTCCATCCAGGGGTTGATCGCGTACTCGACGGCGAAATGCGTCGGCGGGGTCATCGCGTACCGGCGCGCCCGGGCCGTGCGGACGGGCGCGGCGGGCACGGGCGCGGGCGCCACAACGAATGATTCCGTCATAAATCAACGGTATTCGGGCCGCTTCAAACAAGCAAACGACGTTTCTTGCGTGTCTATAGACGATTTATTGCGCTAGGATTCGTCTTACGGCGATTTGTTAAAGGGGAAGCGGATGGACCGCCTGGACGAGACCGACGAGCGCATCCTCGCCGAGCTGACCCTGAACGCGCGGGCCACCTTCGCGGAAATCGGCCAGGCGGTGAACCTTTCGGCGCCGGCGGTCAAGCGTCGCGTCGACCGGATGCTCGACGACGGCGTGATCAAGGGCTTCACGACGGTCGTCGACCCCAACACGCTCGGCTGGAAGACGGAGGCCTACGTGCAGGTGTTCTGCCACGGCACGATCGCGCCCGATCGGCTGCGGGCGGCATGGGTGGATATGCCTGAGGTGGTCAGTGCAGCGACGGTCACCGGCACGTCGGACGCGATCCTGCACGTGCTGGCCCGCGACATGCGCCACCTCGAGGCCGCGTTGGAACGCATCCGCTCGAGCGCGGACATCGAACGCAGCGAAAGCATCGTCGTGCTCTCCAACCTCATCGACCGCATGCGCCCCTCGAACGCGTAGCCGCCCGTTTGACGGCCGGGCGGCCGGGAATCCCGTTGTGGCGATGCCGGGGACATCACAAAGCCGTATCCGCCTCAGCCATCACACCGTGGAACTCGATGACGGGCGCCAGATCGGCATGTCGGTCGGCGGCCGCGGGGTGCCGTTGCTGTTCATGCACGGGCTGCTGCTCAGCCGCCGGGCCTATCTGCGCATGCTGAGCCGGATCGCCGGGATGGGCTTTTTGGTCGTCGCCGTCGACGCCGCGGGCCACGGCGACACCGGGCGGCTGCCCAGCGACGCCTGCAGTTTCAGCGATCGGGCAGACTCGGTGTTGCGCACGCTGGACGCGCTGGGGATCGGGCAGGCGTTGTTCGTCGGGCATTCGATGGGCGGCCGCATGACCATCCAGCTGGCCGCGCGCGCACCGGAGCGGGTGCTTGCCGCGGTGCTGTTCGACCCGGCGGCCGGGGCCCGGTTCGACACCTCGATCCCCAACCTGGTGAAGTCCCCCGCCAAGGCGCTGGGCGCCGCCTACACCGCCGTCCGCGACACGCTGGGCGACCCGACGCAGCTGTCCGCTTCGGAGCAACTCGGGTACTTCCGCGTGCTGACGGCGGTGGCGGTGCCCAACCTGCGCTATCCGGTCGGGGCCATCCGGACGATCAAGGCGATCATCGAGTCCGGCGACTACACGCCGATGCTGCACACACTGCGCGACGAGGGGATGCCCACGCTGATCGTGCACGCCGAAAAAGACATGATCGTGCCGTTCCCGTACGCACGCGAGATGGCCAACGAGGCCGACGCCACGCTGTACAAGGTGCCCGACGCGTATCACTCCTGGATGATCGCCAATCCGCGGCAGGGCGCCGACGCCTTTCGTCAATTGCTCAACGGCGAACTGGGCGAGGTGCTGCGCAACGCCGCGGACACGATGGGGATAGCGGACCTCGATGACCACGAGGCGTGGGAGCGCGAATTGCTGGACCCCGACGCGCTGGTACTCGAATTCATCCACGGGCGCGAGCGGATCGAACTCGGGACCGAGGAGCCCGACCACGTCGAGCTCGAGCTGGTGCGAACCACCGAGCGCCCGCACGAGCGGATGTCGTGGGCGCGGCGGACGTATCGCCGGTGGGCGGCCAAGCACCTGCATCAGGCGCGATCGCTGATCGGGCAGAACACCCGGATTACGCCGGACCGCCGGCGCTAGCGATTGCCCGCCTCAGGGGCCGAAAAGCCGCCGCAGCCCCGACGGTGACGGCTCCGGCGGGCGGCGAGATGCGTAGGGCCAGGGGCGGTTTCGCTCCGGGACGGAGCCGGCCCGCGCTTGCTTCAGTTGCGTGCGCAGGTGCCCGCGCAGCTCGTGCAGCTCCGAATCGGCCCACCGGTTGTCGGCTTCGATCGGGTCGGCGGTCAGGTCGTACAGCTCCCACTGGTCGTCCAGCGGCGACGCCCGGTAGGCCTCGCCGCCGAGGCCGCTGGCGGTGAGGTGCCGCACGCCCGGCTCGGTCCAGGTGCCCGGGTCGTCGAAGGTGCGGACCAGCTTCCACAGGTGCCCGGCGCCCCCGGGTGCGGTCGCGTCGTCGACGCGGACCACCAATCCCTCGAAGTTGGAGCCGACGTAGGCCGGCACCCGAATCCGCAGCGGCGCGGGCGGATTGACGGTCCGCTTCAGGCGCCGCGCCAGGCCCGAGGCACCCGTATCGCCCTCGAGCATGTTGTCGCGGGTCATCAGGTACACCGCCCGTGAGTCGTCGGCCGGCGCCCCGTCCACGACGGGCATGAGGTCGCGGCCCGGCAGGTCGTGGACTTCCGAGAACGACTCGGCGAGCGTTGACGCGACGGCCGCGACGTCCACCCCGGCGGCCGACAGCAGCGTCGGGACCAGGTCGACGTGCGACGTGGGCGCGGTGACGACGCGTGGCCGGGTGGCACCCGAGCCGATGCGGGCGACGACGAACGGGACCCGGGTGGCCTCGTCGTACAGGTTGAACCATTTCTGGTGCAGCCCGCCGTGTGCGCCGAGCAGGTCACCGTGGTCGGCGGTGCGCACCAGCACCGCGTTGGCCGAGCCGCCCTCGGTGACCGCCCGCCGGACCCGGTCGATCGGCCCGTCCACCTCGGCGTGCAGCCGGTAGTACAGGTCGCGGTAGCGCTGCGCGCTCCGCTCGTAGATCCGGTTGACCGCGGGCGCCGGCCCGTAGCCCGAGTAGTAGGCCTCGCGGAAGGCGATCTGGGCGGCCGGCTTGGTCGACAGGTCCTCGCCGGCCGTGGGCGCCGGGGGCACCGGCGGCGGATCCAGGGGCGACGGCTGCACCGGGCCGCGCCGCGACCAGGTGGGAAACAGCACGATGTCGTGGGGGTTCACAAAGCTGGCCACCAACAGGAACGGGCGCAGCGCTTGCGCGTCGCCGGCGCGGCGGCGGGCGTAGCGGTCGGTGAGCCACGCGACGACGCGGTCGGCGATCAGCGGGTCGCGCCGAATACCCGCGTCGGACAGCAGCGCGCCGTGCGGTTCTGGGCCCACCCATCCCGAAAAGCCGAATGGCGCAAGCGGATCGGCGTCCAGGTAGCGCCGCACCGCGGTGGCGTCGACGACGCCGTCGTCGTCGTTGGTCGCCAGCGAACGCCCGGTGGACGGATCGACGAGGTCGGCGTGCGAGATGTGCCACTTGCCGTCGTAGTGCGTGTCGTAGCCGGCCGCGCGGAACCAGTTGCCCAGCGTGGGCACCTCGCACTGGCGGAGCCAGCGCATGCGGGAGTCGTCGGCGGTCTTGCCGATGCCGTCGGTCTGGGTGACGCCGTGCAGGTCGGGGTAGTGCCCGGTGAAGATCGTCGGGCGGCTGGGCACGCAGGCCAGCGAGCCGGTGTAGTGCCGGACGAAGCTGACGCCGTGATCGTCGAACCACTTGCGCCCGGCCAACATTCGGTCGCGCCAGGCGAGGACGTCGGGAGCCTCGTACGGCGGCACCGCGCGTTCCTCGTCGGTCATGATGATGACGACATCGGGGCGATCAGACACGGGCGGCCTCCAATCGCGTTGCGAGCCCGGCAAGCATCACGTCGGACTGCCGCGCCAGGAAGCGGCACAGCACCCGTTCGGCCAGCGTTTGGTCTGGGCGAGAACCGATTTCCACCGTGCTGGTCAGGCCCATGGTGGTCGAATCGCCCGGGCCGGCGGCCAGCGTCCAGCGGTTGGCCACCCTGCGCACGAGGCGCGGCAGGCCCTCGATGTCGTAGGCGAGGGCGCGCGGCGGGTCGAACTCGGTGATGCGTTCGACGAGGGCGTCGCGCTTGACCTGAACCCGCCGCGCCGTGCCGACGGCTGCCCCGTCGGGCCCGGAGAACAGGATGCACGAGTGGTCGACGTTGGCCGCCCACGAAGCGATCGAGCCGAAGTCCGCGAGGACGTCCCAGATCTGTTCGGGGCGGGCCGCGACGCTGCGGCTGCGGCGAATGTCGGCCACGCTAGGGCATCAGGTGGAAGATCGTCTCGAGCGCCACCGCGAGGGCGCCGGTCGCGACGGCGATCGCGATCGTCACCCAGTCCGCCAGCTTCGGCCGCGCCGGATTGGCCGACAGCTGACCCGTGCCGCCGCGCGCGGTGATCGCGTCGCCCATCTCGTCGGCGCGCCGCAGCGTCACGGTGATGGCGGCGGCCAGCAGGTCGATCAGCTCCAGGGCGTGCCGCCGGCGGCGGGCCTTGCGGCTTCGCGGTATGCGTTTGGGCCGCAGCCGGCGGGCGGCGTAGAGCACCTGAAATTCGTCGATCAACATCGGGAAGGCGCGCAGGGCCAGCGCCAGCGCGACGGCCCATTCGTCGATCGGGATGCGCAGCAGTTTCAGCGGTCGGCCCAAAGTGGCCAGCGCGGGCCCGATTTCGGCGACGTTGGTGGTCCACGACACCATCGCCCCCAGGGCGAGCAGCACGACCGTCAGCGCGGTGATGCGCAGGAAGTTCAGGGCTCCCCCGAGCCCGATCTCCAGCCCGCCCAGCGCGACCTTCGGGCTGCCGCCGGCCAGCGCGGCCGTGATGCCGCCCAGGGCGATGACGATCCACAGCCACCGCGGCATCGACGGCAGCACGCCGCGCGGAATGCGCGCGATGCCGGCGGCCGCCGCGACCAGCGCCGCCACCAGACCGATGGTGATCCAGCCGGGGTAGAACGTCAGCAGCACCGACGCGCCGAACACGATCAGCAGTTTGGTGCCCGCCCACAGCTCGTGGATGGTCGAGGTGCCGGGCACCGGGACCAGCAGCACGACCGGGCGAGGGTTGCGCCGGGTGGCGCCGCGCGACGGCGCGGAGGTTGTCGTCATGCCATGCCCCCCGCTGCCGCCGGCACCGGTTCCAGCGTGCCGTTGCGCAGGTGCAGGGTGCGCGGGCACAGGTCCTCCAGCCCGACGAAGTCGTGCGAGATGACCACCACCGTCAGGCCACGCTCCCGGCGCAGATCCTCCAGCAGGCTCAGCAGGCCCCGCTGGCTGGCGGCGTCCAGCCCCGCCAGCGGCTCGTCGAGGATCAGGGCGCGCGGCGAGCGGGCCAGCAGCCCGGCCAGCACGACGCGGCGCATCTGCCCGCCGCTGAGCTGGTCGATCCGCCGCCTGGCCAGGGTGGGATCGAGGCCCACGACGCCCAGCGCCGCGGCGACGCGGTCGTGCTCGCGGGGCGAAAAGCCCGCCGCCGAGGCCACTTCCAGGTCGACGCGGGGCCGCATCAGCTGCAGCCTGGCCGCCTGGAACGACAACGCGACCGCGCCGACCTGCTCGTGGGTCGGCCGGCCGTCCATGAGACAGGTGCCGCTGGTCGGAACGGTCAGCCCGGCCATGATCCACGCCAGCGTCGACTTGCCGGATCCGTTGCCGCCGTGGATCAGGACGCCGTCGCCCTGCTCGACGGCGAAGCTGACGTCGCGCAGCGCGGTCTTGGCCCAAGGGGTGCCGATGCCGTATTCGTGGCCGACGCCGACCAGCTCGATGACCGGCGCGTGCGATCCGTGAGCGGCCGTCCCGTTTCGCGCGGGCGCGACCGCGGTCTCGACCATGCCGGTGTTGTCCGGCGAATCGCTGAGATCGATTGTGCGCTCGGCGGATTCGGCCTCATTGTTGTAGTGCGTGATGTGCACCAGGGCCGTGCGGTGCCGCTTGGTCAGGCCGGACAGCACGCCGAGCAAGGCTTCCCTGCCCTGCTGGTCGACCATGGTGGTGACCTCGTCGGCGATGAGCAACGCCGGCTCCCGGGCCATCGCCGCGGCGAGCGCCAGGCGCTGCAGTTCGCCGCCGGACAGGCTGCCGGTTTCGCGTTCGGCAAGCCCGTCGAGGCCGACCTCGCTCAGCAACCGCTCCACGTCGATCTTGGTGCCGGGCGGCAGCCCCCAGACCACGTCGTCGGCGACCCGCGTGCCCAGCACCTGGCTTTCGGGGTGCTGCAGGACGACGGCCGTGCCGCCCAGCTTGCCCAGTCCGACGGCACCGGGGCGCTGCACGGTGCCCGACGTCGGTTCCCGGCCGGCCAGGATCAGCATCAGCGTGGTCTTCCCGGAGCCGTTGGGCCCGGTCACCGCGACGTGCTCACCAGCGTGCAGGTCCAGGCTGACCTCGCGCAGCGCGTCCTGGCGGGCACCCGGGTAACGGAAACGGACCCTGTCGAAGCGCACCGGCACCGGGCCGACGGCGCCCTGCTCGCTGTTGCTCCCGTCCCACGCGTCCAACTTGTGCACATCGGGGATGCCGCGCATCCGCTCCAGCAGGCGCGACAACGCCCACCAGCCGATCACCGACACGATCATGATCCCGATGCCGTAATAGAGCAGCACCAGAATCTGCCAATAGTGCACCGCGACAGCGAAATACCGCTTCAGGTCGTCGGCGGTGCCCTGCATGTGCACCCGTGCCAGGAAGGCGGCGACACCGTTGACGTTCGCGGTCATCACCTCGAAGATCAGGTGCCGCAGCCGGGTCATCACCATCAGCGCGCCGACGTTCGCGGCGCCGAAGGCGAAGCCGGCGATCAGGGACGAGACAATCACGGTCGGCGTGCCCATGCGTTTGCGCTTGATGACGCCCGTGAGGCCGCCGATGTAGACGCAGTGAACGACGGTCATGAAACCGCCCAGCCCGGCGATCAGGAAGGCGATCACCCCGGCGGCAACCGTCGCGGCCACCAGGACGCGCAGCCGGTAACGGTAGGCCAGCAGCCCGGTCGGCACGGTGCCCAGCAAGGCCAGCCCCGCCGCGAACGGAACGGCCACGGAGATGATCGCGATCACCGCGCACAGCGCCCCCATGACGGACGCCTGCGCCAATTCGACCGGCCGCAGCGGTCCGCCCCGATGGCGCGAAGGGGAGGATTGAGGGGCGGTCACTTCACCGATTCTGCCAGGCCGCAGCAGTAACCCGCCGCGCCACACCACGCACCGGGGCTTTCGCGCCCGGGCGTGTGCGCTCGTCTCGCTTAGCAAAGCTATGCAAACATGGAAGCATGAATGCATCCGCCGCCAACCACAACGATGTCGTTGACGCCGCAAACACATCCCAGTCCGGCCTGGGCGCCGACCTCCTCGCCGTCGTCGCCCGGCTCAACCGACTGGCCACCCAGCGCATCCAGATGCCGCTGCCCGCGGCGCAGGCCAGGCTGCTGGCCACCATCGAGGCCCACGGGGAGGCCCGCATCGGCGACCTCGCGTCCGTCGACCACTGTTCGCAACCGACGATGACCACGCAGGTGCGCCGGCTCGAGGACGCCGGCCTGGTCACCCGAACCGTCGATCCCGGGGATGCGCGGGCGGTGCGCATCCGCATCACGGCCGACGGGATCCGCACCCTCAACGCCGTGCGGGCCGACCGCGCCGCCGCCATCGAACCGCAATTGGCCCTGCTCGAGCCCGCGGACCGCGAGGTACTGAGCGAGGCGGTCGGGGTGCTGCGGCGGCTGCTCGAGCACGCCTCGACCGCCCCGCGCCGCCATCCGCTCTGACGGCGGGTAGACACTGGAATAGATGTCTGTTCGGCACGGCCGCGGCGGAAGGGGGCGGTGATTCGCATGGAGGCGTCCGCCAATCCGGCCGCCCCGTTGACCGTGTGGGTCGGACCGACGAGGTACGTCTTCCCGCCCGGCCGTGACGTGCTGGTGGGCCGCGGGCGGGGCATCGACATCCCGCTCGATCGCCCAGGTGACGGCTCCCCGCCGACACCCCAGCCCGACGTGGTGCTGCGCTTCACCGGAAGTCACTGGGTGGCCATCGACAACAGCCCCCGCGGCATGTACGTCAACGGCTCGCGGGTGTCGACGGTCGACCTGCACTCCGGGCAGGCGATCACGCTCGGTGACCCGCAGCGGGGGCCGCGGCTGGTTTTCCAGATCGGCCCGCCCGTCCCGCCGCCCGGACGCCCGACGGGCCCACCGCCCCGCCCG
>NZ_LQPM01000003.1 GCF_002101815.1 Mycobacterium paraense | reverse complement strand
CGACGACGCCACAGCGCACTCGCAGGACGACCCCCGATCAGCCGACTGCGACCAACCTGATGACCGAGTACAGCTAGCCCGTGGGCGCGATTGCTGCCGCCAGCTGTTGCGGCAGGTAGTTGAGCATCAGTGGTGCCAGGCCCATGAACGGCGTGCCGAAGACGGTCACGGGAGACGGCTGAGTAGAAATGGGGCTGGTGAGGGCTACCGTCCCCGTAAGAGGGTGGGGCGGAACAAGAATGCCGTCGAAGGGCAGGTGCAGGACGATCTGCGCGGTAAAGCTGATCGGAGGAAGTGGCGACGGCAGTGCATAAAACACCGGCACCGGAACCGTCATATCCACGACGGTTTCGCCATTGAGGAAGCCGTTGGCCACGACGGCGGGAGCGTTGACGAGTGCGCCGAGGGCCCCCACGCCGTCGCCGGCCAACAGCGCCTGCTGGACCGCCGTCGCGGCGTCCGCCATCCCACCCAGCGTCGCGAGTGGCGCACCGGCCATGGCGTAGGTGATGACCAACGGTAACCCGAAGAAGGCGCTGAGCGATCCGGTCGGAGGGTTCGCTACCTGTAAGACAGCGGTCGCCGAAATGCTCGGAATAGTAAGGGTATTGAGCACGTTAGTGAAATTCTGCGCCATCTGCCGAGGGATGGACGGGGGCATCAGATTGGTGAAATACTGCGCCTCTTGCCCCGGGATATTCGCGAGGGTGAACAGGTTCCCCAGTGGGCCAAGCAGGGTCGGATTCACCGTGGCGTTCACCGTGGGGGGGATAACAGACACGAGACTGATCGATGGCGTCCCCGGGTTGACTCCTGTGACAAGGAGATTCGCGAACGCCTGGGCGACGTCCTGCACCGCGCCGAAGTAATCGCCAGCCAGGACGGCCTGCAGGGCCACCTGCAGCTGCGCGCCGAACGCGGGCAGGCCGGCCCAGACCCCGGTGGCCGCGGCGTAGAGGTTGGTGGCGAATTCCTGGGCGAAGCCGAGCTGCGTGGTGATGAATTGCTGGATATAGAAGGCCGGGTTGAAGGCCAGGAGTTGCTGGATGCCGGACTGGATGGCCGCCGGCAGGTTGGCCAGGAAGGCGGGGAAGTTCTCGAGGGTGTTGGTGAGCGCCGTCGCGATCTGCTGCCAATAACCCAGCTGGTTGACCAGGACCTGCCGCAGGAGCGGGAACGGGTCGGCGGACCAGGCGGTGAAGAGGCTTTGCAGGTTCGCCGACGTATTGACGATCAGTTGGCCATACGCGCCCCCGGGGACGGCGGCGGCCAGGCCGGACGCAGCGGTTCCCGTGGACAGGCCGGTCGCCAGCAGGCCCTGCTGGGCGTTGGCGAGCTCGGTGCTCAGGTAGGCCGCCGCGCCGCCGTTGAGCAGGCCGACGAACTCGTCCTGGAACGCCACCGCTTGGGCGCCGAGGGCCTGGAATTCGCGGCCGAACCTGCCGAACACCTCCGAGACTGCGATCGACACCTCGTCGGAGGCCGCGGCGGCGACCCCGGTCGTGGGGGCCGCGGCGGCGGCGGTGGCCTCAACGAGGTTGGTGCCGATGCCCGACAGGCGCTCGGCTGCGGCCGTCACTAGCTCCGGTTCTGTGATCACGAACGACACGGCCGTCTCCCCTCGCGTCGGGCCAACCCCGTCATGCCGGGCAAATCCGAGCGTACTGTGACCGGGGCCACACGTGGTCCGAAACGACCCGATAGGTCTAGGTGGCGGAGGGGTGGCTCGGCAGCGAGAAGTGCTCGGGCGGCACGTCGGGGCCGCTCGGGGATTGCGTGGACAGCGGCGTCGTGATGCCGTCGACGACCGAGGTGACGTTGCCGGTGAGCCGCTCGTAGTTGAGGGTCCCGTGCTGGAAATTCTGCGTAATCTGCAGGGGCTCTTGGATTTCCGCGCTGGTCGGCAGCCCGAGCGGCCCGCGTTCGTAGCTCAGCGAGGCCCAAGCGTCGTAGATGGCCCCGGTCACCGGCTGCGGGCCGATCTCGGGCGACCAGTACATCGCGCCCTTCGCGAAGGTGGCAAAGCGGGCGTCGCCGTCCGCGCTGTCTTCCGGAGAGGTGGGTGCGCCCAGGACGCTGTTCATCCCGCCCATCGCCAGCCAATGGTCATAGATCGCCCCGCCCTTCAGCGCGTTGATCAGCTCCTCGGGCGGATCGTTGAAATGCGATGCGATGTCCCGGATTTCGTCCATCAGGGCGTAGGCGGCGTTGCCGGGACAGTCGGTGTTGCCGACGTCGCGGTGGGTGAAGATGGTGGGCAGGTTGGCGATGGTGCCGGCGGCGAAGGTGGTGTAGTGGCTGCCGGCGGACTCCAGCGCCACCGTGCCCTTGGGGTCGACGCCGTCCATGCCCAGCCGCCACCCGAGCAGACGGCCCAGGGTCCGCAGCTGGATGGGCGTGGGCGGCACGTCGTCGAAGTTCCCGATCATCGCCACGCCCCAGGTGTTGCGGTTGAAGCCGCCGGTGTGAAAGGCCTCGACGGCCTTGGTGAGGCCCCCGGCGCTGCCCTCGAACACCTGGCCGTACTTGTCGACCAGCGCGTTGTACGCGATGTCGCACCAGCCCAAAGTCTTGCTGTGGTAGGTGTAGATCGCCTTGACGATCCCGGCCGATTCCAGCGGGGAGTAGTCGTTGCTGCCGGCGGTGTGGTGGACGACGGCGGCGCGAATCCCGTTGTCGTACTGGGGACTACCACAGCGCAGCGATTCGTCGGCGCCCCACTCCGCGCGGCTGATGATCGGGGGCGGCTGCCCCGGCATCATGACCCCGGTCGGGGGCGTCCAGTGCGTCCGGGACGGCGTTTGCGGCGGGGAGATGAGGATCGCGGAGATGTTCTGCCCGAAGGGCTGTTCCCTGCTGACCGGCTTGTACCCCAGGCCCTCGGGGGCCGTCGCGGTGCCCGGCTGCGTCACCGGCGCATCGAGGGGGCGGGTGACCGCGATCTGGACGGTCGTGGTGGTGCCCACGAACACCGGGTCGGTGCTGCGCGGCCCCTCGGTCGGCTCGGCCGGGCGGGCCGATACGGCCGCGGCGTCGTCGCCCACCGGCGCGGCGTCGGGAGCCGCCGTCTCGTACTCGGTCTGATACCAGGGTCCCCACGAACCGTCGGGGCGCTTGGCGCGCACCCGGGTGGACGTGCCCGCCAGGTCGCCCGTGAGCGCGACCAATGAAAACGGCGTGCCCTGGCTGAGCTCGCGAACCGTGACCCCGCCCCCGAGCCCGATCAGCGGCTGCTCGGCGAGCTGGGTGTCCTGGCTCCGCGGCGGCTCCGCCGCGCGGCGGTCGTGCGTCGCGTCGCCCACCCACGAGACGATGACGACGGTCGCCGCGATGGCGGTGAGCAACATCGTTGGCGCACGACTGCGGGACGACACCAGCTGATGTTACGTGTGTTTCTGGTGTTATTTATGAGGCGACACGATGCTGACGCCGAAAAGTCCACGAAAACCTGTTCGACGGCACCGCAGAGGGGCTCTGCGGTGCCGTCAGGGGACAGGTTCCTCCCGGTTGTGTGGGGTTCTAGTGGGGCAGAACCGGCGCGGCGGCACCGGTCAGGGCGCCGGTAGCACCCGCGGCGGCGGGTAGCGCCCCCGCGGCGGCCGGCAGCGCACCGGCGGCGGCACCCGGCAGGGCGCCCGCGGCACCCGGCACGGCGCCCGCGGCACCCGCGGCGGCCGGCAGCGCACCCGCGGCAGCACCCGGCAGGGCGCCCGCGGCACCCGGCAGGGCACCCGCGGCACCCGGCAGGGCGCCCGCGGCGGCCGGCAGCGCACCGGCGGCAGCGCCCGGCAGGGCCTTGGCCGCGCCCGGCAGCGCACCGGCGGCGCCCGGCAGCGCACCGGCGGCGGCCGGCAACGCGGCACCCGGCGCACCACCGGCGGCACCCTGCTGGACACCCTGCATGATGGCCGGCATCACCAGGCCCTTGAGCAGGTCGATGGCCTGGCTGGCGCCCAACTGGTTGGCGGCCTGCATCAGGTCGTTGACCAGGCCACCACCGCCCGAGCTGCCCCCGGTGCCCCCGGTGCCCCCGGACGCGATCGGCGAGGCGCCGCCCAGCGTGGACGGGTCACCGAGGATCGGGTAGGTGCCACCGGCGCCCGGGTCCAACCCGGTCGTCGAGTCGATCGGCACCTCACTGGGCGACAGGGTGGGACTGCCGACGCCGGGGGTGACGCCGGCCGGGCTGGTCAGCGCCGGGTTGAGCCCCGCGGCCGGCGTCGTGGGCACCGCACCGGGCGTGGTGACGCCGGGCGTGGTGGGCGGCAATCCCGGGTTCGACAAAGCCGGGCTCGTCAGGCCCGGGCTGGTCAGCGCCGGACTGGTCAAGCCCGGACTGGCAAGACCGGGGCTGGTGAGGCCCGGGCTGGTCAAACCCGGGCTGGTGAGCCCCGAGGTGCCCAGGCCCGGACTGGCCAGGCCCGGGGTGCTCGCCCCGGTGGCCCCGGTCCCGCTCAGGGCGGGCACGGGCGGCAAGTTGATCCCGAACTGCGACAGGCCCTGCGACAGCGCGCCCATCAGTTCGCCGGGCAGGTCGGACATCACCGCGGCCTTCTTGAACTCGTGGTGCTCGGCCGGCTTGCTGTCGGCGGTGGATTCGTAGACAAGGAAGTATGCGCAAGGACTCGCCACTGCCACGGCGGCGACCGCGCTCATGGCTGTCGAAAGCTTGCGTCGGCGTCGGTTCGGCACGGAAGTCTCCTCAAATCTGGACAACTATTGAAACTGCGTTGTGTCGGCGCGCCCCTTCCGTCCTATCCGGCATGAAGCACACAGAGTCGATGGTACGAGTGGGATTGCTGTGACTAGAGTGCTGATATTGAATCGTGAGGTAATTGCGACTCCGACTGTGACCGGGGCGGCGAGGCCCCGAAAGTCGTTGTCATTTGGGTTAACCCGCACCGCATGGCCTCGCCAAATGGGTTAGACCGGCGCGGTCGGATACCCTAAGCAACCGATGACCGCTCGTTTCGATCTTTTTGTCGTCGGTTCCGGATTCTTCGGCCTGACCATCGCCGAGCGCGTGGCTACCCAACTCGGAAAGCGCGTGCTCGTCGTCGAACGGCGCCCGCACATCGGGGGCAACGCGTATTCCGAGGCCGAGCCGCAGACCGGCATCGAAGTGCACAAGTACGGCGCGCACCTGTTCCACACCTCTAATAAGAGGGTCTGGGACTACGTCCGCCAGTTCACCGAGTTCACCGACTACCGCCACCGGGTGTTCGCGATGCACAACGGCCAGGCCTACCAGTTCCCGATGGGGCTGGGCCTGGTGTCGCAGTTCTTCGGCCGGTACTTCACCCCGGACGAAGCGCGGCAGCTCATCGCCGAGCAGGCCGCCGAGATCAACACCGCCGACGCGCAAAACCTGGAGGAGAAGGCGATCTCGCTGATCGGACGGCCGCTCTACGAGGCGTTCGTCAAGGGCTACACCGCCAAGCAGTGGCAGACCGACCCCAAGGAACTGCCGGCGTCCAACATCACCCGGCTGCCGGTGCGCTACACCTTCGACAACCGGTACTTCAGCGACACCTACGAGGGCCTGCCGGTCGACGGCTACACGGCCTGGCTGAAGCGGATGGCCGCCGACGACCGCATCGAGGTCAGGCTCGACACCGACTGGTTCGACGTGCGGGACCAGCTGCGCGCGGACAGCCCCGACGCGCCCGTCGTGTACACCGGCCCGCTGGACCGTTACTTCGACTACGCCGACGGCCGGCTCGGATGGCGCACCCTGGACTTCGAGGTGGAAGTCCTCCCCATCGGGGACTTTCAGGGCACGCCGGTGATGAACTACAACGATCCCGAGGTGCCCTTCACCCGGATCCACGAGTTCCGGCACTTCCACACCGAGCGGGACTATCCGACCGACAAGACCGTGATCATGCGCGAGTACTCCCGGTTCGCCGAGGACGACGACGAGCCCTACTACCCGATCAACACCGAGGCCGACCGCGCCCTGGTGGCGGCGTACCGGGCCCGGGCGAAGTCCGAGACCGCGTCGTCGAAGGTGCTGTTCGGCGGGCGGCTCGGCACCTACCAATATCTGGATATGCACATGGCGATTGCCAGCGCACTGAACATGTACGACAACGTCCTCGCGCCGCACCTGCGCGACGGCAAAGACCTAGTGGAGGAAGGTGCGGGGGGATGACCGCTGTGAGCCTGCTTTCCCGAATCATCTTGCCGCGTCCGGGTGAACCGCTCGACGTCCGCAAGCTGTACCTCGAGGAGTCGACGACCAACGCGCGGCGCGCGCACGCCACCTCGCGGACGTCGCTGGAGATCGGCGCGGAGTCCGAGGTCTCGTTCGCGACGTACTTCAACGCGTTCCCCGCCAGCTACTGGCGGCGCTGGTCGATCTGCCAGTCAGTGGTGCTGCGCGTCGAGTTGACCGGGTCCGGCCGCGTCGACGTCTACCGGACCAAGGCCACTGGGGCCCGCATCTTCGTCGAGGGCCGCGAATTCGCCGGCACCGACGACCAGCCCAGCAAGGTTCAAGTGGTCGAGATCGAGGTGGCGCTCAAGCCGTTCGAGGACGGCGGCTGGATCTGGTTCGACATCACCACCGACAGCAAGGTCACCCTCGTCGGCGGCGGCTGGTATGCGACCGAGCCCGCCCCGGGCACGGCCAACATCGCGGTGGGGATTCCCACGTTCAACCGTCCCTCCGACTGTGTCAACGCGCTGAGCACGCTCACCGCAGACCCGTTGGTGGACGAGGTGATTGGGGCGGTCATCGTCCCCGACCAAGGCGTCCGCAAGGTGCGCGATCACCCCGACTTCCCCGACGCGGCCGCCCGGCTGGGCAATCGGCTGTCCATCCACGACCAGCCCAACCTCGGCGGCTCCGGGGGCTACAGCCGGGTGATGTACGAGGCGCTGAAAAACACGGATTGCCAACAGATCCTGTTCATGGACGACGACATCCGCATCGAGCCGGACTCCATCCTGCGGGTGCTGGCGATGCACCGCTTCGCCAAGAGCCCGATGCTGGTGGGCGGCCAGATGCTCAACCTGCAGGAGCCGTCGCACCTGCACATCATGGGCGAGATCGTGGACCGGACGAACTTCATGTGGACCTCCGCGCCGCACGCCGAGTACGACCACGACTTCGCCGAATATCCGTTGAACGACAACAACGATCGAAGCAAGCTGCTGCACCGCCGCATCGACGTCGACTACAACGGCTGGTGGACGTGCATGATCCCGCGGCAGGTCGCCGAGGAGCTCGGGCAGCCGCTGCCGCTGTTCATCAAATGGGACGACGCCGACTACGGCCTGCGGGCTGCCGAGCGCGGCTACCCGACCGTCACGCTGCCCGGCGCGGCGATCTGGCACATGGCCTGGAGCGACAAGGACGACGCCATCGACTGGCAGGCCTACTTCCACCTGCGCAACCGGCTGGTGGTCGCGGCCATGCACTGGGACGGCGACGTGACCGGGCTGGTCCGCAGCCACCTCAAGGCGACGCTCAAACATCTTGCCTGCCTTGAGTATTCGACGGTGGCCATCCAGAACAAGGCGATCGACGACTTCCTGGCCGGCCCCGAGCACATCTTCTCCATCCTGGAAAGCGCGCTGCCGCAGGTGCACCGTCTGCGCAAGGAGTACCCGGACGCCGTCGTGCTGCCGGCGGCGAGCGAACTGCCGCAGCCGATGCATCGAAGCAGGGCGATGAAGCCACCGGTGAACCCGGTCTCCATCGGTTACCGGTTGTCCCGCGGCATTTTTCACAACATGACCAAGGCCGACCCGGCGGCCCACGTGCGCCCGGAGTACAACGTGCCCACGCAGGACGCGCGCTGGTTCCGGCTGTGCACCGTCGACGGCGTGACGGTGACGACCGCCGATGGGTGCGGGGTCGTCTACCGGCAACGCGACCGCGGCAAGATGATCTCGCTGCTGCTCAAGTCGCTGCGCCGGCAGCGCCAGCTGCTGAGCCGGTTCGACGAGATGCGCCGGGTGTACCGGGAGGCGTTGCCCGTGCTGTCGAGCAAGCAGAAGTGGGAAGCGGCGTTGCTGCCGCCGCACAACGAGCCCAAACATGGCTGAAACGGCCGCTCCGCGCGGCGAAGTGGCCGCGCTGGTGGCCGTCCAGTCGGCACTGGCCGATCGTCCCGGCGTGCTGACCGTGGCGCGGGGGCTGTCGCATTTCGGGGAGCACAGCATCGGCTGGCTGGCCGTCGCGGTGCTCGGCGCGGTCCTGATGCCGAGTCGTCGCCGCGATTGGCTGACGGTGGGGGCCGGCGCGTTCGCCGCGCACGCCGCCGCCGTGTTGGTCAAGCGGGTGGTGCGCCGCCAACGGCCGCATGATCCGGCCGTCGCGGTCAACGTCGGCACCCCCAGCCGGCTGAGCTTTCCCTCCGCGCACGCCACCTCCACCACCGCCGCGGCCATCCTGATGGGCCGGGTCACCGGGCTGCCGCTGCCCGCGGTCCTGGTACCGCCGATGGCGCTGTCGCGGATACTGCTGGGCGTGCACTATCCCAGCGACGTGGCTTTCGGCGTCGCCCTGGGCGCCGCCGTCGCGGGGATCGCGGGGCGAGCGGGAGAGGTGTGTGCCCAATGAGCGAAGACGTGGTGATCGGACCGCCGTCGAACCTGATCGTCGGGGTGATCAAGGCGATCCGGCCGCGGCAATGGGTGAAGAACGTGCTGGTCCTGGCCGCGCCGTTGAGCGCGGCGGGCCGCGGCCACCGCTACGAGTACGGCCAGCTCGGGCTTCAGATGGCGGTCGCCTTCGTGGTGTTCAGCCTGGCGGCCTCGGCGGTGTACCTGATCAACGACGTGCGCGACGTCGAGGCCGACCGCGAACACCCCACCAAACGATTCCGCCCCATCGCCGCCGGCGTGGTGCCCGAATGGCTGGCCTACACCCTGGCCGTCGTGCTCGCGGTCGCATCGCTCGGCCTGGCCTGGTGGCTGACGCCGAACCTGGCGCTGGTGATGGCGGTCTACATCGCGATTCAGCTGGCCTATTGCTTCGGCCTCAAGCACCAGGCCGTGATGGACATCTGCATCGTGTCCTCGGGGTTCCTGTTGCGGGCCATCGCCGGGGGCGCGGCCGCCGAAACCCGGCTGTCGCAATGGTTTTTGCTGATCATGGCGTTCGGGTCGCTGTTCATGGCCGCCGGCAAGCGCTACGCCGAGCTGCAGCTGGCCGAGCGCACCGGCGCGGCGATCCGCAAGGCGCTGGAGAGCTATACGGGCACCTACCTGCGCTTCATCTGGACGATGTCGGCGACCGCCGTGGTGCTGTGCTACGGGCTGTGGGCCTTCGAGCGCGACCACGGTTCGGCCGGCTGGTTCTCGGTGTCGATGGTCCCCTTCACCATCGCGATCCTGCGCTACGCGGTCGACGTCGACGGCGGGCTCGCGGGGGAGCCCGAGGACATTGCGTTGCGTGACCGGGTGTTGCAGCTGCTGGCGCTGGCCTGGATCGCGACAGTTGGGGCCGCCGTTGCCTTCGGCTAGCCCCCAGCTGAAGGCGTTGGGGGCGGGGGTGCTGCGCCGGCGGCCGGTGATCAGGCGGGCCGGCCGCCCGCCGTTCCCCTACGTCACCATGGTGCGGGTCAGCCTGTGGATCAGCGTGGTGGTGGTTGCCGCGCTGTTCGCCTGGGGCGCCTGGCAGCGACGCTGGATCGCCGACGACGGGCTGATCGTGCTGCGCACCGTGCGCAATTTGCTGGCCGGCAATGGCCCGGTCTTCAACGCCGGCGAGCGGGTCGAGGCGAACACCTCCACCGCATGGACCTACCTGATGTACGTGGGCAGCTGGGTCGGCGGGCCGATGCGGATGGAGTACGTGGCGCTGGCGCTGGCCCTGACGCTTTCGGTGCTCGGCGTGGCCTTGTTGATGCTGGGCGCAGGCCGCCTGTACGCCCCCAGCCTGCGGGGCCGCAGGGCGATCATGCTGCCGGCCGGGGCGCTGGTCTACATCGCGCTGCCGCCGGCGCGTGACTTTGCCACCTCCGGCCTGGAGAGCGGCCTGACGCTGGCCTATCTCGGGCTGCTGTGGTGGATGATGGTGTGCTGGGCGCAGCCGGTGCGGGGGCGCGCGGAGGGCCGGGTGTTCATCGGCGCGCTGGCCTTCGTCGCGGGCTTCAGCGTCCTCGTCCGGCCCGACCTGGCGCTGATGGGCGGGCTGGCGCTGATCATGATGCTCATCGCCGCGCGCACCTGGCGGCGCCGCGTGCTGATCGTGGTGGCCGGCGGCTTCCTGCCGGTGGCGTACGAGATCTTCCGGATGGGCTACTACGGGCTGCTGGTGCCCGGGACGGCCCTGGCCAAGGACGCGGCCGGCGACAAGTGGTCGCAGGGAATGATCTACCTCTCGAACTTCAACGGTCCGTACGCGGTCTGGGTACCGGTGGTGCTGCTGTTGGCGCTCGGTGCGCTGCTGGTGGTGGCGCGTCGCCGCCCGTCGTTCCTTCGCCCCGCGCTGGCGCCCGACTACGGCCGGGTGGCGCGGGCGGTGCAGAGCCCGCCGGCGGTCGTCGCCTTCGTCGTCGTCAGCGGCCTGCTGCAGGGCTTGTACTGGATCCGGCAGGGCGGCGATTTCATGCACGCCAGGGTGCTGCTGGCGCCCCTGTTTTGTTTGCTGGCACCCGTGGCCGTGATTCCGGTGCCGATCCCCGACGGCGCGGATTACTCGCGGGAGACGGGTAACTGGGTGGCCGGCGCCGCCGCCGCGCTGTGGCTCGGAATCGCCGGCTGGTCGCTGTGGGCAGCAAACTCCCCCGGGATGGGCGACGACGCCACCCACGTCACCTACTCGGGAATCGTCGACGAGCGCCGCTTCTACGCGCAGGCCACCGGGCACGCGCACCCGCTGACCGCCGCGGACTACCTGGACTACCCGCGGATGGCCGCCGTGCTGACCGCCCTCGACAACACCCCGGACGGGGCGCTGTTGCTGCCGTCCGGCAACTACATCCAGTGGGACCTGGTGCCGATGCTCCAGCCCGCGCCCGGTGACCCCAACGCGCCGCAAAAGCCGCAGCATGCGGTGTTTTTCACCAACCTCGGGATGCTCGGCATGAACGTCGGCCTCGACGTCAGGGTGATCGACCAGATCGGTCTGGCAAACCCACTGGCCCAGCACACCGAGCGGCTGAAGCACGGCCGGATCGGGCACGACAAGAACCTTTTCCCGGACTGGGTGATCGCCGACGGCCCCTGGGTCAAGTTGTATCCCGGCATTCCGGGCTATTTGGACGTGAATTGGGTTGCGCAGGCGGTGGCGGCCCTGAAATGCCCTGAGACCCAGGCGGTGCTCAGCTCGGTGCGAGCGCCAATGACCTTGCACCGCTTCGTCTCCAACGTCGTGCACTCGTTCGAGTTCACCAAGTACCGAATCGATCGCGTTCCGCTCTACGAGCTCGCGCGGTGCGGGCTGCCGGTGCCGGAGGCAATTCCGCCGCCTCCGCGGGAGTAGGTCAGGCGGACCGAAATTTTTTTCTGCGGGTGCCGAATTCGGCTCCGCCGGCGTGTCCGAGGACATTGCCAGCAATCTCACATCTGTGCTCTCACCAGTGCGCACCCGCGGCCAAGCACATGCGGAAACGCGATTCTCCATGTCGGTGTTTGGCCCCAAAATCGTTGGGTAGGAGCGCCAAATCGCGGTTTGCCCGAGCGGCTCGATGAGAGGGGATGCGCCCGGGTGTGGTTGACTACACGAGCACTGCTGCGCCCGACGCGTATGCAGTCGGACCCAATTCGGGGATGCGTCCAATCGGAGAAATGCGCCGAAAGGCCGAAAGAAGGATGAGGAAGCAAGGATGACGCTTGTCGACAGGTTTCGCGGCGCCGTGGCGGGTATGCCACGACGGCTCGTGGTGGGGGCCGTTGGCGCGGCCCTGCTCTCGGGTCTGATTGGCGCCGTGGGGGGCTCGGCGACCGCCGGGGCGTTCTCGCGCCCGGGTCTGCCGGTGGAGTACCTGCAGGTTCCCTCGGCCGCAATGGGCCGCGACATCAAGGTTCAGTTCCAGGGCGGCGGGGCCAACGCGCCGGCGCTCTACCTGCTCGACGGCATGCGCGCGCAGGACGACTTCAACGGCTGGGACATCAACACCCCGGCGTTCGAGTGGTACAACCAGTCGGGCATCGCCACGGTCATGCCGGTCGGCGGCCAGTCCAGCTTCTACTCCGACTGGTACAAGCCCGCCTGCGGTAAGGCCGGCTGCACCACCTACAAGTGGGAGACCTTCCTGACCAGCGAGCTGCCGTCGTACCTGGCCTCCAACAAGCAGGTCAAGCCGACCGGCAGCGCTGCCGTCGGTCTGTCGATGGCCGGTTCGTCGGCGCTGATCCTGGCCGCCTACCACCCGAACCAGTTCGTTTACGCCGGCTCGCTGTCGGCGCTGCTGGACCCGTCGCAAGGCATGGGCCCGTCGCTGATCGGCCTGGCCATGGGCGACGCGGGCGGCTACAAGAAGGACGACATGTGGGGCCCGTCCAGCGACCCGGCCTGGCAGCGCAACGACCCGTCGCTGCAGGTTGGCAAGCTCGTCGCCAACAACACCCGCATCTGGATCTACTGCGGTAACGGCAAGCCGTCCGACCTCGGTGGCGACAACCTGCCGGCCAAGTTCCTCGAGGGCTTCGTGCGGACTTCGAACCTGAAGTTCCAGGACGCCTACAACCAGGCGGGTGGCCACAACGCGGTGTTCAACTTCGACGCCAACGGCACGCACGACTGGCCGTACTGGGGCGCGCAGCTGCAGGCGATGAAGCCTGACCTGCAGTCCACGCTGGGCGCCACCCCCGGCGCCGGCCCGGCTACCGCCGCGGCCGCCGGCAACCAGGGCACCGGCACCGGCACCTAAACACCACGGCAATGCGACTGGCGGCGGGCACCTTTCGGGGTTCCCGCCGCTAGTTGTTTGCGGCCGGTGTGATCTGTTTCACTACCCGCGGGACGGGACGCTGGCGTCGCTGGCTAATGTGCAGACAGCGACTAGACGATGGAGGGTGGACATGAGGGTCGTGCGGGGTCTGGCAACGTTGCTGATGGGCATGGTTCTGGCCCTCGGGGTGGGGGGTCCCCTCGGGAAGGCCCGCGCGGCGGGCTACGAGACCCTGATGGTGCCGTCGGCGGCGATGGGCCGCGACATCCCGGTGGCCTTCCTGGCCGGCGGCCCGCACATGGTGGTGCTGCTGGACGCGTTCGACGCCGCCCCCGACGTCAGCAACTGGGTCACCGCCGGCAACGCGATGAACACGCTGGCCGGCAAGGGCATTTCCGTCGCGGCGCCCGCGGGCGGCGCCTACAGCATGTACACGAACTGGGAGAACGACGGCAGCAAGCAGTGGGACACCTTCCTGTCCAGCGAGCTGCCCAACTGGCTGGCCGCCAACAAGGGCCTGGCGCCCGGCGGCCACGCCGCCGTCGGCGCCTCCCAGGGCGGCTACGCGGCGATGGCGCTCGCATGCTTCCACCCCGACCGCTACGGCTTCGCCGGCTCCCTGTCCGGGTTCCTCTACCCGTCGAACACCACCACCAACGGTTCGATCCTGGCCGGCCTGCAGCAGTTCGGCGGCGTCGACGGCAACGGCATGTGGGGCGCCCCGCAGCTGGGCCGGTGGAAGTGGCATGACCCCTGGGTGCACGCCGCGCTGCTGGCGCAGAACAACACCCGCGTGTGGGTGTGGAGCCCGACCACGGACGCGGCCAGCGACCCCGCCGCCATGATCGGCCAGGCCGCCGAGGCGATGGGCAACAGCCGGATGTTCTACCAGCAGTACCGCAGCAACGGCGGGCACAACGGCCACTTCGACTTCCCCGGCGGCGGCGACAACGGCTGGGGCTCGTGGGCCGGGCAGCTGGGCGCCATGTCGGGCGACATCGTGGGAGCAATCCGCTAGTCCGGACGCCGGTACCGTGTAGGGAGCGCAGCGGAGGGCGGCACGGCCGCTTTCCTGGTACCGAGCTGCGATCGACCGACTCTGCAGCAGGAGAACATGACCACGAGCGCGCGGCGTAAACGCCACCGGACCCTCGCCTGGATCGCCGCGCTTGCGGTGGCCGGCGTCGTGTTGTTGGTCATCGTGGCCGTGGTGATGCTGCTGCGCGGCCCCAAGACACCGCCCAGCGCGGTGCCGCCCGGCGTCCTGCCGCCGAGCTCCACGACCACGCACCCGCACAAGCCGCGGCCCGCTTCCCAGGACGCGTCGTGCCCGGACGTGCAGTTGATCAACGTCCCGGGCACCTGGGAGTCGGCCCCGCAGGACGATCCGCTGAACCCGGCGCAATTCCCGAATGCGTTGCTGCACAAGGTGACCGCGGACATCGCCCAGCAGTTCCCCTCCTCCAGGGTGCAGACGTTCACCACCCCCTACACCGCGCAGTTCCACAATCCGCTGAGCGGCGACACGCAGATGTCGTACAACGAGAGCCGTGCGGAAGGCACCCGCGCGACCGTCCAGGCGATGACCGACATGAACAACAAGTGCCCGCTGACCAGCTACGTGCTGATGGGGTTTTCGCAGGGCGCGGTGATCGTCGGCGACATCGCCAGCGACATCGGCAACGGCCGCGGGCCCGTCGATGACGACCTGGTGCTGGGTGTGACGTTGATCGCCGACGGTCGCCGCCAGGACGGGGTCGGCAACGACATCGGGCCCAACCCGCCCGGCGAGGGCGCCGAGATCACCCTGCACGAGGTGCCGGTGCTGTCGGGCCTCGGGCTGACCATGACCGGCGCCCGGCCGGGCGGCTTCGGCGCGCTGAATGCCAAGACGAACGAGATCTGCGCGCCGGGCGACCTCATCTGCGCCGCGCCGAACGAGGCGTTCAGCGTGGCCAAGCTGCCCGACACCCTGAACACCCTGGCCGGCGGGGCCGGGCAACCCGTCCACGCGCTGTACGCCACCACCCAGTTCTGGAATCTGGACGGGGCGCCGGCGACGGATTGGACGCTGAATTGGGCGCGCGGGCTGATCGAAAACGCGCCACATCCCAAACATGGGTGACACCCCCGCGACCTAGGCGAATCCGTGACGCGATCGGCGGTACCTTGTGATTTGGTCTGCCGCGAGGCGGCACTTAACATTAAGAGAAAATTAAGAGCAATTAGAGCTTCGTTGCGGCCGCAAGGACCGGCGCTCCCGGGCGCGGGCCGTTCTAAGCCGGCTCGTGTATAGAGGACCCGTCGGCGCGGCCGGCACCAAAGTGGTCGGCCACGCCGACCGACACAGGTTGTGACAGGAGAGGGCGGCATGGCGTACCACAACCCGTTCATCGTGAATGGAAAAATCAGGTTCCCGGACAACACGAACCTGGTTCGTCACGTTGAGAAGTGGGCGAAGGTTCGCGGCGACAAGCTGGCCTACCGGTTCGTCGACTTCTCCACCGAGCGGGACGGTGAATACCGCGACATCTCGTGGGCCGAATTCAGCGCCCGTAACCGCGCCGTCGGCGCCCGCCTGCAACAGGTCACCCAGCCCGGTGACCGCATCGCCATCCTGTGCCCGCAGAACCTCAACTACCTGATCGCGTTCTTCGGGGCGCTGTACTCCGGCCGGATCGCCGTGCCGCTGTTCGACCCGAGCGAGCCGGGTCACGTCGGCCGGCTGCACGCCGTCCTGGACGACTGCACGCCCTCGACGATTCTGACCACCACCGAGGCCGCCGAGGGCGTCCGCAAGTTCATCCGCGCCCGCGCGGCCAAGGAACGGCCGCGCGTCATCGCCGTCGACGCGGTGCCCAACGAGGTCGCGTCGACCTGGCAGGAGCCCGAGGCGGACGAGACCACCATCGCCTACCTGCAGTACACCTCCGGTTCCACCCGCACCCCGACGGGCGTGGAGATCACCCACCTGAACCTGCCCACCAACGTGCTGCAGGTGCTCAACGGCCTCGAGGGCAAGGAGGGCGACCGCGGGCTGTCCTGGTTGCCGTTCTTCCACGACATGGGCCTGATCACCGCGCTGCTGTCGCCGGTGCTCGGCCACAACTTCACCTTCATGACCCCGGCCGCGTTCGTGCGCCGTCCCGGGCGCTGGATCCGGGAGATGGCGCGCAAGCCTGACGACGCCCCGGACTGCGAGGTCTTCACCGTCGCGCCGAACTTCGCCTTCGAGCACGCCGCAATGCGCGGCGTCCCGAAGGAGGGCGAGCCGCCGCTGGACCTGAGCAACGTCAAGGGCATCCTCAACGGCAGCGAGCCGGTGTCGCCGGCGTCGATGCGCAAGTTCTACGAGGCGTTCGCGCCCTACGGCCTGCGCGAGACAGCCATCAAGCCGTCCTACGGCCTGGCCGAGGCGACGCTGTTCGTCTCCACCACCCCGATGGACGAGGCGCCCCGGGTCATCCACGTCGACCGCGACGCGATGAACAACCAGCGCTTCGTGGAGGTCCCGGCCGACGCGCCGAACGCCGTCGCCCAGGTGTCCGCGGGTGTCATCGGCGTCGACGAGTGGGCGGTGATCGTCGACCCCGACACGGCCAGCGAGCTGCCCGACGGTCAGGTCGGTGAGATCTGGCTGCATGGCAACAACCTGGGGATCGGCTACTGGGGCAAGGAGGAAGAGACCAACCACACCTTCCGCAACATCCTGAAGTCCCGCATCAGCGAGTCACACGCCGAGGGCGCCCCCGACGACGGGTTGTGGGTGCGCACCGGCGACTACGGCACCTATCACGACGGCCACCTCTATATTGTCGGCCGCATCAAGGACCTGGTCATCATCGATGGCCGCAACCACTACCCGCAGGACCTCGAGTACTCGGCGCAGGAAGCCAGCCGCGCGCTGCGGACCGGCTACGTGGCGGCCTTCTCCGTGCCGGCCAACCAGCTGCCGCAGGAGGTCTTCGACAACCCGCACGCCGGCCTCAAGTACGACGCGGAGGACAGCTCGGAGCAGCTGGTGATCGTCGCCGAGCGCGCCGCCGGCACGCACAAGCTCGACTACCAGCCCATTGCCGACGACATCCGGGCGGCCATCGCCGTGCGGCACGGGGTGACCGTGCGCGACCTGCTGCTGGTGCAGGCCGGCACCATTCCGCGTACCTCCAGCGGCAAGATCGGCCGGCGCGCCTGCCGCGCCGCCTACCTCGACGGAAGCTTGCGCAGCGGCATCGGTTCCCCGACCGCCTTCGCCGGCGCTAACGACTGAACCAGGAACCATGGCTGATATAGACGATCCCCAGGACCAGCAGGAGAACCTGCCCGCCAAGAAGACCGAGCTGCGCGCCGGCGACGATGCAGAGCGGAGCGATGAGGAGGAGCGGCGCAAGTTGACGGTCCCCGAGATGCGCGAGTGGCTGCGCAACTACGTGGCCAAGGCCACCGGGCAGTCGCCCGATTCGATCGACGAGTCGGTGCCGATGGTCGAGCTGGGCCTGTCGTCGCGCGACGCCGTGGCGATGGCCGCCGACATCGAGGACATGACCGGTGTCACCCTGTCGGTCGCGGTGGCGTTCCAGCATCCGACCATCGAATCGCTGGCGACGCGCATCATCGAGGGCGAACCCGAACGGCCCGACGACGACGTCGAGATCGTTGACTGGTCGCGCAAGGGGCCCGCGGAGCGCGTCGACATCGCGATCGTCGGCCTGTCCACTCGGCTGCCCGGCGACATGAACAGCCCCGAGGAAACCTGGCAGGCGCTGATCGAGGGCCGCGACGCCATCACCGACCTGCCCGAGGGCCGCTGGGAGGAATTCCTGGAGGAGCCGCGGCTGGCCGAGCGGGTCGCCAAGGCCCGCACCCGCGGCGGCTACCTGAAGGACATCAAGGGCTTCGACTCCGAGTTCTTCGCGATCGCCAAGACCGAGGCCGACAACATCGACCCGCAGCAGCGGATGGCGCTGGAGCTGACCTGGGAGGCGCTCGAGCACGCGCGCATCCCGGCGTCGAGCCTGCGCGGCGAGGCGGTCGGCGTGTACGTCGGCGTCTCCAACCACGACTACGGCTTCTTGGCCATCTCCGACCCGACCGTCGCGCACCCGTACGCGATCACCGGCAACTCGCCGTCGATCATCGCGAACCGGGTGTCCTACTTCTACGACTTCCGCGGGCCTTCGGTCGCGATCGACACCGCGTGCTCGAGCTCGCTGGTGGCGATCCACCAGGCCGTGCAGGCGCTGCGCAACGGCGAGGCCGATGTTGCGGTGGCCGGCGGCGTGAACGCGCTGATCACGCCCGCGGTGACGCTGGGCTTCGACGAGATCGGCGCGGTGCTGGCCCCCGACGGCCGGATCAAGTCGTTCTCCTCCGACGCCGACGGCTACACCCGCTCGGAGGGCGCCGGCATGCTGGTGCTCAAGCGGGTCGACGACGCGCGCCGCGACGGCGACCAGATCCTGGCCGTGATCGCCGGCACCGCCGTCAACCACGACGGCCGGTCCAACGGCCTGATCGCGCCGAACCAGGACGCGCAGGCCGACGTGCTGCGCCGGGCCTACAAGGACGCCGGCATCGACCCGCGGACCGTCGACTACATCGAGGCGCACGGCACGGGTACCGTCCTCGGTGACCCGATCGAGGCCGAGGCGCTGGGCCGGGTCATCGGCAGGGGCCGTCCGGCCGACCGTCCGGCGCTGCTGGGCGCGGTGAAAACCAATGTGGGGCACATGGAGTCGGCCGCCGGCGCGGCCAGCATGGCCAAGGTGGTGCTGGCGCTGCAGCACGACAAGCTGCCGCCGTCCCTCAACTTCGCGGGCCCCAGCCCGTACATCGACTTCGACGCGATGCGCCTGAAAGTCATTGACAAGGCGACCGATTGGCCGCGCTACGGCGGCTACGCGCTGGCCGGGGTGTCGAGCTTCGGCTTCGGCGGCGCCAACGCGCACGTGGTGGTGCGCGAGGTCCTGCCCCGCGACGTGGTCGAAAAGGAGCCGGAGCCCCAGGCCGAGGCCAAGGCGGCCACCGAAGCGGCCGAAACACCTACGTTCGAGGCGCATTCGCTGCGGTTCGACGACTTCGGCAACATCATCCCCGACGCCTCCGCGGCGGCCGAGGAGGACGAGCCAGACCTCCCCGAGATCACCGAAGAGGCACTGAGCCTCAAGGAGGCCGCGCTGGAAGAGCTTGCGGCGCAAGAGCTTCCGCCGCCGGTCATCCCGCTCGTCATCTCGGCGTTCCTGACGTCGCGGAAGAAGGCCGCGGCCGCCGAGCTCGCGGACTGGATGGAAAGCCCCGAGGGCCAGGCGTCGTCGCTGGAATCGATCGGGCGGTCCCTGTCTCGCCGCAACCATGGTCGCTCGCGCGCGGTGGTGCTGGCGCACGACCACGAGGAGGCCATCAAGGGCCTGCGCGCGATCGCCGAGGGCAAGCAGCGGCCGAACGTGTTCAGCGTCGACGGGCCGGTGAGCAACGGACCGGTGTGGGTGCTGGCCGGCTTCGGTGCGCAGCACCGCAAGATGGGCAAGAGCCTGTATCTGCGCAACGACGTCTTCGCGCAGTGGATCGAAAAGGTCGACGCGCTGGTCCAGGACGAGCTCGGCTACTCGGTGCTCGAGCTGATCCTCGACGACTCGCAGGACTACGGCATCGAGACCACCCAGGTCACCATCTTCGCGATCCAGATCGCGCTGGGCGAGCTGCTCAAGCATCACGGCGCCAAGCCCGCCGCGGTGGTCGGACAGTCGCTGGGCGAGGCCGCGTCCGCCTACTTCGCCGGCGGCCTGTCGCTGCGCGACGCCACCCGGGCCATCTGCTCCCGCTCCCATCTGATGGGCGAGGGCGAGGCGATGCTGTTCGGCGAGTACATCCGGCTGATGGCGCTGGTGGAGTACTCCGCCGAGGAGATCAAGACGGTGTTCTCCGACTTCCCCGACCTGGAGGTGTGCGTCTACGCCGCGCCCACGCAGACGGTCATCGGCGGCCCGCCCGAGCAGGTGGACGCGATCATCGCCCGCGCGGAATCCGAGGGCAAGTTCGCCCGCAAGTTCCAGACCAAGGGCGCCAGCCACACCTCGCAGATGGACCCGCTGCTGGGCGAGCTCGCCGCGGAACTGCAGGGCATCAAGCCGATGAGCCCGACGTGCGGGATCTACTCGACCGTGCACGAGGGCAGCTACATCAAGCCCGGCGCCGAGCCCATCCACGACGTCGACTACTGGAAGAAGGGGCTGCGCCACAGCGTCTACTTCACCCACGGCATCCGCAACGCCGTCGACAGCGGACACACCACCTTCGTCGAGCTGGCCCCCAACCCGGTGGCGCTGATGCAGGTGGGTCTGACGACGGCGGACGCCGGCCTGCACGACGCCCAGTTGATCCCGACGCTGGCGCGCAAGCAGGACGAGGTCGAGTCGATCGTCTCGACCCTGGCGCAGCTGTACGTCTATGGGCATGACCTGGATCCCCGGACGCTGTTCACGCGCGCGGCGGGCCCCCAGGATTACGCGAACATCCCGCCGACCCGGTTCAAGCGCAAGGAGCACTGGCTGGACGTGCACGTCGCCACCAGCAGCGGCTCGGTGCTCATGCCCGGCAACCACGTCGCGCTGCCGGACGGCCGCCACGTCTGGGAGTACGCGCCGAAGGGCTTGACGGACCTCGCGGCGCTGGTGAAAGCCGCTGCGGCCGAGGTCCTTCCGGACGCGCAGCTGACCGCCGCGGAGGAGCGGGCCAAGCCGGGGGAGGGCTCCCGGCTGGTGACCACGCTGACCCGGCATCCCGGCGGCGCGTCGGTTCAAGTGCACGCGCGCATCGACGAGTCGTTCACGCTGGTGTACGACGCGCTGGTGACCCGGGGCGGCGCCGAGTCGGTGCTGCCGGCGGCGGTGGGCGCCGGCACCGCGATCGCGGCTCCGTCCAACGGGGCGGCGGCAGTGGAGGCTCCGGCCGACGGCCCGGAGGAGGAGGCCCTCGGCGACAGCCTGACCAACCGGTACATGCCGGCCGGCTTCACCAAGTGGTCACCGGACTCCGGCGAGACGATCGCCGACCGGCTGGGCGCGATCGTCGGCGCCGCCATGGGCTACGAGCCCGAGGACCTGCCGTGGGAGGTGCCGCTGATCGAGCTGGGCCTCGACTCGCTGATGGCGGTGCGGATCAAGAACCGCGTCGAGTACGACTTCGACCTCCCGCCCATCCAGTTGACGGCCGTGCGCGACGCCAACCTCTACGCCGTCGAGAAGCTGATCGAGTACGCGGTCGAGCACCGCGACGAGGTCGAGCAGCTGGCCGAGCACCAGAAGACGCAGACGGCGGAGGAAATCGCGAGGGAGCAGGCCGAATTGCTCAGCGGCGCCACGCCCGCGTCGGTGGCGGCGCCGGCCCCCGACCCGCAGGCCGAGCCGGAGACGCAAGCGCCACCGGCCTCCGACGTTCCGATCCCGCCGCCGCCGACGAACCCGTCGGGCCCCGGTGTGAACGGGGGACAGCCGACGGTGTCCGGGGTGGCCGAAGCGCTCAACCAGGAGGCGGTCGCCAAGGCGCTGAACTCCGACGTGCCACCGCGTGACGCCTCCGAGCGGGTCACCTTCGCCACGTGGGCGATCGTGACCGGCAAGTCGCCGGGCGGCATCTTCAACCCGCTGCCCAAGCTGGACGCCGACACGGCCGCCAAGATGGCGGAACGACTGTCGGAGCGCGCCGAGGGTCCGATCTCCGCCGAGGACGTGCTGACGTCGCAGAACATCGAGGCGCTGGCGGAGAAGGTGCGCGAGCACCTGGAGGCCGGGGTGGTCGACGGGTTCGTCCGCACGCTGCGGGCGCGCCCGGAGGGCAGCGCGAAGCCGCCGGTTTTCGTGTTCCACCCGGCGGGCGGCTCGACGGTCGTCTACGAGCCGCTGCTCAACCGGCTGCCGGCCGACACCCCGATGTACGGCCTGGAGCGGGTCGAGGGGTCGATCGAAGAGCGCGCGGCGCAGTACGTTCCGAAGCTGATCGAGATCCAGGGCGACGGGCCGTACATTCTCGCCGGCTGGTCGCTCGGCGGCGTGCTGGCCTACGCCTGCGCGATCGGCCTCAAGCGGCTGGGCAAGGATGTCGAATGGGTCGGGTTGATCGACGCTGTCCGCCCCGGCGAGGAGATCCCGCAGACCAAGGAGGAGATCCGCAAGCGCTGGGACCGCTACGCCCGGTTCGCCGAGAAGACGTTCAATGTCACCATCCCGGAGATTCCCTACGAGCATCTCGAGCAGCTCGACGACGCGGGCCAGGTGGAGTTCGTGTTGGAGGCGGTCAAAGCGAGCGGCGTGCAGATCCCGGGCGGGATCATCGAGCACCAGCGCACGTCGTACCTGGACAATCGGGCGATCGATACCGCCCAGATCCAGCCGTACGACGGGCACGTCACGCTCTACATGGCCGATCGCTACCATGACGACGCGATCATGTTCGAACCGCGCTACGCCACCCGCAAGCCGGATGGCGGCTGGGGCGAGCACGTGACCGACCTCGAGGTCGTGCCGGTCGGTGGCGAGCACATCCAGGTCATCGACGAGCCGATCATCGCCAAGGTGGGCGCGCACATGACCCAGGCGCTGAACGGGATCGCTGCTAAAACCAGCCAGAGAAGTTAGGTGGGCGAGTAGTGACCGAAACCGTGCCGGCTCCCGTTCAGCACACCACCGCGGAAAAGCTGGCCGAGCTGCACGCTCGCCTCGAGCTGGCCAAGGAGCCCGGCGGCGAGAAGGCCGCCGCCAAGCGGGACAAGAAGGGCATCCCGAGCGCCCGCGCTCGCGTGCACGCGCTCGTCGATCCGGGCAGCTTCTTCGAGATCGGCGCGCTGGCCAAGACGCCGAACGACCCGAACGCGCTCTACGGCGACGGGTGCGTCACGGGTCACGCCATGATCGACGGCCGGCCGGTCGGGGTGTTCTCCCACGACCAGACGGTGTTCCAGGGCACCGTCGGTGAGATGTTCGGCCGCAAGGTCGCGCGGTTGATGGAGTGGTGCGCGATGGTCGGGTGCCCGATCATCGGCATCCAGGACTCCGGTGGCGCCCGGATCCAGGACGCGGTGACCTCGCTGGCGTGGTACGCCGAGCTGGGCCGTCGCCACGAGGCGCTGTCCGGGCTGGTGCCGCAGATCTCCCTCATCTTCGGCAAATGCGCCGGGGGAGCGGTGTATTCGCCGATCCAGGATGATCTCCTCGTCTCGGTGCGCGACCAGGGCTACTTCTTCGTCACCGGGCCCGACGTGATCCGGGAGGTCACCGGCGAGGAGGTCACCCTCGACGAGCTCGGTGGCTCCGACGCCCAGGCCCGCTACGGCAACATCCACCAGGTGGTCGACTCCGAGGCGGAGGCGTTCCAGTACGTCCGCGACTACCTGTCGTTCCTGCCGTCCAACTGCTTCGACAAGCCGCCGATCGTCAACCCCGGGCTGGAGCCGGAAATCACCCCGACCGATCTGGAACTCGACGCCATCGTGCCGGACTCCGACAACGCGGCCTACGACATGCACGAGATCCTGCTGCGCATCTTCGACGACGGCGACTTCCTCGACGTCGCCGCGCAGCACGGGCCCGCCATCATCACCGGATACGCGCGCGTCGACGGCCACCCCGTGGGCGTGATCGCCAACCAGCCCATGCACATGTCGGGGGCGATCGACAACGAGGCGTCCGACAAGGCGGCGCGGTTCATCCGGTTCTGCGACGCGTTCAACATCCCGCTGGTCTTCGTGGTGGACACGCCCGGGTTCCTGCCGGGGGCCGAGGAGGAAAAGCGCGGCATCATCAAGCGCGGCGGCCGCTTCCTCTACTCGGTCGTGGAGGCCGACGTGCCGAAGGTGACGATCACCATCCGCAAGTCCTACGGCGGCGCGTACGCCGTGATGGGGTCGCGGCAGCTGACCGCCGACTTCAACTTCGCGTGGCCCACGGCGCGGATCGCGGTGATCGGCGCCGAGGGTGCCGCGCAGTTGCTGATGAAGCGGTTCCCCGACCCGACCACCCCCGAGGCGCAACAGATCAAGAAGGACTTCATCGAGGGCTACAACCTCAACATGGCGATCCCGTGGACCGCCGCCGAGCGCGGCTTCATCGACGCGGTCATCGACCCGCACGAGACGCGGCTGCTGCTGCGCAAGTCGATGCACCTGTTGCGGGACAAGCAGCTGTGGTTCCGCGTCGCCCGCAAGCACGGCCTGATCCCGGTCTAGTTCCTACCGCGAGCAGACGCAAAATCGCACTTTTCATCCCGAAATCGTGCGATTCTGCGTCTGCGCGCCGGTGAACGCGCCGTCGACCAGCTCGTCGAACCGCTCCAGCGCCTCGTCGGAGTCGGCGTCGATGCCGCGCAACGGGCCCCGGTCGGCGAGGTAGCGCAGCGCGTAGAGCCGCGCGACGAGCGCCTTGCGTTCCCCGCCGCCGGTCTCCCGCTCCCACGCGGCCTGCTCGGTGAGCAGCGCACCCGCGTAGACGTCGCCCATGAACTGCGCCAGCGGGAACAGCCGCGCCTCGGCCACCCCGCCGCCGAGCTTGCCCCACGCGGTGATCGCCGCGTCGAGGTCCTCGATGCGGCTCGCGACCAGGCGAGTGGTCTCGTCGTCATCGGAGACCGAGACGGCGTCGCGCAGCCGCGCCAGCAGCGCCTCGTGCGCGGCGGCCCGCTCGATGCCGCGCCGCACGTCGAGGCACAGGATGTTGTCGGGGCCCTCCCAGATGGTGTTGACCTGCGCGTCGCGGAGCAGCCGGGCCACCGGCCACGTCTCGATATAGCCGTTGCCGCCGTGGATTTCGATGGCGTCCGACGCCGCGGTGATCCCGAGCCGGCACACCTTCAGCTTGGTCACGGGCACGGCGATGCGCTGGCGCACGCCGCGCGGCTGGCGGTGGTTGGTGGCGCCGGTGCCGTCGAAGACCAGCGCGAGCGCCGCCTCGACGTCGACGATCATCTCCGCGAGCTTGCGCCGCATCAGCGGCTTGTCGATGAGCGCCCCGCCGAACGCGTGGCGCTGCCGGGCGTAGCACAGCGACTCGACCAGGGCGCGGCGGGCGTTGCCGAGCCCGAACTGGGCGATGCCGAGCCGCGCGGCGTTGGTCAGCTCCATCATCCGGCCGAGCCCCTTGCCGTCGGCCGGGCCCGCATCCGCGCCGGGTTCGCCGGACAGCAGGAACGCCTCGGCGTCGACGAACTCGACCTCGCCGGAGGCCACCGAGCGGGTGCCGAGCTTGTCCTTGAGCCGGCGCACCCGCACGCCGTTGCGCGAACCGTCGCGGCGGTCGCGCAGCACGAGGAAGTTGGCGACGCCGCGGGACGAGTCCGGCGCCCCCTCGGGCTTGGCCAGCACCACGAACGCCTCTCCCGCGCAGTTGGAGGCGAACCACTTGAACCCGTTCAGCAGCCACGCGTCCCCGGCCCGCGTCGCCGTCGTCTCGAGCGCACCCAAATCCGAGCCACCGGTGCGTTCGGTCAGCAGCTGGGCCGTCTCGCCCGCCCATTCGCCGGAGGCGAACTTCGCCAGCACGTGCTCGGCCACGTCGGGCGGCGCGTAGGCGGACACCAGCGACTGCACCATGCCGCCGCCGGTGCCCAGCGCGCAGCCCATCCCGATGTCGGCCTGGTTGAGCAGGTAGTTCGACGCGAACAGCGCCAGGCCCGAGCTCACCTGGGCGCCCCGCGCCGCGTCGCGCAGGGCCTGCTGCGCGTCGAGCACCGCGCGCTTGGACTGCGTGAACGACTCCGGCATGACGACGCGGCTGACGTCGTGTCCCCACCGGTCGTAGCGCTCCAGCCGGGGCGGGTTGCGGTCGGTCTCCTCGGCCCACCGCGCCACCGGGCCGCCCATCAGGTCACCGATGCGGGCCAGATGCGGCTCCAGCACGGCCAATTCGTCGGGCTGCAGGTAGTAGGCCATGGTGAACTGCAAGCTGGGATCGGTCAGGTACCAGTTGAGCCCCACCGCTCCGCGGTAGTTGTCGGTTTCGTAGCGCTGCGATTTCTCCGGCGTCGAAAAGGGCAGCCGGTCGGCGGGCTCCAGGTCATACGCGCTCATGCCGCGACGGTATTACAGCCCCCGCACGCAGGCCGGTCCCGCCACGAAAATCAGCCGGAAATTACCGATCCGGACCTCGTCGCCGTTGGCCAGCACCGCCGAGTCGACGGGTGCCCGGTTGAGGTAGGTCTTGTTCAGGCTGCCGAGGTCGACGACGTGGAATTTGCCGTTCTCCCTTCGGAACTCGGCGTGCCGGCGGCTGACGGTGATGTCATCCAGGAAGATGTCGCTGGCCGGATGCCGACCCGCGGACATGACGGGGCGGTCCAACTGGAACTGCGAGCCGGCGTTGGGTCCCCGCTTCACGATGAGCATGCCTTGCCCGCTGCCCAGCGTCTCCATCTCCTCCAGCGCCGCCTCGGCGACCGCCGCCGACGCGTCGAACTCGTCGGCGTGCAACGCCGAGGTCATCTTGCCGGTGGCGTCCTCGCGCACGGGCTCCATTACGCGGCTCGGCGAAGATCCGGGGTGGCTTCTGGCGCTTGGGATTCCGGGCGGTGCGGAGCCGGCACCCAGCCGACGTAGGTCAGGTACAGCCCGACCAGCGCGAAGGCCACGCAGGCCGCGATCCACCACGCTTGCGCACCGACCATGCCGTTGGCCGCCGAGACGAAGGTCTGGGGAAACGCGAACAGCAGTAGCCCGCGCAGCACGATCAGCCAGCCCAGCAGCGACACGATGATGGCCGCGGTGCCGCGCCAATACGGGTGTGCGGCGACGACGAAGAGGCCGAACAGCAGGATGAAGGCGCCGCTCACCCACGTCCACAGCGAGTTCGCCTCGAACTGCGACAGCAGCGTCTGCATGTCGGAGGCGCGGGCCACCGCCGTGGCGTCGGCGATGACCAGAAACGGTCCGAGCGCTCGGGCGAACACCCGCGTCCGCTCCCGAGCCTGTGGTGAAGCGTCCATTGCCGTGCCTCCGTTCCGACCTCCTGTATCGGAACATCGCGCGCCGGCGCCGAGCTAGGGACCGAAGTCCCGTCCGCTCGGGGCGTTCGTCCCCGGTGGCTCGTCGGTTATGCCGGCACCAGGAATTCGGACGTGTAGAACTCGGCTGGATTTTGCGAGTTCGGGTTTGCGCGCTCGACAATCACCCAGACGCCCGTGGTGCCTTGTCGAAGGCTGTCTTGAACGGTCACCGTGGCGTTGCCGGCCCCGTCGGTGTCCATTCCGGTAAACGCGGTGCCGGGGTCGCCGGGACCGCAGGTGGCCGACGAGGGGCGCGGTTCCTGGATAAGGCCGACGTCGTAATGGGTGCCCGGCGCGTTGGGGATCGTCATGTGCACCTGCGCGACGGCCCGCGATCCCGAGGTGCTGATGAGCGCGGAACCGGACCCCAGCGCCGCCCGCGGGATCCAGGCCGCCTCGTTCACCCTGCTGAAATCGCAGCGGCGCAGGTCAGTGTCGAGAACCACCGTGGTGCCGCCCTGTCCGGCGGCGTCGGCGATGGCGAAAGTAGCCGCCGGCGAGATGGCCACGGCGAGCGCCGCGACGGAGGTACCTAAGCGTGTCAGCGTGTGCATCGGGCCACCTTTTAACGCAAGTGTTAGTTACCCCACAGGGGAAATAGGTATTGACCCGCAGTTCGACGAATTAAACATTCCGCGCGTAATTACTCGAACGTCAATTTCCGGCAATTATTCGACGGATGACAAATTGATGGCACGGGATATTCAAACCCGTTGCAATAGCGCTATTTCGCGTTAGCTACGGCTTGATTCGGATCTCGCCCGGCGACCACAAGCCGCTGCGGGTCGCGGTGCCCAGATCGAGCTGCGCGGGCCGGGCGTCGGCGATGGTGTCGAACTTACGCAACGAGCCCCAGTCGCGGCCCCAGTCGCGGGACAGATAGGTAGACATCACGTGCGCACGCAGCAAAAGGTCGGTGATGCCCAGCAAGCCGCCGTTGACGCCGTCCTCCCAGGTGTCGGTGTCCTGCTTCTTGGCGTTGTAGTCCGGCGTGATGCGGAACTTCGGGATCTCGGTGACCCCGTTGACGTGCAGCATCGGCTGCTGGCACGGGAAGGCCAGGCCGACGGCCCAGTCCAGGAGCACCGGCTGCGACGAGCCGACGTACTCCTGCAGCGAGCGCAGCTCCGGCACCCGCGGCGGGGTCACCGCGATCCAGTCCTCCGGCGTCAGAGACAGGTCCTCGGCCACCAGCCGCACCGCGACCGCGTCCGGGGGGATCTGGGACCGGGCGAAGCGCAGGTTGCGCCACACCTTCGGCTGCTCCCCGTACAGGTCGTAGGGCACCAGCCGCCCGGCCGGCAGCACGTCACCGCCGGGACCGCGCCTGCCGTATTCGAGGACGACCGTCTGCCCCGAGGTGTGGCCGTGCAGCACGCTGTTGCCCGTGATGGTGCCGGCGGCGGTCACCACCACCAGCGGATGCCCGTCGTCGGGCTTGGGCAGCTGATACCACGCCGACGTCAGCTTGCTCTGCTGTTGCGGGCCGGTGGTGTAGCTGCCGGCCACCGGGACACGATCGGGATCCAGTCCGTAGGGCAGCGGCGCCAGCGACCCGTTGACGCCGGGCGCCGTCAGCTTGGTCGGCCCATACCAGTCGTAGTCGGTGCCCGGTTGCGGCACCGCCGTCTCGCGGACCGCCTCGGCCAGGGTGCGCTCCGGTATCCCGTTGGGCGAGAAGCCCATCGGGTTCACCCCGCCCAGTGGGCCCAGCGGTCCGAAATTGTCGGGTAGCGGCGCCATGAAGCCGGCGTTGCTGTCGGGCTCGACGAGAACGTCGTCGGCCAGCGCGCAGCCACCGGCGAATTCCCGCACGTTCGACCAGCCGTTGGAGTAGGTGGGGTACTGCCGCACGATCCCGGCGACCATCGAGGCGACGAACACCAGCGCCATGAACCCGGCCGCGAGCGGCACCGGCGCCCCCGTCACCGCGCGAGCCAGCCGGCCCTCGCCGCGATCCCGCGGCGCGAAGTGCAGCCAGGTCGCCCAGAGCGCGGCGATCACGAAGAGAGCGAAAAAGACTGTGCTGACGGTGATTCCGGCGAGCTTCGGCATGGCGCTGTTGAACGGCACACCGTAGCTGGACACGTACCACCAGCCGTTGAAGGTGGCGAAACACAGCGCCAGCACGAACAACACCGCCGCCGCGAACGCCATGCGGTTGCGCGACCAGCGCAGCACCTCGTGCGACACCAGCACCGTGGTCAGCGCGCACATGGCCGCGCCCACCGCGGCGAACAGCCCGAAGTGGTGCACCCACTTGGTCGGCGTGAACATCAGGAAGAACATGGTCGCGAAGATGACGCCCATCAGCCGCCACGCCGGCCCGCGGGCCACGCCGGGAATCCGCTTGCGCCGCAACATGATGAACACGGCGGTGAACAGGCACAGCGCGGTGATCAGGAAGCCGAATCGCCGCGACACCGCGCCGTCGACGGTGGGCAGGAACAGGTAGTAGTAGCGCAGGTTCTCGGTGTACCACGCCTGGCTGGGACCGATCGCGGTGCGAATCCTGGTGGCTTCCAGCACCGTTGACAGGGTCTGGTCCGCGAAGACGACGGTGAGGACCACGAAACCGGCCGCCAGCATCGGGGCGACCAGCGGCCAGGTGCCGACCAGGCGGTGCCGATGGACCAGGATTCGCACGATCGGGCGGCCACCGGCGATCAGTGCGGCCACCGCGATGAGGCCGGTGGGCTGCACGGCCAGCGTGAACGCGGCGGTGATGACCGCCAGCGCCGCCGGGGTCAGGCGGCTGTATCGCATCGACCGCTCGATCAGCACGTAGGTGACCAGCGAACCGAGCGCGATGATCGGCTCGGGGCGCAGGCCGTTGTTGAACGGCATCCACGCGGTCAGCAGGACCATGCCGGCGGCCCAGTTAGCGGCGGCGCTGGAGGTCACCGCCGGCCCCAACCGGGGCAGGACCTCCCGCGACAGCAGCAGCCAGCACACCAGCCCGGCGACCAGATCGGGCAGCCGCATCCACAGGCTGTGGTCGCTGACGTGGGTCATCAGCGCCAGCAGGTTGTAGTACCAGCCGAACGGGTCCTCCGGGCTGCCGAACCAGCGGAAGTAGTTGGACATGTAGCCGGCGCGGTCGGCGACGCGGGCCATGCCCAGGATGTAGCCGTCGTCGGAGGAATTCGCGCCGATCAGGTGCCACAGCAAGAAGCCGAATATCACCGCGGCGTCGACCAGGGTGAACTTGCGCCAGTTCTGCGGGATCCAGCGGCGCAAGCGCCGGCCGTCCAGCTGATCGAGCCGCCACAAGGCGACCAGCGCCACGATGGTCGACAGGATCGCCAGCACCATCGCCGCCAGCTTGAGCGTCGTCGGCGTGGTGGAGAACCGGGTGTCGATGGTCGCCGAGAACCGCAGCCCCGCCGGCGCCGGGCCGGTCAGGTCGGTGAACACGCCCACGATCTGCGGCCGCAGGTTGGGGTCGGCGAAACCGCCGCCCACCGGCTTGCCCGCCGGGTCGGTCAGCCCGACGAAGTGGGCGAAGGTGCCGGCGCGGGTGGAGGTGATGTCGATGCGCTGGCAATTCGGGGAGGCCGCCTGGTCGCGGGGCACGCTGGCGATCACCACGTTGCGGTCGGTGACGTCGACGCGCTGGCTGCTGGCGACGACGAACAACGCGTTGAGGGCGGCGTCCTTGCCTTTCTTGGGCGCGGTGCTGAGCACCACCCCGCCGTCGGGTGGCAGCCCGGCCACCACGGAGCACGGCACGCTCGCCGTCACGTCGACCGGCGTCAGAGAGATCAACGGCGCGGTGACGCTGTTCAGTTGGCCGTTCTGCGGCCAGTTCAGCATCGCGGTGGTCTGCACGACCGGCAGCAGCGGCGTCGCGACCGACAAGACGAAACCGAGCAACCCCGCGATCGTCGCGACCCAGCGCGTCACGCGCACGCTGTCGCGGGCCTCGCCCCGCGCGGCGGCCGCCTGCTGTTCGTGGTTGATGACGCTCACGGCAGCGCCCTGATCGGTCCCTGCCGGCTCCAGCCGCGCACGGTGACCGCACCCTGTTCGACGACGGCGGGCGGCGCCTGGTCGGCCGGCACCAGCGGGAAGTACTGCTCGACCGATCCCCAGTCGCGGTACCAGTCGCCCCGCAGGTACGTCGAGATCGTCGAGGTCCGCAGCATCGCCTGGGTGAACAGGAACGGGCCGCCGGCCTCGCCGGCCTCCCACCCGTTCGACGACGCCGCCGTCTGTTTGTGGTCGGGCAGGATCCGGTACTGCGGAAGTTCGGCGACGCCGAGGTGTTCGGAGAACGGCCGCTGGCACGGGAAGTTGGCCGCGGTGGCGATGTCCATCAGCACCGGCGTGCGCGACCCGATCAGCTGCTGCAGGCTCTGCAGCACCGGGACGCGCGGCGGCGTGAACGCGAACCACTGCTCGGAACTCAGGTTCGGGTCGTAGGCGACGATGCGTGCCACGTTTGCCTCCGGCGGCGCCCAGGTCAGCGGGAACCGCAGGTTGCGCCACGCCGGTTCGGGCCCGATGTCGATCGGCTGCACCTCCGCGAGCGGCTGGGTGGAGCCGTCGGGGCGCGCGACGCCCCACTGCAGTTTGAGCTGTTGCCCGTAGGTGAAGGTGCCATCCTCTTTATACGACCAGATGGCGCCGGCGGCCGAAACCACCACCAGCGGCCGGTCCGGCGTGCGGGGCGGCAGCTGGTACCAGGCCGACGTCGCGGTGGCGGCCAGCGAATTCTCGCCGTAGCTGCCCATCACCGGCGTGCGGGCCGGGTCGAGGCCGAACGGCAGCGCGGCGTGCGACCCGTTCACCCCAACCGGGCCGCGCCCGCCGGCGGTGCCCGCGGAGTCGCTCATGGTGGCGTTGGGCTTGTTGGGCGACGCGTCGGAGTTCACCACGCCCGGCTTGGTGACCACCGGGTAGGACCTCAGGTCGTCGCCGACGCCGTCGGGTTTGAACCCGACCGGGTTGACGCCGCCCAGCGGGCCCGCGGGCCCGTACTGCTGTCCCGGAACCGGTTGCAGCAGGCCGGCGTTGGGGTCCGGCTCGGCTAGCACGTCGTCGCCCATCGCGCAGCTGGCCGGTGAGAGGCCGCTGGTGATCGCGGCCAGGTTGGCCTTGGCGGTGGTGTAGAGCGGGTAGCGGAAGACGGCGCCCTTGGCCAGCGAGCCGACCTCGCCGAGCACCATGATCGTCGCCACGACCAGCAGCGGGGTGGAGGCCAGCACGCGGTTGCGCCGGTTGTCCTTGACCTCGGTGTGCCCGGCGTAGTCCATCCGGAAGTGCTGCCAGCCGGCGAGCAGGCCGGTGATGATCGACAGCGTCAGGAACATCGACGTCACCGGGTGGCTGGCGATGACGGGTTGGATGTCGTACCACGGCACCCCGTAGTTGCCGACGTAGAACCAGCCGTTGATGCCCGAGGTCGCCCACGCCAGCACGAACAGCAGCGCGGTGACGTACAGCGTCAGGTTGCGGCGGCTGTGCAGCCCGATCCGGGCGAACGCGAACGCGGTGACCGCGCCCAGGGCGCCGGCCAGCCCGGCGAACGCGCCGAACTGCACGGCCCACTTCGTCGGCGTGAACGTCAGCAGCAGCAGGCCGACCGCGGTGGTGCCGATCAGCCGCCACGCCGGGCCGCTGGCCAGCCCGGGTACCCCGCCGCGCCGCAGCAGCACGACCAGCATGCCGAACAGGCACAGCAGCAGCACCAGCACCGCGAACCGCCGCGCCATCGAGCCGTCCGGGTTCGATTCCACCGTGAGGAAGTAGTAGCGCAGGAAGTCCTGGTACCAGGCGATGGTCGGGCCGACCTTGTATTTGATGCGCGCCGACTCCGCGACCGTGGCCAGCGTCTCGCTGCGGAACACCACCACCAGGATCAGCGCGAACGACGCGGCCAGCACCGCCAGCGGCGCGAGTAGCCCGTCGGTCGCCCGGCGGCGACGGATCCCCTGGGCGACGGCGCGGGCCCCGGTCAGCAGCGCGGCGACGGCGATCAACCCCTGCGGGGCCAGGGCCGCCGAGAGCATCGCGACGAAGATCGCGACCGCGGCGGGGGCGATCGCGCGCAGGGCGATCGCGCGTTCCACCAGCATCCAGGTCACCACGACCCCCAGCGCTATCAGCGGCTCGGGTCGCAGGCCGTTGTTGAAGGGCAGCCAGGCGGCGACGAACACCGCGCCCGCGGTGAGCACCGCGACCCGGTTGCCGCCCAGGCCGCCGCGACCGGGGCCCAGCCTGCGCAGCATGCAGTGGCCGATGATGAGCCAGCACGCGATGCCGGCCAGCAGGGCCGGGATCCGCATCCATACGCCCGCCGTGCTCACCGACGCGAACTTGGCGAGCACCGCGAGGTACCAGTCGAACGGCGCGTCGGTGGTGCCGAAGAAGCGGTAGTAGTTCGCGACGTAGCCGGCCTTGGGCGCGACCCGGGCGATGGTCAGGTTGTAGCCGTCGTCCGACGACGTCGCGCCGATCACGTGCCAGATCAGCAGCGTCCCGATCACCCCGACGTCGGCGATCCACGTCGCGGCGCCGGCGCGCGGCCACGAGGGCTTGCGGACTCGCGCGCCGCGGCTGCGCCGATCCAGCACCGCCATGGCGGCGATGGCCACCAGGACCGCCAGCGTGCCCACGGCCATCACCACCGCCTTCAGCGCGGTGGGCGCCGTGATGAACCGGGTGTCGACGTCCACGCGGGCCGAAAGTCCGGGCTGCGCGGGCACTTTCAGGTCGGTGAAGATCCCGCCAACCTGCGGCTTCTTCTCCGACGGCAGGACGCCGGAGGCGCCGGGGATGCCGACGAAGTCCGCGCCCGCCGCGCCGGCGTCGGCCCACAGGTGCAGGACGCTGCAGGCGCCGGCCGCCACCGCCGAGCGCTGCGCGACCGCGGCCACGGTGTCGCGGAACGCGACGACGACCACATCCTTGTCGGCCCGCACGAACAGGCCGTTCTTGCCGGTGTCCACGCCGCCGGCGGGCAGCGTGGACACCACCAGCCCGCCGGCCGGGGGCAACGTGGCCATCGCCGGGCACGGGATGGAGATGTCCAGGGCGCGGGGGGCGCCGGACACCAGCGGGGCGGTGAGCTGGGCGACGTGCCCGTCCGTGGTGCCCTGGGGCCACAGCACGGTCGCGGTGGTCTGCCGCACCGGAAGCAGGGGAACGACGAGGCACAACAGCAGACCGACGAGTCCCGCGACGACGGCGATCAACCGTGGGATGCGCGGCGATCGCTCATTACGGTCGTGGGGCACGAGGCTCGATGGTAAGGGACGGGGCTGAGTGACTTGAGGACGCAGGGCCGCCTCGGCGGCGCGGTGATTTGCCGCGACCCGCGCACGAAATAAACTCAGACCCCGGAGCGGCCCCGATGACCCAGGAGGCTGGCGGCGCGATGACGAATGCAGGTCTCGGGTTCGGTGTCTTGGGACCGTTGCTGATGACCAGCCACGGGGTGCGGGTCCCGGTGGGCGCGCCGAAGCAGCGCGCGGTGCTGGCGATGCTGTTGATCAACCGCAACCGGCCGGTGTCCGTCGACTCGCTGATCAACGCGGTGTGGGACGAAGACCCGGTGCCCGCCGCGCGCACCAGCATCCAGGCGCACGTGTCGAACCTGCGCCGGCTGCTGCGCAGCGCCGGCGTCGACCCCTACCAGGTGCTGGCGAGCGCGCCGCCCGGGTATCAGCTCAGCGTCGCCGACGCCGACTGCGACCTGGGGCGCTTCAGCGCCGCGAAGGCCGCCGGCAACCAGGCCGCCGCGGCGGGACGCTTCGACGAGGCCAGCCGGCACTTCTCGCTGGCGCTGGGCGAGTGGCGCGGGCCGGTGCTCGACGACCTGCGCGACTTCGCGTTCGTCGACGCCTTTGCGACCGCGTTGATGGAAGAGAAGGTCGCCACCCACACCGCGCGCGCCGAGGCCGAGATCGCGTGCGGGCGGGCCGGCGAGGTGATCGCCGAGCTCGAGGCGCTCACCGCCGAGCATCCGTACCGCGAACCGCTGTGGGCGCAGCTGATCACCGCCTATTACGTCACCGAGCGTCAGTCCGACGCGCTCGGCGCCTACCGGCGGCTCAAGACGGCCCTGGCCGAGGGGCTCGGCATCGACCCGGGCCGCACCGTCAGTGCCCTGCACGAGCGGATCCTGCGCCAGGAGCCGTTGGGCCTGAAACGGGCCGAACTGACCACGCACAAGCGCGGCGTCTACCGGCAGGAGCCCTCCACCGCGGGGATCCAGCTGGCCGGGCCGGCGCTCGCCGGGCTGCGCGACCAGACCGGGCGGCTGCACACGCTCACGGGCGCGATCACCCGGATCGGACGCTTCACCGACAACGACGTCGTCCTGGACGACACGGACGTCAGCCGCCACCACGCCGTCATCACCGACACCGGAACCGGCTTCATGATGACCGATCTGCGGTCCACCAACGGGGTGGAGGTGCAGGGCCAGCGCATTCGTGGCAGCGCCGCGCTGGCCGACGGCGACCGCATCCGCATCGGCGGCCACGAGTTCACCTTCGAAATGCGCTCGGGCTGAGGCTATTTCGTAAGCCGCTTGGCAAGCGTGGGCAGGCCCGGACCGTCGAGGTCCGCCAGGGCCGCCGGCCGGCCCGTCATCGCCATCAGCAGCGCCTCGCCGGGGCCGGTGACCTCGGGCCCGCGGCCGTGTTCCCAGTCGATGTCGTTGGCGCGCAGGCGAAGTCCCCGGATCCGGCGCCCGGCGCCGAGCCTGGGGTTGCCGGGTACCAGGCCCAGCACCCGCTGTAGCCGGTCCTCGGGGACGGCTCGCGGCCGGCCGAGCGAGCGCCGGATGTCCTGGTGGTGGATGGTGCCGTCGACCAGCGCGATCATGCCGCCGAAGCCCGCGGTCAGTCCCTTCGGCGTGAGGTGGTCGCGCAGAAATGCCAGCAGCTGCTGGGGGGTGAGCGCGGCGAACTCGTCGACGCCCACCTCGTTGGCGCGCACCACCCAGCCCTTCGCGAACCGCCGCAGCAGCCCCGCGGCGCCCAGTTCCTCGTAGCTGATCACATGCGCCACAACGTCTTTGACGGTCCACTTCGAGCACAGGGTGAGTGCCGCCCAGTCCTGCGGGCTCAGGGTGGTCAGAAAGTCGGCGAGGTCGGCCCGCTCGGCGCGCGCCATCGTCATCAGCGTCTCGGTCATGGCTGGGTCCCGACGCTGAGCAGGCGCGCATACCGATCGAGATACAGCGGCCAGCCCGCGTCCCCGTCGACGCCGTCGGCGACCGACTCCCAGCCCGTGCCGTGCCGGTCCAGATGGCGGTGTTCGAGCTCGACGCGGGTGCGGCCTTCCGACTCGGCGGTGAAGCGGACCTCGACCTCGCTGGCTTTGGACGGATCGGCCTCCAGCTGCCAGGTCGGGCCGATGTCCCACGTGAACGTCACGCGGTGGGGCGGCTCATAGACCAAGACCCGCGCCCAACGGCACTCGCTGCCGTCGACGCCGCGGTCGTAGATGTGCCCGCCCACCCGCGGCTCGAACACGGTCTCGGTGATCGGAACGGCAAGCAGGTTGTGCTCGCGCGGCTTGAAGTCGCCGAAGCGCTCGGTGAAGACGGCGAACGCTCGCTCGATCGGTGCATTGACGACGACGTGGTGCGCGATGTTCGGTGTCCGCGTCATGTCGGTTCTCCCTCCCTCTCCTCGACGGTTTTCGCATAGGCGGCCAGTGCCTGGGCCCAGAACCGGTCGAGTTCGGCGCGCAGCGCCTCGAGGCCGGTCGGGTCGAGCTGATAGACGCGCCGCGTGCCGGCGGCACGGTCCCGGACCAGCCGGGCGGACTTGAGGACCTTGAGGTGCTGCGACACGGCGGGCCTGCTGACCGGCAGATCGCGGGCCAGCTCCCCGACGGCCGCCGGGCCCTGCGCCAGGCGCTCCACGATCGAGCGCCGGGTCCCGTCGGCCAGCGCCAGCCAGGCGTCGCCGACCGCTTGGTAAGTGGTCACGAACCGTAAGTCTAGGCTTACTGAAGCACCGCAGCAAGGCCGCTTGGCGGCCCGGACGCGTCAGGCTACCCTGACAAGGTGAGTCTTCCCGACGCGTGGGAGCAGGCCCAACGCGCTTGGCTCCGGCTTGCCGCGCGCAGCGGGCGCCCCAGCGGCGACGGCCTGGACGCGCTGTCTGACATCGGCGTGGTGCGCCGCATGTTGGACCAGGCCGAGCTGGCCGCGGTGCGGACCGCCCGGCGGGCCGGAAAGTCCTGGGCCGAGATCGCCACGGAATTGGGTGTCACGCGCCAATCCGCGTGGGAACGCTGGCGAGACCTCGACGACTCCCCGCGCGGTGCCGAGACGGCGGTTGGCGACGCGGCCGCCGAGGCGGTGAAGATGCGCGTGCGCGAGGCGCCCTGGTCCGCGCGGGTAACCGTGCCCAATGTCGTCGGGCTCGAGTGGACGGCGGCTCGTGAGGCGCTCAACGACAAGGGTCTGATCGCCATGAACGCCCAACCGGACTTCCCCTCGGCGCCCGGGGACGGCGCCTGGATCGTCACCGATCAGAGTCCCGAGTCCGGCGCGCGGGTCAAATCGGGCTCCGCGGTCCGGCTGTGGCTCAACGGTGACGGAGGTGCGGGCGTCCGCGAACCACGCCGTCCGCGACCCACGCCCGTATCGGCGCGGGAGATGCGGCCCGAGCCTCGCGACCAGGCGGTGGGTTAGACCGCGCCGCAAGAATTTCGCAATCGGCGCGCGCCACACTCCGAGGATGAGCGCCCATCGCTACGCGCAGCGGCTTCTCGCCGGGGGCCTAGTGTCCGGCATCCTCGCGGTGGCCGGGCTCGGCCTGTCCGCGGGCACCGCCCAGGCCAGGCCCCGGGGACCGTATCAATGGTGCCCGGGCCAACAGCTGCCGGAGACCGACGTGGTCTGGGACATGAACGTCTGCCACACCTGGTACTGGGTCGACTACGGATTCCAGGCCAACCGCGGTCATTTCGTCTACGAGGGCGACACCCCGCCGCCAGACTTGGGCTGCATCCCCGGGCTGTGCCTGCCGGGCCTGTGACGACGACAGAAGGAAAAGCCATGAGCACTTTGAAGCGGATGATGGCCGCCGCCGTGCTGTCGACCGGCGTGGCGATGGCCGGCCTCGGCGCCGCCCCCGGGATCGCACACGCCGATGCCTGGGCGGAAGGGCCCCATCAATGGTGTCCGGGACAACCCCTGCCGCAGGCCGACATCCAGTGGGACATGGGCTTCTGCCACACCTGGTACCTGCTCGTGGGCGGCCCGAAGGGCAACGTCGGTGGCCGCTGGAACACCATCTGGGACGGCGCCAATCCGCCGGCGCCGGTCCGAAAGCCGCCGGGAAACTGTGGCCTGTTCTGGTGCCCTGAGCCGCCGGGAAGCTGACGGACGACGCTAGGTCCGGCGAAGCGGGCCCGGGTTCCACAGGCCGCTGCGCGTCGCGAGCCCCAGCTGCAGTTCGGCGGGCTGGGCGTTGGGGTAGTACGGCGTCAATCGTTGCAGCGAGCCCCAATCGCGGGACCAGTCGTCCTTCAGATACGTCGCAATCGTGGTCGCCTTCACCAACAGCTCGGTGACGCCCAGCGGGCCGCCGCCGTTGTTGTCCATCACCGGCGAGTTCGCCTCGGCGCCGAATCGGTCCGGCAGGATCCGCCACTTCGGCGTCTCGTCGACGCCGTTTTGATGGCCGAAGGGTCGCTGGCAGGGGAACGCGAGGCCGACGAGCCAGTCCAGGAACACCGGGTCCGACGAGCCCACCACGTCCTGCAGCGTGCGCAGCTGCGGGATCCGCGGGGGCGTCAGCGCGATCCAGTGCTGCGGCGCCAGGTCTTCGTCGTCGGCGACCAGCCGGATCTGGGTGGCCGCAGTGGGGATCGCGGACAGCGCCAGTCGCAGGTTGCGCCAGGCGGGCGACGCGCCGACGTCGGCCAGTTGGAACGACCCGCCGGGGTGTCCGCCGGCCGCCTGGTCGTCGGTGGCCCACTGCACCTGGACCTCGCGGGGGTCGAAGCGGCCGGCCGCGCTGACCACCAGCAGCGGCCCCGCCTTGTCGCGGGCGGGCAGCCGGTACCAGCCCGACCGCAGATGGGCGGGCAGCTGGATGCCCGACCGCCAGCTGCCGAGCACCGGCGTCCGCGCCGGGTCGAGGTTGTAGGGCAGCTGGGCCGCCGAGCCGTTGATTCCCGGCGCGGGGGTGGTGCCGCCCTCGGTGCCGGCCTCCGCGCCGGTGATCAGCTTGTCGTCGTTCACGAAACTGCGGTCGCCGGGCCGTTCCATCACCGGGTCGGCGCGGACGTCGGCGGGAATACCGTTGGGGGTGAACGCTTCCGACAGGCCCGCGCCCAGCGCGTCGGCCACCGAGGCGCTCACGGGTGCCAGCATGCCGGCGTTGGGGTCCTGCTCCACCAGTACGTCCTCGGCCAGGCCGCAGGACTTGCCCGCCAGCGCCTCGAGGTTGGAGCGGCCCACCGTCCACGCGGGGTACTGGTCGGTCATCGCCAGGGTCAGCGACGCCACCTCGAAAACCACCAGGATCCACGTCGCAATTGCCAACGGGGACTGGACAATTCCGGCGATACGCGCGCCCAGGCGGGTCTTGGGTGCGCCGTTGTCGGGATCGACGAAATGGAACCACGCCGCCAGCAGCAGCACCAGCAGGGTCAGCCCGAGCAGCGCGGTGGCGAACGCGTAATGCCAGGCCGGGAACGAATTCGACCAGGGCACACCGAAATTGGAGACGTACCACCAGCCGTTGACGCTGGCGAACGACAACGCCACCAGGAACAGCACCACGGCGGCGAACACGGTGCGGTTGCGCCGTGACCGCATCGCCAATGCCGTCACCGCGACCGCGGCGAGCGCGCCGAGCGGCCCCGCGAGGCCGGCGAACACCCCGAAGTGGTGGGTCCATTTGGTCGGCGTGAACATCATCGCGATGAACGAGATGATGGTGATGCCGGCGATGCGCCGGCTCGGCCCGGCGGCGGTGCCCGGAATCTTGCCCTTGCGCAACGACATTGCGACGGTGATCCCGAGCGCCAACACCAGCGCCAGCACCGCGAAGCGGCGGGCGACGGACCCGTCGGGGCTGGCCATGAACAGCCGCTCGTAGCGGAGGTGCTCGTCGAACCAGCTGAGGCTGGGCCCGACGGCGCGCTTGAGAGCGGTGGCCTGGATCTCGCCGGCCAGCGTCTGGTCGCGGAAGATCAGGATCGCGGTGACCGTGACCGCGGCCAGCAGCGGCGCCACCAATGGCAGCGCACCGAACAGTTTGGATCTGCGGTGCAGGATCGTCCGCAGCGGCCCGATCGCGACCAGCAGCGCGCCGATCGAGGCGATGCCCGTCGGCCCGGAGAACAGGGTCAGCGCGCCGATGATGCAGGCGATGGCCACCGGCAGCAGCCGGCTGGTGGCCACCGCGCGTTCCACCGAGCACCAGGTCAGCAAGATGCCCAGGGCGATGATCGGCTCGGGGCGCAACCCGTTGTCGAGCGGCAGCCAGACCGCGAGGAACATGCCCGCCGCGGTCCACGCCGCGGCCCGGTTCCGCTTGACGGCGTCGCCCAGCCGGGGCATCACTTCGCGGCTGATCACCCACCAGCACGTCAGCGCCATCGCCAGGGTGGGCAGCCGCATCCAGATGCTGGTGGTGCTGACGTGGGCCCACACGGCCAGTAGGTCGTAGTACCAGCCGAACGGGGCCTCGGGGGTGCCGAACCAGCGGTAGTAGTTGGCCATGTAGCCGGCGTGCTCGGAGACCCGGGCCATGGTCAGGATGTAGCCGTCGTCGGAGGTGTTGGCGCCGACGAAATGCCACCACACCAGCACGGCGATGACGAGGGCGTCCAGGCCGCCGACGGACCACCAGCGCGCCGGCAGGAAGCGGCGGTGCCGGGTCCCGTCGGCGGTGTCCAGCACGTGCAGGGCGACGAGGGCGAGGGCGGTCAGGACCACCCCGAGGATCATCGCCGCCATCTTCAGCGTGGTGGGGCTGCTGCTGTAGCGGGTGTCGACGGTCGCCGAGAAGCTCAGGCCCGGCGGGGCGGGCCCGCTCAGGTCGGTGAAGACGCCGACGATCTGCGGCCGGAAGTCGTAGCCGCTCTTCTCCCCGCGCAGCGGCGCGCCGGGATGCTCGGCGTTGGGGCCCTGCGTCAGGCCGACGAATTCGGCGGTGACCCGATCGGCGTGCGCGGTGAAGGTCAGCCGCTGGCAGGCCGGGCTGAGCACCTCGCTCAACGGTGCGGTGACCACCGCGACGTTGCGCACCACCAGCACCAGGTAGTCGTTGGCGCGCTGGATGAGCAGGCCGCGGTCGACGGCCTTGGGGGCCTGCTTGGGCACCGTGGACAACAGCACGGTCTTGCCCGCGTTCTGCGGTCCTGCCAGCCCGGCGGCGGCCTGGCAGGGCACGGAGACGTTCAAATCGGTGGCGACGTAGCCGATCAGCGGGGCGTCGACGCTGTTGAAGGTGCCGTTCTGCGGCCAGTTGAGCTGGGCGGTGGTCTGGTTGACGGGCAGCAGCGGCGTGAGGATCGCCAGCAGGGCGCCGAGCAGGCCGGCGACGATAGCAACCACCCGAGCGATCCGGTGGTTACCTCCCGCGTCGTCCACGGGGGTAGATGGTAGTTCCAGCCGCTACGCCGTCGGCTTGCGGATGGCCAGCACGAACGGCCCGGCGCTGTCGACGACGAAGCGGGGATCGGCGAACAGGGCCGCCGGGAGATCGACGGTGTACCGCCGAACGTTGGGCTGGTTGGGGTACACGTCCTGCGCCAGCCGCAGTGTGTAGTTGCTGTTCGCCCCGCGGCGCATGAGGAAAACCGTCGGCGGGGGCCACGGGGAGGTGTCCAGCGCGTGGATGAACTCGTCGGCGGTCTTGAGCTTGGACCACTTCTCGATCTGGGCGGCGCGCAGGTCGAACTGCGCCAGCGGGTTGGCGTAGTGCGACGTCAGCCCCTGGAAGCCCCAGTACGGGTAGTAGGACAGGAAGCTGTAGTCGGCCGTCATCACGACGGTCTGGTCGCGCGGCTTGCCGGTCACCTTTTGGATGGCGGCGTCGATGACGGAGTAGAACTTTTCGGAACTTGGCGGCCGCCGGTCGCCGCGCTGGCCGTGGCCGTCGGTGTCCGTGTAGGCGATGGTCAGGTCCGGGCGGAGCACGTCGGGGATGTCCTGGCTGAACGCGATCGCCCCGGCCAGCCCGATCGCGGCGGCAACCGGCACGATCGCGCGGCCGCGCGGGGCCAGCGCCGCGACGGCCTCCATGAAGCCGAACACCCCGGCGGCCACCAGCAGCACGCTCAGCGTCGGCTGCAGCCGGAAGGACAGCAGCGTGGTCCGCGCCAGCGTGGTCAGCATCGACAACAGCGACCACAGGTACACGGCGAGCACGCCGATGGCCAGGGCCCCCGCCCGCACCGAGGTGGCCGCCCGGACCACCAGCCAGAGCGTGCCCAGCATGCAGAGCGCCCCCAGCAGCGAGAACTGCAGCATGGGGAAGGTCAGCTCGGCGCCGTCGGCCGGCAGGTAATGAAAGGCGCTGCCGCTGTTGCTGACCGGGCTGCGGGCCGCACGCAGCACGAACGGCAGCCAGGTGATGCACGCGAGGGCCGCCGCGATGACGGCGATGAGGGCCAATCGGCGCAGCGGGTCGAGCGCCGCCCGCAAGCCGTCGCGCCGCCAGCGCGCGCCGGCCAGCAGCAGCGCCATCAGCGTGACCGCGAACGCGCTGAAGGCCAGCAGCAGGGAGTACCAGGTGGCCGCCCAGCCGAGGAACAGCCCGGCGCCGACCACCGCGGCCCAACCGCCGCGCCCGCCGGCCCGCAGTCCCGACCACGTCAGCACCATCGCCGGCGGCAGCAGCACCGTGATCATCGCGGCGTACGGCTCCGGCGAGCTGTAGGCCAGCGTGACCGCCGCGGTCGCGGTGGTGACGATCAGCGCGTATTCGAAGCGGATCAGCCGCCACCACAGCACCAGGGCGACGGCGACCGCGATGGTGATCGAGGTGATCGCCCACGGCTTGTACATCTCCCAGGCCGGCGTGCCCGTCAGCGCCGCGACCCGACCGCCGATCCAGAACCAGCCGGGCGGGTAGAAGGTCGGCAGCCCGAGGTAGGTCATGTCGTGCAGGGCGGGGCTGTCCGCCAGGCGGGTCAGGTATTCGGTGCGGAACTGCTGGTCGACGGAGATGCCGAACAGATACAGCTTGGTGGCGCCCAGCGGCATGCCCAGGGTCACGACGGTGAACGCGGACAGGAACACCAGCCCGCCCAGCCGGGCCAGGACGCGACGCCCCGTGCGCCACAGCCAGCCAACCGCGACGAGCCCGGCCAGGCAGCCGACCTGCCCGACGGTGGTCAGCGCGTGCAGCTGGTTCGACGACGGAAAGGCCGGCCATTGCACGCCGGCGATCGCGATCAGCGATGGCACCGCCACGATCACGGCGACCGCCACCCCCGCGGCCATCTGGCCCAGGGTGGCCAGCGCGTTGCGCACGCTCAGATCGGCAGCTTGCGGAAGATCCTCCGCGGGATGTGTCGCAACACCATCATCACGTAACGGAATGCTGCTGGCGCCCAAACCAATTCCTTACCTTGTGCCGCCGCGGTCACCGCGAGGTTGGCGACGTACTCCTTGTCGACGGTGAGCGGCGCCTCCTTGGCGCCCGTCGCCTGCCAGTGCGCGATCGTCGTCGACGTGCGAACCTGGCCGGGCCTGATCACCAGGACCCGAACGCCGAACTCGCGCAGCGCTTCCCCGAGTCCGAGGTAGAAGCCGTCGAGGCCGGCCTTGGTGGAGCCGTACACGAAGTTGGACCGCCGCACCCGCTCCCCGGCCGCGCTGCTCATCGCGATGATCTGGCCGAACCCCTGGGCGCGCATCTTCTCGCCCAGCAGCACACCCACGGAAACCGCTGCGGTGTAGTTGATCTCGGCGGCGAGCACGGCCTTGCGCTGGTTCTGCCACAGCTCTTCGGCGTCCCCGAGTATGCCGAACGCCACGATCGCGACGTCGACATCGCCGCCGGCGAAGGCCTGGTCGATGACGGCCGGATGCGTGTCGGTCTTGGTGCCGTCGAAGTCGATCCATTCGACCGACTTGGCGCCGGCCGCGGTCATCGCGGCGACGGCGTCGGCCTTGCGCGGATGGTCGGGCAAGTCCGCCAGCACGATTCGCGCGTGCGCGTTTTGCAGGTAGCGCTCGCAGATGGCCAGCCCTATCTCGGAGGTGCCCCCGAGCAGCAGGATGGTCTGCGGGTTTCCCACGGCGTCCAGCACCATTTAGAGCAGCTCCAAGCGTCGGGCCATGTCGGAGGCGAACACCCCCGTCGGATCCACCTTGCGGCGCACGGCGATCCACTCGTCGATGCGCGGATACATGGCGTGGAAGGTTTCGGCGTTCGTGCGCGAATCCTTGGCGGTGTAGACCCGGCCGCCGAATTCCAGTACGCGGCGGTCGAGTTCGTTGAGGAACTCGTTGAGCCCCGGCTTGATGGGGAAGTCGACGCACACGTTCCAGCCCGGAATGGGAAAGCTCAGCGGGGCCTGATTGCCCGGGCCGAACAGCTTGAACACATTGAGAAACGAGTAGTGCCGGGACTTTTGGATGTCGCGGATGATGCCCTTGAACTCCTCGACCGCGGTGGTGGGCACGACGAATTGGTACTGGCCGAAACCGGCGGGGCCGTAGGCGCGGTTCCATTCCCCGAACATGTCCAGGGGGTGGTAGAACTGCGTGAGGTTCTGCACCTTGCCGCGATAGGTTCCGGATTTCCGGTACCACAGTTCGCCGATCGGCCCGAACGTGTACTTGTTGGCCAATCCGTTCGGGAAGACGTCCGGGAACGTAAGTAACTGCGGCGCATCGAATTTCAGCGGATTGCGCTGCAGCTTCTTGGGCAGTTGATCCAGCTTCGCCAGCGAGCCGCGCGAAATCGCCGCCCGGCCCAGTTTCGGTGGCGCGCTGATCGCGTCGAACCACGCGCTGGAATAGGTGTAGTCGGACTCGCTGCCGTCGCTGTGAAACGCGATGGTTTCCTCCAGGCCGGCGGTGACGTCGCCGTCGGCGATGAAGTACGCGGTCTCCGTCGGCGTCATCTCGACGGTGGCCCGCAGGATGATCCCGGTGAGGCCGTTGCCCCCGACCGTGGCCCAGAACAGCTCGGAGTCCGCACCGGTCGGGGTGAGGTGGCGGACCTGGCCGTCGGCGGTCAGCAGGTCCATGCTGCGGACGTGGTTGCCGAAGCTGCCGGCGCTGTGGTGGTTCTTGCCATGGATGTCGCAGGCGATCGCGCCGCCGATGGTGACCTGGCGGGTGCCGGGCAGCACCGGCACCCACAGGCCGAAGGGCAGCGCGGCCTTCATCAGCTGGTCGAGGTTGACCCCGGCATCGAGGTCGGCCAGCCCGGTGTCGGCGCTGATGGTGTGAATGGTGTCCAGCTCGGTCATGTCGATCACCAGACCGCCGCCGTTTTGCGCGTTGTCGCCGTAGGACCGGCCCAGCCCGCGGGCGATCACGCCGCGCCCGCCCGCGTCGGCCGCGTTGGCCACGGCTTTGGCGATCTCGTCGGCGTCCGGCGTGGAAAGCACGGTCGCCGCCGACGGCGCGGTACGCCCCCAGCCCGCGAGCCGCTTGGTGGTGAACATCGTCAAAGAGGGTACCGCCTGGTTCGGCGACGATGCGGGACGCTTGCGTCCCGCTGAGAAGGCGGACAATCCGATCTGGCCAGGTCGGTCAGCGGATGCGGAAGATAACGGCTCGCTGCACGATGAAGTTGATCACCGTCGCGGTGCCCTGCGCGATCACGAACGCGACGGGTATCGCCCAGCTTCGGTAGTGCAGAAGCGCGAGGCTGAGGTGGTTGAGGCCGACCTGCACCGAGAAGGTGATGGCGTAGAGGACCATGACCGCGACGAACCGCGCGGTGCTGGGCGCGGCCTGAAACGTCCACCGGCGGTTGATCAGGTAGGCGGTGATGGTGCCGACGATGAAACTCGTCGCCTTGGCCAGGTCCACCTGCACGCCCACCACCTTGTAGAGCACCAGGTAGAGGCTGAAGTCGACGATCCCGGCCAGACCGCCGGTGACGACGAAACGCATCACCTGTGTCGTCAGACCCAGGTGTGGACGCGCGGGAACGGCGCCAGGTTCTGGGGGGATCATTGCGGCGAGTCTATCGGGACCGCCGCCGCCGGCATGGGCGAGTTAGCGGGGCAGCTTCACCGAGATCAGCTCGACCTGGTTCTCGCCCTGCGGGGTCGTGTACGTCACCGTGTCGCCCGCCTTGTGCCCGGCGAGGGCCTGGCCCAGGGGGCTGCGGGCGGTCAACGTCTCTGCCTCGCGGCCGACGGGGGTCTCCTCGACGATGGAGATCACGTGCATCGTGACGACCTCACCGTCGGGGAATCGCAATGTCACCTCGGTCCCGCCGGGCAGCGTCTCCGAGTCCTCCGAGGGCGTCGGGCCGCTGCGCAGGCGCCGGTCCAGCTCGTTGATCCGGTCGGCGAGGACGACGAGCTCGTCCGCGCGCTGGATCGCCTCGGCCGCGTCGCCGTGGTCACCGACCATGCCACGGTCGTTTTTGACCTCGACCTCGAGGCGATCGCGCCGCTGCTTGAGCCGGTCCAGCTCCGCGGCGAGGTTTTCCCGCGCCGCGTCCACCGCCGACTTGGCTTTTTTGCTCACGTCAGTCGACCCGATCCTGTCTGCCGTCACCTGCTGACCTGTAGCGCTACAGTGTTGCACCACCGTCAGGCAGCCGCCACCTTACGCGCACGCAAACTTTGTTGTTTTACACATACCCAGTAGGACGCCGCGTTACGCCCACCCTCCAGCGGTCACCGGTCCCGCGATGAGGGTGACCACATTGTTGCGGCTTTCCCGCGCCTCGATGCGCGACACCCACACCCGGCCGCCGGTCGCCAGCGCGACGATGCGCTCGGCCGTCTCGAACGCCCAGGCCGCCGAGCCCTCCATGCCGGTGTTCTCCATGATCCGCAGGTCGACGACGCCACGCTCGGCCAGCAGTTCGAACAGGTCGCGCTGCGGGTCGTCCTCCGCGATCAGCGTGGTGTGGTCGAACTGGTAGCGCAGTGCGGAGCGGATTTCGCCGACGGCGCCGACGTCCACCACCAGGCCGGTACCGAGTTCGGTTTGGGCACAAGCGAACTCGATTTCGAACGTGCGCTCGCAGCCGTGCAGGAAGAAGCGCTTCCCCGGATTGGCCCACGAGCGATGGCAGCAGGGCAGCTCGCCGAAGTGCTTGCGCATGTGGTATCGCGCGGTGCGGCCGTTCGGTGCGTCGGCGCGGTGCATGGTGGCGACGTAGACGTCGTCCTCGAAAGCGATGTGACTCATGCCGGCAGCGTCGGGCCGGCGCCTTGACGGATCCTTGAAGGATTCTTGGCACCGCTTCAACTAACGCTGGAAAGAGCAGGATCCCATCGGGTTTGGTGCTGCACTCATGCCGGGTCGGCGAGGGATTGAGCCGAGCACCCGATTACGGCGTCCCCGAACACATGAAGGGGAAACCGCAAGGTGGCTTCTGCATGGCCTCCGGCGGCGGTGCATCGGGTCCATCCCATGTCGTGGGCCCCACGTTTCCGTGCCCGTAGTAGACGCTCCACCAGGTGTGGCAGACGTTCTTGTCCCAGTTAACTCCCGCGCCCGAGAACGGGCATCCCGAGCCGGGCCCTTGGGGATGTCCGTCCTTCTGGCCCGGACAGCATGTCCACGGCCCAAAGTAGGGCTCGGCTTGGGCGGTGGCGGCTCCCCCGCCCACAAGCGCCAGGGTGATGCCGCCTGACAGCAGCGCTCCACCGAGCATCCTCTTCACGGTGCGATAGTGCGACACGGTTGCCTCACTCCCTTTACGAGACGACGCCGACGATCAGTATCGGCCCACGCTGGAACCGTCGGATCGGTAATTGTCTACTCGAAACCATTACATTGCGGCGGTTTGCTACCGATCCCAACAAACGGCAATTCTCATTCCGGCGCCGGTCTGTCGGAGCCGGGCTACACCCAGTACGGCACCCGGGCGCGGTATTGCCGCATCGCGAAGGCGGCCAGCACCCAGCCGACGGCCGTGAGCACCAGGACCACCACCCAGTGCCGCAGCTCCTGGTGGCCGCCCAGCAACGGGGTCCGAACGATGTCGAGGTAGTGCAGCAGCGGGTTGAGCTCGATGATGCTCGCCCAGCGCCCCGCGCCCTGCGCCCGCAGCGTCTCGTCGTTCCAGATGATCGGCGTCATGTAGAACAGCAACTGCACGACCGAGAACAGCAGGGGACCGATGTCGCGGTAGCGGGTCGCCAGGATGCCGAAACACAGTGACACCCAAATGGAATTGAGCACGATCAACCCCAGCGCCGGGATGACCGAGAGATCGGCCCACGACCACGGCTTGGGGAAGATGATCGCGACGACGACGTAGATGGCGATGTTGTGCGCGAACAGGATCATCTGCCGCCACACCAGCCGGTAGACGTGCACGCTCAGCGGCGTCGGCAGCTGCTTGATCAGCCCCTCGTTGGCGACGAACACCTCGGCACCCTCGAGGATGGCGGCGTTGATCATGTTCCAGATGATCAGCCCGAGCGTGACGTAGGGCAGGTGCACCGCCAGATCGAGGTGGAAAAGCTTGGAGTACAACGCGCCCAGCGCGACGGCGGTGGTGCCGGTGGCGATGGTGATCCAGAACGGTCCCAGCACCGAACGGCGGTAGCGCTGCTTGATGTCCTGCCAGCCCAGGTGCAGCCACAGCTCGTGCCGGCGGAAGCCGTCGAGCAGGTCGCTGCGGGCGCGGGCAAAGGTGCGCGACTGCGCCGCCGCGTCGATGAATGTCATGCCGACCCTCCCGGCTTCCCGAAGCGCTCGCGACGACCCAAGCGCCGCAACCGAATCCACTCGACCAGCCCCTTGGCGTCGCGGCGGGTCACCAGAAAGAACCAGCCGAACCGGACCCACTCCTGGAACAGGAGCTTGCGCAGGCCGGGTTGCGCCATCAGGTAGCCGCGGTTGCGGTAGGTGAAGAATCGCTTGGCGGCGTCGTCGGGGTACTGGGTGTGCATCCGGCCGCCCAGGATCGGCTTGAACTCGTCGGATCCGCACGGGTGCAGGTAGACCGCGTCCAGGCAGGTGCCGAACGGCAGGCCGGACCGAACCAGCCGGCGGTGCATCTCCACCTCGTCGCCGCGAATGAACAGCCGCAGGTCCGGAACGCCGATCGCCTCCAGCGTCGACGCCCGGAACAGCGCGCCGTTGAACAACGACGCGATGCCGCGCAGCAGATCCTGGCCCTCCTCGGTGCGCAATTCGCTTGCGCGCCTGCGCCATACCAGGCCGCGCCGCAGCGGGAACGCGAGCCGCTGGGGGTCGTCGGCATTGCACACCATCGGCGACACCTCGGCCAGGCCGTACTTCTCGGCGCAGGCCAGCAGCGTTGCCAGGACGCGCGAGTCCTGCGGGCGTCCGTCGTCGTCGGCCAGCCACACCCAGTCGGCGCCCTGCGCCAGCGCGTGCAACATGCCGAGCGCGAAACCTCCCGCGCCGCCCAGGTTTCGGCGCGAGCCAAGGTAGGTCGTCGGAATCGGTTGTCCGGCCACCAGATCCCGGACCCGGCCACCGTCCGCGAGGCCGTCGTTGTCGACCACGATCAGGTGATCGGGCAGCCGGCTTTGCGTGCTGAGCACGTCCAGCGACTTGGCCAGCTCGTCGGGGCGCCGGTGGGTGACCACGACGGCGAAGACGGTGTCGGTCACGGCTGTCCGGCGGTCTCGGCCAGCACCTCGCGCACGTGCCGGGCCGCGTCCTCGCCCTCGTAGGCGCGCACCACGTCCTCGATGCCGCCGGTCATGCGGACGACGCCGTGGTCGATCCACATCGCGGTCTTGCAGAGCCGGGCCAGAAATTCGTTGGAATGGCTGGCGAAGACCAGGATTCCGGAGCGCTCCACCAGCTTCTGCAATCGGGTCTGGGCCTTCTTCAGGAAGTCGGCGTCGACGGCGCCGATGCCCTCGTCGAGCAGCAGGATCTCGGGGTCGATGCTGGTGACCACGCCCATCGCCAGCCGGACCCGCATCCCGGTGGAGTAGGTGCGCAGCGGCATCGACAGGTAATCGCCCAGCTCGGTGAACTCGGCGATCTCGTCGACCTTGGACACCATTTGCTTGCGGGTCTGCCCCAGGAACAGCCCCCGGATGATGATGTTCTCGTAGCCGGAGATCTCGGGGTCCATGCCGACGCCGAGGTCGAAGACCGGCGCGACCCGGCCGGTGACCTTCGCCCACCCGCGGGTGGGCTCGTAGATGCCCGAAAGGAGCCGCAGCAGAGTCGATTTCCCGGCCCCGTTGTGACCGACGAGCCCGACCCGGTCGCCCAGCTCGAGCGTCATCGTGATGTCACGCAGCGCCTCGATGACGACGACGTTGGAGTTGTTGCGACCGATCGTGCCGCCCGCCTTGCCCAGGAAAGCCTTCTTCAGCGAGCGCGACTTGGCGTCGAAGATGGGAAATTCGACCCACGCGTCGCGCGTCTCGATGTGAGGCCCCGGCACCGTCGGCTGCTTACAGGTACTGACCGTGTCCGGAGCCGCCGCCCGGCTTGCCGATGCCCGGGGGCAGCGCGCCCTGGCGCATCTGCTCCAGCTGCGCGCGCGCGGCCATCTGCTGTGCGAACAGCGCCGTCTGGATGCCGTGGAACAGGCCTTCCAGCCAGCCGACCAGCTGCGCCTGAGCGATGCGCAATTCGGCATCCGAGGGCGCGACGTCCTCGCTGAACGGCAGGGTGAGCCGGTCGAGCTCCTCGCGCAGCTCCGGCGCCAGGCCCTCTTCGAGCTCGCGGATGCTCGTCGCGTGGATGTCGCGCAGCCGGTTGCGGCTGGCCTCGTCCAGCGGCGCCGCGCGCACCTCCTCGAGCAGTTGCTTGATCATGGTGCCGATGCGCATCACCTTCGCCGGCTGCTCGACCAGGTCGGTCAGGGAGCGCTCGTCGGAGTCGTCCTCCGCGTCACGCAGCGCCATGACCCGCGGGTCGACGCCGCCTATGACCTCGATGCCGTCGGCGTCGGGGCCGTCGTTGCCGTTAGTCAATCCATTCACCATCCTCGTCGGGGACTTTAAGGGTGCGGCGCCGCGGCGTCTGGGCGCCACTCGTAGATTCGAGCCCCACCGTTGTCGTAGATCATCGTCCACGACGTCGATTTATCCAGAGACACTAGCCCGTCAGGCGTGGCAAACCCTCTGACGTTGGGCGTGCTAGTCAAGATGTACCTGATATTGAGCGCTTTAATCGCCTCGACGACCTTCGGATCGGATTCGCCTTTGCGCGCCGAGGTCCAGAAGATGTAGCGGTAGTAGCCCGGCCCGGTCTGCTGCGGGAAGTCGTAGTGCGTCCACAGCGGGTGCAGGTCGGCCACCGCGTACATCCACGTGGTGCCGTCGACGTTCGAGTCGCCGATCAGCGTGTCGCGGGCGCCGGGCAGGGTGGCCAGGTAGGCCATCGCCATCAGGTCGCGCTGGTCGATCATCACCGAGTCGTATTTGTCGCCGAACAGCACGATGTGCCGGTAGAGGTAGTGCCGGGCGGTGAGCACGGTGGCCAACAGAAGAAGGACCGCCGTGGCGGCGGTCCAGACCGGGGAACGCAACTGTTTGAACCGGCCGGTGACAAGCCTGGCCGCCCCGACCACCACCGCGACGATCGCGAACAGCGCGATGGCCGCCATCGGCGTCACGAGCATGGTCACCACCGCCGTCAGGCGCCGCGGGTCGTTGTAGAAGAACTGGCTGAACTCCTCGATGGCGCGACCGACGGGGTTGCGAAACGGCGCCCCCGAGTAGATCGTCGCCACGGTCAGCACCAGCCAGACGGCCGGCGGCCACCAGATCCGCTTGTACAGCAGGATCGCCATGCCCAGGTAGATCAGCACCAGCAGGCCGTACTGGGTGGGGAAGTCGTTCAGGTGGCGGGTGTGCAGCAGCAGCGCGTCGATGATGCCCTGCTTGACGCTCTTGAAGCTGGGGAACGCGTGCCCGGCGATGATGTCGGCCTGCCGAAGCACCCCGAGGAACTGCGGGGCCAGGATCAGGCCCGTCGGCACCGCGACGGCGGCGAGGGTCAGCGCGTCGGCGAGGCGGCCGCGCACCGGATGCCACACGGCGTCCAGCAGCCACCAGGCCAACAGGAACAGGATGACGATAAACCCGCCGGTCAGGTGCACCGACAAGATGCCCACCAGCGCCAGCACGGCCGCCGGAACGCGGTCGCGGTGCCGCAACGTCGAGGCGATCAGGACGAACGTCGGGATCGCGACGCCGTAGGCGGCCAGGTTGGGCATCGCCGCGACGCCGAACTCGACGTAGGGGACCGAGGTGAACGACGCCGACAGCGCCGCGGCGGTGGCCGAGACGGCCGCCGTGCGCCACTGACCGCCGATCGGGCGCAGCAGGAACCAGGTGAGCGTGGCGGCGCTGGACGGAAACAGCCACACCGACGCGGCCAGCGAGGTCACGGTGTAGCCGGTGGTGGGCGCCGCCCCGGTGAGTTGGCAGTAGATCGCGGTCAGGGCGTGGAAGACGGACGGGTAGTACAGCGGCTGGTGCGTCTCGACGTTGCGCAGCTCGCCCATGTGCGTGGACGACGCCTGGCCGGTGTCGAGGATGTAGCGCACCTCGTTGGCGTGCCAGGCCGCGTCCCAGGTGCTGGGGATCGACTGCCAGTGCGTGAGCCCGCGGTAACCCGCCCACATGATCAGCGCGGCGCCCAGTAGCACGCCGGCGGCCACCAGCGCCGCCGGCCAGCCCCCGATTCCGCGGGCCTCGGCTTCGGCGTCGCGGTAGCGGGCCAGCAGCAGCTGCAAACCCGTCGCCGCCAGGCACACCACCACGAGCGTGGCCAGCGCAGTCCAACCGTTCCAAGGGATTCCGAGCGCACCGAAGGGGATAATCGCCAGCGCCACAACGCCATAGGTCAGCGCCGGGCCAACCGCGATGGCCACCGGCCAAGTTAGCTGGGTGATGCGCGCGACGATCACACCCGGTGCGATCTGCAAGAACAGTGCGATCAGCGTTCCGGTCCACAGGCCCACTCGACTAGTATGGCTGCCCGGGTGACCCGGCTTGCCAATGCCTGAGGGGCACCCGCTACCGTCACAATTTTCGCGGAATTGCGAAGCTCTAAGGTGGCTGGCATGGCTTACGACGTCGCCCGGGTGCGCGGACTGCATCCCTCACTGGGTGACGGGTGGGTGCATTTCGACGCGCCCGCCGGCATGCTCATCCCGGATTCCGTCGCGACCACGGTGTCCACGGCGTTCAGACGGTCGAGCGCCACCACCTCCGGCGCGCACCCGTCCGCGCGGCGCAGCGCCGCGGTGCTCGACGCGGCGCGGGCCGCGGTGGCCGACTTGTTCAACGCCGACCCGGCGGGCGTCGTGCTGGGCGCCGATCGCGCCATCCTGTTGTCGTCGCTGGCCGAAGCGTCGTCCTCGCGGGCCGGCCTGGGCTACGAGGTGGTCGTCAGCCGGCTCGACGACGAGGCCAACATCGCCCCGTGGCTGCGGGCCGCCCACCGCTACGGCGCCAAGGTGAAGTGGGCCGAGATCGACATCGAGACCGGCGAGCTGCCGACGTGGCAGTGGGAGAGCCTGATCGGGAAGTCGACCCGGCTGGTCGCCGTCTCGACGGCGTCGGCGACGCTGGGCACCGTCACCGACCTGCGGGCGATGACCAAGCTGGTGCACGACGTCGGCGGCCTGGTGGTGGTCGACCACTCCGCGGCCGCTCCGTACCGGTTGCTCGACGTCAAGGAGACCGACGCCGACGTGGTGGCGGTGAACGCCCTCGCCTGGGGCGGGCCGCCGGTCGGGGCGCTGGTGTTCCGCGACCCGGGACTGATCGGCACGTTCGGCACCGTCTCGACCGACCCCAACGCGACCGGGCCGGCCCGCCTCGAGCTCGGCGCCCACCAGTTCGGTCTGCTGGCCGGCGTGGTGGCCAGCGTCGAGTACCTGGCGGCACTCGACGAGTCCGCGCGCGGCACCCGCCGCGAACGCCTGTCGGTGTCGACCCAGTCCGCCACCGCGTACCTCAACCGGGTGTTCGACTACCTGATGGTGTCGCTGCGGTCGCTGCCGCTGGTGATGGTCATCGGACGGCCCGAGGCGCGGATCCCGGTCGTCAGCTTCGCCCTGCAGGACGTCCCGGCCGAACGCGTCGTGCAGCGCTTGGCGGACAACGGAATCCTGGCCATCACCAACGAGAGCTCACGCGCGCTCGACGTGCTGGGCGTCAACGACGTGGGCGGCGCCGTCACCGTCGGGCTGGCGCACTACTCGACGACGGCCGAGGTCGACCAGCTGGTGCGCGCGCTGGCGTCGCTGGGCTGAGCGCGCCGCTAGACGGTCAGCACGATCTTTCCGGTCACCTTGCTGTCGACCAGCTGTCGGTGCGCGTCACCGGCCTGCTGGATGGGCATGCGGGCGCCGATGATCGGCCGCACCCGGCCCTCGGCGATCAGCGGCCACACCGATGTCCGCACCGCCTGGACGATCTCGGTCTTGCTGTTCGGCCCGGTCACCGGCCGGGCGCGCAGCGTGGTGCCGATGACCCGCGCCCGCTTGGCCAGCAGCTTGCCGATGTTGAGCTCGCCCTTCAGGCCGCCCTGCATGCCGATGATGACCAGCTGCCCGTCGGTGGCCAGGGCGTCGATGTTGCGGTCCAGGTAGGCCGCCCCCATGATGTCGAGGATCACGTCGGCGCCGCCGCTGTCCCGTACCCGCGCGACGAAGTCCTCGTCGCGGTAGTTGATGGTGATCTCGGCGCCCAGCTCGCGGCAGAATTCGAGCTTCTCCGCCGACCCGGCGGTGACGGCCACCCGCGCGCCCAGTGCCGTCGCGACCTGGATCGCGTGGCTGCCGATGCCGCTACCGCCGCCGTGCACCAGCAACACCTGGCCCTTGCCCAGATGGGCGGTCATCACCAGGTTCGACCACACCGTGCACGCCACCTCCGGCAACCCGGCGGCGTCGACGAGGTCCACCCCCTCGGGAACGGGCAGCACCTGGCCGGCGGGCACGGCGACGTATTCGGCGTAGCCCCCGCCGGCTAGCAAGGCGCAAACCTCTTGTCCCGCAGACCAATCCGCGACGCCCTCGCCCGCGTCGGCGACGACCCCCGACACCTCCATGCCGATGATGTCGCTGGCGCCGGGCGGCGGCGGGTACTTGCCGGCGGCCTGCAGCACGTCGGCGCGGTTGACGCCGGCCGCGGCCACCTTGATCAGCACCTCGCCGGGGCCGGCGGCGGCGTCGGGCACTTCTTGCCAGGACAGTTGATCGGAGGATTCGGCGACGATCGCGCGCATGACGGCGACGTTACTAGTCACCGTTACCCTTATCAGCGGTGGCGTGGCAGAGCGGCCTAATGCACTCGCCTTGAAAGCGAGAGACGGCTAAAACCGTCCGGGGGTTCAAATCCCTCCGCCACCGCCAACCGAGTCAGTGCAGGGTCGGCGCGTAGCGCAGCACGGCGCCGACGCCGTCGGCCGGCGCGACGCGCTCGCCGGCGTGCAGCAGCGACGCCCCGACGGATATCGCGAACAGCGGCAGCGCCTCGTCGGCCCGCAGCGTCTTGGCGGGCGCGGCGCCCTGCTCGGACAGCACGTTCTCGTTCGGCGCGATCGTCGTCAGGCCCTCGTCGGCGACGACGGTGGCGTCGCCGAGATCCCCGACGATCAGCGTCTCGACCGCGCCCTGGCGCAGCGCCGAGCAGACAGCGTCGAGACCCTCGGCGGCCAGCCCGGATTGGCGGCCGAGCTCGGCGGTGAAGCGCTCGGCGGCGGCGTCGATCGTGCGCAGTTGGCGGTTGACGAACTCGGCCTCGATGGCGTCCTCGACCTCGCCGAAATCGTGGCCGCTGTGCCGCGCCCCGACCTCGAGCGCCACCGCGCGATCCCGCAACCGCTCGGGCAACGTGCTCAGCAAGTCCGAGCGCGACCGCACCTCGCCGACGACGAAGATCACGTCGATGCCCTTGTCGTCGACGAGCTCGCCGACGCGGTCGGCGACGGCGCGCACGTTCTTGCGGGCGGCCTCGTCGCTGCGGAGCTGCGGGTCGCCGTATCCGGCGGTCTCCGCTCCGGCGGCGTGGTGCACCGGCTGGCCGCCACCATCGACGGTTTCCGAGCGCAGCGTGCCGCCGATGTGCGTGGTGATGTCGGCGCCGCTGTGGTCGACAACCACCAGGAGGTAGTCGGGGTGATCGAAGCTGTACTCGAGAATCGGTACCAGATAAGGCAATTCGGACACGCGGACGATGGTGGTCGCGGCGGGCCGTGCCAGATGCTCGTTGATCACCACGCCGTCGGCGCTGGCGACCACCGCGCGGCCGCTTCGGCCGATCGGCGGCCGCAGGTTGAGCACCGCGTCCCCGATGGCGTCGACGACGGCCCGGTCGGCGCCCTGGTTTTCGAGCCCTTCGCGTACCGCCCGCCACTTCAGCTCGAGCTGAGCCTCGGCGTCGTGCGTGTCATGCGAGTCGTCGAAGTAGACCGACGCGAACGGGGCGGGCGCGTCCAGCAGCCTACGGAAGCGGTCTGAATCCATGCGTAGTTGGTTGCCCCGCCAGTCGGGAGGCAAACACTAGTAGCTTCGATCGCCCTCGCTGCTGTCGAAGAAGTGCCAGTCGCCGTCGTGTTCGACTTCCATGCGCCAGCCAAGTTCGTTGCCCTCGACCGCGTCGTCGGCGAACCACGCGTGCGCCTTGTCGGCGCTGTCGATGTCCTTGGTCGCGACGACGTCGCCCTTCGGGTTGAGCACTCGGTAGGTAGCCATGTCGGCAGTGTTCCCACCGCCGGGCGGGCTCAACCGGTCGGAATCTCGGCGGCGATCGTGTCCATCAGGGCCGTGTAGCGGCGGATTTCGGGATCACGGCCGGGCTTGCCGCTGCTGATCACGCCGGCTGCCAGGCTGCGCTCCGGGTCGGCCCAGATCGCGATGTTGGCCAGGCCCAGGTTGCCGAACGCCTTCGGCGCGTTGCGCCCGAACGGCCCGAAGCGCTTGGTGCCCAGCATGTATCCGGTGCCCCAGCGGGCCGGCTGCAGGCCGACGGCGAAATCCGGCCGCAGCCGCCGGCACTCCTGGACCGCGCCATACATCCGCTCCGGGCTGATGATCCGCACCCCGTCGAGTTCCCCACCGCGGCGCCACATTTCGGCGAAGCGCGACAACTCGTCGGCCGTCGAGATGGTGTTCGACGAGGGCACCACGGTGGACAGGAACGCCGGGCTGTTGGTGTAGGGGATGATCTCGTGCACGGTGCCGCCGATCGCCTTGCGGAAGATCGCCGCGATCACGGGCGGCAGGGGCTTCCCCGTGGGGTGGCTCGGCGCCACCAACGGAATGTCCTCCTTGGCGACGCCGAAGTTGGTCCACCGGAAGCCCAGCGGGTCGAGGATCTCGGTGGCCAGGATTTCGCGGATGTCCTTACCGGTGGCGGCGTAGACGATTTCGCGCATCAGCGGGCCCCAGGTCAGCGCGTGGTAGATGTGCACCAGGCCCGGCCGGTACAGCGGCCGCAGCTTGCCGAGCTGTTCCTGCGCGTACTCGTGGTCGTCCGCCCGGCGCAGGTCCGGCTTGGGTCCGGTGGGGAACGGGACGCCCGCGCTGTGCGTGAGCACGTGCCGGATCGTGGTGCGGTGCTTGCCGTGGCTGGTGTAGCTGGGGATGTACTCGCACACCCGGTCGTCGAGCGAGAAGTGCCCCTGCTCGACGAGCATGTGCACGACCGTCGCGGTGATGCCTTTGGCCGCCGAGTACACGCAGAACGGTGTGTCGGTGGTGACCGGCTTCTTCTCGGCGTCCGGCGGGTCGGTGGGCGCATTGCCCCAGCCGTGGCCGATCGCGCGGTTCAGCACGACGCGGCCGCGGTGCCGGATGGCCACCTGGATGGCGGGATGGAAGCCCGCCTCATACCAGTGCCGGGTGGCCCGCCAGATGCGTTCGACGGCCGCGCTGTCGATCTGGGAGTGGTCCTCGTCGCCGATCGCCGTCACGGCGTCCAGGTCGGCCGGGACGCGGATTCTGCCGTCGGGAGTCACTTCAGCGAGGGTAGCGGAGCCGCGCGCGCTACTCCCCGGTGAACTGCGGCGGGCGCTTGGCGAACGTCGCCGAGATGCCCTCGGTCAGGTCCTTGGACGGCAGGAACGCCGCGTTCCAGGCGGCGACGTAGCGCAGGCTCTCCGACACCGCCGCGATGCGCTGCTGGTCGAGGACGTCCTTGATGCCGTTGACCGTCAGCGGCGGGTTGGCCGCGATCTCGGCGGCGGTGGCATGGGCGGCGGCCAGCGTGGCGTCGGCGTCGGGGTAGACGTCGTTGACGAGGCCGATCTTCTCGGCGCGGGCCGCGTCGATGTCCTTGCCGGTCAGCGCCAGTTCCCGCAGGTGTCCGTCGTTCAAGATCAGCGGCAGGCGGGCGAGGCTGCCGACGTCGGCGACGATGGCGAGCTTGACCTCCCGCACGGAGAACTTGGCGTCGGCGCTGGCGTAGCGAATGTCCACCGCGGAGATCAGGTCGACGCCGCCGCCGATGCACCAGCCGTGCACCGACGCGATGGTAGGCGTCCGGCAGTCGGCGATGGCCGTGATCGCGCCCTGCATGCGCTTGACCTCGCGGTGGAATTCCGCGCGCGGCCCGGCCAGCGCGTCGCCGGACAGCAGCGGGGCGAACGACCCACCCATCGCGGGCACGTCCAGGCCGTAGCTGAAGTTCTTGCCCGATCCGGTGATGACGATCGCCCGCACGTCGCGGTCGGCGTCCAGCGCAGCGAACACGTCCGGCATCTCCGACCAGAACGCCGGCCCCATCGCGTTGCCCTTGCCCGGCCCGATCAGCGTCACCTGCGCAACGTGGTCCTTCGTTTCGACGGTGACGGATTCGTATGTTTCGCCCATCGGCAGACCGTAGCGTGGCAAACATGGCTCCCGACTTGCGACCCGGACCTCATTCCCCGCCCACCGACGAACTGCACAGCGCCGAGGACACGCTCGGCGTGTTGCAGCGCGTGCTGCACCCGATCGCCGCCGACGACCTCACCCGGCAGACGCCGTGCAGCGAGTTCGACGTCGAGCAGCTGACCGCTCACCTGCTGAAATCGATCGCCGGGCTCGGCGGCATGGTGGGCGCGGAACTGCCGGAGCGCGACGACGGCGATTCGGTGGAGCGGCAGATCATCGCCGCGGCCCGGCCGGCCCTGGACGCCTGGCACCGGCGCGGCCTGGACGGCACCGTGCCGTTCGGCAAGAGCGAGCTGCCGGCGAAGAGCGCGTGTGGCATCTTTTCGATCGAATTCCTGGTCCACGCTTGGGATTACGCCGCCGCGGTCGGGCACCGGCTCGACGCGCCCCAACCGCTGTCGGAGTACGTGCTGGGCTTGGCGCGCCAGATCATCAGGCCGGAACTGCGCGGCGGCGCCGGGTTCGAGGACCCGGTCGAGGTGCCCGCCGACGCCGGCGCCCTCGAGCAGCTGGTCGCGTTCACCGGCCGCGACCCGGCGCAGCGCTAGCCTCGCGACGGTTCACGCGCCATTGAGTGTGCGATGAGGGCTTCGTCAGTGCGTTCAGGGCGCAATTCGGCCCGGAATCCCGCCCTGGGCTCACACGGAAAGCCGTAGCCGCACACTCAAAGCCGTAGACGCACTCTCAAGCGGGAGGGCCTACACCCGCTCGAGGTAGAAGTAGTAATACCGGCCGTTATCGAGCACGCCCTTGCCGTTCATGATGCCCATCACGGCGTCGTCGTCGATCTTCTTGAAGTGATCGTGCACGGGCTGGCCGTCATAGACCATCGTGGCGGTGATCTCGCCGCGGAAGTCCTCCAGCCACAGGCTGGCCTCGCCCTTGCCCATGGCCTTGTTGGAGAACTTGTTCCCGTCGGCGTCCAGGCAGACCAGCGGCTGCACGTCGGCGGCCGAGGTGAACGTCTTGCCGAACCAGCCCGCCTTCTCCAGCTGACCGTTCATCTTGTGGCCGGTGCGGAACTCGCCGCCCTTCCACTCGCCGATCATGCCCTCGATGGTCGCCGGCTCCAGCGTCGCCCAGAAGTCGTCCAGCTCGGCGTCGGCGATGCTGTCGGCGCGCTCCTTGAACTCGGTGAACGTCTTGCGGGCCAAGCTCATTGGTTCTCCTTGATCCAGTCGCGGGCAAACGCCAGCAGGGCGTCGTTCTCCTCGGGTGCCCCGACGGTGATCCGGACGCCGTCCGGCGCGAACGGCCGGACCACGATGCGCGCGTCGGCGGCCCGCGTCACGAAGTCGGAGGTGCGGGCACCCAGCGGCAGCCACACGAAGTTGGCCTGCGACGGCGGCAGGGCGTACCCGGCGTCGCGCAAGCCGGCGGAAACCCGGGAGCGCTCGGCGACCACCGCGTCGGTGCGGGACAGCAGCTCCTCGGCCGCGTCCAGCGAGGCGATGGCGGCGGCCTGCGAGATGCTGGTCACGGCGAACGGCACGTAGACCTGGTCCAGCGCCGTGATCAGGTCGGGGTGGCCGACGGCATAGCCGACGCGCAGGCCCGCCAGCCCGTATGCCTTCGAAAAGGTTCGCAGCACAACGACATTGCCGCGGGCGCGGGCCAGCTCCAAGCTGTTGGGCGCCATGCCGTCGCGGATGTACTCGACGTAGGCCTCGTCGATGGCGATCAGGATGTGCGGCGGCACGGCCTCGACGAACCGGGCCAGGGCGTCGGGGTCGACGACCGTGGACGTCGGATTGTTGGGGTTGCAGACGAAGATCAACCGCGTCCGGTCGGTGACCGCGGCCAGCATCGCGTAGAGGTCGAAAGTGTGGTCTGCCAGCGGCACCTTGACCGCGACGGCGCCGGCGACCTGCACCATGGGCGGGTACAGCTCGAAACTGTGCCACCCCATCACCACCTCGTCGCCGGCCGAGGCGCTGATCTGGATGAGCTGCTGGCACAAACTCACCGAGCCGCAACTCACCGCGACCTGCTCGGGCGCGAAGTCCGCACCGAGATGTTTCGCCAGCGCCGCCTTGAGCAGCAGGTTGGCGCTGTCGGGGTAGCGGTGCACCGTGTCGGTGGCCCGTTCGATGGCCGCGCGGACGCTGGGCAGCGGGCCGTGCACCGTCTCGTTGCTGGCCAGCTTGATCGAACCCGGCACCGTTTTACCGGGTACGTAGACCGGAAGCCCGGACAGCTCGGGTCGCAGGCGGGCGGTCACTTCGACAGCATATGTCGGCGCTGTGTACGCTATGCCTCCGGCGGTTCGGGGACACCTGGAGGGGTTCGGGTACCCTCAGGAAGTTCGATGGAGGCGTGCCAGAGCGGCCGAATGGGGCTCACTGCTAATGAGTTGTCCCCCTCAAAGGGGACCGGAGGTTCAAATCCTCTCGCCTCCGCGGAGTCCTTTCGGGGGCGAGACAATTGAAGACAGGCGCCCGTAGCTCAACGGATAGAGCATCTGACTACGGATCAGAAGGTTAGGGGTTCGAATCCCTTCGGGCGCGCTCATATCCGGCCTAGTTCAAATCGTTAAGACGGAGTTGGTTGTGGCCGCGGATATTCGGCTATAACCTCCGGCCCATGATGACGATCAGCAGTGCGGAAACGATGGGTATCGGTGGCGGCGCGGGCGGTGGGCGCTTCGGTGGCGGCGCCGGTGGCGGCCGCTTCGGCGGTGGCGCGGGCGGCGGCCGCATGGGCGGTGGCGCCGGCGGTGGCCGTTTCGGTGGCGGCGCCGGCGGCGGGCGCTAGCCTCTTACAACCTTCCGGCTCGGGACGGGCGAGTCCAAGGCCCGTCCCGAGCTGAAGTATGTCTGCCCGCCTAGGTGATCGGGCCCGCCGGCCCGCCGTCATCGGCATCGCCCAGCAGATCGAGTTGCATCCACGCGACGTCGTGCCAGCTGCCGTGCTTCCATTCGACCCGGCGGTACAGGCCGGCTTCGGTGAACCCGAAGGATCGATGAAAACCGTTGCTGGCCGGGTTGGGTTGGGTGATGCCGGCGATGGCCCGCCGGTAGCCGCGCTCGGCGAGCCGGCGCAGCAGTTGCGTGTACAGCGCGCGGCCGCCGCCGGCGCGGTGGTGCTCGGCGTCGACGTAGATCCCGGTCTGCGCCGCCCATCGGTAGGAGGCCACGCGATAAAGGGCGTGTCCGTAGGCGTAGCCGATGACCCGGCCGTCGTGTTCGAGGACGAGCCATTCGTGGGTCTCGCGAGCCGCGGCGATCCGCCCGGCCATCTCGTCGACGGTCGGGACTTCGAGCTCCCAGCTGATCGCCGTGTCCAGGACGTAGGGGCGGTATATCGCCACGCAGGCCGGCGCGTCCTGTGGGCCGGCCGGACGGACCAGGCCGATGCTCGGTTGCATGTCGGCTGCCCTGGCCCCTACACCGGCGTCCAGTCGTCCCAGAACTCGGAGAAGTCGAGAGTCGTCTTCGGGATCGGGGCGGCGCGGATGATCTCGCGGAAGTGATCCTGCCATCCCCACCACAGGCAGATGATGAAGACGTACTGGTACCAGCTCAGCTGGTAGCCATCCGGGATGGCCGAACCCTTGTTCTCCGGCGAGAAAACCGCGACCGCCAACAGGCCGATCGCGGCCGAGGCGGGAAGCTGGACTTTTCCGGTGCGCCAGATTTGCACGCCCGCGGGGCGGGGGCCATAGGGCGTCAGCTCGAACCCCTCGGGCAACTCGTCGTCGTGGCCGTGGTTCCAGCGATGAACGCCGTACAGGACGTCGGCGATGTCGGGACGGCCGTCGGGCAGATCCGACTTCACCGCGATGGGGAAGCGGCTGCGCTCGAAGTCGATCGCCGGGGCCGCCATCGCACCGAAGATGTCCAGCGAATCGCGGATGGTGCGCTTGAACCGGGTGGCGATCCCGACCTGCGCATAGCGCTTATTCGCGGTGGCATCGACGGCGTTGCAGGCGTGGACCATCGCCGTGTCCCACTCGCGCCGCTCCCAGTGGTCGAGTGAGCGCCTGACCGAGTCCCCGACATCCACGCATGGAGGCTATCCGCACAGCCCCGCTATGTCTGCACTATGGGCGCGGCTGGAACGGTCGCCGCGGGGGAACCGTCACGGTCTGGGTGACGGTGCTGGTTTCGGTGCTCGGTGACACCGTGACCGTGCTGGGCGGGACGGTCGTGGTCGCCGTGTCCGTGGGCGTGTCGGTGCTCGGCGGCGGCGCCGTCTCGGTGACGGTCTGCGTCGGCGCGCCCCCGCCGCCGCCGTGGTGCCGAGGCGTCTCCGCCGTCGTGGTCGGCGCCGGCGTGGTGGTGACGGGCGTCGTGGTCGTGGTGGTGCTCGGAGCCTTCGGCGCGGGGGAGCCGGCCACCAGGTTGACCACCGCGTACGCGGCGAGACCGAGCACGATCACCGCGAGCGCGCCGGCGGCGACCAGCGCCGCCGGGCGGCGATACCAGGGCGTCGGCGGCTCGGGCGGCTGCGGCGCCGGTTCGTCGTAGTAGCCGCCGTATGCGGCCTGGGTGGGCTCGGAGTAGAAGTCGGGATTCTCGCGGTACGGCACGGGGGGAGATGTTAGTGGGTCAGGGTTGCGTGTCGATAAGCGTCAGCGCCCGCTCGAACAAATGCACCGTGGCGGCGTGCAGTTGGTCGCCGACCTCCTTTTCCGCCTTGCCCGCGCACGCCCGCGCCAGCGTGCCCTCGATCACGATGCCGAGCTTGAAGCAGGCCAACACCGTGTACCAGGTGATGTGCGACAGGTCGCGGGTGGTGTTGGCGGCGTACCGCTGGAACAGGTCATCGGTGCTGGCCAGGCCGTCCTGCCCGCCGAGGGCGTGGCCGAACACGCTGGACCCGTCGGGCTGGCGCCACGTGGCAAGCAGCCAGCCCAGGTCCAGCAGGGGGTCGCCGATCGTGCACATCTCCCAGTCGACGATCGCGACGACCTCCGGGCCGGTGCGCGAAAACATGACGTTGGCGGCGTGGTAGTCGCCGTGCATGATCCCGGGCGTCCACGTCGTCGGGCGGCGGCGCTGCAACCAGGCCGACACTTGCTCGATGCCCGGGATCTCCGGCCCGGGGTAGCCGTCGTACTCGCTGTAGGAGTCCAGTTCCGAAAGCCAGCGCGGCACCTGGCGCTCCAAAAAGCCCTCCGGCTTGCCGAAATCCGCCAGACCCACCGCGACGTGGTCGACGGCACCCAACTTCGCCAGGGCGTCGGCCATCGACAGCCCCATCCCGAACCGCACCTTCGGGTCGCCCGCGTGCAAGGGCGGCAACCCCTCGCCGGCGTTGAAGCCGTCGACCGGTTCCATCAGGTAGAAGACCGCGTCGCCGAGCACGGCGGGGTCGTCGCAGGTGGCGATCAGGTGCGGATGCGGCACGTCGGAGCCGGCCAACGCCGCAAGGACTTTGGTTTCCCGCAGGATGACGCTGTTGCTGCGCGGCCGCAGATGTCGTGGCCCGCGCCGCAGCACGTAGGGCCGGCCGGCCCGGGTGAACCGCAGCATGACGTTTTGCGTTCCGCCGGTGATGGTGGCGACGTCCTCGAGCGGTCCCTCGCCGAGCCCCTGGTCGGACATCCATCCCGCTACGGCGTCGAGGTCGACGGTCATGCAAAGCAGCCTAGGTCACCCGCCACGGGCGGCGGGTCGCGCCGGAGGCTGGAACAATAGTGTGCGGAACTAACGGACTTCGGGCTTGAAGGGGATGGCGATGCCGCGTACCGACAACGATTCCTGGGACATCACTCAAAGCGTGGGAGCCACCGCGCTGGGCGTCGCCGCGGCGCGTGCCGCCGAGACCGAGAGCGCGAACCCACTCATCAACGACCCCTTCGCGCGGGTGTTCGTGGATGCCGCGGGCCAGGGGATGTGGAGCATCTACGCGGACCCCAAGCTGCTGGCCAAGGCGGTGGAGCTGGAGCCGGACGTGCGGGCGCGGATACAACTGATGATCGACTTCATGGCAACGCGCACAGCGTTTTTCGACGAGTTCTTTCTCGGCGCGGCCGACGCCGGCGTCCGGCAGGTGGTGATTCTGGCTGCCGGGCTGGACGCCCGCACCTGGCGACTGCCCTGGCCGGACGGCACGGTCGTCTACGAGCTGGACCAGCCCAAGGTGCTGGAATTCAAGTCCAACACGCTGCGCGAACATGGCGCGGACCCGAAGGCGCGGCTGGTCAACGTGCCGATCGATCTGCGCCAGGATTGGCCGAAAGCGCTGCGGGACGCGGGTTTTGACTCCTCGCGGCCGGCGGTCTGGTCGGCCGAGGGGCTGGTCCGTTACCTGCCGGCACAGGCACAGGACCTACTGTTCGAGCGCATCCACTCGCTGAGCGCCCCAGGCAGCTGGCTGGCGTCAAACGTGCCGGGCGCGGGATTCACCGACCCCGACTTGGTCCGGCGCCAGCGCGAGGACATGCAGCGCATGCGCGCGGCGGCCGCCAGGCTGGTCGACACCGAGGTCACCGACTTCGACGACCTCTGGTATCCCGAGGAACGCACACCCGTCGACGGCTGGTTGCGCGAGCACGGCTGGGACGTGGCGACGGCGACGTTTGCCGAGTTGATGGCCCGCTACGGTCGCAGCATTCCGGAGGGTACCGGGCACGTGATGCCGCCGACGCTGTATGTCTCGGCGCAGCGGCAGGCGTGAAAGCCGCGGCGGCGCAGCCGATTAGCCCGACGAAGTCGCCCGCATCGCCTCCACGTCCTGCTTGATCGCAGCGATCGCGTCGACCGGCGTGAGGTCCTGCCCTTCGCTGTTTTGACCGAGCTGCGGCCAGCCCGCGCCGTCCGGCCCGCGCAGCTGGTCCCAGATGTCGCGGACCTTGCTCAGCAGCTCGGCTTGCTCGGCGTCGGTGAGTGCCATCAACCATCCTCCGTTCGCACTGATGCCGCAGGCGGCGGCAAACTCTTCCGGTGTCAGACCGTCGGCGGAGTTCATGTCGCAGTTTCCGAAGGGTGGACACCCCTGCGGCAGGTTCGGGCTGAAACCCGTGCCGTCGGTGTACTGGTGCGCGACCTGGCCGGGCAGGTCCGGGTCGGAGCCGTACCCGGCGCCGATGACCCGCAAGCCGTCGGGCCGGGTCCGCCACATGTTGAAGAAGTCATAGGCGTTGGCGTAACCGATGATTCGCGCGGGATCGCCGGCGTAGTCGGACAGGTTCCAGTACAGACTGTTGATCCAGCTCGAACCGTCGCCGGGCGGATTGCCGCCCGACTCCACGTCGAGCATCAAGGCGACCCGCGGATGCAGGCCGCCGCCGGCGTCGATCATCGAGCGCACCGTGTTGGCGTTGTCCAACCAATTCGGGCGGACATAGGTGTAGACGATTCCAAACGTCAGGCGCCCGCTGTCCAAGGCCGTGCGCATCCACGCGTAGTTGGCCGCGAAGTTGTGATCCTGATAGGTGCCGTCACTGGCGCGGATCGAAAGCACCCGGTAGGGATACGAATCATTCACGGGCACTTGAAATTCGGAGACGTCAGCGAACAGGGTGTCAGTCACCGCACATCAATCCCCCTTTACCGCAACGCCACTCGCCATGCTACAGATCCGGGCGGTAATGTCGCGGCCATGGGTGATCGGCCCGCCCGGGTGAGCGACGTGCATCGGATCGCCGCGTCGATGCCCCACGTCAAGCGGTTGGAAGGCCCGAAGGGCAACCCGATCTATCAGGTGGGCGGCAAGTCGTTCGTCTTCTTCCGCACTCCCCAGCCCGACGCGACCGACCCGGACACCGGCGAACGCTACGCCGACGTGATCATGCTCTGGGTGGAGTCGGACAGCGACAAGCTCGCGCTCACGCAGGATCCCGCGTCGCCGTTCTTCACCACCAGCCATTTCGACGGACACCCCTCGGTGCTGGTGCGGGCCAGCCGACTCGCCGAGATTACGACGACGGAACTGGCCGAGTTGATTCAAGACGCGTGGCTTTCCCGCGCATCGAAGAAGCGAGCCGAAGCCTGGCTCACGGGGGGCAACATCGGCCAGGTTTAGACATAAGTCGAACGGGTAACGCTAGGCGCACGGGAATTTTCTCGAACACAATGGAGGTCACCATGCGTGGACGCGGAGTGATCGGCGCGATTGTCCTGGTGTGGCTGCTCATCGGAGTTTTCGCGGCGTTCCAGCGCGACTACTTCAAGGGTGATTCAACAAACTGTGTCACTGCGGGAAATATCGCGTTGACAGTAATTGCCGGGCCGTTGAACTATGCGGGTGTTAATCCGAAAGTCAAGGATTGCAAAGTTCCGCAGCCCAGCTCAATGTCCAGCAGCCTAGTACCCCTCATGTAAAGGAAATTGTCATGATCATCCTCGGCATCGTCTTGCTTGTTCTTGGATTCATCTTCGGCATCCATTTGTTATGGGTGCTCGGCATCATCCTGCTCGTCATCGGCGCGGTCCTGTGGATCCTGGGTTCTGTCGGCCGCCCGGTCGCCGGCAGGCGGTATTGGTATTAGCCCACGGCCCGGCTACCGGATCGCGTGACCGCCCGGCGGTCACGCGATCTTTTCACAGGACACGCATAGGAACGCCATAGCGTCGGCTCAGTCCGCCGCGGATACTGGACCCTGTGACACAGTCGCGAGCGTCCGTAGAGCGGGTAGTCATGTGTCGAGCCGACGGCAATCCGATCAATGTCCTCGTCGTTGACGACGAAGCGGTGTTGGCCGAAATGGTGTCCATGGCACTGCGGTACGAGGGCTGGAACATTTCCACCGCCGGCGACGGGTCCTCGGCCATCGCCTCGGCGAGGGCGCAACGGCCCGATGTGGTCGTTCTCGACGTCATGCTCCCGGACATGAGCGGGCTGGACGTGCTGCACAAGCTCCGCGAGGAGAACCCCCAGCTGCCGGTGCTGTTGCTGACGGCCAAGGATGCTGTGGAAGACCGCATCGCCGGGCTGACCGCGGGCGGCGACGACTACGTGACCAAGCCGTTCAGCATCGAAGAGGTGGTGCTGCGGTTGCGGGCGCTGCTCCGGCGTACCGGCGTCACGACGGTCGACAGCGGGGCACAGCTGGTGGTCGGCGACTTGGTGCTGGACGAGGACAGTCACGAGGTCACGCGCGCCGGCGAGCCAATCTCCTTGACCTCCACCGAGTTCGAGCTGCTGCGCTTCATGATGCGCAACTCCAAGCGCGTGCTGAGCAAGGCGCAGATCCTGGACCGGGTGTGGAGCTACGACTTCGGCGGCCGATCCAACATCGTCGAGCTCTACATCTCCTACCTGCGCAAGAAGATTGACAACGGTCGCGAACCCATGATCCACACGCTGCGCGGCGCGGGCTATGTCCTCAAGCCAGCCCGCTAGGACGCGGCGGGTCTGGTCACTTCGGCTCCGGCTGTTGGTCGGGCAGATCGTCGTTCTCGCCGTCGTGTGCGTCGGCATCACCGCGGCCACCGAGCTGGCATTGTTGCACCACCTGGTGGCGCAGCTCGACGGGCAGCTCGCCGGGGCTTCCTATCGGTCGGCACTGATGTATCCGGAGCCGAAACGTCCCGGCTGGCGCCATGAGTCGCACTTCTATTACCCGCGGCCGGGCCCCGGTCCGCGGTTCCTCGATGCCCCGGGCCAGCCCGCCGGGATGGTCGCCGCGGTGATCAGCAACGGCAAGACGGTCGACGCCGGATACCTGACCAGCGCCGGTTCGCGGGCCGCGCTGACGCCGGCCGCGCAAACGCAACTGGAACACATTGCCAACAGCCGCAACGCCGTAACGCTCGACCTCGACGGGCTCGGTCGCTACCGCGTCGTCGCCGCCCCGAGCCGCAGCGGCGCGGACATCATTGTCACCGGCCTGTCGATGTCGAACGTCGACGCCACCATGATGCGGATGCTGGTCATCCTCGGGATCGTCACAGTGATCGCACTGGTGGCCGCGACCACCGCCGGCGTCGTGATCATCAGGCGGGCCCTGGCGCCGCTGCGCCGCGTCGCGCAAACCGCGAGCAAGGTGGCGGACTTGCCGTTGGACCGCGGCGAGGTCGAGCTGCCGGTGCGGGTCGCCGAGTCCGACGCCAATCCGGCCACCGAGGTGGGTCAGCTCGGGTCCGCGCTGAACAGGATGCTCGACCACATCGCCGCCGCGCTGTCGGCGCGGCAGGCCAGCGAGACCCGGGTTCGCCAGTTCGTCGCGGACGCCAGTCACGAGTTGCGCACGCCGCTCGCGGCCATCCGCGGCTACACCGAGCTCACCCAGCGCATGGGCGACGATCGCGAGGCGGTGGCGCACGCGATGAGCCGGGTGGCGTCGGAGACCGAGCGGATCACGCGCCTCGTCGAGGACCTACTGCTGCTGGCCCGGCTGGACTCCGGCCGGCCGCTGGAACGCGAACCGGTCGACCTGACGCGGCTGGCGGTCGACGCCGTCAGCGACGCGCACGTGGCCGGGCCGGATCATCAGTGGGAGCTCGACCTGCCCGAGGAACCCGTCGTCGTCACCGGCGATGCGGCGCGGCTGCACCAGGTCTTGACGAACCTGCTCGCCAACGCCCGCGTTCACACCGCCGCGGGCACCGTCGTCACGACGAAGTTGACCACCGAGCCGGCGCACACCCTGCTGCAGGTCATCGACAACGGCCCCGGCATCCCGGCGGCGCTGCAGTCGGAGGTCTTCGAGCGGTTTGCGCGCGGCGACTCCTCGCGCTCCCGAAAGGGCGGCAGCACCGGGCTGGGCCTGGCGATCGTCTCGGCAGTCGTCAAGGCGCACAACGGGACCATCTCGGTCAGCAGCGCGCCGGGCCACACCGAGTTCACGGTGCGGTTGCCACTCAACGGGTGGCAACCGCCCGCAGAGTCATCGAACTGAGGCGGGCTAAGAGCAGCTCGCGTCGATCTCGAACGGCTTGTTCACCGGTTGCATCGGGTTGGCCATGTCGACTCCCGTGGCGGTGCCGGTGATTTTGTAGGTGTTGCCGTCCTTGGTCGCGGAAGCGTTGCCCTGACCGCCCTGCGCGTACTGCAGGGTCACACCGTTGACGTTGCCGAGCTGGACTGCCTTCACACCGGGCGGGTTGGCATCGGTGAGCACGACGCTGATCCCGGTGTTGCTGCCACCGACCGCGATGTTCACGTTGCCGGCGGCCTTGGTGCAGACGGTGCTGCCCTGGACGTTCTGGTCCTTGCCGTCGATGATGACCTTCGTCGTGCCGCCGGTGCTCGCCGTGACGCCGCCACCGGTGACCGTAGTTCCCTTGTTGCTCGAACATCCCGCAATACCCGCGGCGAGAATTGCCGCTCCGGCCGCCACGACAGTCAGTCCACGCTTCACCTGTTCTCCTTTGCCCGATCGTTGCGGTCCTCGGCATTGAGAACCGTCAAGGCAGTATGCGGGTTTGCCGAGCCGCATAGAAGGGGTTCAGGGAAAATTCTTTTGACCGGCCAGATGTCTTCTTTGCGTTCGTTCCCGGGACGGCGCATTAATGGCAATGTATTGGCGGTGGAACACAAACCCCCAACCGCCGTCATTGAGTCGGCCCATGGCAGGCATTCCCTGCCAGTGGATGACACACGGGACTTCGACGACGCCGATCGCGGGTTCATCGCCGCGCTGTCGCCGTGCGTCATCAAGGCGGCCGACGGCAGGGTGGTGTGGGACAACGACGCCTACTCGTTCCTCGATGGGCCCGCGCCGACGTCCGTGCACCCCAGCCTGTGGCGCCAGTCGACCCTGGCCGCCAAGCAAGGGCTCTACGAAGTGGTCCCGGGCATCTATCAGGTCCGCGGCTTCGACATCTCGAACGTCACCTTCGTCGAGGGCGACACCGGCGTCATCGTCATCGATCCGCTGATCTCCACCGAGGTGGCCGCGGCGGCGCTGGCCCTGTATCGCGCGCACCGCGGCGGTGATCGCCCCGTCGTCGCGGTGATCTACACCCATAGCCACGTCGACCATTTCGGCGGCGTACTCGGCGTGACGTCCCAGACCGACGTGGACAGCGGAGCGGTCGCGGTGCTGGCGCCGGACGGCTTCGTCGAGCATGCCGTCCAGGAGAACGTCTACGCGGGCCCGGCCATGACGCGCAGGGCCACCTACATGTACGGGACCCTGCTGCCGCGTGGGCCGTTCGGCCAGGTGGGCTGCGGTCTCGGCCAGGCCCCCTCCACGGGCGAGGTGGCCGTCATCGTGCCGACCGTCGACATCCGCGAGACCGGGGAGACCCACACGATCGACGGCGTGGAGATGGAATTCCAGATGGCGCCCGGCACCGAGGCGCCCGCCGAAATGCACTTCTATTTCCCGCGTTTCCGCGCTCTTTGCATGGCCGAGAACGCCACCCATAACCTGCACAACCTGCTGACGCTGCGCGGCGCGCTGGTGCGTGACCCGCACGCCTGGTCCGGCTACCTCACCGAGGCCATCGACACCTTTGCCGACCGCGCCGACGTGGTGTTCGCCTCGCACCACTGGCCGACGTGGGGGCGCGACCGCATCGTCGAATTCCTTTCCCTGCAACGGGATATGTACGCTTACCTGCACGACCAGACCCTGCGCCTGCTCAACAAGGGCTATACCGGCGCCGAGATCGCCGAGATGTTCCAGATGCCGCCCGCGCTGGAACGGGCCTGGCACACGCACGGCTACTACGGGTCGGTCAGCCACAACGTGAAGGCCGTCTACCAGCGCTACATGGGCTGGTTCGACGGCAACCCCGGCCGGCTGTGGCCCCATCCGCCCGAGGCCCTCGCCCCGCGCTACGTCGACGCGATGGGCGGCATCGACCGGGTCGTCGACCTCGCCCGGGCGGCGTTCGACTCCGGTGACTTCCGTTGGGCGGCAACGCTGCTCGATCACGCGGTCTTCACCGACAGCGATCACGCCCCGGCCCGGGCGCTGTACGCCGACACGCTGGAGCAGCTGGCCTACGGCGCGGAGAACGCCGTGTGGCGCAACTTCTTCATCAGCGGAGCAACCGAACTGCGGGACGGCAATTTCGGCACCGCCGTGACCGCGGCGTCGGCCTCGATGCTCAACCAGCTGACGCCCGAGCAGATCTTCGACAGCTTCGCCCTGCGGGTCGACGGGCCGCGCAGCTGGGACCTCGACATTGCGCTGGACATCTCGTTCGCCGACCTGGCCGCCAATTATCGGCTCACCCTGCGTAACGGGGTGCTCGTTTATCGGAAGGTGACGGCCGACCCGGCGACGGCGTCCGTTACCGTCAAGCTGGACAAGAAGTTTCGGTTGCTGACGGCGGCGATGGGCGACTTCGCCTCGCCGGGGCTCGACATTTCCGGGGACCAGGCGGCGCTGCAGGCGTTCTTGGGTGTGCTCGACGAGCCGGACCAGAACTTCAACATCATCACGCCGTAGCGGCTATGGCCGATCAGGCCACGTCGATGACGACCTTGCCGAGCACCTTGCGCTCGGCGACGTGCCGCAACGCCGCCGCCGTTTCGGACAGCGGGAACCGCGCGCCGATGTGGGGCCGGATGGTGCCGGCGGCGAACATCTGCGACAGCTCGGACATGTCGCGCGCGGCGTCGTCGGGCCGGTCGCCCATGAACGTGCGGATCTCCATGCCGCGGATGGTGATTCCTTTGAGCAGGACCAGGTTCAGCGGGATGGACGGGATGCTGCCCGAGGCGTAGCCGAGGGTGATGAACGTTCCGCCCCGGGCCAGGCCCCGCAGCGCGGGCTCCGCGTAGGATCCGCCGACGGGATCGAGGACCACGCGCGCGGCGTCGCCGGTGAGCTCGCGGATGCGCGCTTTGAGGTCTTCGTGGTCGTAGTCGACGGTGGCCTGCGCGCCACGCCGCCGGCACAGCTCGAGCTTTTCCGGGCTGGACGCCGCGGCGAGGACCCGGGCCTTCATCGCGACCGCCAGATCGACGGCGGCCAGCCCCACACCACCGGCGGCGCCCAGGATCACCACCCAATCGCCTTGCGCCACTTCGGCGATCGACCGCAGCGCGTGATACGCCGTTCGATACGTGACGCCGAACGCGGCGGCCGAGGCGAAGTCGGCGCCGTCGGGAATGGGCGCCACCGCGCCGGCATCGAGCAGCGCCTGCTCCGCGAACGCCCCGGTCGGCGTGGTCGCGGACACCCGCTGGCCGCGCCGATACGGGGTGCCGTCACCGACGTCCACCACTTCGCCGGCGAGCTCGCTGCCCGGGATGAACGGCACCGGGATCTTGACCTGATACTTGCCGGCTATCAGCAGCACATCGGGGAAGTTGACCGCCGCGGCGTGCACGCGGACCACGAGCTGCCCGGGGCCGGGCACGGGGTCCGGGACGTCCTCGATCACCAGGTCCTCCGGCGAGCCATAGGAGCGGCAGACGGCGGCGCGCATCATCGGACGCCCAGTCCGCGGAGGCAGAATCCCACCAGATGTGCGATGTCGTCCGGCTGGGGCCGGTCGGCGGATCCGACGTATCGGCGCATGGCCGCGGCGGTGCAGCAGAACACCGCTTCGACATCGCGTTCGACATCGGTGCTACCCAGCGCCGCAACGGGTTCGACGAGCAGATCGCGCAGCGGCCGCAGCATCTCCTGGTCGGTCGCCGGCCGGCTGGTGGGAGACATCTGCCCGGCCGCCGCGCGGCTCATGCTGATCAGATGGGGGTCGGCGACCTGCGCCAGCGTGCCTTCGATCCAGCGCGCCACTTTGTCCTGCGGCTGGGGCTCCTTGGCCATCTGGTGTTGCAGGTATGACACGACGATGGCCACGCCGCGTTCCATCACCGCGAGAATGAGGTCGTCCTTGCCGGCGAAATACCGATAGAACGCCTTGTTCGACGAGCCGGCCTCCGCGACGATGTCGCTGACGCGCGGCGCCTCGGGAGCGACCCGCTCCATGACGCGCACCGCGGCGGCCAGGATGCGTTCGACCTCCTCGGTTGCCTCCCGCTGGCGGTCGTCGAGGGCCCGCTCGACCGCCGCGACGACCCGGCTATTGGTCAACGAGCTCACCGTATTTGGCGCGGGCCGCCTCGCGCCGGACATCCAGCATCTCGCTGGGCCAGTCCCCGTCCTCGGCCTCGTAGCCCTTGAGCAGCATTCGCGCGAGGTTGACCTTGTGCGCTTCGGTGGGGCCGTCGGCCAGCCCGAGCGCGATGCCGCCGAGCAGCACATTGACCAGGGGCAGTTGGTCGGTGAGTCCGATGGCGCCGTGCACCTGAATGGCGCGCAGCGCAATCGATTTCAGCACCTGTGACGCCAGGATCTTGCAGGCGGCGATCTCGGCGCGCGCGGCGCGCTCGTCGCCGTTGTCGATGAGCCAGGCGGCGTGTAGCACGGTCAGCCGGAAGGGGATCAATTCGGTATAGGAGTCGGCGACGAACTCCTGCACCAGCTGCTTGTCGGCCAGCGAGCTGCCCTGGGTGAAGCGGCTTTTCGCGCGCCGCGACATCATGTCCACGGCGCGCTGCGCCATCCCGATCGAGCGCATCGCGTGGTGCAGCCGCCCGCCGGCCAGGCGGGTCTGCAAGATCAGGAAGCCCTGACCGGCTTCGCCGAGCAGCGCGTCGGATCCCACCCGCACCCCGTCGTAGTGCACCAGGGAATGCCCGGGCTCGTGCGGGTCCGCGCCGACGAGGTGGTGGTTGGCTTCTATGTTCAGCCCGGGGGTTCCGGCGGGGACCAGGAACGTCGAGGCGCCCTGATGCACGGGCACGTCGGGGTCGGTGATCGCCACCACGATGAAGAATGAGGCGACGGAGGCGTTGGAGGAGAAGTACTTTCGCCCGGTGATGATCCAGTCGTCGCCGTCGCGGACCGCTCGGGTGGTGAAGACCCGGGGGTCGGCGCCGCCCTGCGGCTCGGTCATCGAGAAGCACGAAAAGATTTCCCCGGACAGCAGGCCGGCCAGGTAGCGGTCCTTCTGCTCCTGGGTTCCGAAGCGCGCGATGATCTCCGCGTTGCCGGTGTCGGGTGCCTGGGTCCCGAACACGATTGGCGCCCAAGGGCTTCGGCCGAGGATTTCGTTGATCAACGTCAGCTTGACCGCCCCGAAGCCCTGACCGCCCAGCTCGGGACCCAAATGCGGTGCCCACAGGCCGTTGTCGCGAACCTGCTGCTTCAGCGGATCGACGATGCGGCGCCGCTCGTCGTTGAGTGGCAGGAACTCACAGCCCGGAAACAGCACCTCGAGGGGTTCCACCTCCTCGCGGACGAATTCTCGGATCCAGTCCAGCTTCTTCTCGAACTCCGGTTCGGTGGAAAAGTCCCAAGGCATTCGATACTCCTAAGTGTTCATTGGTGACGACCCGCGGCGCCCGGCTTTGCCGCGCTTGCGATCGCCACGGCTGTCAGGGGATCCCGCCGTCGGCGCGCAGGATCGAGCCGGTGGTGAAACTGGACGCGTCGGACGCCAAAAACAGCGCGGCGCCGACGATTTCGCGCGGGTCGCCGGCGCGTTGCAGCGCCAGGTGGCCGAACGGTTTGCCCTCGGCGCGGTCGAGGTTCCAGGCCTTGCTGACGTCGGTGAGAAACGGCCCCGCCATCAGCGTGTTCACCCGCACGGCCGGCCCGAACGCCTTCGCCAGCGCCTCGGTCATGGCGTTGAGCCCGGCCTTGGCCGCGGCGTAGGGCACGATGTCGGGTGCCGGGCGCAGCGATCCGGCGGTACTCACATTGATGATGGATCCGTGACCGGCCGCCACCATCCGCTCGCCCACCAACGCCGACAACCGGAACGGCCCCTTGAGGTTCAGGTTGAGCACCGCGTCGAACAGCTTCTCGGTGACATCGGTCAGCTTGTCGTACAACGGCGACATGCCGGCGTTGTTGATCAACGTGTCCACCTTGCCGAACCGCTCATAGGTCGCGTCGACCAGGCCATCGAGTTGATCCCACCGCCCCACGTGCACCTGGTAGGGCATGGCGGAACGGCCGGTCTCGGCCTCGATCTCCTTCGCGGTGGCCACACAGTTGTCCATGTTGCGGCTGGCGATCACCACGTCGGCGCCGCAGTGCGCGACGCCGAACGCCATCTCGCGGCCCAGGCCACGGCTGCCGCCGGTGATCAGGACCACCCGGTCGCTGAGGTCGAAAAGCTGTTCGGCATAGGCCATTTCAGCGGCCTCCCGACGGCAGGGACCGCGCCAGCTCGGCCGCGGTGGCGATCAGCCGCGGGATCATCGCCCCGAAGGTGTCCTGGATCTGGGGGTCCACCTTCCCGGTGCGCACGCCGGCCGCATAGGTCTTCTCCAGCACGATTCCCAGTTTCCAGTTCGCCAGCACCAGGTAGTAGTCGATGTTCTCGGTGGAAAGCCCACTGACTTCCTCGTAGCGCGCGAGCAATTCGCTGCGCGTCGGCATGCCTTGCATGTCCAAGTAGAACCCGTCGGTGCTCGGCTCCTCGCCGTCGTAGCCCAGCAGCGCCCACGCGAGATCCAGCAGCGGATCGCCGACCGTCGTCATCTCCCAGTCCACGATCGCCGCCAGCCGCGCCGGCTCGCCGTGCGCGAACATCACGTTGGCGAACTGGTAGTCGCCGTGCATGATGCCCGGCCGATAGCTCGCGGGCCGGTTGTTGCGCAGCCAGTCGGCCGCCTCGTCCAGACCGGGCAGCTCGCGCACCTTGTAGGCGTCGAGGAATTTCAGCCAGCGGTCGACCTGGCGTTCGTGGAATCCGTCCGGCCGGCCGAAGCCTTCGAGCCCCTGCGCGCGCCAGTCCACCCGGCCGAGCTTGGCGGCGCCCTCGACGAGTTGGAACGCCAGCCCGCGGCGCGCGCTCAGGTCGGTGTCGAACGGCGCCTGCCACCCGCCGTCCATCGGGCTCCACCCGTCGATCGCCTGCATCACGTAGAACGGCATGCCCAGCACGTCGCCGGTGTCGTCGGCGGCGACCAGCGCCGCGTGGGGGACGTCGGTGCCCGACAGCACGCGGACCAGACGGATTTCCCGCAGCAGGCCGTCGATGCGGGCCGCATCGGCGCGGGCGCCGGGCATCCGGAGGACCATGCGCTGTCCGCCCCGCTCGACCAGGTAGAGGGTGTTCTGCGAACCGCCCTTCAGCGGTTCCAGCACCGGTTGCTCGCCGCCGCCCGGTGCGTCGTTGGCATCGAGCCAACGGGCCAGAACGCCCGCGTCCAGTTGGGATTCGCTGACACTCGTCATACGCTGCACACCCCGCTCTCCGCGCAGAGAATAGCATTCTCCGTGGTCGGCGGGAAGTGCCGCCGGCTTCACTCTTCGGGCTTGTGCGCGCTGAGCAGGAACCCCGGCGCCATGAAGTGGCCTTCGTCGTCGCGCTCGATGTCCGGCGACAAGACCTGGACGGATGCGAGGGCGACCGCGTTGCCGTACAGCTTCGCGGGGCGGACGTCGTCGACGCGCCAGAGCTGGGAGACGGCGTCGCGCAACTCGTTTTCGGTGAAGCCGCGCGGGCCGGGCCCGTCGCTCTGGCCGAGCGCCCCGGTGGCGAAGGCGAGGATGTACAGCGCGGCCCCCGGCGCGGCGGCACGAAAGATCGACTGCAGGTAGTCCTGGCGCCGCTCGGGAGGCAGCGCGTGGAACAGTCCGCTGTCCAGGATGGTCGAGAAGCGCCCTTCGGAACCGGGTGGGTAACCGCGGAAGCTGGTGACGTCGGCCTGTGCGAAGGTCGCCGTCGTCAGCCCGCGTTCGGCCGCCGCCGCGGTCGCGGCCGCGATAGCGGTGGCGCTGGCGTCCAGGCCGACGACCGTGTAGCCGCGCGCCGCGAGCGCCAGCGACAGCTCGGCATGGCCGCAACCGGAATCCAGGACATCGCCGCGGATCCTGCCTTGGTCGATCAGGACCGCCAGCTCGGGCTGCGGCCGGCCTATGCTCCACGGCGGCGGTGCCTCCCGCCGGTAGGCGGCGTCCCAATCGATGCCCGGCTGGGTCATCTCTCCTCCTCGTGAGGCGCGATGAGAAACTGGCGCTGCCCACAATCCGACGACGGGAACGAAGATGCAAGTGCTGCTGGTCCGCCACGCGTTACCGCTGCGCAGCGAACACGGCGAGGGCTCTGATCCGAACCTGTCCGAGGAGGGGCTTGCTCAGGTCAAGAGGCTGCCCGACGCGCTCGCCAGGTTTCCGATATCGCGCGTGGTGAGCAGCCCCCAGCGGCGCGCCATCCAGACCGCCGAGCCCGTGGCGGCGGCCCGCGCGCTCAGCGTCGAAATCGACCCCAGGTTCGCCGAATACGACCGCGACCTTCCCGTCTACATCCCCGTCGAGCAGATCAAGGCGGAACGACCCGAGGAGTGGGCGCGCCTGGCCCGGGGGCACCTGCCGAGCGCGGTCGACGAGGACGCATTCCGGGCGCGCGTCCGCGCGGCGGTCGACGACCTGGTCACCGCCGCCGATCCCGAGGACACCGTCGCGGTGTTCAGCCATGGCGGCGTGATCAACGTGCTGCTGCACGAGATCCTCGGGACGACCCGGTTGTTGTCCTTCCCCGTCGACTACGCGTCGGTGACCCGGCTGCTGTTCTCGCGGACCGGCGAGGCGACGGTGGCGTCGGTCAACACCACCGAGCACGTGTGGGACCTGCTGCCGAGAAACCAGCGGTGGTGAACTTGGTCGACACCGGCGGTGGTAAACAATTTCGAGTGACTGCAACTGACCGACTCGACGGGCTCGACCTGGCCTCGCTGGACCGGTACCTGCGCTCGCTCGGGATCGGCCGCGACGGCGAGCTGCGGGGCGAGTTCATCTCCGGCGGCCGTTCGAACCTGACGTTCCGGGTGTACGACGACGCGACGAGCTGGCTGGTCCGGCGTCCGCCGCTGCACGGGCTTACGCCGTCGGCGCACGATATGGCCCGCGAATACAGGGTGGTCGCCGCCCTGCAGGACACGCCCGTCCCGGTCGCGCGCACGATCGCGCTGTGCGAGGACGACTCGGTGCTGGGCGCGCCGTTCCAGGTCGTCGAATTCGTTGCCGGGCAGGTGGTGCGCCGCCGCGCGCAACTCGAAGCGTTCAGCCACACCGTGATCGACGCCTGCGTGGACTCCCTGATCCGGGTGCTCGTCGATCTGCACAGCGTCGACCCGAACGCGGTGGGGCTGGCCGACTTTGGCAAGCCCAGCGGTTACCTGGAGCGGCAGGTGCGGCGGTGGGGCTCGCAGTGGGAGCTGGTGCGCCTGCCCGACGACCACCGCGACGCCGACGTCGAGCGGCTGCATTCGGGCTTGCGGCAATCAATTCCGCAGCAGAGCCGGACCTCGATCGTGCACGGCGACTACCGGATCGACAACACCATCCTGGATGCCGACGATCCGGCGACGGTGCGCGCCGTCGTGGACTGGGAGATGTCGACCCTGGGCGACCCGCTGTCCGACGCGGCGCTGATGTGCGTTTACCGCGACCCGGCGCTGGACCTGATCGTCAACGCCCAAGCCGCCTGGACGTCACCGCTGTTGCCCACGGCCGACGAGCTGGCGGACCGCTACTCGCTGGCGGCCGGGCTGCCGCTGGCGCATTGGGAGTTCTACATGGCGCTGGCCTACTTCAAGCTCGCCATCATCGCCGCCGGCATCGACTTCCGCCGGCGGATGTCGGACCTGGCCAGCGGAACGGAGTCCGAACACACGCCCGAGGTCGTCGCGCCCCTGATCTCGCGCGGTTTGGCCGAGCTCGCCAAGCTCCCCGGCTAGACCGGCCGCGTGGCCGCCGCGTGGTGCTTCTTCGCGGCGCGGCGCAGCTGAAGGATCCGCGCGGTGCCGGCCGCGACGGTGATCAGACCGCCGACCACCGCCGCGAGCAGGATCGCGACGCCCAGCGGCAGGCTCCAGCGCCAGCCGAAGAACGCGAACGCCGCCGAATCCGTGTTCTGAGCTATGAAGATCAGCAGCAGGATCAGGATCAGGAAGCCGATAATCAGGGACGTCCATAAAGCGCCGGCGCGAGTGAAGCCGACGGCCGGCTCCTTGGCTGCCGGAGCAGGCGGTGGCGGTGGAGGCGGTGGAGGCGTGGCATCGGATTGGCCGCTCATACTTTCATCTTTGTCCCATCCTGGGCAGATTGAAACAAATCCACCCAAAACACCACCCGCGACCTGCGCTCGGGAGAGCCGCGCCGCGGCGCTTCTGCCGTTAGTGTCGGCGTTATGACGATGCTGCCCCGCGCCCGCCGCGCGACCTTCCGGGCGGCGGTGTGGCTGGCCACGGTAGGCCTGATCGCGGCCTGCAGCAATTCCGATCCGCTGGGGGCGGAGACCCGCAGCCCCAAATCCATCGTGGTCGGCTCCGGCGATTTCCCGGAATCTCAGATCGTCGCCGAAATCTACGCACAGGCGCTGCAGGCCAACGGTTTTGAAATCGGGCGCCGAATGGGCATCGGCAGCCGGGAGACCTATATCCCTGCGCTGAAGGATCATTCCATCGATCTGGTGCCGGAGTACATCGGCAACCTGCTGTTGTACTTCGCGCCCAACTCCACGGCGACCATGCTCGACGATGTCGAGTTGGAGTTGTACAAGCAGCTTCCCGGTGACCTGTCGATTCTCACGCCGTCGCCGGCCTCGGACACCGACACGGTCACCGTCACCCCCGGCACCGCCCGGGACTGGAATTTGAAGACGATCGGCGACCTGGCCGCCCACTCGCCCGACGTGCGGTTCGGAGCGCCCTCGGCGTTCGAGAACCGGCCCTCGGGCCTTCCGGGCCTGCGCCAGAAGTACGGGCTCAACATCAGCCCGGGCAATTTCATCGCGATCAACGACGGCGGCGGCGCGGTGACCGTGCGCGCGTTGCTGGAAGGCAGGGTGACGGCCGCGAACATCTTCAGCACGTCACCGGCGATCCTGCAGGAACACCTGGTGGCGCTCGACGATCCGGAGCACAACTTCTTGGCCGGCAACATTGTGCCGCTGGTGAATTCGCAGAAGAAGTCGGATTTGCTCAAAAACGTGCTCGACGCGGTCTCGGCGAAGCTCACCACCACCGGCGTGGCGGGGCTGAACGCCGCGGTGTCCGGCAACTCGGGAGTCGATCCGGACCAGGCTGCACGAAACTGGGTGCAGTTCAACGGATTCGCCCATCCGATCGGCCAACGGCGTTGATCGTCTTCGACAACGTCAGCAAGGTATTCGCCGACGGGACCGCCGCCGTGGACCGCCTGAGCCTGGCGGTCCCCAACGGCAAATTGACCGTCTTCGTCGGTTCCTCGGGCAGCGGCAAGACCACGGCGCTGCGGATGATCAACCGGATGATCGAGCCGACCTCCGGCACCATCACCGTCGACGGGGCGAACGTCAAAGCGGTCAACCCGGTGCGGCTGCGCCTCGGGATCGGCTACGTCATACAGCACGCCGGTCTGATGCCCCACCAGCGTGTAATCGACAATGTCGCAACCGTTCCGGTGCTGAAGGGTCAGCCTCGCCGGGCCGCCCGCAAAGCCGCGTACGAGGTGCTCGAACGCGTCGGCCTGGACGCCAAGATCGCCACCCGCTACCCGGCCCAGCTGTCCGGCGGTGAGCAACAACGCGTTGGTGTGGCACGCGCGCTCGCAGCCGACCCGCCCATCCTGCTGATGGACGAGCCGTTCTCCGCCGTCGACCCGGTGGTGCGGCACGAGCTGCAGAACGAAATACTGCGGCTGCAAAGCGAATTGCACAAGACCATCGTCTTCGTCACGCACGACATCGACGAGGCGCTCAGGCTGGGCGAGCGGGTCGCCGTGTTCAAAGCGGGCGTACTGCAGCAGTACGACGAAGCCGCGCAGCTCCTTTCGCGCCCGGCCAACGAATTCGTGGCGAGGTTCATCGGCCTGGGCCGCGGCTATCGGTGGCTGCAGCTCATGGACGCGGCGGGGTTGCCCCTGCGTGACATCGAGCGCGTCGCCGCCGGCAGCCTGCGCGAGACCGGCCTTCCCGACGGCTGGGCGGTGGTGGTCGACGACGCGGGCGCGCCGGTGGGCTGGATCGACGCCGACGGCCTGAGCAAGCATCGCGCGGGCGCGCCGTTGCCCGACAGCATGAGCGGCGTCGGCTCGCTGTTCCGGCCGGACGGCAACCTCAGCCACGCCCTCGACGCGGCGCTGTCGTCGCCGTCGGGCGTCGGTGTCGCCGTGGACGACGGAGGCAAGGTCATCGGCGGCGTGCTGGCCGCCGACGTGCTGGCCGCGGTAGAAGCCCGCCGGGGGAGCTAACGATGCACTACCTACTCACCCACCTCGACGACGCCTGGGCCCTGACCGTGGTGCACCTGCGGCTGTCGTTGGTGCCGGTGCTGATCGGGTTGGCCATCGCGGTCCCGCTGGGCGTCGCGGTGCAGCGCGTGCCGATCGCGCGGCGGCTCACGACCGCAACCGCCGCCGTCGTGTTCACCGTTCCGTCGCTGGCACTGTTCGTGGTCTTGCCGATGATCATCGGAACCCGGATCCTCGACGAGGCCAACGTCATGGTCGCGCTGACCGCCTATACCGCCGCGCTGCTGGTGCGGGCGGTCCTCGAGGCGCTGGACGCGGTGCCGGCCCAGGTGCGCGACGCCGCAGCCGCGGTGGGCTACCCGACGCTCAGGCGGATGCTGAAAGTGGAACTGCCGCTGTCTATTCCGGTGTTGGTCGCCGGGTTGCGTGTGGTCGTGGTGACCAACATAGCGATGGTCTCGGTCGGCTCGGTGATCGGCATCGGCGGCCTGGGCACCTGGTTCACCGAGGGCTACCAGACCAACAAGAGCGACCAGATCGTCGCCGGGATCGTCGCGCTGTTCGTGCTGGCGACGGTCATCGACGCGCTCATTGTGGTGGCCGGCCGGCTCGCCACGCCGTGGGAGCGCGCAGGGCGGATCCCCCGGCGCCGCCCGGTGGTGGCCCCGGTCGTGGGCGGTGCGCGATGAACTTCGTGCAGCAGGCGCTGTCCTACCTGCTGACCGCCGAAAACTGGACCGGTCCGGTCGGGCTGGCGGCGCGCATCGCGGAGCATCTGGAATACACCGCCGTCGCGGTGGCCGCGTCCGCGGTGATCGCCGTCCCGATCGGGCTGATCATCGGCCACACGGGTCGCGGGACGCTCCTGGTGGTGGGCGCGGTGAACGGCCTGCGGGCGTTGCCGACGCTGGGCGTGCTGCTGCTCGGGGTGCTGCTGTTCGGGCTGGGCCTCGGGCCGCCGCTGGTCGCCCTGATGCTGCTCGGCGTGCCCTCGCTGCTGGCCGGCACCTACGCGGGCGTCGCCAACGTCGAGCCGACAGTGGTCGACGCCGCCCGCGCCATGGGCATGACGGAGACCCGGGTGCTGCTGCGCGTCGAGATACCCAACGCGCTGCCGCTGATCCTGGGCGGGCTGCGCAACGCGACGCTGCAGGTGGTCGCCACCGCGACGGTGGCCGCCTATGCCAGTCTCGGTGGGCTGGGCCGATACCTGATCGACGGGATCAAGGAGCGCCAATTCCAGCTCGCGCTGGTCGGTGCGCTGATGGTGGCCGCGCTGGCGCTGATCCTCGACGGCCTGCTCGCGCTGGCGGTGTGGGCGTCGGCGCCCGGCACCGGGCGGCTGCGTGGCCGGTCAGGCCGGGGTGCCCGGCGGCGCGACCACGTGACGCCCGCCGCACTTGGGGGCAAACCCGCCGCCGCCGAAGCACACGTCCTACGGTAGAAGCGTGAACGCAGCCCCCTCTGACCCAGCCCGGCGCGTGTGGCAGGCGATGTTGACCTGGCGCGCGCAGGACGTATCCCGCATGGAATCGGTGCGAATCCAAGTGTCCGGCAAGCGGATCCGGGCGAATGGGCGCATCGTGGCCGCCGCCACCGCGACCAACCCGGCGTTCGGCGCCTACTACGACGTGCAGACCGACGAGACCGGCGCCACCAAGCGGCTCGGGCTGACCGTGACACTGGCCGAGCGGGAACGCGTGCTCTCCATCGCCCGCGACGAGGAAAACATGTGGCTGGTCACCGATCACCAGGGCGAGCGGCGCGCCGGCTACAACGGTGCGCTCGACGTCGACGTGGTGTTCAGCCCGTTTTTCAACGCGCTGCCCATCCGGCGCCTCGGGCTGCACGAACGGGCGGACATGGTGACGTTGCCGATGGTCTACGTGAACGTGCCCGACATGTCCGTCACCGCGGCGACGGTGAGCTACACCAGCGAGGGAAGCCTCGAGGGGATCAAGTTGCGCTCCCCGGTCGCCGATACCTCGGTGAGCGCCGATGAAGAGGGATTCATCGTGGACTATCCCGGCTTGGCAGAGCGGATCTGATCACCCCGCCGGCCCGCCCCGCGGCGGCCAGTTCTTCGCGCCAATTCTCCTCGCCGACGACGACGGTGAAGATGTCGGAGCGCGGAAAGCTGTCGTAACGCGTCCGGGCGGCGTGGCCCGCGTCGATGAGGTCGGCCAGCGAGTTGTGGCTGGCCAGCGACTCGCGGGCGCGGACGAGTAGCTCGATCACCTGGTCGACTGCCGGCAGCAGCTGCGCGGAATTGCCCTCACACATCGCCCGCACCAGGTCCGGTGCCGTGCCCGCCACCCGGGTGCCGTCGCGGAAGGAGCCGGCCGCCAGCGCGAACGCCAGCGGCACCTCTCCGGCGGTGACGGCGAGCGCCTCGGCGAGCAGGTGCGGCAGATGGGAGATGGCGGCCGCCGCGGCGTCGTGCTCGTCCGATTTGGCCGGCACCACCAGCGCGCCGCAGTCCAGCGCGAGCTGCGCCACCATCGACCAGATGCGGGGGTCCACGTGGTCGTCGACGCTGACCACCCACGGCGCCCTGGTGAACAACCCGGCATAGCCCGCGGCCCAACCCGAATCCGCGGTGCCCGTCATGGGGTGACCGCCGACGAAACGCTCCAGCAAGCCCGCCGCGGCAACCTCGTCGAGCACCGCGCTTTTGACGCTCGTGACATCCGTCAGCGGGCAGCGAGGTGCCAGCTCGCTGATGTGGGCGAGCATGCCCGCCAGCGCCGGCATCGGCACGGCCAGGACGATCAGCGCGCCGGCATCGGCGGCGCGCGTCAGGGTGTGGGTGAGATCGGTGCTGGCGTCGAAGCCGTCGGCGGTGGCGGCGTGCGCGCCCTCCACCGAGCGGTTGTAGCCGAACACCTCGCGGCCGGCCGCGTTGGCGGCCCGCATGATTGAACCGCCGATGAGGCCCAGCCCGAGCACGCAAATGGGTGTTTCAGACCGAGGGTGAGCCACAGTTCAAGGTTGGCACAGTCAGCGCTGCGTCTGGTCAGAGGGCCTGGTCAGCGACTAGCGTAGGCGCCCATGGGAGCACAGCGGGCCTCCGCGCAAGGCCCGTCCGCGGACACGCCGGACGGCTTCGGCGTCGCGGTCGTGCGCGAAGAGGGTAAATGGCGCTGTTATGCCATGTCTCCCAAGGCGCTGACGAGCCTCAAGACAGCCGAGACCGAGCTGCGTGAGCTGCGCAGCTCCGGCGCGGTCTTCGGGCTCCTCGACGTCGACGACGAATTCTTCGTCATCGTTCGCCCGGGTCCGTCGGGGACCAGACTGCTGCTCTCGGATGCCACCGCCGCGCTGGACTACGACATCGCCGCCGAAGCGCTGGATAACCTCGACGCCGACATCGACCCCGAGGACCTCGAGGACGCGGACCCGTTCGAGGAGGGCGACCTGGGGCTGCTGTCCGACGTCGGGCTGCCCGAGGCGGTGCTGGGCGTCATCCTCGACGAGAGCGACCTCTACGCCGACGAGCAACTCGGCCGCATCGCCCGCGAGATGGGCTTCGCCGACGAGCTGTCGGCGGTGATCGACCGCCTCGGTCGGTGATCGGAGGCGCGCGGCGGTGGGGGCACCTCCCGCTTGCGGGGGACCGGGCGAGGCGGGTCGCCGCCATCAGGATCGGTCGGTGATCGCGAGCGCGGCGGAGCCGGGCGAAGCGGGTCGCCGCCATCAGGATCGGTCGGTGATCGCGAGCGACGAAGAGCTGATCCGCGCCGCACTGTCGGTCGCCGCGACGGCCGGCCCCCGCGACGTGCCGATCGGCGCGGTGGTCGTCGGCGCCGACGGGACCGAACTGGCCCGGGCGGTGAATGCCCGTGAGGCCCTTGGTGATCCGACCGCGCACGCCGAAATCCTCGCGATGCGGGCCGCGGCGCAGGTGCTCGGCGACGGGTGGCGGCTGGAGGGCGCCACCCTCGCGGTGACCGTCGAACCGTGCACCATGTGCGCGGGCGCGTTGGTCCTGGCCCGCGTCGCGCGGCTGGTGTTCGGGGCGTGGGAGCCCAAGACGGGAGCGGTCGGATCGCTGTGGGACGTGGTCCGCGACCGTCGGCTCAACCACCGCCCGGAGGTGCGCGGCGGTGTTCTCGCGCGGGAATGCGCGGCGCCGCTGGAGGACTTCTTCGCCCGCCAGCGATTGGGGTGAGCGGCCACCGGTTGGGTAAGCTGCCTGGCGGTGGCGTGTCCGAGCGGCCTAAGGAGCACGCCTCGAAAGCGTGTGACGGCTAAAACCGTCCGAGGGTTCAAATCCCTCCGCCACCGCCAAAACTTCCGCGAGAGATCGCGGGTAAGCCGTCGTCACGGCCACACCGAGCCGAACGCGACGGCGTCGTTCACGCCGCGCTAGACGGCGTAGTTGTGCACCCCATATCCGCCGAGCCGCCCTGTCGGGCGCCTTCGATCGGCCACGTCTCTGGCTACTTCTGCGTTAATTTCCGAGGACAGGTACGTGTGTACCAAAAAAGCGTTGCGCGATCGATACCGAACCGCTACCTTTGCATCGGGGGGATACAGCTCACAGACACGGGCACATGTGGCGCAGATCCCAGCATCGGGGAGGCCGGCCGCAAATTGCGGCCGAGACGAAGGGATAGCTCGTTGCCAGGAACTGAAGCGGCCTTGCGGCCGCGCAATCTTGTGCCCGTAGCCAGCGCTCCGCGTGCCGCGGAAGCGGGCGACCGCGCGTGGGTCACGAAGGCGCTGTGTCGGGAAACCGATCCCGAAGAGCTGTTTGTGCGGGGAGCCGCCCAGCGTAGGGCCGCCGTGATCTGCCGGCACTGCCCGGTGATGCAGCAGTGCGCCGCCGAGGCGCTCGACAACAAGGTCGAGTTCGGGATCTGGGGCGGCATGACCGAGCGGCAGCGCCGGGCCCTGCTCAAGCAGCACCCCGAGGTCGTGTCGTGGTCGGATTTCTTTGAACGGCGCAAGGCCCGCTCGGCCATATAACAGCCCCCGCGAACCCGAAAACGGCGTTTTCGCCTTCCCTATTACTAAATTGTTACAGCGTCCGGCTCGCATGAGTGTTCACGTCGGGCCGCCGCTGGTGAGGCCGCGCGCCGCCTGAAACTCGCTGTCCCGGAAGGGCCGGCCATCGGGTTGCAGCAGGTCGTGAAACCACACCTTCGGCGGTGCCGCGTACGGGTGGTCCCAGGAATCCCACGGGAAGTAGGTCTGGGTCTTGCCCGCCACCAGACCCCAGTTGAAGGCGCCGACATTGCGTCGCTTCGCGACGGGCAGGATCGACTCGATGGTGCTGCCCTGTGGCCGGGCCATGTACTCGGTGCAGATGATCGGTCGGCCCAGCGGCGCAAGCTCGGCGATCCGCGACTCGAAGCCCGCGGGCTCGGCATAGGAGTGAAAGGTGATCACGTCGGCGTTGTTGAGCTGAATGTCGCTGATCGCGTTGGCCCCGCCATGTTCGCCCTGATCGGCACCGCGCCACACGCCGCTCGTCAACGGCTGGCTGGGGTCGACCGCGCGGGCCCACCGGAACACCTGCGGCAGCAGATCGGCGACCAGCTCCAGCTTGTCTTTGCGCTCCACCTTTTGATACACGCGCGCGGGGTTGTCGGGCTCGTTCCACATGTCCCACCCCAAAACCCGGTTGTCACTGCGGAATTGGGTCAGCACGCTCGTCACGTAGTCGTGCAGGACACGGGTGTAGGTGGGGTCGCCGAGGCGTTCGGCGCCCGGGCTCTGCACCCAACCCGAGTTGTGCACGCCGGGCCTCGGCGCCCGTTGCGGACCCAGCTTGGGGAACGGGTCCCAGCACGAATCGAAGAAGACGAACAGCGGCCTGATGCCGTGGCTGGCCGCGACGCTGACGAACTGCGCGAGGCGGTTGTGGAAGCCGCGGGCGTCCTGCGCCCACAGCTGATCGTGCAGAAAGACCCGCACGCTGTTGAAGCCGTATGCCCGCGCCCAGCCCAGCTCGGTATTGATGCGTCGCAGGTCGTAGGTGCCCGGTTGAAACATCTCGAGCTGATTGATGGCGTTCGACGGGATGTAGTTCGCGCCGACGAGCCATCCCTGCGCCTGATACCAGCGGTTGGCACGGTCGGGCGACCACCGCATCACCTCACCGGAGGAGCGGGGCGCCGGCTCCGCCGAGGCGCGGGGCGCGTGGGCCAACGCCGTGCCCGCCGCCAGCAGCAAGGGGATCTTGAGGGCCGTTCGACGGTGCACGAACTGACGATAAATTTCAACGGCCCAGGTCCCCGGTATTTGGCCAGCGAGTCGCCGGGGCGCTTATCGGCGCTTCGTGAATTGTTATCTCGTTGTGACCTAGGGGCATTCACGCGGCTGGGCCGGGGCGCGTTGTGGCCCTTCGGGTGCCGCCCCGGCGGGCGCCAAGAACGTTGTGCGCCTAGTGAAAACGGGTGCGCTCAGATGCCGAATGACTGCGGCGACCACTCGTCTACGACAAGGGGTAACGAGATCACCGAGTCGCCGCACGAAACGTCGAGCACCCAGCGGCCGTCAAAGGGCAGCCGCGTCTCGATCGGAAAGAAGGCGAAACCCGGAAATTCCCCGACCGAGGCTTGCGGCGCTTCGAACGACGCGTGCTGCGTGGCGTCAAGCCCCGGTGGCTTGATTTCCACCTCGATCCGCCGTCCCGAATCGTCGCCGTCGGGCAGCGTCAGCACCACCAGGACAACGCGCGCCACCCGGTCGGGACCGACCGTGAATTTGGACAGCACGCCGCCTTGCACGTTCAGCTTGTTGTCGACCGTCGCGGCCGCCTCCGCCAGGAAAGCCCCGGTAAGCATCACAGGCAGAAGGTACCGCGTAGCAGGGCCGATTGGGTACCGGATGGTGTTTCCGGAACGGATGGAAAAAGATCCTTCAAACTTCGTGCCGGGGAGCGCGATACTAATCGCGTGCCTGATCGCAATGTGCTCGGCGGTCCGCTGGAACCGTGCGGCACGGAACCACTTACCGGTTACTACCGCGACGGCTGCTGCTCGACCGGTTCGGAGGACCTCGGCCGGCACACGATCTGCGCGGTGATGACCGCAGAATTCCTGGAACACCAGCGTTCCATCGGCAACGACCTGCTGACGCCGGTCCCCGAGCTCCGCTTCCCCGGGCTGCTCCCCGGCGACCGGTGGTGTGTCACCGCGCTGAACTGGCTCCGGGCCCATCACGACGGGTGCGCCGCGCCCGTGGTGCTGGCGTCCACCCACGAGCGCACGCTCGAGGTGGTCCCCCTGGAGGCGCTGCAGGAGCACAAGGTCGACGTCCCCGACGACCTGGCTAACCTGTAGCACTCCCGGCCCGCTGCGGTAGCTTCGACGCAGTCGAGGTCGAGGAGGCGGGCGCGTGGGTCATGCGGTCGGCGACGTGGATGACATCGACTTCGACGATCTGACGTCGCCCCGGCTGACCGATGTCCAGCGTCAAATTCTGGAATTCACCGAAGCGAGGCGAGTCGAGTTCGACATCGAGGCGATGCTGTCCGAAGCGGTCGAGCAGGCCGGCGCCGACGATCTCGACGACACCGACGGGTTTGGCCGGCGGCTGGCCGCGCACGTCGCGGCGATCGAGGCCGACGAAGGCCTGACCCAGCTGACCCGCTCGTCGTTGCGGCAGCGTGTGGTTCGCCTGCTGCGCAACCGGCTGTCGCTGGTCGAGCTCATCAAGCGCTACCCCGAAATCGAGTCGATCGAAATCGAGAAACCGTTCATCGTGGTCGGGATGCCGCGATCCGGCACCACGCACCTGGTGAACCTCATCGCCGCCGACCCGCGCCGGCGCGCGCTGCCCTACTGGGAGAGCCAGGACCCGATCCCCGCGCGCGGCCAGGGGCCCGACATCTCCGGGGTCGACCCGCGCTACGCGCGGGCGAAGTCCGAGCACGACGCGCTCATGGCCAGCGCACCGGTGGTGGCCGCCATGCATGACCGGTTTCCCGAGGCGATCGAGGAGGAGGTCGAACTTCTCGACCTCGACCTGGCCGCCTACGTCCTGGAATGGCATGCGCGCGTGCCGGATTGGCGCGACTACTACCTGGCGCTCGACCAACACCGCCACTACGCGTACCTGAAGAAAGTTCTGCAGGCGCTGACCTTCCTGCGCGGTCCGCGGACCTGGGTGCTCAAGAGCCCGCAGCACTGCGAGCAGCTCGGCCCGCTGATGGCGACCTTCCCCGACGCGACGATCGCCTTCACCCATCGTGACCCGGTCGCGGTGGTGCAGTCGGCGATCACGATGATGGCCTACTCCGATCGGTTGCGCCGCACCAGCATCGATCCGGGCTGGCTGCTGGACTACTGGAGCGACCGGGTGCACCGGCTGCTGGGCGCGTGCGTGCGCGACCGCGACCTCGTCCCGGCCGAACGCAGCATCGACATCAGCTTCCACCACCTGGGCGGCAACGAAATGCCGCTGCTCGAGCAGCTGTACCAGCGCGGCGGCGTCGAGCTCACACCGAAGGTGCGGGGGCGCCTGCAGCAGTATGTGGAGGGCAACCCGCGGGGCAAGCACGGCCGCATCCGCTACGACCTGCCGCGGCACTTCGGCATCTCACCCGACGAACTGCGTGGGCGCTTCCGCTTCTACTTCGACAGGTTCGACGTCCACCCCGAATGAAGGAGACATCCGCGATGGAACCGGTCTATCGCAGCAGACCCGGCGCCGATGCCATGCGGCCGGCGGCCGCCGAAAAGGCCGACCAGATAGCGCCCGGACTGTGGTGCTCGCCGGGCCTGTCCAACGCCTACCTGCTGACCACCGCCGACGGTCGGGTCATCGTCAACACCGGGATGGGCTTCGAGGGGCCGGTGCATCGCGCCAACTTCGACGCCGTCGACCCCTCCCCGGTGCGCTACATCATCTTCACGCAGGGCCACGTCGACCACGTCGGCGGCCTGGACAGCGTGCGCGACCCCGATACGACGGTTGTCGCGCAAGCGAACTGGACCATGTGGCGCGACGACAACGAGCGCCTGATCCCGTACCGCGCCGCCCGCAGCGCATTCGCCTTCAAGGACAAGCTGGCGACGGGCATCCAGGCCATTCAGCGCCGCCTCGGTACGACGCGGCTGGCCGGCCAGAGCGTGCCCGTCGTCGACCTCGAATTCGAGGACACCCTCACCCTGGAGGTCGGCGGCCGCCGGATGGAGCTGATCTCAGTGCCCGGCGGCGAGACCACCGACTCGCTGGTGGTATGGCTTCCCGACGAACGGATCTGCCTGTGCGGGAACACCTTTGGCCCGGTGTTCGGGCATATCCCCAACCTCGTGACGATGCGCGGTGACCGCTACCGGGACGCCCTGACCGCGATCGCCTCGGTCGAGCGGGTGCGCGACCTGGAGCCCGAACTGTTGGTGACCGGACACTTCGACCCGATCGCCGGGCGGGAGCGCATCAGCGCCGAACTGACCCGGCTGCGGGACGCGATCCAGTACATCCACGACCAGACCGTCGCCGGGATGAACAACGGCAAGGACGTCCGGACCCTGATGCGCGAGATCTCCTTGCCCCCCGAGTACGAAGTGGGCCAGGGCTACGGCAAGGTCGCCTGGGACGTGCGCGCCATCTGGGAGAACTACTCGGGCTGGTTTCATCACCGGTCGACCACGGAGCTCTACCCCGTCGGCTTCGACGCCGTCGCCGCCGACGTGGTGGAGCTGGCCGGCGCCGACGCGCTGGTGGACAGAGCGCGCACGCACCTCGACGCGGGCCGGGCGCTGCACGCCATCCACCTCGCCGAGCTCGTGGCATCCGAGCACGCGGGCGCGCGCGAAGTGTTGCGGCGGGCGCATGAAACGTTGCTCGCCGACAGCACCAACTTCTGGGAAAGCGCCTGGCTCACAGACCAATTAGCGAGGAACTCATGACGGCGCGGGTCAGCTTCGACTTCACCGGGACGGCGGTGCTGATCACCGGCGGCACCAGCGGCATCGGACACGCCACCGCGACGCTGTTCCGGGACGCCGGTGCCTCGGTCGCCATCACCGGAACCAAGCCGACGACCGCCGACTACGAGGCCGACCTGTCCGGCATGGCCTACCACCAGTTGCAGATCACCGACGAGAGGTCGATAGACGCGCTCGCGCAGAAGTTCACCCACCTCGACGTCCTCGTCAACAACGCCGGCGCGAATTTCCCTGGCGGCCTTGACGAGTCGCAGCCCGACGGCTTCGACGCCTCGGTCGCGCTCAACCTGACCGGACCGTACCGGCTCACGGTGGCGCTGTACGGGGCGTTGAAGTCGTCGACCGCGGCCGGGGGTGCCAGCGTGGTCAACCTGGCATCGATGTCCGCGCTGCGCGCAGTGCCGCTGGTTCCCGGCTACGGCGCCGCGAAGGCCGGGATCGTCTGCATCACGCGGAATCTCGCGGTCAAGTGGGCGCGCAAGGGCATCCGGGTGAACGCGGTGGCGCCGGGCACCATCGACACCCCGATGACCGCCCCGATGCACGGGGCGGCCGAACTGGTGGAATCCGAGTTGGCGCACATTCCGTTGCATCGCTTCGGATCCGCCGGGGAGATCGCGCCCACGATCGCGTTTCTGTGCACCGAGCAGAGCGGCTACACCAGTGGCGCGCTGTTCGTCGTGGACGGCGCGTCCGACTGCGTCTGAAAGCAAAGGAGCCCCATGACATTCCCCTTGCGGCCGGAGGACTTCTACCACACCGGCATCGTCGTGCCCGACCTCGACGCGGCGATGGCCAGGCTGAGCGCGCTGGCCGGCTACCGGTGGATCAATCCGATGAGCTACACGCTGCCCTTTCGCACCACCGCGGGTGTCCGCGAACTGACCTCGACGATCGTCTACTCCCTGCAGTACCCACACGTCGAACTCGTGCAAGAGGTTCCCGGCAGTCCGTGGACGGCCGCGCCGGGCAACGCCGTCCATCACCTCGGCTACTTCAGCGACGACCTGGCGCGGAGCGCCGAGGCGCTGGAGGCCAACGGCTTCTCCTTGGAGATGACCGCCGATACGCCGGGGTCCGATCTCGCGCTGTTCGCCTACTACACGGACGCTTCCGGCACCCGCATCGAGATCGTCGACCGCGCCCTTTTCCCCGACTTCCCCGCATTCCTGCAGTCGATGGCCGGCTGACCGGAGGTATGACGTGCTGTTGACCGTGCTGCGCTTCAATTTTGCCTCACCCCAAGGTGATCCGCGTGTGCAGAGCGAATTGCTCTCCGCCGCGCTGGAACTGGCGCAGTGGGGCGAGTCCCACGGGATCACCTCCATCAGCGTCGACGAGCATCACGCGACCGGGCACGGGTGGAGCTGCAACCCAATCATGGCGGCGTCGATGTTCCTGGCGCGCACCACGACGCTGATCGCCAGCGTGGACTGCGCGCTGGGACCGCTGTGGAACCCGGTGCGGCTGGCCGAGGACATCGCGCTCGTCGACAACATGAGCCGCGGCCGGCTGCACACCACGGTGGGCCTGGGCTACCGGACGGTCGAATATGACTCGCTCGGCGTCGATTTCGCCCGGCGCGGCGCGCTGATGGACGCCCTCGTCGAGCGGATGCTGTCCGTCTGGTCCGGGGTCGACTCCGACGCGGGGGTCTGCACCGGTACCTGGACGCGGCCGCACCCGCCGCTGTACGTCGGAGGCGGTTCGCGCGCCACCGCGCGGCGCGCGGCGCGTTTCCGGCTGCCACTCAGCCTGGCCGACCACCTGCCCGAGATCGCCGCCTACTATCGCGAGCTGTGTGCCGAGGCCGGCATCAAGCCCCTCATCCTGATGCCCGGCCCGATCAACCGCGGGATGATCTACCTGCACGAGGATCCGGACCGGGCCTGGGCGGAACTCGGCGACCACATCCTTTGGGAGGCGGTCACTTACGGCGGATGGTCGGCCCAGGAGCGTTCGCTCATGCACCTTCCCGGTGTGCAGACCCTGGACGAGGTCAAGGCGTCGGGGCGGTACCGGTTCCTGACCCCCGACCAGCTCATCGCCGAAGTGCGCGAATCCCCGCAGTACGGGCCGCTCGTCCTGCATCCGCTGGTCGGCGGGATGCCGGTCGACGAGGCGTGGAAGTCGGTTCAGCTGCTCACCGACAAGGTCCTGCCCGCGCTGGGCTGATTACGCCCGCGGATAGCGGGTACGCGTCCGTGCGCAAGCGAAATCGGCAAGTGGGGGATTCGATGAAATCTGGAGTTCGCAGGGTAATCGCACTGCTCGGCGGCGCCGCCGTCGTCGGCCTGGGGGTCGGCTGCGGCGTTGCGGCCGCGGAAATTTCGGCGGCCGACGCGCCCGCCGCACCGCCGGTGCCCACGTCGTCCAGCCCCGCGCCGCCACCGCCGCCCGCGCCCCGGGTGCCGTACGGGGACGGCGGCGCGGCGAACCCCGCGCCCGGCGGCGGCGGTGCCGCAGGCGGTGCGGGCGGCGGTGCCGGCGGAGGAGCCGGCGGTGGTGGCGGATAGGCCGCCGCTGTCACGAAGCCAGGCCGGTCAGGTCGGGTCGGCCGCCGAGGCGCTGCACCGTCGAGCTGGCGGCCGCGGCGGCGCGCCGACCCGCCTGACGAGGGCCGGCGCCGCCCCGTAGTGCGGCGATGAGGCCGGCCACAAAGGCGTCGCCGGCTCCGGTGGGATCCACGACGTCCACGTCGGCGAATTCGAAAAGTTCGCGGTCGCCGTCCCAGACCAGGAGGTCGCCGACATCCGGAACGGCGATCGCGACCAATTCCGGTCCGCACGACAGCAATTCGTGGCCCAGCGAGGCCGCGTCGTCGACGGTGCTGACGGCCCGGCCGGCGATGAGGGCGGCCTCCTTGGCGTCGGCGCGCAGCACGTCGGTCGACGCGAGCAGATCGGCGCGAACGTCGGGAGCCGGCACGCCGTCGGCGACCACTCGCAGTCCGCGGTGTCGGGCACGTCGCGCGGCCTCGAGCGCGGTGGCGGGCGGCTGCTGCAGCTGAATGGAGACGGTGTCGGCGGCGCCCCACAACGGGGCCGCGGCGTCGAGGTCCGCCACTTGAACCAGCGAGGTGTCCGGCACGTCTTCCACCAGCATGCGTTCGGGTGGCCGCCCGACGATGTCGATGAGCAGCGCCGTCGTGCCGCGGCGCGCCACCCCGGAGACGTCGATGCCGTCATCCTCGGCCTGCCGCAGCACCGATGTCCCGGCCGTGTCGTCGCCCACCACGCCGATCAGCGCGACCGGTACCCCGAGCTGCGCGAGGCCGACCGCCTGGTTGGCGCCCTTGCCGCCGAGCAACTCGCCGCGCCGCAGGACCGTGGTGGACTCGCCGGCCGCCGGCGGCCCGTCGGTGTGCAAGACCAGGTCCCGTCCGATTTGACCGATGACCACAACGCTCATGCTGAGAAGCGTTGCCATATCGCCTTCACCCAAACCGCTTTCGCTTCGCGGACAGCGCCGGGCGACCGGTTTCGATGTGGCGGTAGCGGCAACCCTGTCCGGCACGGTCCAACCAACAGATCGATGGGAGGCTCCGCATGCGAGCGGCAGTGCTGGAAGCGGCGGGCGAGGTCCCGACGGTGCGAGACTTCGATGAGCCCGACGGCGAAGTCGTCGACGTGATTCTTGCCGGCTGTAATCCGGTGGACCTCATCCTCGCTTCGGGAAAAATGGGGCAACCGACGACGCCCGCGGTGGTCGGCCAGGAGGGCATCGGAACGCGGGACGGGCAACGGGTGTATTTCAATTCCCCGCCGGATCCGTTCGGGTCGTGGGCGCAGCGTTGCCGCGTCGACCCGGCGAAAACCTTCCCGGTACCCGACGGACTTGATGACGCCGTCGCCGTGGCGTGCGGCATCGCGGGCCTGGCGGCATGGCTGCCGCTGACCCGGCACGCCGACGTATCCCACGGGGAGACGGTGCTGGTGCTCGGCGCAACCGGGGTGGTGGGCCGCATCGCGGTCCAGGCGGCCAAGCTATTGGGTGCCGGCCGTGTGGTGGCCGCGGGCCGCAACCCCGAGTCGCTCGAGCAGGCGCGCGAGCTGGGCGCCGACGCAACGGTCCGGCTGGGCGGGGACGACGACGCCGCGGCCCTGCGTGGCGAGGCCGGCGACGGCTACGACGTGGTCATCGATCCCGTCTACGGCAAACCATTCCTGGCGGCGCTCGACGCCACCGCCAGCGGCGCGACACTGATCACCATCGGAGAGAGCGCCGGCCCAACGGCGGAGGTGCCGTTCCGGTCGCTGCAGGCCCGCACCCACGTCGGCCACTACAACAACGCCATGGGGGCGGAGGTATTGCGCGCGGGATACGAGGAGATCACCCGGCATGCCGCCGAGGGGCGGATTCGCATCGACACGCATCGGTTCCCACTCGAGGACGCGGCGCAGGCGTGGCGGGAACAACAGTCAGGACCCCACGTCAAGATCGCCGTGGCGCCGTGATGGACCGCTACCCGCGGTTCGACACCATGCCGATCGGTACCCGGTGGCGGGCCGGGTCGGCCGGCAAGACGCGCGCCGACACCGACCCGTGGACCGGGGAAACCTTGACGGAGATCCCCCAGGCCAACGCCGACGACCTCGACGAGGCCTACCAGGCCGCGGCCGCGGCCCAGGCCAAATGGGCCGCGCGGCCACCGGCTGAGCGCGCCAGCGTCATGCGCGCGGCCGCCGACGTGATGACCCGGCGCAAAGAGGAGATCGCCGACTGGCTGGTCCACGAGACCGGTGGCACCGTCGCCAAATCCGAATTGGAGTGGAGCATGGTGCGGTCGGTGCTGTGGGAGGCGGCCGCGATGCCGCACCATGTCGAAGGCAAGATCATGCCCTCCGACATCCCGGGCAAAGAAAGCCGCGTGTATCGCCGGCCGGCCGGCGTGGTCGCCGTCATTTCCCCGTGGAATTTTCCGATGCAGCTGTCCAATCGGTCGGTGGCTCCTGCGCTCGCGGTGGGCAACGCGGTGGTGCTGAAACCGGCCGGCGACACTCCCGTCACCGGCGGCCTGTTACTGGCCCGCATCTTCGAAGAGGCCGGCTTGCCAACCGGATTGCTGTCGGTGCTGATCGGCTCCGGATCCGACATCGGTGACGCGATAGTGGCGCATCCCACGCCGAAAGTGGTGTCGTTCACCGGCTCGACCCAGGTGGGCGAGGGAATCGGTCAGAAGGCCGCGCTCAAACGCACGGCCCTGGAACTGGGTGGCAACGGTCCGGCGGTCATTCTCGACGACGCCGACCTCGACACGGCCGTCGACGCGTCGATCTTCGGCTCGTTCTTTCACCAGGGCCAGATCTGCATGATCGCGAATCGGCTCATCGTCGACACCAGCGTCTACGACAAGTTCGTGGATCGTTTTGTGGCCCGGGCCCGGGGGTTGCGGGTCGGCGACCCGTCCGACCCGGACACGCAGCTCGGGCCGATCATCAACGAATCCCAGCTGGAATCCATCCAGGACAAGCTCCGGCGCGCCCAAGACGAAGGCGCCGAATTGCTCTGCGGCGGTGAGCCGGTCGGCCCGACTGGACTTGGCCTGCCGCCGCATGTGCTCACGGCAACCAACGATGCGGCGACGGCGCGCGAAGAGGTGTTCGGTCCGGTGATGACCGTGATCCGGGCCGACGACGAAGCCGACGCGCTGCGGTTGGCAAATGACACCCCGTACGGCCTGTCGTCGGCAGTGTTCACCAGGGATTTGGAGCGCGGGGTGCGGTTCGCGCGTCGGATCGAAGCCGGGATGACACACGTCAATGATTCGCCCGTCAACGACGACGCCAACACGGCGTTCGGTGGTGAAAAGGCCTCGGGCGTTGGGCGTTTCGGCGGGATGTGGGCGGTTGACGAGTTCACCACCGAGCACTGGATATCGATTCAGCACGAGCCGCGCCAGTACGCGATCTAACCCGGGCCGGCCTGCGCGGCTTGTGACCGTGTGGTTCGATCAGCACGAACGACAAACGGTCGCACGCCGACCGGCGCGGCAACCACAACGACAGGATAAAAGTGACACGACGATTCGGTGGGATCTTCGTGGTCCCGTTCCTGGCGGCGCTGGCGATGCTGCTCGCGCCGTCCGCCTGGGCCGACACCTACACCGACCAGGTGGTGGACCGGTTCAATGCGCAGACGCATGTGGTGGCCGACGCCGCGGGCCGGCCGCCGCTCGAAAACGCCGACCAGCTGAACCAGCAGATCCTCACCAGCCGGTGGGCGTGGAGCCCCACTCCGCCGGTGTGGGTTGCCGCGGTGGCGCCCGACCAGACCGGTGTGACAACGCCGGACGCCATCCATAACGTGATCCTGGGCCGCGACCCGGGGTTCCGCGGCGTGATCCTGGTCATCGACGCCAAGGGCTACCACGTGCGCGCCTACAACGTGCCGCGGGTGATCGCGGACAGCGTGGACCCGTTCCTGGGCCAGTCGGCCAAGGAGCACCGCAACGACCCCTTCCGCGCGACCAGCGATTTCGTCAGCAAGCTGTCCGGTATCACTGTCGGGTCGGGTAGCACGGTGACGACCTCTCCCGTCGGCGGTGCCAGGCACACCGGTCTGGCTCCCCTGTGGACGGCGCTGATCGTCATCGGCGTCGCCCTGGCGATCGTCGGCCTGATCTGGTTCGCGGTGAGTCGAAGCCGCAAGCGCCGCAAGGACAACGAGGCCCGCGAGTGGATCAAGGGGCAGATGATCGCGGCCGAATCCGAGGTCGCCGACCTCGACAACGCCGTAATCGCCAACGCCGACACCGACGTCAGCGCCGAGGCGCTGAAGGCCAACGCCAGCCTGGGCGACGCCCGAAAGGCTTACCAGGCGGGCGATTACACCGCGGCGCGGGCGCACCTGCGGGCCGTGCAGGCCACCGTGAACAAGGCGAACCGCAAGCTGAACCCGGGGCCCAACGTCTCCGCCGTGACATCGGTGCCGGACCAGGACCGCAAGCAGGCCACGGTGCGGGCGAAGAACCCGGACACCGGGGAGTACGTGACGATCAACAACAACAACTACAGCACCACGCCGCAGCCCGGCTACCCGCATTACTACCCCGGGGGCATGTACAACGGGATGTTTTTCTACCCCGGCTACTACCCGTACGCGTTCTGGGGGGCGGGCTGGGGTTGGGCACTGGCCGATGTCCTGTTGATCGACGCCATGCTCGACGACCACTGGGGCGGCAGTTACGACCGGGGCTTCGACGCCGGATGGGACTCGGCGATGGCGAATCAGAGCTTTGACAGCGCCCCCAGCGGCGGCTACGACAGCCAGCAGGGCGACACCGGCTTCGACGGCAGCTACCAATACTCGGGCGGCGGCGACACGGGGTTCGGCGGCAACGACTCGGGCGGCGGCTATGACTCTGGCGGCGGATTCGACTTCGGCGGCTCGGATTTCGGCGGCGGATTCGACTCCGGCGGCTCGGACTTCGGCGGCGGGTTCGACTCCGGCGGGGGAGACAGCAGCTTCTAGAAGGCGGAGATCCCGTCGCGGTGCGGGTGCAGCGCGCCCACCGGTGACGTCAGCGGGAGATGCAGTGCGTCAACGATTCCCGGCTCGGCCTCGCAGACCCAGGGGATGGCATTGACCGCGCGCATGCCGGTCGCCAGTAGGCCGTGGTCGTTGTGGCTGTCGCCGGGCCGGTGCCCGACTTCGAATTCGGCGTCGAAGCTCGGCTCACCGTCGATGACGACGCGCCAGATGCCATCGGTTCCGCCGGTTCGGCCCTTGGGCCAGTCGGGGGCGAGGTCGTCGGCGATGCGGTCGACGTGCTCGATGGTGATGACGTCGACACCGTCGACCACCCCGATGCAGCGCGCCCGGGTGGCGCCGACGGTCCCCGCCTCGACAAGTCCGAACGCGGTGGGAATGTCGCGCGGCGTCGCCTGAAACTCACATGTCTCGCGGATGTCATCGAGCTGCACCCCCAGCGCGTCGGCCACCATGGTGACGGCGGCGCCCCAGCCCCAGCGCAGGACGCCCGGCATCATCAGGCCGCCCCGGTAGTCCAGCGGCTGGCCGAAGCCGAACAGCTCGCGCATGTCGTATTCGGCCGGGTACTCGGAGTAGTTGGTGATTTCGATGCCGCGCACCGAATAAACCTTGTGCGACATCGACATCAGCGCGATCGGGAACAGGTCGGCGCCGAAACCGGGCTCGATGCCGCTGGAGAATAACGAGCTGCGGCCGGCGTCGGCGGCGCCACGGATCGCGTCGGTCACCTTGGCGGGCAGCGAGCCGCGCGGGTACACCAGCCCCGGTATCGCGGTCGTCACCACGTTCTTGCCGGCGGCCAGGATTCGGCACAGGTCGCCGATCGCTTCCTTCATCCGGGGTGGCGCCGGCGCCGCGTAGACGACACAGTCCGCTTCCCCGCCGAGGATCGCCGACTCGTCCTGGGTGGCGAGAACGCCGACGGGGTCGATGCCGGCGAGGTCGCCGGCGTCCTTGCCGTTCTTGTTGTCCGAGTGCACCCACACCCCGACGAGATCGAGATTGGGGCGGTCGGTGACGGTGCGGATCGCGTACTTCCCGACGCCGCCGGTGGCCCACACCGCAACTTTGTAGGTGTCCTTCACGAGATCGGCTTCCTTTTCCAGTGGCTGCCCTTGACCGCTTCGAGGGCCTCGGTGACGTAGAGATCCAGCGTTCGCGGGGTCCCCGATTGGCGCACCCATTGCTGGAACGCGAAATCGGCTGCCGCGAAGGCGAGTTGGACCAGCAGGCCGGGGCGGATGTCGTCCCCGGGGTGGGCACCCATGCGTTCGCCCACCAGCTTGGCGGCGCGTTCTTTGTCGGCGGGCGTGTGGATGGTGGCCTTGTCGAGCAGGCCGGGAGCGACCAGCAGAGCTTCCCGCCACTCCTCGACGTCGGCTTGGTCGAACGAGCGGATCCGCGCGACGATGGCGTTGATCAGCGCGACATCCGGCGACTCCCTGGGGGGCCGCTGTTCGAGCAGGTTGACGATGGCGGCGCCGCCGTGCCGCACGGGAGCCAGGAGCAAATCCTCCTTCGTCGGCACGTGACGGAAGAACGTTCGCGCGGAAACGCCTGCGGCCGAGGCGATCTCCTCGGTGGTCACGGCGTCGTAGCCGCGCTCGATGAACAGCCGGAACGCCGCGCGCCGGATCTCGGCGCGGATCTGCGCGCGCTGCCGATCCCGCAGCGACCCCTCGGTCATCGGAAACAGCCGATGCCGCCGTCGACGTGAATGGTCTGCCCGGTGATGAACGTCGCATCGGTGCCGAGCAGGAATGCCACCAGCGCTCCGACGTCGGTGCGGACGTCTCCGATGCGCTTCATCGGCACGCGCCCCACCGCCTTGGCGTAGTCGTTGGGCGCGAACTGCTTCCACAGCTTGACGCCGTCGGACTCGGCGAACGGGCAGATGACGTTGACCCGGATGTTGTCGCGGCCCCACTCCAGCGCGGCGACCTTCGACAACCCGCGGATGGCCTCCTTGGCCGCGGCGTAACCGCCCCACCGGGGTTCTCCGCCGGTGCCCGTCCCCGAACCGAGGTTGACGATCGACCCGCCGCCGGCCGCAACCATCACCGGATGCGCGGCCTGCATGAGCAGGAAGGTCGCGCGGGGGCCCACGTCGTAGCCGAGAGCCAGGTCTTCGGTGGTGACATCGACGAACGGCTTGGGCTCGTTGGTGGCGATCGCGTTGTTCACCAGCCCGTGCACGGCGCCGAAGGCGTCGACGGCGGCGGCCACGATGCGCGGGGCGTTGCCGGGGTCGCGCAGGTCGGCGACCAACGTCTCCACCGGGCCCGCGGCTTTCAGCTCGGCGGCGGTGGCGCTCAGGACGTCGGCCTGAATGTCGACCAGCAGCACCGACGCGCCGCGCTCGAGCAGCGCCGCCGCGATGCCCTTGCCGACGCCCTGCGCGGCACCGGTGATGATCGCGACGTGGCCGCGCATCGAGGACGGGTGGCTGTAGGTCATTGTGCGGGCCCGATGTGCAGTGGCACGCCCCGGTGCATCTCGTAGGTGCTGCGCGCCCCGTTGGGCAGCTCGATGAACTCCACCGGAGTCCCGTCCGGGTCCTTGACGAAAAACATTCGTACCCCGCCGATTTCGAACGGGTCCTGGTCGGGTGTGTAGCCGGCGGCGCCGAGGCGGCGGTGGGTGTCATCGAGGTCGCGAACGGACAGCGAAACGTTGTGGATGCCGGTGACGGCACGGCGGGCCGAATGCTCGGCGCCGGGGTTGGCCCCGAGCGACAGCAACTCGACCATCAGCCCACCCAGCAGGCCGCCGACCACCCGGCCCTCCTGTTTCCTCTTCGCGTGCAACACCGCATCGAAGGGCTCGCCGGAGATCAGCGTCTCGAAGACGACGTCCATGCCGAGCGCGTCGCGGTAGAACGCCAGCGCGCGGTCCATGTCGGTCACCCCGATCACGAGGTGGCAGAACGACACATCGCCCAGGACGGTCATGGTGCGGCCGCCAGGTCGGGGGCCGGGCGGCCCGCGAACAACGGCAGCTGGAGGTAGGTCTTGATGCCGGGTTCGGCGGCGCAGACGTCGGGGATGGCGTTGACGCAGTGGTTGGCCGTGGCGACCACGCCCGGGTTCTTCACCAGCCCTTCGGCGATCGTCTCGGGTTGCAGACCCTTGAAGGTGAGGCTCACGGTCGGGTCACCGGTGATCTCCACCTCGAAGCGTTCGCCCCGCCCGCCGAAATTCCAGGCCGGCTCCAGGTCTTGCTCACCCATCAGCCAGTTCACCGCGGCGGTGATGACCGGTTCGCCGTCCACCAGGGCCTGCCAGCGGAAGCGGCGCGCGGCCACCGTTCCCGTGGTGATCGGGAAGGGGGCGTAGTCGATGTCGGCGGTCGCCACCGCGACGTCCTGGATGGTCCGGATGTTCGGCTCGATGCGAAAACCCATGTGATCGGCGATCATTCGGACCGACTGCTTGAAGCCCGCCTCGAGCAGGCTGGCCATGGGGCCTTGCATCGCCTCCTCGGGCGTGCCGCCGAACCCCATGATGTGGCGCACGACATCGGGGGCGTTGTAGGTCCGGATGTCGGAGAACTCCTCGGCGCGCACGTGCGTGACCGCCGACGACAGCGACGACACCATGAGCGGGAACCGTTCGGTGATGCCCCCGGGGTGGATCCCCGAACCGTGCAGGGTCACCCCGCCCTCGAGCGCGGCGTCGGCGACGGCCTTGTGGTGCGGGTTGCCCGGGTCGGGGTACACCCAGCCGACCGGGGTGACGACGTTCTTGCCGGACCGCAAGATCGCGATGACCTCCTCGTCGTTGGGGACCAGCGGGCTGTACATGACGCAGTCCGCGTCGAGGGCCAGCAGCTCGTCGACGTTGGTGGTCGCGGTGACGCCGAGCGGGGACGCGCCGATGATGTCCCCGACGTCGACGCCGTCCTTGCTCGCGCTGTGCACCCAGCAGCCAACCAGCTCCAGCTGCGGATGATTCAGCACGCACGCGATGGCAGCTTTGCCGACACCTCCTGTGGCCCATTGGATGACGCGGATGTTCATGTGGCCTCCTGAGTGCACGCCTTTACACGCCAACGACTGAGATGGCACAGTATGACCCGCTGACAGTCACTGTCAATGACGCACAGGAAGGCCTGACGATGGGCGCCCTCGACGGCAAGATCGCGATCGTCACCGGAACCAGCCGCGGCGTGGGCGTGGGCATCGCCCACGAATTGCTGCGCGCGGGTGCCACGGTCATCGGCTGCTCGCGCTCGCCGCTGGCGGCCATCCCGGGTGTCGAACCCGACTGGGCGGCCCGCGCGCACCAAAAGGTCTGCGATCAAGGCGATTACCGTTCGATCGACTCCTTCGTCGCCGGCGTCGTGTCCGCCCACGGACGCATCGACATCCTGGTGAACAACGCCGGCGGCACGGTGCCGGCGCCGCACGCCGAAAGCATTCCCGAACTCGTGCAGCGCATCCAGGGCGCGCCGCCCAGCGACGACGACTATGAGCGCACGGCGCTGTTTCACGCATACGCGGTGCAGATGAACCTCATCAGCCCGCTGTGGTTCGCGATCCGCGCCTACCGGCAGATGAGCACCCAGGACGGGACGGGCTGCATCATCAACATCTCCAGCGGCGCCGGGCACCCGGCCGGGTCTCCCACCCTGGTCTCCTATGGGGCGGCCAAGAGCGGGCTCAACCAGCTGACCCGGTCGCTGGCCGAGGAGTGGGGGCCCAGGGTCCGGGTCAACTGCGTCGCGCTGGGCCCGACGATGACGGAGAACTTCCGGTCGTTCGTCCTGCCGAAAGACGATCCGACCGGCGAGAAGTACTTCGCCGCCGTCCCGCTGCGCCGGGCGGGGGAGCCGGCGGAGGTGGGCCGGGTCTGTGTCTTTCTGGCGAGCGGACAAGCTGACTTCGTCAACGGCACCACCATCGAATGCGACGGCGGCATGCTGCCCGGCGTGCTGTACGACGCGGGCCTGAAGACCATCACGGACCTGCTCTAGCGCCGCCATTCGCTCGTCCACCGAAACCGCCCGCGTCGATGAACGACGGTGCTACCTTCCCGGTAGTCAATGGCTCGCGGAGGCACCGTGCATCGGATAGTGGTTGCGGCAAACTGGGCCGCCCCAGTGCTCGTCGCGGTTGGCTGCTGGACGGGGACGCCTCCGGCCGCCGCCGACAATCCCGCCTGCAGCCAGGCCTGGTGCTCGTTCTTGTCCCCGTCCCGCAACATCAGCTGCGAGATGGACTACCACCGCAACGGCATTCCCGACGAGACCTACTGCCAGTCCAACTCGCCGCCGCAGTCCGTGCGGCTGTCGACCGACGGGACCTTCAAGAGCTGCTCGGGGGAGTCCTGCCTCGGCAACCCGGGCGAGGGCACGCCCGCCCTGGCCTACGGTCAAACCGCTTCGATGGGTCCCTTCAGCTGCCGCTCGGAAGAAAGCGGCGTCACCTGCAAGGTGGCCTCGGGGCGCGGGTTCACCATTTCGAACGCGGGGATCGTGCCGGTGGGGTAGCAGCCCCGCGACCGCGCCCTGTCCCGAAACGTCAACAGCCGAACCGATGCGAGGAGACTGCCATGGGCACGTCGCTGGAGCCGACCCCCGAACAGTTCGCCGCGCTGGCGGCGCGGCCGTCCGACGCCCCGGTGGTGATGGTCAACCTGTTGAAGTTCAAGACCCCGGGCGGCCTGGAGTCCTACCTGCAGTACGGGCAAGAGGTGGTGCCGCACCTGCAACGGGTCGGCGCCACCCTCCGGTACGCGGGCGCGGCGCCGAGCAATGTCATCGGTGACGGCGAACGCCCGTGGTGGGACGCGATTCTCATCGTCGAGTACCCGACCCCGCAGGCCTTCATCGACATGGTGACCACACCGGAGTACGCCAAGGTCCACGAGCACCGGGCCGCCGGCCTGGAACGCGGCGACCTCATCGCCACGTCGGCATGGTCGATGGCCTAGCGCGGACGACCCCGCCGGCGCGGCGGTGATGTTCTCAGAGCGCTTCGCGTCGCACGCGGTTCGCGGTCTAATTGGTGGATGGAACCGATGATGCCCACCGACGCGGTCTTCTTGCTGGGGGAATCGCGTGAACACCCCATGCATGTCGGGGGCTTGCAGTTATACGAGCCCCCACCGGGGGCCGGTCCGGAGTTCGTCCGGGAATTCACCGACGCCCTGATCGCCAGCGGCGAATTCCAGCCGACATTCCGCAAGCACCCCGCCACGATCCTGGGCGGGATCACCCCGATGGCGTGGGCCTACGACGACGAGGTCGACGTCGACTACCACGTGCGGCGCTCGGCGCTGGCGTCACCGGGCCGGGTCCGCGAGCTGCTGGAGCTGACCTCCAGGCTGCACACCAGCCTGCTGGATCGCCACCGCCCGCTGTGGGAACTGTACGTGGTGGAGGGGCTGAAGGACGGCCGGTTCGCGATGTACTGCAAGATGCATCACGCGCTGATCGACGGTGTCTCCGCGCAGAAGCTGATGCAGCGCTCGTTGTCGAATGACCCCGAGGACACCGAGATTCGTGCACCGTGGAGCCTGCCGGTGCGAAAGCGCAAGCCCAGCCCCACTTCCCGGTTGGGATCGCTGGTCAGGACGGCGGGATCCGTTGCGGCGCTTGGTCCCTCGACCGTATCGCTGGCCCGCGCCGCGCTGCTGGAGCAGCAGCTGACGCTGCCCTTCGGCGCCCCGCGCACCATGTTCAACGTCAAGATCGGGGGCGCGCGCCGGTGCGCCGCGCAGTCCTGGTCGGTGGACCGCATCAAGACCGTCAAGCGGGCCGCGGGCGTGACGCTCAACGACGTCGTCCTGGCCATGTGCTCGGGCGCGCTGCGCTACTACCTGCTCGAGCAGGACGCGCTGCCGGACACGCCCCTGGTCGCGATGGTCCCGGTGAGCCTGCGCCGCGAGGACGAGGCGGACGCCGGCGGCAACCTCGTCGGGGCGATCCTGTGCAACCTGGCCACCGACGCCGACGATCCGGCGCAGCGGCTACAGGCCGTCAGCGAGTCGATGCGCAACAACAAAAAGGTGTTCTCCGAGTTGCCCCGCGTCCAGGCGCTGGCGCTCTCGGCGATGAACATGGGCTCGCTGGCCCTGGCGGCCGTTCCGGGTTGGGTGAACTCCACGTCGCCCCCCTTCAACCTCGTCATATCGAACGTGCCGGGGCCCCAGGAGCAGCTGTATTGCGGCGGTGCGCGGCTCGACGGCAACTACCCGTTGTCCGCCATCCTGGACGGGCAGGCGCTCAACATCACCCTGGTCAGCAACGCCGGCAACCTGGACTTCGGTCTGGTCGGCTGCCGTCGCAGCGTGCCGCACCTGCAGCGCCTGCTCGCGCACCTCGAGTCGTCGCTCAAGGATCTGGAACAGGCCGTCGGAGTCTGACCGTCGATGCCGAAGCTCAGCGCGGGCGTGCTGGTGTACCGCCGCGTCGACGGCGTCGTCGAAGTCCTGATCGCGCATCCGGGCGGCCCGTTCTGGGCCCGCAAAGACGACGGCGCCTGGTCGATTCCCAAGGGCGAGTACGCCGACGGGGAGGACCCCTGGGAGGTCGCGGGCCGCGAATTTCAGGAGGAGTTGGGGCTGCCGCTGCCCGCCGGGCGGCGGATCGACTTCGGCGCGCTGAAACAGCCCAGCGGCAAGGTGATCACCGCCTTCGCCATCGAGGCCGATGTCGACGTCACCGACGCGCACAGCAACACCTTCGAGCTGGAGTGGCCGAAGGGCTCGGGCCGGATGCGCGAGTTTCCCGAGGTCGACCGGGCGGGCTGGTTTACCGTGGCGCGGGCACGCGCGAAGCTGCTCAAGGGTCAGCGACCGTTTCTCGATCGATTGATGGCCCATCCGGCGCTCGCCGGCCTGGACGAAGGGACCTGACATGGAAATGCTGCGCACCCCCGACGACCGGTTCGACGACGTGCCCGACTTCCCTTACGCGCCAAGGTATTGCGAGATATCGGACGGCGACGGCGGGACGTTGCGAGTCGCTTGGGTGGAGGACGGCCCGCAAGGCGCCGCCCCGGTTCTGATGCTGCACGGCGAGCCGTCGTGGTCCTACCTGTACCGCAAGATGATTCCGATCCTGGCCGCCGCCGGGCATCGCGTCATCTGCCCCGACCTGGTCGGGTTCGGCCGCTCGGACAAGCCGACCCGCCGCGAGGACCACAGCTACGCGCGCCATGTCGAATGGATGCGCGCCGTCGCGTTCGACGTCCTCGACCTTCACGACGTGACCCTGGTGGGCCAGGACTGGGGCGGGCTCATCGGCTTGCGGCTGGCCGCCGGGCATCCCGAGCGGTTCGCTCGCCTGGTCGTCGCCAACACCGGGCTGCCGAACGGCGAGCAGCCGATGGCCGAGGATTGGTGGCGCTTCCGCAAGGCCATCGCCATCGCGCCGGACCTCAACATCGGCTGGTTCGTGCAGGGTGGGTGTCTGCGGCAGATGAGCCAGCAGGCGCTCGAGGGTTACAACGCGCCGTTTCCCGATGATTCGTACTGCGTCGGGCCGCGGGCCATGCCCGGCCTGGTGCCCATTTCTCCGGACGACCCGGCCGCGGCGGCCAACAAGGCGGCGTGGGCCAAGCTGTCCGTGAGCCCGACGCCGATGCTGGTCGTGTTCAGCGACGGCGACCCCATCACCGGGCCGATGGCCGCGATCTTCCAGCGCGAGATGCGCGGCGCCCAGGGCATCGACCACCCGACGATCCGCGGCGCCGGGCACTTCCTGCAGGAGGACGCGGGCGAGGAACTGGCCAACCACATCGTGGAGTTTCTGCGGCGCTGAGCCGCCCGGCGGTGCGGGCAGAATGTGAGCATGACGACCGCCGCCCAAGCCGAATCGCAGGGGTTGCTGCTGCAACTGCTCGACCCGGCCCGTCGCGCCGATCCGTATCCGCTCCTGGCGCAGTTTCGCGAGCGCGGTCCGCTGCACCTTCCGCAGTCCAACCTCACCGTGTTCTCGGCGTACCGAGACTGCGACGAGGTGTTGCGGCATCCGTCGTCGAGCAGCAGCAACATGAAGTCGACGGTCGTGAAGCGACAGCTCGAGGCCGGTTTGGTGCAGCCCCGGTCGTTCCCGCCGGGATTTTTGTTCCTCGATCCACCCGATCACACGCGGCTGCGCAAGCTGGTCGCCAAGGCCTTCTCGCCGAAGGTGGTGAGCGCGCTCGAGCCCGAAATCATCGCGCTGGTCGACGGACTGCTTGACCGGATCGCCGAGAAGGGCGAGTTCGACGTCGTGGAGGATTTCGCGTATCCGCTGCCCGTTGCGGTGATCTGCCGGCTGCTCGGTGTGCCGCTCGAGGACGAGCCGCAATTCAGCAAGGCGTCGGCGGTGCTGGCGCAGGCCCTCGACCCGTTCTCCACGATCACCGGCGTCCCGCCGGACGTGGCGAACGAGCGAATGCAGGCGGTGCGGGGGCTACGCGGCTATCTGCACGACTTGATCGAACGGCGCCGGTCCGAGCCGGGCGACGACCTGTTGTCGGGCCTGGTGGCGGTGGAGGAGTCCGGCGACCAGTTGACCGAGGACGAAATCGTCTCCACCTGCAATCTGCTGTTGATCGCCGGACATGAGACCACGGTGAACCTGATCGGCAACGCGATCTTGGCCATGCTGCAGGACCCCGTGCACTGGGCGGCGCTGGGCGCCGACGCGGGCCGCGCTCCGGCGATCGTGGAGGAAACCCTGCGTTACGACCCACCCGTGCAACTGGCCGGTCGAGTCGCCGCCGAGGACATCACGATCGGAGACGTCGACGTGCCGGCGGGCGACATCATGATGGTCCTGCTCGCCGCGGCCCAGCGTGATCCCGCGGAGTTCGACCGGCCCGACAGCTTCGACCCCGATCGGGGGACCCTGCGGCACTTGGGGTTTGGCCGCGGAATCCACTATTGCCTGGGCGCACCGCTGGCGCGGCTGGAGGCCGGTGCGGCCCTGTCGGCGGTGACGGCACGCTTCCCACAGGCACGCCTGGCCGGCGAACCGCATTACAAGGCAAACGTCACGCTGCGCGGTTTGTCGGAGCTGATGGTCACCGTTTAGCGGGTCGCCGCCATCGGAGCGCGATCAGTCGCGCTCCCACGGCGCGGTTTCGTCCATCTTCTTGTAGTACTTCGCCAGATGGCTTTTGACGCGGCCGACGTCAGACTTGGGCAAGTCGATACCGCCGCGGGCCCCGTCCATGATCGCGCCCGCAATCATCACTCCCCGCGGCACCGCTTTGAGTTCGCCGCCGATCACGTCGGCGAACAGCAGCTTGTAGGAGGTGAAGTTGTCCTTCTTGCCGCTGTCGTACCAGATGTGGGCGTCGCGATATTTCTGGTTCGGCTTGTCCTGGGCGCCGGCCCATTTGCGCACCCGCTTTTCGGCGGCGGCGCCGTCCCACCGGCGGCCACGGTCGGCCAGCGGCAGATCCTTAAACGCTGTTACGGACATCTCTTCCGCGTGCCCGCTGCAAGCCGCGGATAAACGCTGCCTAAGCCTCGGCGTCGGCGGTGTCAGCGGATTCGGCGGCCGGGGCGGCCTCGGCCAACGCGATCGAAACCGGTACAGGGGTGGCCATCTCGATCTTTCCCTGCGGGTCGTAATAGGCGCCGATGGTGTACTCGCCTTCGGCCTCGACCGGGAAGCTCAGGTTTTCGGTGAAGCACCGGTACTTGGACGGTCTGTCCCCGTCGTCCGGCCAGTGCCACGACGCGTGGAGGCGGCCGCATGGTGCTCCCGTGGGGTCTTTGCACACGACGTGCAGTTCCGCGTCGTAGTCACCGCCGGAGCGCGCGTGGACCACGAGGACGATCGGAATAATTGCCTGCAAAGGGATTTGGTCGACGCGATACCACGTCGTGGGTATGCCGGTGGCATAGATCGCGCCGTTATCGTCCAGCGCGGCAGTGCCGGCCACGAATAGCGCGGCGATATTCAGCATCACGACAGCTTAATTCCGCAAGAATTTCGCAAGTGATCGGCGGTAGCTTTCAGTCCGGCGAACTGAAGTTGGGACCGGTAGCGCTGCGGGCGATGTCGAATTGCATCGCACGCGGCCCAAAAGGGCCCCACCATCGGAAAGGACAACGATGAGCAGCGTTCGTTCCATGACACGACGAATCACGCGGGCGGCGACGACTGCGTTGGTGGCCGGCGGCCTCGGTGTGGCCGGCTTAGGCCTGACCGTCGGCACGGCCGAAGCGCACCCCGGTCCCATGCCGCTGAACGCCTGGCCCGGCTGCCCGAACGACCACCCGCAGGGGCCCTGCCACTGGTGCCCGGGCGACCCCCCTGTGCAGACGGGCAATCTTCGCGTGGACCCAGTGCGTTGGGACGCGAATGTCTGCCACACGTACTGGTACGTGTACCCCGGGCAGGGCAACGTCGCCAACATGATCTTCGAGGGCGACGCCCCACCACCGCCGCCTCCGCCCGCGCCGCCGGGCCTGATCAACAGGGACAACTGCCAGCAGATCCTCGGGATCTTCTGCCCGCACGCCTGATCGGGCCGCGCCCTCAGCTGGGCCCGAGGCCGGGCACGATGTCGCCGAGGCGGAACGTCACCGGCTGCTCGAGCTGCGCGTAGGTGCACGAGCGGGGGTCGCGGTCGGGGCGCCACCGGCTGAACTGGGCGGTGTGCCGGAACCGCGGACCTTCCATGTGGTCGTAGCGGACCTCGACCACCCGCTCGGGTCGTAGCGGCACGAACGAGAGATCCTTGCCGGCGTTCCAGCGGGAGAATTCGTTCTTGCGAGGCGTCCGCTCGCCGGCCTCGTGCGCGGCCCAGCTCCAGGGGTGGCCCTCGAAAGTCGTCACCAGCGGCTGCAATTCGGCGAACAGGCGCCGCCGTTCGGCCATCGGCAAGGCGCCGATCACACCGACCGATGCAAGCTGGCCGTCCTCGGTGTAGAGCCCGAGCAGCAGCGAGCCGATCGCGTCGCCGCCCGACTTGTGCACCCGATAGCCGGCGACGACGCAGTCGGCGGTCCGCTCGTGCTTGATCTTGAACATCACCCGCTTGTCCGGCTGGTACGTGACGGTCAGCGGCTTGGCGATGACGCCGTCGAGTCCGGCGCCCTCGAACTCGGAGAACCATCGCTGGGCGGTCTCGAGGTCGGTGGTCGCGGGCGTGAGATGGATCGACGGACCGGAGCGTGCCAGGGCGTCGACGAGCGCGGCCCGCCGCTCGCTGAACGGGCGCCCGGTGTAGTCGTCGTCGCCGAGCGCCAGCAGGTCGAAGGCGATGAAGGAGGCCGGCGTCTTCTCGGCCAGCATCCGCACCCGCGAATCGGCCGGGTGGATCCGCTGCTGCAGCGCTTCGAAGTCCAGGCCGTGGTCGGTCGCGACGACGATCTCGCCGTCGATCACGCAGCGCTGTGGTAGCTCCGCGCGCATCGCCGCGACCAGCTCGGGAAAGTAGCGGGTCATCGGGCGCTCGTTGCGGCTGCCCAGCTCGACCTCGTCACCGTCGCGGAAGCAGATGGACCTGAACCCGTCCCATTTGGGCTCGTAGGACGCATCCGGCGGCATCGACCGCACCGGTTTGGCCAGCATCGGCGACACCGGCGGCATGACAGGCAAGTGCATGAGGTCATTGTGCTGGAATCGTCATGTGGCTGTTCCAGCGGAGGAAATCGACGTCGACGGCGTCGCGGTGCGCGTGACCAACCCCGACAAGGTCTATTTCCCCGCGCTGGGGTCGAACGGGACCAAGCGGCGGCTGGTGGAGTACTACCTGGCCGTGGCCCCCGGCCCGATGCTCACCGCGCTGCGCGACCGGCCCACCCATTTGCAGCGCTTCCCGGACGGCATCGACGGCGAGGAGATCTACCAGAAGCGGGTGCCGCAGCACCATCCCGACTACCTGGAGACCTGCCGGGTGACGTTCCCGTCGGGACGCACCGCCGACGCGCTGAAGGTGACCCATCCGTCCGCGATCGTGTGGGCGGCGCAGATGGGCACGGTCACGCTGCACCCGTGGCAGGTGCGCTGCCCGGACGTCGACCACCCCGACGAGTTGCGCATCGACCTGGATCCGCAGCCCGGCACCGGTTTTCAGCAGGCGCGCTCGGTGGCCGTCGACGTGCTGCGGCCGCTGCTCGACGAACTCGGCCTGGTCGGCTACCCGAAGACCTCCGGAGGCCGCGGCGTGCACGTGTTCCTGCGCATCGCCACCGATTGGGGCTTCGTCGAGGTGCGCCGGGCGGGCATCGCGCTCGCGCGCGAGGTGGAGCGACGCGCGCCCGATGCGGTGACCACGTCGTGGTGGAAGGAGGAGCGCGGGGAGCGGATCTTCATCGACTTCAACCAGAACGCCCGGGACCGCACCATGGCCTCGCCGTATTCGGTGCGGCGCACGCCGATCGCGACGGTGTCGACGCCGCTTACGTGGGACGAGCTGGCCGGCGCCGATCCCGACGACTACACCATGGCGACCGTGCCCGAATTTCTGCAGCGCCGGGACGATCCGTGGGCCGGCATCGACGACGTGGCCCAGTCGATCGCGCCGTTGCTGGAGATGGCCGAGGCCGACGAGCAGCGGGGTCTGGGTGACATGCCATACCCGCCGAACTACCCCAAGATGCCGGGGGAGCCGAAACGGGTGCAGCCTAGCAGAGACACCGATCGGAAGAGAGAGGACGAGCAGGCGTAGCGGACGCTCAGTTGTGATCGGCCGATACCGTTGCGCCCGAACGGGTTTGACGCCGGAGGCGACGACGAGCGCTGACGACGACGATCAGCGGCCAGAGCATCTCCGCCGTGGCGGCCGCGCGTTCACTCAGCCCTAATTGGATACCGCGCCACGCGTCGTAACCCATCCAGAGCAGCATTCCCACGAGAACGGCGGACACGAAAACCGACCGGCGAACGCGCCGCGTCCAACTTATCGGCCGGATTGTTGGGACCATGAGCAATGGCCAGATGGCCAAAAGGGTCGCGGCCAAACCGGTCGCCGCCACGTGAGCGGTGGCGGTACCGAGTCGATCGGGAAGCGCGGCGACCGCCAGACCACAGCACCCCGCTAGCGCCAGGGCGATGCGAGGGAGCAAGGGCAACACACGCAGCCCAACGGCGGTGACTATCTGGCACCCCGCGCTGATGGCCAAGCCTGCGGTCATGATCCATTCGCCGCGTCCGTCGGCGGCCAGCGTGCTGAGCGTCTGACTGATCGGGTCGTACGACTCAATGCGCACCGATCTCGCGATGCTGGCACTCCCCAGGAGAACGATCGGCGCCGATGCCGCCGACATGACAGTCCACCAAGGCACCGACGACCGCGTTGCCATGACGCCTGGGTACCCGGGCGGGTGCCCGTCATGCTCGGCATGCCGTCGACCGAGAAACAGGGACATCGAACGGTCGAATTCGCGTCGAGCATGGTTGCCCGCTGACGAAACGGCTATCCGGGTCCTATGACCATCGTGTGATGGCCGAGAAATTGCGGGGAGAACTGCACATGGGCATCGGAATTTCGGTAGCGGGGCTGAGCAAGTCGTTCGGGTCTTCCCGAGTCTGGGAAGACGTCACGATGGACATCCCTGCGGGCGAGGTCAGCGGGTTGATCGGTCCGTCGGGAACCGGCAAGTCGGTGTTTTTGAAGTCCTTGATCGGACTGTTGGAACCGGAGCGCGGCTCGATCGTCATCGACGGCCGGGACATCGTCAAGAGCACGGCCAGAGAGCTTTACGACATCCGCAGGCTCTTCGGTGTCATGTTTCAGGACGGCGCATTGTTCGGCTCGATGAACTTGTACGACAACACCGCGTTCCCCTTGCGCGAGCACACCAAGAAGAAGGAGAGCGAGATCCGCGACATTGTCATGGAAAAGCTCGAGTTGGTGGGCCTCGGTGGCGACGAAAACAAAATGCCCGGCGAAATCTCGGGGGGCATGAAAAAGCGCGCCGGGCTGGCCCGCTCGCTGGTGCTCGACCCGCAGATCATCCTCTGCGACGAGCCCGACTCAGGCCTGGACCCGGTGCGCACCGCCTACCTCTGCCAACTGCTCATCGACATCAATGCGCAAACAGACGCGACCATCCTGATCGTGACGCACAACATCAACGTCGCCCGTACGGTTCCGGACAACATCGGCATGCTGTTCCGTCGCAGGCTGGTGATGTTCGGGCCCCGCGAAGTGCTGCTGACCAGCGACGAGCCGGTGGTGGGTCAGTTCCTCAACGGGCGCCGGATCGGCCCGATCGGCATGTCCGAGGAGAAGGACGAGGCGACGATGGCCGAGGAGCAGGCCATGGTCGACGCCGGCCAGCACGCCGGAGGCGTCGAGGACGTCGAGGGAGTGCCGCCACAGGTCGTCGCCACGCCGGGCATGCCGGAGCGCAAGGCCGTGGAGCGCCGGAGGGCTCGAGTGCGCGAGATGCTGCACACGCTGCCCCCGAAGGCGCAAAAGGCGATTCAGGAGGATCTGCAGGGCGCTGACGGTGATCGCTTCGCGCGACGCTGAGCAAGCGGCCCCGGAAGACGGTCAGCTCAGCAAAGACTCCGGTGTTTCCCACCGGACGCCGTCGAATCGTCCGAAATCGCTGTCGTAACTGACGATTCGTGCCCGGTGCTCAATCGCCAAAGCGGCCAGGTGGGCGTCGTTGACGAGATTGCCTCCCGCGCCGACTTGCGGCAGCAGCCCGGAAAGCACATCGCCGTGGCGCGGAGTGGGCGTCACGATGACGGAGCCGGGTGCGTTACACCAATCGACCACCTGGGCCATTGCCGCGTCGGCGGCCAGGGGCGACGGGAACAGCCCGTGCCGGGTCGTCAATCGCACAAAGGCAAGCAGCGGCACCCACGCCAGGCCGACGGTGTCACCGCCGGACAGCGCACCGTCGAGCCAGCGGCGTGATGCCTCGTGGTGGTCTGCGGCAGTGTTGACGGCATAAAGCAGGACATTGGCGTCGACGATCCTCATGCGCCGCGGCGCTGTCGCCTGATCAGTTCCTCGTCCTCGAGTTCGCCGGCGATCTGCAGGGCTCGGTCCAGGTTCACCAACGGCACGCCCAGGTCGGCTGTGCGCGTTTCGAAGACCGCGGGAGCCGGTCGCCGTTGCGCACCTTGGCGGATGGCGTCATTGAGCGCCTGCTTGAACGATATTTGGCGTTCACGCATCAGGCGCCTGATGACCACGAGCGTGTCGTCATCCAGTGTCACCGTGGTCCGCATCCTGACAGCATAGCGTCATACTTTTTGATGCTCTGCTGTCAAGGCGCCAGAATCCGCGTTGAAAGCGCCGGGCAATCCCGGTTTGCGCGAAATCGCTGATGTTTGCCGGAAGTGGGGCGGCAGGCGTGAGCGGTGGCTATGCTGCCGCGGGCTGCGGAACGAATTCCGGTTGCGCGGACGCGTTCCGCGCGTTCGCCAATTGGCCGGCGAGCAGCCCTATGAGCATGCCCGCCACACCCGCGACCGTCGTCTCCGCCGATGAGCCCGACAGTACGAAGTAGCCGAACGCGGCACCCCCGATAAGCAATCCGACGCGCGCGGGGGTCCAGTGGGCCGCCGACGGCAGGCGATACGACAAGCCGGTGCCGAGCAGCAGCGCAAGGACGTGCCCGACGGCGGTGAAGTCGGCGCCCGAGGCGGCCATCAACGCGATGCCCAGCCACCATCCGACCCACACGTGGCGCCAGCGCGACGGGATGGACGCCGTCAAGGCGCCCAGCACGCACACCGCGCCGTAACTGACGCCGACGTCGCTCGCCCGCGCAATGGAGAACGGCAGCCATCCCGCCTTGAGCGCGACGACCAGCCCCGCCGCGACGAGCAACGTGGCGCCGACATGACCGACCGTGAACGCGATCACCAAACCCTTGCCGCGCCAGATCAATTCGCCCAAAGCCAGCAGGCACGCCAGCCACGGCAGCCAAAGACAGATCTCCCCGCCGTCCTCGACGAACGCGCTACCCACCAGCGTGCTCAGGTGGCCATGTGCCAGATTGTGCAAGTTGGTGCTCATGCGGCTCACCGCAACCTCTCGCGCATGCGGGCCGAGCGCGTTCAACGCGACCGAGATCGCTGCCAGCAGGACCGCGTAAACCGCCGTGATACGCACCGAGGCCGCGCGGGACAACACCCGCGCGGCCCAGCTCTCGGTTCTTCCACGAACGGCTATGGCGTACATCGTGATTCGCCTTCGTCCGAGTGGCCCGACCAGCCGCGGTCCCGGGCGAGCAGATCGGCGATGGTCTCGCGGCGCACCAGCTCGTGGGCCCTGCCGTTGGCGGCGGCGACCAGCGGCGGGCGACCGACCAGGCTGCAGCTGGATCCCATCGAGTAGTGGTAGGCGCCGGTGCAGGCCACCGCCAGCAGGTCGCCGGGATGGATGTCGGCCGACAGCTGGACATCGCTGGCGATCTCGTCGCCGGCCTCGCAGTGACGGCCCACCACCGTCACGGGCGCGGTGTCGGCGGACGAACGTCGATTGGCCAGTGCCACGGTGTATTTCGCGTCGGCGCCCGCCACGCGCGGATTGTCGCTCATGCCGCCGTCCACCGCGACGAAGGTGCGTCCGTCGCTCTGGCGTTTGACGGCGACCACCCGGTACAGGGTGATCCCGGCGCGGGCCGCGATCGCGCGGCCCGGCTGGATCACGATCCGGGGCCGGGGATAACCGTATTTGGTGCACGCGGATTGGAGCGTGGCGTCGATGACCGCGCCCAATGCCCGCGGGTCGAGCTCGGGGTCTCCGGACCGATAGGGGACCGCGTGCCCGCCACCGAGATTGAGTTCGTCCAGCACGATCCCGTGGCGGTCCCGCACCTGGGCCATCAAGGCGATCACCTGCCTGATCGCCTCGCCGTACAACCCGACACCGGCGAGCTGCGACCCCAGCTGGCAGTGCAGCCCGACCAGGTCGAGCCACGGCTGATCCAAGACGCGCTTCACCGCGCCGTAAGCCTGCCCACCCGCCAACGCAAAGCCGAACTTCTGGTCGAGCACCCCGGCGCTCACCGCGCCGGCGTCAATGTCGGGAATCACCCGGATCAGCACGCGTTGGCGACGGCGCACCCGCCCGGCCAGCAGCGCGATCTCGTTGGGTGTGTCGATCACGATTCGCCCGACCCCCGCGGCGACCGCGTCGTCCAGCTCGCCGGCGGTCTTGACGTTGCCGCTGAGGATGATCCTCGACGGCGGCACCTCGCCGGTGAGCGCGGTGGCCAGCTCGCCTCCCGAACACACGTCCATGCCCGCGCCTTCGTCGGCGGCCCACCCGGCCACGGCCGCGCTCAGCAGCGCGCGACCGGCGTAAATCACTTCGGCCCCGGGAAGCGCCGCGCGGTAATTGCGGATGCGGGCGCGGAAATCTTCCTCATCGACGACGTAGGACGGGGTGCCGAACGAGGCGGCCAGCTCGGTGGCGGCGACCCCGCCGACGCTCAACCGGCCCATCCCGTCGACGTAGCTGCTCAGCGGCCAGATCGCCCGGTCGAGGTGCGAATGCACCTCGTGCCGCGGCGACGAAACCAGCTCGAACAGCGTCATAGATCCACGGTGCAGGCGCCCGGCGGGATCCGCCTCGTTCTTAACGAAGCTTTCACACCGGTGTGATTAATCTTCACAGATCCATAACGGTGGGCCGCGTCGCCCGCGGGCCGGCTACGCGAAATAGGCCGACGGGATGAAAGGGACGTCATCGGGCGCGGCGCGACGGGCCGCCAGCAACGCGCGGGCGGCGTCACCGATGGGAATACGCAGCGCAAGTTGCGGCTTCTCGGCGGCGTCGGCAACCTCGGCGGCGACCTGCTCCGGGGTGATGATCCCGGCGCGCGCGCCGCCGCCGGCAAGAATCGCGGCGTACGGGTCGCCGGGCAGCGTGTAGGTGGTCACGTCGTCGAGGGCGCCGGAGCTCACGGCGCCGGGTTCCAGCAGGGCGGCCTGGACACCGAACGGTGCGACCTCGATGGCGAGCGCCTCAACCAGGGCTTCCAGCGCCCATTTCGTCGACGCGTACGCCGCGCCGGGTGGCAGCACGACCCGCCCGACGACGCTGGACATGAACATCAGCTTCCCGTCGCCGCGGGCGCGCATCTGCGGCAGGACCGCCTGGGCGACGCGGATGGCGCCGACGGTGTTGAGGTTGAGCAGGCGCTGCAGCTCGGCCAGCGGGGTGGCCTCCACCGAGGCGTACACGATCTCAGCGGCGTTGGAGATAAGGACGTCGATCTGGCCGGCGGCCGCGACTGCGGCCGCCACGCTCGCATCGTCAGTGACGTCGAGTGCCAGCCGCTCGCTGACGTCGAGGTCGGCGAGCGTGCGCGGGTCACGGGCGGTGGCCACGACGCGATGCCCGCGATGGGCGAACTCGGCGGCGATGGCGCGGCCGATGCCGCGGCTGGCTCCGGTGATCAGAACGGATGGCATGGCAGGTCCTTTCAGGAATGGTTTCCGTTGGTGCTGGGAGGCTTTGCGTTACTTGGTAAATCGAAGACCAGCAGAGTGCTGGTCGCGGTCGCCACGAGCTTGCCCGACGCGTCGGTGACTTCCGCTTCGGCGAACCCGATCCGGGATCCCGCTTTCACCACGGTTCCGACCGCGGTCAGGATTCCGCTGCCCGTGGTCACCGCTCTGAGGTAGTTGACCTTGATTTCGACCGACGTATAGCCGACGCCCTCGGGCAGGGTGGTCTGCATCGCACAGGCGGCCGCGGTATCCAGCAGGGTGCACACCGCGCCGCCATGCACCACGCCCAGCGGGTTGTACATCGACGCATCCGGTGCGCAGGAAAACTCGATGCGGCCGTTTTGCACGTCCTCGAGGCGCATCCGCAGCAGCTCGGCGATCGGTGAGGGCGGCAGCTGCCCGTCGGCGACCGCCTGCCAGTACGCAAGGCCGGACATCGACGCGGCCGCGGCCTGCGTTGTGACCGGGTCGCGCCAGGTGACCAGTCGCGACTGCTCGACGCCCCAGCCCGCCGCAATCTCCATGCGCCCGCCTTCAAAACCGATCGGTTTACCCAACGCATCCGAACTTAGCGCTGCTTTCACGCTTTGTAAACCGATCGGTGTATGATCAAAATGTGAACGACGCCACAACCTCGATGCGCCCGACGGGCGGGCGCGGGGCCCGCGAGCGCATCGAGCGCGCCGCGGAGCGGCTCTTCTACCGCAACGGAATCCACGCGACCGGCGTCGAACTCATCGCCCAAGAGGCCAACGTCTCCAAGCGCACGCTCTATCAGCACTTCGCCAGCAAGAACGACCTCGTGGACAGCTACCTGCGCGGCTTTCAGTCCCGCGGCGGCTCGCCCAACGAGCGGCGGCTGGAGGACGCCGCCATGTCCCCGCGCGAGCGGCTCTTGGCGATCTTCGAAATGCAGCCTCGAGAAGTGTTGCGCGGCTGCCCGTTTCACAATGCGGCCGTGGAATCCGCCGGAGCCCTGCGGAGCGCGGACGAGATCGTGCGCGCGCACAAGCAGGAATTCACCCGCCGCCTCATCGCCGTGGCGGAGCAGGCCGGTGCCGCCGATCCGCATCAGCTCGGCCAGCAACTGGCCGTGCTGTTCGAGGGCGCCGCGGCGATGGCGACGTCGCTGAACGACACCGCGCCCGTGGTCCACGCCCGGGCCGCCGCGGCGACGCTGATCGATGCCGCGCTGCGCCCTTGACTAGCGCCTCCCGGTGCTGCTACATATGGCGTGCGCCCAAATTTGGGCGATCGCCCAAAAATCGGGATCGAGGTGGCAATGGGCCGGATGGACGGCAAGGTCGCGTTCGTGACCGGCGCCGCGCGCGGGCAGGGCAGGAGTCACGTCGTACGGCTCGCGCAGGAGGGCGCCGACATCATCGCCGTCGACATCTGCCGGAAGTTCGAGGCTTCGCCGGCCGACGGCGCGACGCCCGAAGACCTCGACGAGACCGCGGGCCTGGTGAAAAACGCCGGCGGCCGCGTCGTCACCGCCGAGGTCGATGTTCGCGATTTCGACGCGTTGCGGGCAGCCGTCGACAGCGGGGTCGAACAGCTGGGGCGCCTGGACGTGATCGTCGCGAACGCCGGCATCGGGACGATGGCGGGAAAGCTGCACAAGACCGACGAGTCGCTGTGGCAGGAGATGATCGACGTCAACCTCAGCGGTGTCTGGAAGACGGTGAAGGCCGGCGTTCCGCACATCCTCGACGGCGGCCGCGGCGGCTCCATCGTCCTGACGTCCTCGGTGGCCGGCTTGAAGGCCTATTCCCACATGGGTCACTACGTGGCGGCCAAGCACGGCGTGATCGGGCTGATGCGTTCGTTTGCGGTCGAATTGGGCCAGCGCATGATCAGGGTCAACGCCGTCCTTCCGACGCACGTGAACTCGCCGCTGCTGATGAACGAGGCCACCTATCGCGCCTTCCGGCCGGAGCTGGAGAACCCCGGTCCGGACGACCTCGCGCCGGTGTGCCAGACCTTCCACTACCTGCCGATCCCGTGGGTGACCCCCGAAGACATCACCAACGCCGTGCTGTTTCTGGCCTCCGACGAAGCGCGCTACATCACCGGCGTCGCGCTGCCCGTGGATGCCGGCAGCTGCCTGAAGTAGTAAGGAAACATCGATGACCGTCACCAGCGACACCGACGTCTACTACGACCCCTACGACACCGGCATCATCGCCGACCCGTATCCGACCTATGCGCGGCTGCGCGAAGAGGCGCCGCTCTACTACAACGAGCGGTACGACTTCTGGGCCATATCAAGGCATTCCGACGTCGAGCGCGCCTTGGCCAACTGGGAGGTGTTCTCCAATCGCCGCAGCGACATCCTCGAGTTGATTCAGTCGAAATTCGACATGCCCGGCGGCGTGATGATGTTCCAGGATCCGCCCGAGCACACCAGGCTCCGCGGCCTGATGTCGCGGGTGTTCACCCCGCGCCGGATGGCCGAGCTCGAAGACCAGATCCGCCGGTACTGCGTGCGGTGCCTCGATCCGCTCGTCGGGTCGGGGGGCTTCGACATCATCGCCGAACTCGCGTCGATGATGCCGATGCGGGTGATCGGGATGCTGCTGGGAATCCCCGAGTCCGAACAGGTTTCGGTCCGCGACGCCAATGACGCCAACCTGCGCACCAAGCCGGGCACACCGATGAAGGTCGCCGACGCCGACTCCATCGCCGACGGCCGCATCTACGCCGACTACGTCGAATGGCGGTCCAAGAACCCCTCCGACGACCTGATGACCCAGCTGCTCAACGTCGAGTTCGACGACGACAACGGGGTGCACCGAAAGCTGACGCGCAAAGAGGTGCTGCATTACACCCAGGTGGTCGCGGGCGCCGGAAACGAGACCACCGGACGGCTGATCGGCTGGCTGGCCAAGGTGCTCGCCGAGCACCCGGATCAGCGGCGCGAGGTCTACCAAGACCGGTCGCTGCTGACCCGGACCGTCGACGAGACGCTGCGGTTCGAACCCACCGGACCCCACGTCGCCCGTTGGATGGCAAAGGATTTCGAGTGCTACGGCAGGACGGTTCCCGCCGGCAGCGCCATGCTGCTGCTGTTCGGCGCGGCCAATCGCGACCACCGTCGCTATGCCGACCCCGATACGTTCAACATCCGCCGCGACAACATCTCGCACATCACCTTCGGCAAGGGCGTGCATTACTGCCTCGGGGCCAACCTGGCTCGGCTCGAGGGTCGCGTCGCCCTCGACGAGATCCTCAACCGCTGGCCGGAGTGGGACATCGATTACGACACGGCGCAATTGGCGTCAACGTCGACGGTCCGCGGCTGGGAGCACCTGCGGGTCGTGCTGCCCTAGTGCTGCCCTAGGTCGGGTCAATCCCGCCGCTTGGTCGGCATCTCGAACCGGTCCAGGAACCGGTTGACCAGCGCGACGGCCTCGTCATGGCCGCCCTTGGTGCCGAGCGTCTGCTCGAGGATCAGGGTGCGCCCGACCGCGGCGATGACCACCGCGATGCCCGCGGGCGGGAATTCGCTTGTGTCCAGGCCGTGCTCGCGGACGATGAAGTTGAGCGCGGTGATCTGCATCTCCCGCCACCGGTCCTGCCACGCGGAGATCTCCGCCCGGATCTCCTTGCGGTGGTTGGCAAGCCCCATGAACTCCAGCAGCAGCCGGGCGTCCTTGGGTTCGACGAGCGTCTCCCAGAAGGCGTGCAGGGGCTTCTCGGAGGCCAGCGCCTCGCGCTGGCGTTCCAGGTAGGTGGCGGCGCCCCGGCGGAAGACGTCCAGATACAGCTCGTCCATCGTCGGGAAGTAGTAGTGCACCAACGCCGGTTTGACCCCGGCTTCGGCGGCGACCCGCCGCGATGTGGCCGCGGCGTAACCCTCCTCGACCATGATTCGACTCGTCGCGTCGATCAGCATGTCCCGCGTGGTGGACTCCCTGGCCATCAACGGACCCTAAATTGGGCGATCGCCAAAAATCAACCGCCCGCCGCAACCGGAGCGGCCGCACTTGACCCTCGTCGCGCGGGGGTGATAGGCAGTGTCAAGCCCGATGCTGGGCGGTCGCTCAGGAAGGTGGGTGCGCGTGAAGACTGCGGTGGTGACCGGCGGCGCGTCCGGGATCGGCCGGGCCGTCGCGGAGCGATTGCGCAGCGACGGATTTCGGGTGGCGGTCATCGACCTGTCGCCCACCGACGACGGGTTCGGCTACGTCGCGGACGTGACCGATCGCGCGCAGGTCGAAGCCGCCATGTCGGCGATCCGGGACGCGCTCGGCCCGATCCTGGTGCTGGTCAACGCGGCCGGCGTCGAAGGCTTCAAGAAATTCCTGGGCATGTCCTTCGAGGAATGGTCGAAGGTGATCGACGTCAACCTCAACGGCGTGTTCCACACGATTCAGGCCGCCCTGCCCGACATGGTCGAGGCGGGTTGGGGCCGCATCGTCAACATTTCGTCGTCCAGCACGCATTCGGGGCAGCCGTTCATGGCCCACTACGTGGCGGCCAAGTCCGCGGTGAACGGCCTCACGAAATCGCTGGCCCTCGAATACGGGCCGAGCGGAATTACCGTGAACGCGGTTCCGCCGGGGTTCATCGACACGCCGATGCTGCGCGCCGCCGAGCGCCGGCAGCTGCTGGGCGGCACGGTGGAGGACCACATCGCGCGCACGCCGGTGCGCCGGGTGGGCAGGCCGGAGGACATCGCCGCCGCGTGCGCGTTCTTCGCCTCCGAGGAGGCCGGCTACATCACCGGCCAGATCCTCGGCGTCAACGGCGGGCGCAACACCTGAGGGTTAGGAAGTCGCGCCCGCGGGGAACTGTTCTGCCGTGCCTCTCCGCTTCCAGGACGTCATCTCGTCCAAGTACCTACTGTTGACCACGTTCACCAAGGACGGCCGTCCCAAGCCGACACCGATCTGGGGAGTGCCGGACGGCGACAAGCTGCTGGTCATCACCGATGACGGGTCGTGGAAGGTCAGGCGGATCAAGAACACGCCCCGGGTGACGATCGCCCGCAGCGCGGCGCTGGGCAAGCCCAAGAGCGAACCGGTCGAAGGGATCGCCCGGGTACTGCCGAAGTCCGAGACTCGGCGGGTCTACAACGCCGTGCTGAAGCGGTACTGGTACCACGCGTGGTGGTTCTACGCCCACTCGATCGTGCGGGGCGGCATCGACAAGGTGCACGTGGGGCTGGAGATCACGCCGGCTGAATAGCGTCGCTGCGGGGGTCGATGAGGATCTTCGCGTGCGCCTCGGGATCGCCGAGCGCGTCGAACGCGGCCTCGACGCCGCCCAGCCCGACCGTCCCGGTGATCAGTGGCGCGACGTTGACCTTGCCGTCGGCCAGCATGTGCAGCGTGTCGCGGAACTCCGGCGGGGTGTAGCCGAGCACGAACCGAAGGTCGATCTCCTTGTTGATCGCCATCGCCGGCCGGAGCTGGTCCGAGCCCATGCAGACCCCGACCACGACGACGCGCGAGAACAGCGGCGCGCTCGCGATGATGCCGTCGATAATCCCTGGGACACCGACGCATTCGAAGATGACGGGGTGCTTGGGCGTCGCGGCGCCGGCGGCCTCGGCGGCGCGCCAGATGTGCCACCAGGGCAGCCGCAGGCGCTGCAGCTTCTCGATCGTGCCGACCGCCAAGTCGAACGCCTCGACGACGCCCTTCAAGTGTTTACGGCTCGCGTCCGTCGTGTAGGGCGAGTCCTGCGCGGGATCGACGACGACGTCGGCCCCGCAGGCGGTGGCCAGCGCGCGCCGACCCGGTGCGAAGTCGCTGGCGACCACGGTGCGCACGCCGTGCGCCTTGAGCATGCAGATCACCGCGAGACCGATTGGCCCGCAACCGATCACGATGGCGACGTCACCCTTTCCGACCTCGCCGCGCCGGACCGCGTGCCAGCCGACGGCCATCGGCTCGGTGAGGGCGGCCACCTCGGGGGTCAGCCCGTTGGGCACGGGAATGGCCAGCGACTGCTCGACGAGGAGTTGCTCGGCATAGGCGCCCGGCGCCATCGTCGACAGGCCGATGCCGTGCACCTCCTTGCCGCGGCGCAGCAGCGGCAGGGCGACAACACGCGTTCCGGGCCGCGGGGCCTTGCGTGTGCCGGGGCCGTAATCGACTACCTCGCCACAGAATTCGTGCCCGAAAACGACCGACTGATTCGACCGCATGAACGCGTCGTACCCCGATTCGACCATCACGTCGGCGAGTTCGTCGCAGTGGTGGCGCGCATGCAGGTCCGACCCGCAGATGCCGCACCTGAGGACCTCGATCAGCAGCTGGCCCTTCGCCGGGGTGGGGGTCGGCGTGTCGACCACTTCGAGCTTCGCGTTGGTGCAGGTGACGGACTTCATCCTTCGGATCGTCCTCGCGCCCCCGCGAAAGTGCAACTGGCAACACGTGTCCCGAGAGCGGGCGCCCGTAGTTGCACTTTCACGGTTCAGCTGTCCGCGGCCCGCAGGGCCGCGAAGGTGTCGGCGACGGTTTCCTTCGGGTCGCGATAGGTGATGCCGAGTTCCCGCTCGCTGGGCGAATCATCCGACGCCGGCATCTGCGTGTAGTACTGCATGCCCGCGGATGTGAAAGGCGTGTCGAACGGCAGGAACCGGCCCGCCCGGTCCATGACGGCCCCGGCCACGCGCAGCGCGGTGTCCGGGATGGGAACCGCGACCATCGGGGTCCCGGCGACCTCGCCGAGCATCGTCGCGAGCTCGGCCGCGGGGACGCGATGCCCGCCCGCGGTGTAGCGGCGCGGCCCGCGCCCGGGCTCCAGGAGCGCCGCATGCAACGCGGCCAGGTCGCGGGCGTCGACGATCAACCAGGCCGCGCTGCGCCCCGGGATCGCGTGCATCTGCACCGCCGCCTTGACGCCCTCGCCGGCCTCGCCGAACTGGTTTCCGACCGGCGGGCCGAGCACCATGCCGGGATAGGTGATGTTCACCGGCGCGCCGGCGTCCTGCAGTCCGCGCGCATAGATTTCGACCTGCGCCTTGGACGTGCCGTATCCGTCCGCCCCGCCGACGACCGGCAGGTCCGCGGTCAGCGTCTCCAAGCCCGGATGAAACAGCGCGGTGAAGCTGGACACGTGAATGATCGGGTCCAGGCCCAGCTCGACTGACTGGCCGAGGACGTTCTGCGCGCCCTGCATGTTCGTGGTCAGCATCTCGTTGGTCTGCCGGGGGTCGACGGCCACCAGGGCGGCGCTGTGCACGACGGCGTCGCAGCCGCGCAGGGCCTCCCGCACCGACACGCGATCGGTGATGTCCCCGACGGCGAAGTCCGAGACGTCGACGCCCAGCTTGGCCACCGAGGTGTGCAGCCGATCGGGGTTGCGCACCAGGAACCGGATGGAGTGCCCGGCGTCGGCGATTGCCTTGGCGGTCCACCCGCCCACGAATCCCGTCCCGCCCGTGACCAGAACGTGCATGGTGCGATTCTGCACGGCGCTACAAATGGCTTGCGGCGTAGGTCGCGGCTTGGGCCGTCATCCCGTTCAGCGGATAGGACATATGCGCGAAGGCGTCGTTGCCGTCACCGCAGATCCCGTCGCCCGGCGCGCACAACTCCAGCGTCTTGGGCTGATACAGCGGGCCGATGGTGATCACCGGTGCGCCGTACTTCTGCAGCCACGGGCCCGACGGCGTCCCGAACAGCGTGACCGCCGCGACGTGGTTCGCGATCTCCGGTGGCATCGGCGGGGGCACCGCGGAAGCCGGTACGCCCGCCGGCACGGCGGCCGAGGTGGTGAAACCGGCCACCGCGGCGCCCTGCGAATACCCGCCCAGCACTTCCTTGGTGTTCGGGCAGTTTTTCGCCATCGACTCGATGTGGGTACCGGCGTCGCGGATGCCGTCGATGACGGTCGCCGGGAAACCGGGGTTGGAGAAGTCGGTGCTCGCGGGGTAGTTGACCGCATACACGCCGAGCGATCGGGTGCCGAGCTGCTCGCGCAGCGCGTCGACGAAAGACCCGCCGACGCCCCCGACACCGGGTGGTTCGCCCGAGCCGCGCGCGAACACCACCTCGACATCGGGACACGGATCCGCGGACGCGGCGGGGGCGGGCGTGCCGAACAGCGCGAAGGCGGCCGCCACCGCCGTCGCTGCCAGGGGTGTCGTGTATCGGCGCATGTTCGTAGGCCTTCGCATCATCGTGTCCTTTTACCCATATTCGGCGCCAAGTGCGGTATGGACGGGCGATCGACAAGGAAAGACCAGCGGGCCGTCGGCCGTCACCGGCAGACCCGCTGGTCAGCGATCACTTACTTCTTGAACGCGTCCTTCACCTTTTCGCCGGCGTCCTTCAGGCTCGACTTCGCCTGATCGGCGCGGCCCTCGTCCCGGGTCTCGGGGTCACCGCTGGCCCGGCCGATCGCCTCCTTGGCCCGGCCGCCGAGATCCTCGATCTTGTTCTTCATCTTGTCTGCGCCACTCATGCTGCTGTGACTACCCATCGTTGGGCGATCTTGAAACTGCAGCTCGCCGTGGCTGTCATCATGGAGTGCGTGGGCACCGCAATCGTGGTGGCGATCGTCGCGACGCTGATGTTGCTGGGCATCGGCATGGTGGTCAATCAGCTGCTTCGGCTCAGAAAGTGGCTGAACGCCCAGCCTCCCGAGAAACCGCCCGGCGAACAGGCCGACCACCCCCTGGAGTGAGTGGTGTCCGGGGCTTTTCCCAGCTGATAGCTTGATTCGCGTGATGGCCTCTCGTCGCGGATCGGCCCTGCTGGTGACCGACGACGGCTTGCCACGCGGCGTGTCCGGGGCCGCCGACCCGCACTTCGCCAACGTGATCGGGATCTTCGCGCGGCTGTTCCCCGGCCGCCGGTTCGGCGGGGGAGCGCTGACCGTCTACATCGACGGCGTGCCCGTCGTCGACGTCTGGACGGGCTGGTCCGACCGCGCCGGCACCGAGCGCTGGACCGCCGACACCGGCGCGATGGTGTTCTCGGCGACCAAGGGCGTCGCGTCGACCGTGATTCACCGCCTGGCCGACCGGGGCCTGCTGTCCTACGACGATCCCGTCGCCGACTACTGGCCCGAATTCGCGGCCAACGGCAAGGCCGACATCACCGTCCGCGACGTCCTGCGGCACCGATCCGGTTTGTCGCACCTGCGGGGCGTCAGCAAGGCGGAGCTGATGGACCACCTCCTGATGGAGGAGAAGCTGGCCGCCGCACCCGTCGACCATCTGCGCGGCGTGCAGGCGTATCACGCGCTCACCTACGGATGGCTGCTCTCCGGCATCGCCCGGGCGGTGACGGGCAAGGGCATGCGCGAGCTGATCCGCCAGGAGATCGCGCGTCCGCTCAACACCGACGGTCTGCACCTCGGACGTCCCCCCGAAGGGTCGCCGACGAGACCGGCGCAGATTCTGTTGCCGCAGGGCCGACTGCGCGCCCCGGTGTTCAATTTCGTCGTGCCGAAACTGGCGGGCCTGCCGTTCTCCGGCGCGCTCGGAGCGATGTACTTCCCGGGTGTCATCTCGCTTATCAAGGGCGACACCGGATTTCTCGACGGCGAGGTGCCAGCGGCCAACGGCGTGGTGACCGGCCGCGGCCTGGCCAAGATGTACGCCGTGCTGGCCAACGGCGGCCGGATCGACGGCAAGAAATACCTGTCCGAACAGTTGGCACGCGGCCTGACGGGTGAACCGCGACGCAAGTGGCCCGACGCAAACATGGTGGTGCCCATGCCATTTCACCTGGGCTACCACGAGTCGCCGGTGCCCGGCCTGCTCAAGGGTTTCGGTCACGTGGGCTTGGGCGGAACCCTCGGCTGGGCGGACCCGGAATCCGGCAGCGCGTTCGGGTTCGTCCACAACCGGCTGCTGACGCCGTTGCTGTTCGACATGGGATCGTTCGCCGGTTTGGCCAGCCCGTTGCGCAACGCCATCGCGGCCGCCCGCCACCAGGGCCCGCTCGAGGTGCCGCAGCTGGGCGCGACCTACGCCAAGCCCGCTCGGCGTCGGGCGGCAACGGCGACGGCGGCGTCGGGCGACGGTTAGACCTTCGCGAAACCCCGGGGAAGGGTGAGCGGCAGGTCGGCGTACGTGACGATGCCGGGCGGGGCGGCGACGACGGCCGGGATCGCGTTGATGACGGGCAACGCCGTCATGATGTGTCCGAGCGCCATGAAGTCGGCGATGGTCTCGGCCTGGAAGTACGGCGGCGGCAGGAAGCCGACCTTGGTGGTCACCGTCGGCTGCCCGTCGATCTGGATGACCCAGCCATCCTGCTCGATCTTCCAATCGGGCTCGAGCGTCTGCCCCTTGCGCCACCGCACGTTGAGGTCGATCAGGGTCTTGCCGTTGACGATGCCCTGCCAGCTGATGTAGACGCCGGCGACGCATCCCGCGGCGATCGTCCAGGAGGCCATCTCGAGATCGGCTGTGGTCTGGGCGAATTCGGCCACGCAACGCACCTCGTCGAGCTCGACGCCGAGCGCGTCGGCCACCAGCAGCACGGCCTCGCCGAAAATGGCGGTGCCCTTTCGGGCCATCTCCTGCAAGTCCGGGTGGTTGATCGGCTGGCCGAAGCCCACCGGCTTCTCGGTGTCCGGCGAGTCGTAGAACGTGGTGTCGGCCGCCTCGATCACGCTGACCTTGTCGATCCTGTTGCACACCATCGCCGAGACGATGGCCAACAGCTCGGCGAAGCCCGGGCTGACGCCGGAGCCGAACATCGTCGAGCCGCCCTTCTGGCAGGCTTCGACGATGCGGTCGCGGCCCTCGCCCAGATTGGTCCCAGTGATGAAGGAGGCCGTCGTCACCACGTTGACGCCCGCGGACAGGATGCGGACCAGCTCGTCCACGTCGATCCACATCGGGTTGTAGACGACGCAGTCCGGCTTCAGGGCGAGCAGCGCGTCGACGTCGTTGGTGGCGGCCACGCCCAGCGGCGCAATGCCGACGAGCTCACCGGCGTCACGGCCGGCCTTAGCCTCTGACCAGGCATAACAGCCCACAAGTTCGAGCGTGGGGTTGTCCGCGATGGATTGCAGCGAGCTCTTGCCGACGTTCCCGGTGGTCCACTGAACGACGCGATAGTTGTTTGGCACTCGCTCAGCATAGGGAATGAGGCCCGGCCGGGCGACAGGGAGTTTCGCGGCCCGCGGGCGGCCTCAGTAATCCGATTCCGCAGCCAGGATCTCGGCCAGGAAAGCGTCGTTCGACGGCTGGTCCAGCCGCGCCCGCGCCCAGCGGCGGACCCTGTCCCGGGTGTCGCGCGTCTCGATCCCGTCGGACACCTCGGCGCCGACGATCACCGACGTCACCGACCAATCGTGGTCCCAGGCAGCCGATTCCGTCACCGGCCGCCGCTCGCCGTCGACCAGTGGGAGAGTGGCATCGCCGTCGGCGTCCAGGGCGCCGCTGCCGCTGATGGACCCCGACCGCAGCTGCACCGCGATGCCGGTGGCCGGGCCGGGCCCGATCACGCCCGCCCGCACGACAGCGACCACCTCGGCGCCGGCCACCTCGACGCTCCAGTCGACGGTGTTCTCGCTCGCGTCGAAGATCCCGGGCGGCACCGCGCTCCAGCTGACGGACGCGGCGCCGCGGGCGATCGGGGCCGCGCCCCGCGGGCCCGCGCCGGTGCCGGCGGCCAGCGCGTAGTCATCCCGACGCCCGGCCGGCCGGGCCAGCTCGCCGGCCGGCGCCATGCCCGAATCATCCAGCAGCGCGTGCAATTGCGCCCATCCCGCGCCGTCGACGCCCACCTCCTCGGCCAGCCCGGCGCCGGCCCGCACCAAATCGAGGACCCGCGGATCGCCACCCCGGGCGTGGCTGGACAGGGCCAGGGCGTGCGGCGCCAGCAGCTCCTCCACGTCCGAGTCCAGGGTGTCGTCGGTGAAGAAGCCCTGCGCACCGGAGGTCAGCAGCGCGACCTCCACGTCGAGCAGCGCTCGGTCGAGCCCGGCGATGCCGTCCAGGCGGCTGGCGGGCCACCACCGCCGCAACCAATGGCCCACGGCCAGCCGCCGCAGCGGGGCGAGGGATCCGGGCACGATCTCGACGCCGGCGAGCTCGATGCCGTGCGGTTGATCGGCCGCGACGTCGACCGCCGACACGAGGGCGACGTGCCCGGACTCGCCCAGGACGCGCCACAGCCAGTCGGCGCGCGACAAATCGGTGAAGGCGATTCGGGTTCCGGCATCGTCTGCGGGATCGTCGATCAGCCAGGACAGCACCGCGCCACTGACCTCCAGCACCGCGGTCAGCGGCGTCTCGGCGGGTGCGGCACCCGTCGTCCACAGCCCGGAATCGGCGACCAATCTCATCCGGCCACCTGCAATTCCAGCATCGCCTTGATCCGTTGCCGGTGATCCAGGCTCACCGACCGCGCGACGCCCTCCAGCAGTGACCGCACCTCGTCGACGTCATCGCAGGGCTCCTGCCAGACGTCGCGGCCGTGCAGCCGCGCCCAGAGCCGGCTCAGGTAGGGCTGCGCATAGGCGGCGAGGTCGTCGACCACCTGCCGTTGCCGGGGATGGATCGGGCCGCCCTCGGCGAGGTAGCGCCGCGCGTGCAGCACGTAGGCCTCCTTGCGCAGCCGGGCCTGGATCTGCGCGGCCAACGCGTAGCGGCTGGAGACCGACGGGTCCAGGGGCGCGAGCTCGACCGCCACCTCGATGCCGGCCACCAGCGTGGCCTGCTTGTCCTCGGACAACAGCCCCCAGGGCGCGGATGCCCGGTCCACTTCCTCCTCGCACAGCAGCGGGATGTCGGGCAGCGCGTCGCGGTCCATGGCGCGCCGCAGCGTCGCGCGCACCCGATCCACCACGCTGCGATCCAGCGGGCGATCGCTGTCGGATTCACCGGCGATTCGGGGCTGCCGTTGTGGCTCAACCGAACTCAAGCCGAGCTCGACGATGGACCACGGCAGCTCGGCGCCGTCCAGCCGGGCCAGCGCTCCCAGGTTGTACGGGGTCGCGTCGGAGATCACGGCCGACCACACACGCTGCCGGGCCGCCGCGGCCCGATGGCCGTGGGCGGGTCCGAGCACCGTGCCGAGTTCGGCCAGGAACGGGCCGGTTTCCGGTGGTGCGGCGCGCACGTCACGCCAGCTGCGGTCGAGCTGCTCGGCGAGCCTGCCGACGACGTCGGGGCTGGCCACGTATTGGCGCAACACCTCGATCGCGGTGCGGTCGCGGCCCTGGTGGATATCGGTGAGTACGGCGGCAGCGGTCTCCCGATCTTGCGGCGCCGGTGCGCCTTTCGTCACCGCGAGCTCGAAGCAGACCGGGAAATACAGTTCCTGGGCGTTGCCGGTGCGTATCCGCTGCCTGCGGCGCTCGAGCTTGAGGGTGTCGAACCACGATGCCGCGTAACGCAGTTCGCGCCCGCTGCCGACGATCAGGTCGTGCATCGCGGCGGCGGTTTCCGGTGGGACGACGGGGGCCGAGTACTGGGGATTGGCGCGTAGCCGCAGCACCAACGGGTCGAGGATGCGTTTGACGGTGCGGCTCAAGGGGCCGCCGTCGTCGCTGCTGAGCACCTCGACGCCGGGGCCGATCGCGCGCCACGCGGCCTCGATCACCGACCGGCGCGGGTGGCCCACGGCGACGTCGGTCGCGACCTGCGAATCCGCGCTCATCTGGACAGGATAGGGGGTTGCGGAAAATATCGGCAGCCGAAAAGTTGGGTTCGGTAGCCGCCCGGCGGTTGGAGCCTGGTGGCATGAAGAAGCTCATCATGCTGCTGGACCGGTTCCAATTCGCTCGGCGCCGGGTTCCCGCCGGACCCGCCGTCGCGGTCGGCACCGTGCGCGACGTCGGCGACGAGCGCCAGATCTTCATCGAGGTGGTCGCCGTTTCCGGCGAGACCTTCATCGGGAAACTGGCGGGCGGCGCGGGCGATCCGGATGTGTCGATGCTGCGGCCCGGGCTCGTCGTGCTGGTGGCGTTCGATCCCGCTGCCCGCGAGGAGCTTTCGCTGCCGGACGACGTGCTGGCCGTCCACGCCGCCTGGCCGGCGTCGGTCTGAGCGCTATCGCGCCCCGTCCACCGCGAAAGTGACCAGGGCGCCCCAATACAGCGGGCTGGCGGTGACGTCGCCCTCCCGCCAGCGCCGCATCTGGGCACGCTGCCAGCGATTCACCGCGCACCCCGCGTCGGCGCCGTCGTGCGCGTCGTCAACGGCCACAACGACATCGGCCATCGGATCGGCCGCTTGGCCGCCGCCGAACCGTCGATAGGCCGCGGAGGTGGGCAGCGACCACAGGGTGGCGGTCACCAGCTCGGCGCCACCGAGAATCATCGCCGCCACCAGACCGGTGGCTTCGTCGAATTGGTAGTCGCCGCCTGAGCCGCAAGCCAGCAGGGCGACCCGCGGCGGGATCGGCAGTTGCAGCGACATCAGGTCCGAGGCGGTCAGGGGGCGGTGATCGCCGATCGCCTCGGCATCTCCGGCGATCCCGGCCGAGCAGGCCAGGTGCAGCGCGGCCTGGTCGGCCCGGCCGTGCGCCGAACTGGCGTGGCCGACGTACACGAGCCGGCTCGGTGCCTGCGCCAGCTGCTTGGCCAGCCAGAGGCGGTCGGCGTCCTGGCGGCGGAACAGCTCGACCGAGTCGGCGACCTCGGGCAGCACGGCGCGGCGTTGCAGTAGCGCGCCGAAGTGTTGCGCCAGCGGCGTTTCCGGCGACGGCCTGCCGAGCACCGAGCCGAGCGCGGAGTCGGGGCGCTGCCCGGGCACCCGGGGGTCGAGCACCAGCACCGGCGCGGCGCCGCGCCTGGCGTCCCAGCCGGCCGGCGCCCGCGGCGAGTGAACGATGTTGGGCGGCACCGCCATCAGGACGTCGACCAGTTCCATCAGCCGGTGGCCGTCGGTGTGGTCGCCGATGTCCGCTAGCTGCCACGGGATTCGGGCGGCGACTCGCCCGCTGCGGGTGATGGCGTCCTGGCGGGCGCGCACCAGCTCTTCCTTGCTGGGGCCCGATTTCGGCACGGCCAGCAGCCCCCAGGGCACGCGCGCCAATCGGGCGCTGGGCGAGACGAACAACACCGCCCGCGGCGATGCCGCGCACTGCGCCAACAGCTCCCACCCTGCCGACCCGATCAGCAGCACCCCGAGGATGTAGGCCACCGTGAGTTCGGCTTCCGGCGTCGCGAACGGACCATTGGTCAGCGCCCGCTCGATGGCGTCGGGGCGACTCTCGTCGCCGAGGGGCTCGGGGAGGGCTTGAGTCAACTCCTGCAACGCCGCGAGCAGAATCGGTTCCTCCACAACCCAATTGACGGTCTTGGCGGGCTGCCCGACGACCCGCAGACTGCCGTAGGTGGCGATCCCGACGTCGGCGAAGCGCAGTACCAGAGTCAGCCGGTCCGAATCGCTCATGGCCAGGTCGACCAGGCCGGCTCGGCGGCGGTGACGGCGCGGCCGTAGCGCTGCCGCGCCAGGTCGCGGTAGTGGCTCATGATCGGGGGGCTGTCGGGCTGCATCTGCAGCGGCGGCAAGGGGCCGAGCCGCGTCAGCGAGCCGCCGGCGCGCGGCGTCGCCGGGCCGGCCGCGGCCAATGCCACCTCCGCGTCGGTGTCGAGGACGACGGTCGCGGTGGCCGTCGAGGCCCATTCGCCGATTCTGGGCCGCTCCAAATCCGTGTCGAAAGTGCCGCGCGCGCTGTGGTATTCGACCAACTCGCTGATCAGTTGGGTGTTCTCCCACTCCCACGCGACGGCGAAGGCGCCGGCCAGGATGGGCGCCGAAATGCTGGCGGCCCAGCGTGATCTCGCGTCGGCGTCGGCAATCGAATACCGCACCGAGTCGACCGCGAGCGCGGCCGGGACCTTGAGCTCGGCGGCCTGTTCGAGTTTTTTCATCCCGCGCCAGTACTGCGGGGTGCCGACCTCGCCGTGCAGGATGCCGAGCCCCTCGGCCTGCCGCGCCTCGGTTTCCTGCAGCGTCTCGTCCGGGTCGCCCGAACTGTCGAAACCGAGGTCGGCCAAGGCATCCGCGCGCCACACCGTGCCGAGATGGCTGTCGAGCTGGGCGTACTGCAGCCAGCTGCTGCGGGGTGAGGAGTCGAGTAGCTCCCGGGCCTGGGCGATCAGCTCGACCGCGTCGGCGAAGCGGCTCCAGAAGATGGCAATCCAGCTGCGCTGCAACAAGATGCGGTGCAGGTGCAAGGGCTTGCCCAGTTCACGCCAGTGCCGCTCGGCATGCGCCCAGCACTCGTCGGCGGCTTCCAGCGCGCCCGAGCCGAGCCGGGTGAACCCCAGATACAGCCAGCACCGCGCGAGGTCGTGCGCCCGGTCGTATCGGGCGATGACGGGCTGGGCCTCGGCGGCCAGTTGCTCGGTGGTCGCGTGGTCGCCCATCGACCAGCTGGCCGCCGCGCGCTCCAATTTCGTTCGGGCGCTCGCCAATTCCCATCCCCGCACCTCCGCCCTCGCCCCCGCGCGGCGCAACCAGGGCTCGGCCTCGGCCAACCGGCCGGTCTCCACGCAGAATCTGCCGTACGCGGTGCCGACAGCGATCAGGAGGTGATCGGCCAGCTCGCCGCCGTCTCGGAGGCTTTCCACGCCGTCAAGCGCCTCTTCCCAAAGCGGGACCGATTGCACATGCAGGTCGTCGTCGCAGAGCGCCGAGGCGCACAAGACTTGCGCGTGGGCGCGCAGGTAGGTGTGTTCGCCGGCCAGGTCGCCGAAGTCGGACCCGGTGTCGCCCAACGCGCTCAGCGCCGACGCGGCGCCCTCGTGGTCGCCGACGGCCGCGGCCAGGCCGGCCTCCAAAAACAGCGCCCGCCGCGAGTATCGGCAGATGAGGTGCGCCACCTCGGCGCCGGACAGGCTTACCTGCGCCGCGGCGTCCGGCATCGTTCCGGCGGCGATCCCCGAATAGATGGCCAAACACTCGCGGATGCGCCGGATGGACTCGCGCACCCCGTCGTTCGTCCCGCGCGCGAGGTAGATCTCGCCAAGCTGCGCAAGGACTTCCAGCATCAGATCGTCACGGTCTTCGCGCTCGATCTGCGGCACCAGCGACAACAGCAGATCCCCCGCGCGCGTCTCGTCGGCGGCATACGCCAGCCGGCGGGCGTTCGCCAATTCGACGGGGATCGACACGGCTGCATCATAAGTCCGCCGTCGCGGGCATGGCGAGGTTCCGGAGCGGCGGGCGCGTGAGTGAGGGGTCGCCCGCCGCCCCGGAGTTCGATCGATCAACCGCAGGTCACCTTGATGTTGAAGTCCTTGGTGATCAGGCCGGCCATCGGGTTCTTCATGTCGGCGCCTTGGGCCTGACCGGTGATGGTGTAGGTCTTGCCGTCCACCGCCACGTTGGCCGAACCGACCTTGGCGCCCATGCCGTTGCTGACCGACAGGGCGCTGCCGTCGACGAATAGGGCCAGCGACTCGACCTTGGGGGTGGCCTCGTCGGTCATCACCACGGCCAGCGCCTGCTGGGCGCCCGAGTTGCCGCTGCCGATGTCGATCTTGCCGCCGGTCCTGACGCAGGTCACCGAGGACGGGTTCAGGCCGGCCAGGTCGGTGCCCCCCACCTTGACCTGCGCGTTGGTGCCGGCGGGGGCGGCGCTGGGCGCCGTGCTCGATGCCGGGGCGGCCGTGTGGCCGCCGCTCGAGCAGCCCACCAGCGCCGACGCGACGCCGAGGGTTCCAATCGCTCCCGCGATAAGACGATTCACAGGTTTTCCTTCCTTCATGCGCCGCCCCATTGGCGCCGCCATGTGCGCAAGTACAGGCGTGGCGGGCCGCTACCGATCCCAATTTCGCGCCCGGGCCGGTAGGCTGCCTCGACACGGCCCATGAAGGGAGACGCGCGATGGCGAGCGTGAAATGGCTGGAAAAGCCTGAAGCGCATGACTTCCCGGCGGCGGCCGACTACCTCGCCTTGCTCGCGGAGCCCGGTATCGCCAACCAGTTGGCGGAAAAGCTGAAGGCCGGAATCGTCAGCCACAAGAAGGCGAAGGACATCCTCCGGGCGGCGCAGCTCAGGCTGCTGCCCGACGACAATCCCCACGTCGCCGCGGACCTTTCCAAGATCAAGAAGGGGCAAGCGCTGTCCCCGATCCTGCTGGTGCGCGGCGACTTCACCAGGGGCGTGCCGTTGCAGATCGCCGACGGCTACCACCGGGTGTGCGCCAGTTACCACACCGACGAGAACACCGACATCCCCGTCGTTATCGTCTCATCGTGATCGAGATCGAAGCCGCCGGCGCGGTCCAGGTACTGACCCTGTCCTCCGGGCGCGTCAACGCCCAGGACGTCGAGCTGCTCAAAGAGCTGACGGACGCGCTGGGCGAGCTGCAGCACTCCGGGGCGGGAGCGCTCGTCATCACCGGGGCCGGGCGCGCGTTCAGCGCAGGTGTCGACCTCAACCGGGTGGTCGACGGCGGCACCGACTACACCGACCGGCTGATCCCGGCTCTGTCCGAGGCGTTCGAGGCGATGTTCTGCTATCCCGGCCCGACGGTGGCCGCGATCAACGGTGCCGCCATCGCGGGTGGCTGCGTGCTGGCGTGCGCCTGCGATCGCAGGCTGATCAGCCCCGAGGCGCAGATCGGGGCGTCCGAGGTGCGCGTCGGGGTGCCGTTTCCGGTCGCCGCGCTCGAGGTGATGCGCTACGCGTGCGGGGACCGCGCCGAGGACGTGTTGCTGGGCGGGCGCGTGTACCGCGGTGACGAGGCCATCGCCAACGGGCTCGTCCATCGGGTGGTCGCCGACGACCTCGTCGGGGCGGCCGTGGCGGAGGCCGCCGACCTCGGTGGCATCCCTGCCGACGCCTATCGCCATACCAAAGTGCAGCTGCGGGCACCCGCCCTGGCGCGGATGCGCGAGGGCGCCCTCGTCGACAGCGAGGTCACCCAGCTGTGGGGCGCCGAGGAGACGCAGCGGCGCATCGCCGCCTACGTGGAAAGCCTCAAGCGCCGCTGACGCCGTGGGCGGAGGTCACTCGTCGACCGCGACGCCGCCTCGGGTGCGCCGGCGCCGCATCCGGTGGGAGCCCTTGCCGGTCGGGCGGCGGTTCTGCAGCCCACCCTTGACCTCTTCGGTCTCCTGCGCGTCCGGCGCCTCCTCGGAAGCTTCGGCCGTTGCCACAGGATCTTCGACCGGCTTTTCGACCGGCTCCCCGGCCGGGGCTTCCTCGCTTGTTTCGGCTTCCGGGGCCTCTTCGGTCTCTTCGGCCTCTTCGGCCTTGGGCTCGGCGCCCTCCTCGGCGAGTTCTTCCGTCGCCTCGTCGGTCTCGTCGCCCTTCTTGCCGCGCAGGCCTCGCTTCTTGCGCTTCTCCTTCTTCGGCTTGATCGGCTTCGGCGGTGGCGGCGGCAACTCGGCGATGAACGACAGATAAAACGCGAAGATGCCGAGCACGCCGATCGCGGCGGCGGCGCCGTAAATGGCGAACAGCCACCGGCCGGCCGCGTCGAGGCTGAGCCAGATCTCGCCGATCGCCGTGCCGATGATCAGCACGCCGGCCAGCACGTGGGCCACGATCGACCACAGCCTGATGGTCAGGGCCAGCTGCGGGGTGCCCAACTCCGGCTTGCGGGTCCGCAACTGGGTGAAAACCACCGGCAGCGCGGCCAGGGCGATCAGCGCCCCCGTCACGATGCGCAGCGTCGTCCCCACCGAATGCGTGATGTCGCCCATCAGCTCAGGCCAGCGGGGCAGCACGAAAAAGAAGTAGAGGACGCCGGCAGCGATCGAAAACGTCGCGTGCCACGGTATGGCGACCTTGCGCCCCATACGCCTCCTCATGCTGCTGGTAAGCCCAGGCCAGCCTAAAGGCCGGTCAAAGCGATTCCAAACAACCCCCGTGTGTGGTCGCGCCTCATCGGGTGCGACGGTGGCGGAGGATGCGGGATTTGAACCCGCGAGGGCTATTAACCCAACCCGCGTTCCAGGCGAGCGCCATAGGCCACTAGGCGAATCCTCCGTGGGCCATGGTAACCGAGGGTGTCATGGCCGCCGTTAATCGCTTCCGGCCAGGTACTAGACTCGCCGAAGGACCCCGCGCGGCGTCTATCCTGTGAACTCCCCCAGGGCCGGAAGGCAGCAAGGGTCAATGGGCTCTGTCGGGTGCGCGGGGTCCCCTATGTTGGATGACTGGCGACCCGCTTCGCCCGGCTCCGCCGCGCTTGCGATCGCCAGTGGTTCGATGAGTGACCCCACCCCGGTTGGACGGTGAAAGGGCCCGCAATAGCTATGGTGTCGTTCCATTCCCTCAGCCCTGACGAGCTGACGGCGGTGCACGCGCGCAACCAGCAGGATTACGCGGAGTTGCAGGGCAAGAAGCTGGCGTTGGATCTGACCCGCGGCAAGCCTTCGCCCGAGCAGCTCGACCTGTCCAACCAGCTGCTGAGCCTCCCCGGCGACGATTTCCGCGATTCCGAGGGCACCGACACCCGCAACTACGGCGGCCTGCACGGCCTGCCGGAACTGCGGGCCATCTTCGGGGAGCTGCTCGGGATCCCGGTGCAAAACCTGATCGCCGGCAACAACTCCAGCCTGGAGCTGATGCACGACCTCGTCGCCTTCTCGATGCTGTACGGCGGGGTGGACTCGCCGCGGCCCTGGAAGGACGAGCCGGCCGTCAAGTTCCTGTGCCCGGTCCCCGGCTACGACCGCCACTTCGCCATCACCGAGACGATGGGCATCGAGATGATCGCGGTCCCGATGCTGCAGGACGGGCCGGACGTCGACCTCATCGAGGAGTTGGTCGCCGTCGATCCCGCGATCAAGGGCATGTGGGCGGTACCGGTGTTCGCCAACCCCACCGGCATCACCTACTCCTGGAAGGCGGTGCGCCGGCTCGTGCAGATGCGGACGGCGGCGCCGGACTTCCGGCTGTTCTGGGACAACGCTTACGCGGTGCACACCCTCACGCACGACTTCCTCCGCCAGGTCGACGTGCTGGGGCTCGCGGCCACGGCCGGCAACCCCAACCGCCCCTACGTCTTCGCGTCCACCTCGAAGATCACCTTCGCCGGCTCCGGGGTCAGCTTCCTGGGCGGGTCGCTGGGCAACATCGCCTGGTACCTGCAATACGCGGGAAAGAAGTCGATCGGCCCGGACAAGGTCAACCAGCTGCGGCACCTGCGCTTCTTCGGCGACGCCGACGGGGTGCGCCTGCAGATGCAGCGTCACCAGCAGATCCTGGCGCCCAAGTTCGCGCTGGCGCTCGAGATTCTGGACAACCGGCTGAGCGACTCCAAGATCGCCTCGTGGACCGAACCCAAGGGCGGCTACTTCATCAGCCTCGACGTGCTGCCCGGCACCGCGCGGCGGACCGTGGCGCTGGCCAAGGATGCCGGCATCGCGGTGACCGAGGCGGGCGCGTCGTTCCCGTATCGGAAAGATCCGGACGACAAGAACATTCGGATCGCGCCCACCTTCCCGTCGTTGCCGGACCTACGCGACGCGGTCGACGGGCTCGCGACCTGTGCGCTGCTGGCGGCCACGGAGTCGATGCTGGTTTCCTCCGCGTCGGGTGTGAGCTGACGGCGACGACACGCCGGGCGAGCCGACCGCTGCTTCACACTCAAAAGCCGGGGATGCACACTCGACGCCCGCCGGGCTCTAGTCACCGCGCGCCGGTAGCCTGCTGACCGTGGCCCTCTACCGCAAGTATCGACCGGCAACCTTCGCCGAGGTGGTGGGGCAGGAGCACGTCACCGAGCCGCTGTCGATCGCCCTGGAGGCCGGCCGGATCAACCACGCCTACCTGTTTTCCGGGCCGCGCGGCTGCGGCAAGACGTCGTCGGCGCGCATCCTGGCCCGGTCGCTGAACTGCGCGCAGGGGCCGACGGCCACCCCGTGCGGCGTGTGCGAGTCCTGCACGGCGCTGGCGCCCAACGCGCCCGGCAGCATCGACGTGGTGGAGCTCGACGCCGCCAGCCACGGCGGCGTGGACGACACGCGCGAGCTGCGGGACCGCGCCTTCTACGCGCCCGCCCAGTCGCGCTACCGGGTGTTCATCGTCGACGAGGCGCACATGGTGACCACCGCGGGGTTCAACGCGCTGCTCAAGATCGTCGAGGAGCCGCCCGAGCACCTCATCTTCATCTTCGCCACCACCGAGCCGGAGAAGGTGTTGCCGACCATCCGGTCGCGCACCCACCACTACCCGTTCCGGCTGCTGCCGCCCAAGACCATGCGGGCGCTGATCGGGCGGATCTGCGAGCAGGAGGACGTCGTCGTCGACGACGCGGTGTACCCGCTGGTGATCCGGGCGGGCGGCGGTTCGCCGCGCGACACGCTCTCGGTCCTGGATCAGCTGCTGGCCGGCGCCGAGGGCAACCACGTGACCTACCAGCGCGCGCTGGGGCTGCTCGGCGCCACCGACGTCGCGCTGATCGACGACGCCGTGGATGCCCTCGCCGCGTCGGATGCCGCCGCGTTGTTCGGCGCGGTCGAATCGGTGATCGACGCCGGCCACGACCCGCGGCGCTTCGCCACCGACCTGCTGGAGCGGTTCCGGGATCTCATTGTGCTGCAATCGGTTCCGGATGCCGTGAGCCGCGGCGTGGTGGACGCGCCCGAGGACGTGCTGGACCGGATGCGCGAGCAGGCGGCGCGGATCGGCCCCGCGACCCTGACCCGCTACGCCGAGGTCGTGCAGGCCGGGCTCGGGGAGATGCGCGGTGCGACGGCGCCGCGGCTGCTGCTCGAGGTGGTGTGCGCGCGGCTGCTGTTGCCGTCGGCCAGCGACGCCGAGTCGGCGCTGCTGCAGCGCGTCGAGCGGATCGAGACCCGGCTGGGCGTGTCCCTGCCCGCCTCCGAGAGCCCCGCGCCGCCCCGGCCCGCGGCGACCTTCGTCAGGCCGCGCAAGGAGGCCGCTGCGCCCGTCGCCAGGCCCGAGCCGAAACCCGAGCCGAAATCCGAGCCGAAGCCGACGCCGGCGCCGGCGCCCGAACCGGCCCCGCCACCGCCCGCGCCCGAGCCCGAATCACCCGCTGCCCCAGGCGAACTCAACGCGGCCGCGCTGCGATCGATGTGGCCGACGGTGCGTGACAAGGTGCGCCAGCGCAGCCGCACCACCGAGGTGATGCTGGCGGGCGCCACGGTGCGGGCGGTGGAGGGCGACACGCTGGTGCTCACCCACGCGTCGGCTCCGCTGGCCAAGCGTCTCTGCGAGCAGCGCAACGCCGACGTCATCGCCGACGCGCTCAAAGACGCGCTGGGGGTGAGCTGGCGGGTGCGGTGCGAGGTCGGCGCCGGCGAGCCGGCCGCGAGCGCCCCGGCGCCCGCCCGGCAGGAAGCGCCGATCGACGAGCCGGCCGAGGCGGATTCGGCGCAGCGCGACGAAGAGGAACACATGCTCGCCGAGGCCGGCCGCAGCGAGTCCTCGGCGCCGCGACGCGACCCCGAGGAGGTCGCACTCGAGCTGCTGCAGAACGAGCTGGGGGCCCGCCGGATCGACGGGGGCTAGCGGCGGGCTAGGGCTGCCACCACGGCCGCAGCGGCAGGCCGTCGTCGCCGCGCGCGGCGACGTTGGCCGCCAGCACGTGATGCAGCTGAAGGTTGTTCTGCTCGAAGGCCACCCGGGACGCCGCCATGTAGAGGCCCCATACCTTGGCCGTCGCCAGGCCGACCTCCTCGACCGCTTCGTCCCAGTGCTCGACGAGGTTGCGGCACCAGTCGCGCAGCGTCATCGCGTAGTGATGCCGGAAGTTCTCCTCGTGCAGCACCTCCAGGCCGGCGTCCTGGGCCTCGGTGACGATGCGGCCCGAGCCGGTGAGCTCACCGTCCGGGAAGACGTAGCGGTCGGTGAACCCGCCGGCGAACGACGTCGACTTGTTGTCGTGGCGGGTGATGCAGTGGTTGAGCAGCAGGCCGCCGGTGCGCAGCTTGGACTTCAGGAAACCGAAGTAAGTGGGGTAGTTCTTGACGCCGATGTGCTCGGTCAGGCCGATCGAGGAGACGGCGTCGAACTCCGCCTCGGTGACGTCGCGGTAGTCGGAGTGGCGCACCTCGGCCAGGTCCGCAAGGCCTTCGGCATCGATCGCCTGTTGCGCCCATTTCGCCTGCTCGGCCGACAGCGTGGCGCCGATCGCGCGGACGCCGTGCCGCGCCGCGTAGCGCACCATGCCTCCCCAGCCGCAGCCGACGTCGAGCAGCCGGTCGCCCGGCTGCAGGCGCAGCTTGTCGAAGATCAGCCGGTACTTGTTCTCCTGGGCCTCTTCCAGCGTCGCGTCGGCGTGCGGGTAGACCGCGCAGGTGTAGGTCATCGACGGGCCCAGCACCCACTCGTAGAACGTGTTGGAGACGTCGTAGTGGTGGTGGATGGCCTCGGCGTCCCGGGTCTTGCTGTGCATGACGCCGGCCGCGACCCGCCGCCACCGCGGCGGCGCCTCCTCCGGCGGCGGGGCGACGGGCAGCAGGTGCTCGAAGCCCATGGAGCGGACGACGTTGGCCAGCGTCCGCGCCGACGGCCGCTTGAAGTTGACGCGGTCGGTCAGCGTCTTGAGCAACTGGTACGGATCGCCGGGATGCACGCCGTACGTCTGCAGGTCACCCGACACGTAGGCGCGGGCCAGGCCGAGTTCGCCGGGGGCGGTGGCCAAATAGGTGGCACCGCGGGGGGAACACAGGTCCAGGCCCAGCTCCGCGTCCTCGCTGCCGGCGGTGCTGCCGTCGTACGCGGTGAACTTCAGCGGGTGCCGCCCGGTCGCGGCGAACAGCTCCAGGATCTCCGCCATGCTGAGCTTCCCGGTGGTGGTGTGGTTGGGCTCTTTTGTCGTCGTCATCGCCGTTGCACCGCCTTTGCGTACAGGTCCAAGAGACGCGAATCGGGGTCATAGGTTTTCTTGACCGTCTTGTAAGCCTCCCCGCCGTAGAGCTCGTCAAACTCCTCGCGGGTGTAAAAGGAGTCGGAATACAGCGACTTGTGCCCGTCCAGCTCGCTCACCTTCGCCTCGATCGCCCGATTGGTGGCGCCTTCGGTCGAGCCGGCCGGCACCGACGACCAGAAGCCGATGTTGACGTAGGTGTGGTCCGGGCGGATCGGGTACAGCGGCCAGCCGTCGTGATCGCGGAGCCGCAGCGGGCACAACCAGATCGGCGTGATGGGCACGTTGGCGGCGAACCACTCCAAGAACTCGCAGGTCCGTTCCACCGGCACCTCGACGTCCTGCACCACCCGCTCGCGCGGCGGGCGGCCATTGCGCTTCTCGATGCGGTCGGCGATGCCGAAACGCTGGTCCAGGGCCACGAGCTTCCAATAGAAGCTGCTGCGCCGGTAGCGGCGGGGCCACCAGCGTCGCACCCGCGGGTTCTGGGCGCCGAATGCGCGGGAGCACCAGAACCAGTCGGTGTCCCAGCGCCAGAGGTAGTCGTGAATGGTCAGCCGGTCGTCCTTGGTGGCCTGTTGAGTTGTGTTCGAGCCGGCCGCGTCATGCCGAATCGATTGGTAGTAAATGTTTTTCCCGGTGTAATCGCTGACCTGTCCCGGGGTGGCGGTCCGGCGGCCCACGCAGAGGTAGCTTTCGTCGGGGCTGAAGACCACGCCGTCCAGGTAGTCCACCGGGGTCCCGCCCTGCCCGCCGGTGTCGATGATGCGTTCCATCGCCGCGACCAGATCGGGCAGCGAGCGGAATCGGATATGCCGCAGCGCCACGAACGGTGCGACGGGCTCCAGCTCGATGCGCAGCCTGGTCGAATACCCCAGGGTGCCATAGGAATTGGGAAACGCGCGAAACAGGTCCGGGTGCTGGGTGCGCGACGCGGTCAGCAGTTCGCCTGCGCCGGTGAGGATGTCCATCTCCAGCACCGATTCGTGGGGCAGGCCGTTGCGAAAGGACGCCGACTCGATGCCCAAGCCGCTGACCGCACCGCCGAGGGTGATGGTCTTCAGCTGCGGAACCACCAGTGGCGAAAGGCCATACGGCAGGGTCGCGGCCACCAGGTCCTCATACGTGCACATGCCGGCCACGTCGGCGGTGCGGGTATCTGGATCGACCGACAAAACGCCGGTTAAACCGGAGGTGTCCAACCCGCGCGCATCGCGTTTGGCGCGGGCGCGGAACAGATTTGAGGTGGGCTTAGCCAGTCGGACGGCGGACGTCGCGGGGATGGATCGATAACTCGCCATCAACCGGTCGACGCCCGCTGCGTGAGCCGAGAGTGCAGATCCAGGGACAGGCACCACATATACCCTAGTCTTCGGAAACAGCCCGTGCACCCGCGCGCGGGGGGATCGCAGGACATCGAAAAGAGGAGTCGCGCCTGATGGGCCAGGTGAGCGCAGCCAGCACGATCTTGATCAACGTCGAGCCCGGGGCAACCCTGGCCGCGGTCGCGGACTACCAGAAGATGCGGCCAAAGATCCTGTCCCCGCAGTACAGCGAGTACCAGGTGCTGCAGGGCGGGCAGGGGGCGGGCACCGTCGCCAAATGGAAGCTGCAGGCCACCAAGTCACGGGTTCGCGACGTGCAGGTGAACGTTGATGTGGCCGGCCACACCGTGATCGAAAAGGACGCGAACTCGTCCATGATCACCAATTGGACGGTGGCTCCCGCCGGGCCGGGGTCCAGCGTCACGGTGAAGACCAGCTGGACGGGCGCGGGCGGCGTCAAGGGCTTCTTCGAGAAGACCTTTGCGCCCTTGGGGCTGAAGAGGATTCAGGGCGAGGTGCTGGCCAACCTCAAGAAGGAACTGGAAAGCTAGCGCGCCTGGCCCTGGGTGGCCAGGAAGCCCGCGACGCCACGGACGAGCGCGTCGGCGTATTTCTGGCGGCCCTCGGGTGACTCCATCAGCGCCGAGTCCACGGGATTCTTCATGTTGCCGCACTCGACCAGGATCGACGGATACTGCGCCAGGTTCAGACCGGCGAGGTCGGAGCGCCCGTACAACCCGTCCTGGCCGATGTAGTTCGCGGGCGGAATGCCCGACGCCTGCATCTGGTCGCGCATGATGCGGGCGTACTGCACCGAGGGCCCGGCCTGCGCCTGGTTAAGCGGCGGCGCCGAGTAGTTGACGTGGAAGCCGCGCCCCGACGGCGGGCCGCCGTCGGCGTGAATGCTCAGGACCGCGTTGGGGTGCAACGCGTTGGCCATGTTGGCCCGCTCGTCGACGCAGGGCCCCAGGCCGGTGTCGTTGCCGCGCGACATGGCTGTGCGGACGCCCAGCGCGTTCAGCTCGGCGCGCACCCGCAGGGCGGTATCCCAGGTGAACGTGTGCTCCCCGTACCCGGTGTTGGTCGACGTCCCGCTGGCCTGGCAGTCCTTCGTGCCGCCGCGCCCGGTCGGCACCTGGCGGGAGATGGACGCGTCGTTGGAGCCGTTGTGGCCGGGGTCGATGAAAACGACCATGCCGGCGATGTTGGAGGGAACTGCCGCCGCCGTTGGCATGACCGCCGTCGAGGCGGCAACCAGCACACCGATCACCAGTTTGATTCCGACACGCTTGCTCACTCGTAGGTCCACGGCGCAAAGGTAACCTCGCGCGGTCTACGCTGGGTGTTTCGAATCGCCCGGCACCCACAGGCGAAACCAACTCGAGACCAAGATGCGAGGGGATTGTCATGCAACCCGGAGGCGACATGTCGCAACTGCTTGCCCAGGCGCAGCAGATGCAGCAAAAGCTACTGGAGGCCCAGCACCAGCTCGCCAACGCCGAGATACACGGTGAGGCCGGTGGGGGCTTGGTCAAGGTCGTCGTCAAAGGCAGCGGCGAGGTGATCGGTGTGGAGATCGACCCCAAGGTCGTCGACCCCAGCGGCATCGAGACCCTGCAGGACCTGATCGTCGGCGCCATGCGCGACGCTTCGGGGCAGGTCACCAAGATGGCGCAGGAGCGGCTCGGGGCCCTGGCCGGTGGGATGGGCGCCCAGCCGGCCCAGCCGCCGGCGCCGCCGCCGACTCAGATGCCGGGGCTGTGACGCTGCACCGACATGTTTGAGGGACCTGTCCAGGATCTGATCGACGAGCTCGGCAAGTTGCCGGGCATCGGGCCCAAGAGCGCGCAGCGCATCGCGTTCCACCTGTTGTCGGTCGAACCGCCGGAGATCGACCGGCTGACCGCGGTGTTGGGGAAGGTCCGCGAGGGCGTGCGGTTCTGCGCGGTCTGCGGCAACGTCTCCGACGACGAGCGCTGCAGAATTTGTTCTGACACCCGTCGAGATGCGTCTGTGGTCTGCGTGGTCGAGGAGCCGAAGGACATCCAGGCCGTCGAGCGCACCCGCGAATTCCGCGGCCGCTACCACGTGCTGGGCGGCGCGCTGGATCCGCTTTCCGGCGTCGGTCCCGAGCAGCTGCGCATCCGCGAGCTGCTGACCCGCATCGGTGAGCGGGTCGACGACGTCGACATCACCGAGGTGATCATCGCCACCGACCCCAACACCGAGGGGGAGGCGACGGCCACCTACCTCGTCCGGATGCTGCGCGACATCCCCGGCCTGACCGTGACGCGGATCGCCTCCGGGCTACCGATGGGCGGTGACTTGGAGTTCGCCGACGAGCTGACGCTGGGCCGCGCGCTCACCGGCCGCCGGGCCATGGTCTGACGCCTTTCTCTGCGCCGAGCCGGTAATTTCGCCGGCCGCTACTCGCACTTCTTCTGCGGATTTACAGGCTCGACGAATCGAAGCGTGCACCGTCCGTCAGCTGGTCACGACGGCGAAGCTGTCGCTGGTCCGCCACGCCGCTTCGAAGGTGGCGATGGAAACCTGTTCATCGCGCCCGGCCGCGATGCCGCTGTCGTTGAGGTGCACCACGTTGGCCGCGGTGTCGACGCCGATGACGACGACGAAGTGGTTTTCCTGGCTACGGTCGCCGCCCTTGTTCCAGAGGATCCTGTCGTTGATCCCGACGATCACCTTGCGCCCCTGATCCAGGTCCTGCGCGACGGCGTCGAGGTTGGGGTGGACCGCGTTTGCCGGCACGCCATAATGCGCCAGCAGCACGGGCAGGTCCGAGTTCTTGGTGTTGCTCCCGGGCCGGTAAATCGGGCCGGGATGGCTGACGCTGGGGATGTTCCCCGCCGCGGCGGTGATCTCGTCCTCGGTGGGTTCGTGGCCGGTGACCTGGCCGACGACGTCGGCCACCGCCATCTCCCCGCAGTCGCGGTCCTGCTGCTGGTAGCGCCAGTAGGGCGCCGCGGCCGCCGGGTTGCCGTGCATCCCCTCGTGGCGGGGGACGGGTGCGCCCGGGGCCGCGTCGGCCCTCGCGGCGAACGCGACCATCGAGCCGCCGGCCGCGCTCAAGACTGCCGCGAGCCCGACGACGCGGGCGGCCTTGGCGACGATGGTTCGGGGGTTGGTCATGGGATTCCTTTTCTCGGTCGCTGGGACGAGAAAAGGCTGGGCGGCGCGGCTCGATGAATCCTTGAAGGAAACTTGGAGCGCAGCTAGGCCGCGCTAGCGGGCCGCCAGGCGCTCGCGGCGCAGCAGGTCCACCTCGGGCAGCTGCAGCGGCGCCAGGTCGCCGACCACCTTGCCGAGCAACAGGTCGGCCAGCTCGGGGTTGCGGGCCAGGCACGGCCCGTGCATGTAGGTCGCGACCACGCTGCCCTGCACCGCGCCGTCGAAGCCGTCACCGGCCCGGTTGCCCGCGCCCTTGACGACCGCGCCCAGCGGCGTCGCCGCCGGCCCCAAAACGGTGCCGCCCCGGTGGTTCTCGAAGCCGGTGAGCCGCTGCGTCAGGCCGGCCAGCAGCGGCTTGCTGACCAGCTCGCCGATCGTGCGTGCGTCCTGCGGCGACGTGGTCGCGTCGAGCATGCCGACGCCCTCGACCCGTTCCCCCGACGACGTCGCATACCAGTGCCCCAGCACCTGCACCGCCGCGCAGATGGCCAGCACCGGCGCGCCCCGCTCGGCCGCGCGCTGCAGGCCCGGATAGCGAAGAAGGTGCCGCGTGGCCAGCCGCTGCGCGTAGTCCTCGGCCCCGCCCAGCGTGTAGAGGTCCAGCGACTCGGGCACCGGGTCGGCCAGCGTGATCTCGACGATCTCGGCGTCGATGCCGCGCAACCGCAGCCGTTGGCGCAGCACCAGGGCGTTGCCGCCGTCGCCGTAGGTGCCCATCACGTCGGGCAGGACCAGCCCGATCCGCACGGTGGAGTCAGCCATGGCGGGCCAACGCTCGTTGCAGCTGCAGGAAGGCGGTGTAGTTGGCGACGACCTCCACCCGCCCCGGCGGGCAGGACGCGATGGCCGCGACGGTGTCGTGCACCAGCGTGTGTTCGACGCCCGCGTATCCCAGGCGCACGGCCAGGTCGGTGCCGCGTTCGCCCGCCGCCACGACGGCCGTCTCCTCGAAGTGCTCGAAGCGCACGTCCCACAGCCACGACAGGTCCTCGCCGTCGGGCACCTGCCCGTTGACCGAGATGACGACCCCGGCCGCGTGCTTGTCGACCATCGACAGCGCCTCCTGCCAGCCGGCGGGGTTCTTGGCCAGCAGGATGCGCGCCTCGTGGTCGCCGACGCGGACGCTGCGGTAGCGCCCGGCGACCTCGTCGACGTTCGATACCGCCGCCACCGCTTTCGAGGGCTCGGCGCCCAGCGCGACGGCGGCGGCCACGGCCTGGGCGGCGTTGCCCCGGTTCACCGCGCCCGGCAGCGCCAACCGCACGGGCAGGGCCAGCCCGTCGGGCCCGTACAGCGTCTCGTCGTCGAACCACCACTGCGGGCTGGGCCGCTTGAAATCGGCGCCGGTCGAATACCAGTGCCCCTGATCGCGGACGATGACCTCGCCGCTGCGCGGGCAGCTGACCGAGTCGTTCGCCCACGCGCCGCCCGCGGCCACCCACACCACGTTGGGGCTGTCGTAGGCCGCGGAGGTCATCAGCACGTCGTCGCAGTTGGCGACGACGACCGCGTTCGGGTGACGCGCCAGGCCGGCCCGCAGGGTGCGTTCGATCACGTTGATCTCCCCGACCCGGTCCAGCTGGTCACGCGACAGGTTGAGCAGCACGATGACGCTGGGCTCGACGGCGTCGGCGACATGCGGCACGTGCATCTCGTCGACCTCGAGGGCCGCCAGCCCGGCCTCGCGGTCGGCGGCCAGCGCGGCGACCAGGCCGGCGTCCATGTTGGCGCCCTCGGCGTTGGTCGCCACCCGCCCCAGCGTCGCGAGCGCGGCCGCCGTCATTCGCGTGGTCGTCGACTTGCCGTTGGTGCCCGTGACGACGACGGTGCGGCGCCCGGCCCCGAGCTGGCGCAGCACCGAGCGGTCCAGCGTCATGGCGACCAGGCCGCCGATCATGGCGCCTGCCCCGCGTCCGGTCACCCGCGACGCCCAGCGCGCGCTCGCTCCCGCGGCGAGGGCCAGGCGTGCGCGGGTGGTGATCACCCGCGCAGTTTATTAGGGCGATCGCAAGCGCGGCGCTGCGCGCCGGGCGCGGCGGGTCGCCCTCATCGGATCTAGGGCGATCGCAAGCGCGGCGCTGCGCGCCGGGCGCTGCGGGTCGCCCGCGTGGATTCAGGGCCGACACGACAGCTCAGCGACCGGGCGATGTCGGTCGCGCGTGCCATGCTCAGGTCATGAACCGGGTGTCCTGGGGGCGGCCGGCCAACGAGCCGGGCGGGGGTTGGGCGGTCATCGACGTCGAGACCTCGGGCTTTCGACCAGGTCAGGCGCGGATCATCAGCGTCGCCGCGCTCGGGCTCGATGCCGAGGGCCGGGTCGAGCAGTCGGTGGTCAGCCTGCTCAATCCCGGGGTGGACCCGGGCCCGACCCACGTGCACGGCCTGACCGCCGCGATGCTCGAGGACCAGCCGCAGTTCGGCGACATCGTCGGCGACCTGGTCGAGGTGCTGCGCGGCCGGACGCTGGTGGCCCACAACGTCGCCTTCGACTACGCGTTTTTGGCCGCGGAGGCCGAGCTCGCCGAGGCCGAGCTGCCCGTCGACAACGTGATGTGCACGGTCGAGCTGGCGCGGCGGCTGGACCTCGGGGTCGAGAACCTGCGGCTGGAGACCCTCGCGGCGCATTGGGGCGTGGTGCAGGAGCGCCCGCACGACGCCTTCGACGACGCGCTGGTGCTGACCGGCGTGCTGGAGTCGGCGCTGGAGCGGGCGCGCGAGCGCGACGTCTGGCTGCCGGTGCACCCGGTGACCCGGCGGCAATGGCCGAACGGCCGGGTGACCCACGACGAGCTGCGCCCGCTGAAGGTGCTGGCCTCGCGGATGCCCTGCCCCTACCTCAACCCGGGGCCCTTCGTGCGGGGCAGGCCGCTGGTCCAGGGCATGCGGGTCGCGCTGGCGGCGGAGGTGCGGCGCACCCACGAGGAACTCGTCGAGCGGATCTTGTACGCCGGGCTCGCCTACAGCGACGTCGTGGACGGCGAGACCTCGCTGGTGGTCTGCAACGACGCCGCCCCCGAACAGGGCAAGGGCTATCACGCCCTGCAGCTCGGGGTGCCGGTGCTGTCCGACGCGCAATTCATGGAGGGCGTCGGCGCCGTCGCCGGCGGCACCAGCATGGAGGAATTCACCGACGTCACCGCGGCCGACGCGCAGCTGGCCCTGTTCTAAACCCTTGCCATCACTACGCCCGTAGTAGTACCGTCGTCGCCATGGCAACCACTACAGGTGTAGTACATAGGCGTTGGTGGGCGGCGTACCGCCGGCACGGCTACTTTTTCCGCGCGGCCGCCATGCTGACCATTTCGCTCGGCGTGCTGATCCACCTGTACCGGGTGGTCTTCGGGGACGCCCTCACGCTGAAGTACGCGATGACGCTGACGACCGACCGGATCCTGCTGGTCCCGATGACGTATGCGGCCGTCACCGGCATCCTCGTCTACCGGCGCGTGCGGTTCGCCAACAAGCCGCATCGGGCGTTCTTCACGGCCTCGCTGGTGTACATCGCCGGCAGCGTGCCGCTGCACGTCTACTGCTCGTATGTGACCGAGGATCTTTCGCTCTACATGTGGTTCGGCCGGTGGTTCAGCTACCTGCTGCTGATCGCGGTGTATCCGGCCTTCCTGACGATGTTCGGCCGGCTGCGCTACAAAGACTGATGCCGCCCAATCCGGAACGCCGTGCGCAGATGCTGGACGCCGCGATCGGCATCCTGGCCGACACCGGCGTCGGGGGCCTGACGCATCGCCAGGTCGACGAGCGGGCGGACCTGCCGGCGGGCACCACCTCGAACTACTTCCGCACCCGGCAGGCCTTGCTCGAAGCCACCGCGTCGCGCACCGTCGACCTGCATTGGCAGCGCGTCGAGGCGTTGCGGGCCTCGATCGGTTCGCTGACCCGCGACGGCGTCAAAGCGCTGCTGATCCGGCTGATCTCCGATCCGGACGCGCAGGCTCGCCGCTACACGCTGGCCCGGTTCGAGTTGTTCATGGAGGGCACGCGGCGGCCCGAGCTGCGGCCGCTGCTGATGCAGTTGCAGGCCGCGGCGGTGAAGTCCGCCACGCTGATCTTTGAGGCCGCGGGCCTCGCCCCGGAGCCGCAACTGCTGGAGGAGCTCAGCCGCCTGCTCAACGGCTACGTGTTCAGCAAGCTGACGATGCCCATCGATGACGACCCGGCGGGGCTGGTCGATCGGCTGCTGAGCGCGTTCGTCGAGGACTAGCGGGAAGCCCGGTTCACCGCCGACACCACGGCCCGCAGCGACGCGGTGGTGATCGACGGCGCGATGCCGACGCCCCACACCGTCCTGCCGGCGACCGAAGCCTCCACATACGCGGCCGCCTGAGCGTCGTCACCCGAGCTCATCGCGTGTTCGGAGTAGTCCAGCACGGCGACGTCGAAGCCGACGGTCCCCAGCGCGTGGACGAAGGCGGCGAGCGGGCCGTTGCCGGTGCCGCTGATCTCGGTCTCGACGCCGTCGATCTTGACGGTGGCCTCGATCGTCGTCGCGCCGCCGTCTTCGTCGGAGGCGTCGACGCGCTGCTTGATCCGCTCCAGCGGCCGCACCGGAACCAGGTACTCCTCGGAGAACGCCTCCCACATCTCCTTCGGCGAGACCTCGCCACCCTCGCCGTCGGTGATCTTCTGGATCACCTGGGAGAACTCGATCTGCAGCCGCCGCGGCAGCGCCAGGCCGTGGTCGGCCTTCATGATGTAGGCCACCCCGCCCTTGCCGGACTGCGAATTGACCCGGATCACCGCCTCGTAGGTGCGCCCGACGTCCTTGGGATCGATCGGCAGATAGGGCACCTGCCAGAGCATGTCGTCGACGTCGGTGTCGGCCTCGTCGGCGGCGATCTTCATCTGGTCCAGGCCCTTGTTGATGGCGTCCTGGTGGCTGCCGGAGAACGCCGTGTAGACCAGGTCGCCGCCGTAGGGGTGGCGCTCGGGCACCGGCAGCTGGTTGCAGTACTCCACGGTGCGGCGGATCTCGTCGATGTTGGAGAAGTCGATCTGCGGGTCCACGCCGCGGGAGAACAGGTTCAGCCCCAGCGTCACCAGGCACACGTTGCCGGTGCGCTCCCCGTTGCCGAACAGGCAGCCCTCGATCCGGTCCGCGCCCGCCTGGTAGCCCAATTCGGCTGCGGCGACGGCGGTTCCGCGGTCGTTGTGCGGATGCAGGCTCAGGATCACCGACTCCCGGTTGGCCAGGTTGCGGCTCATCCACTCGATCGAATCGGCGTAGACGTTCGGGGTGGCCATCTCCACGGTGGCGGGCAGGTTGAAGATGATCGGGTTGTCCGGCGTGGGCTGGATGATCTCGCCGACGGCGTCGCACACCTGCTTGGCGTACTCGAGTTCGGTGCCCGTGTAGGACTCCGGCGAGTATTCGAAGCGCCACTGCGTCCCGGGGTGCTTGGCGGCCTCCTCGACACACTTGCGCGCGCCGTCGGTCGCGATGGCCTGCACCGCGGCCCGGTCGGCGCGGAACACGACGCGGCGCTGCAGGATCGACGTGGAGTTGTAGAAGTGCACGATGGCCCGCGGCGCGCCCTCACACGCCTCGAAGGTGCGCTCGATCAGCTCCGGCCGGCACTGGGTCAGCACCTGGATCGTCACGTCGTCGGGGATGGCGCCCTCGGTGATGATCGCGCGGACGAAATCGAAGTCGGTCTGGCTGGCCGACGGGAATCCGACCTCGATCTCCTTGTAGCCCATGCGCACCAGCAGGTCGAACATGCGCCGCTTGCGGGCCGGGCTCATCGGGTCTATCAGCGCCTGGTTGCCGTCGCGCAGGTCCACCGCGCACCACAGCGGGGCGCGGGTGAGGACCCGGTCGGGCCAGGTGCGGTCGGCCAGCCGGATGGGCTCGACCTCTTCGGCGAAGGGCCGGTACCGGTTGATCGGCATCGACGATCCGCGCTGGGGATTCCACGAGGGCTGGCCGGGCCCCGGCGGGCCGGCGGGTTTGACGATGGTGCGTGCCGACTTGTAGACGTCGGGCGAATCAGGATTGGTCACGGTAGTTGCTCCGGGGTTTGGAAGGAACCTCAGACCGGCGCATCGCGAACTCCCGCGACGGGAGGCCGGTCTGGATCAGACCCCGTCGCGGCGTCCGAGGAGGAGCACCCGCTGCACGGTGTGCACTCTACCGCGATCTGCGCCGTGAGGGAAAACAGGCATCGAGTGTGCGGTGCCGGCTTTGCGTGTGCACTCAGGGCGAGAAAATCGCGAAAGTCTCGCCCTGAGCTCACACTCAAAGCCCAGCGCGCACAGGCATCGGCCGGAAAACCCAGATGCGCAGGCACGTATTCTGTTGTGGACTTGACGCGCAATCGGCGCAGAGACTCCGGAAGACAGGAACGAACAACAGTGGCGCTCGTCGTGCAGAAGTACGGCGGATCATCCGTGGCGGATGCCGACCGGATCCGCCGCGTCGCGGAGCGCATCGTCGCGACCAAGAAGCAGGGCAACGACGTCGTCGTGGTCGTGTCCGCGATGGGCGACACCACCGACGACCTGATGGACCTCGCCCAGCAGGTCTGCCCGGCCCCGCCGCCGCGGGAGCTCGACATGCTGCTGACCGCCGGTGAACGCATCTCCAACGCGCTGGTCGCCATGGCGATCGAATCGCTCGGCGCGCAGGCCCGCTCGTTCACCGGTTCGCAGGCCGGCGTGATCACCACCGGCACCCACGGCAACGCCAAGATCATCGAGGTCACCCCGGGCCGGCTGCGGACCGCCCTCGACGAGGGCCGCATCGTGCTGGTCGCCGGTTTCCAGGGGGTCAGCCAGGACACCCGGGACGTCACCACGCTCGGCCGCGGCGGCTCGGACACCACTGCGGTGGCCCTGGCCGCGGCGCTCGGCGCCGACGTCTGCGAGATCTACACCGACGTGGACGGCATCTTCAGCGCGGACCCCAGGATCGTGCACAACGCCCGCCGGCTGGACACCGTCACGTTCGAGGAGATGCTCGAGATGGCGGCGTGCGGCGCCAAGGTGCTGATGCTGCGCTGCGTCGAATACGCTCGCCGCTACGACATTCCCGTGCACGTCCGGTCGTCGTATTCGGACAAGCCGGGCACCATCGTCAAGGGATCGATCAAGGACATCGCCATGGAAGACCCCATCCTCACCGGAGTCGCGCACGACCGCAGCGAAGCCAAGGTGACCATCGTCGGGATCCCCGACATCCCGGGCTATGCCGCCCGGGTGTTCCGGGCCGTCGCCGACGCCGACGTCAACATCGACATGGTGCTGCAGAACGTGTCCAAGGTCGAGGACGGCAAGACCGACATCACCTTCACCTGCTCGCGCGACAGCGGACCCACCGCGGTGGAGAAGCTCGACGCGCTGCGCGACGAGATCGGGTTCACCCAGTTGCTCTACGACGACCACATCGGCAAGGTGTCGCTGATCGGGGCGGGCATGCGCAGCCACCCGGGCGTCACCGCGACGTTCTGTGAGGCGCTGGCCACCGTGGGCGTCAACATCGAGCTGATCTCCACCTCCGAGATCCGGATCTCGGTGCTGTGCCGCGACACCGAACTAGACAAGGCCGTCGTGGCGTTGCACGAAGCATTCGGGCTCGGCGGCGAGGAGTCGGCGACGGTGTATGCGGGGACGGGCAGATAAATGGTTGCGATTGGGGTAGTGGGGGCCACCGGTCAGGTGGGCCAGGTGATGCGCGCGCTGCTCGAGGAGCGTGACTTCCCCGCGACGACGGTCCGGTTCTTCGCTTCCGCCCGCTCGCAGGGCCGCAAGCTGCCCTTCCGCGGCCAGGAGATCGAGGTCGAGGACGCCGCGACCGCGGACCCGACCGGGCTGGACCTGGCGGTGTTCTCGGCCGGCAAGACGATGTCGCTGGTACAGGCGCCGCGGTTCGCCGCCGCCGGCGTGACGGTGATCGACAACTCGTCGGCGTGGCGCAAGGACCCCGACGTGCCGCTGGTGGTGTCGGAGGTCAACTTCGCCCGCGACGCCGCCAACCGCCCGAAGGGCATCATCGCCAACCCGAACTGCACGACCATGGCCGCGATGCCGGTGCTCAAGGTGCTGCACGACGAGGCGCAACTGCAGCGCCTGGTGGTGTCCAGCTATCAGGCGGTTTCCGGTAGCGGTCTGGCCGGCGTCGACGAATTGGCCACCCAGGTGCGCGCCGTCATCGACGGCGCCGAGCAGCTGGTGTACGACGGCGGCGCCTGCGACTTTCCGGCGCCCAAGACCTACGTGGCACCCATCGCGTTCAACGTCCTGCCGCTGGCGGGGTCGCTGGTCGACGACGGTTCCGGCGAGACCGACGAGGACCAGAAGCTGCGCTTCGAGAGCCGCAAGATCCTCGGCATCCCCGACCTGTTGGTCAGCGGCACCTGTGTGCGGGTGCCGGTGTTCACCGGGCACTCGTTGTCGATCAACGCCGAGTTCGCCCGGCCGCTCTCACCGGAGCGGGCCCGTGAGCTGCTCGAGGGCGCCCCGGGCGTCAAGGTGGTCGACGTGCCGACGCCGCTGGCCGCCGCCGGCGTCGACGAATCGCTCGTCGGGCGCATCCGGCGCGACCCGGGCGTGCCCGACGGGCGCGGCCTGGCCCTGTTCGTCTCGGGGGACAACCTGCGCAAGGGGGCCGCGCTGAACACCATCCAGATCGCCGAGTTACTCGCCGCCCAGTTGTGAACCCGCGGGTGAGTTCCGCGACGCGGTTCTCCCTGGTTGCGGCCGCTTTCCTGGTGCCGCAGTGCTTTTGGCCGGCGCGCGCCGATCCGCCGGCGCCGGCGCCGGAGCCGATCCTGCAGCCGCTGGCGCCGGGCCAGGTGGTGCGCATCGGGCCGACCGCCGGCACCGGAACCCCCACCGGGGACTACGGCATCGGCGCGACGGACTTGTGCGAGTTCGTCGAGTTCCCCGCCGAGTTGCTGCAGGTCTGCGGCGACAGCTTCGCCGGCCAGGGCGTCGGCTTCGGCGGCTGGTATTCGCCGATCGCGTTGCACGTCGACACCGCGTCGGTCGACGACCCCGCCGGGGTGCGCTACACCGGCGTCACCGGGATCAACAAGCCGCTGCTGGCCGACCCCACGCCGCCCGGGGATTCCCAGCTGCCCGCCGGGGTGGTGCAGATCAACCGGCGCAACTACCTGATGGTGACCACGACGAAGAACCTGGAGCCGCAGAACTCGCGGTTGGTGATGGCGGAACCGGCGCGCGGCGGCTGGCAGACGGTAGCGGGATCCCGCCGCGACGGCTCCTACCAGGGCGGGCGGCAGTCGCAGATCAGCGGCTACTACGACCCGATCCCCACCGCGGACTCGCCGGGCGGGTGGGTGTACATCGTGGCCAACAGCTTCACGCGCCGTGAGCCGGTGCTGCTGTACCGGGCCACGCCGCAGACGTTCATCGACCGGTCGCGCTGGCAGGGCTGGGCGCCCGGGCCCGGCGGAGGGTGGGGCAAGCCGCCCGCGCCGTTGTGGCCCGATCAGGTGGGCGAGATGTCCATCCGGCAGATCGATGGCAAGGCGGTGCTGTCCTACTTCAATGCCAGCACCGGCAACATGGAGGTCCGGGTGGCCGACGACCCGACCTCGCTGGGCACCGCGCCCGTGACGACCGTGGTGCAGCACGACGAGTGGCCCGATCCCGCCGAGAGCCTGCCGCCGCCGTACGACAACCGGCTCGCACAGCCGTACGGCGGGTACATCTCACCGGGCTCGACCCTGGATGAGCTGCGGATCTTCGTCAGCCAATGGGACACCCGGACCCGGGCGACCGCGCCGTACCGGGTCATCCAGTTCGCGGTCAACCCGTTCAAGCCCTAGTCGGAGGCGGTTTTTGACCCCTCAGTTCGCAGTTGGTCCGCAGTGGCTCCGAGCGACGCTGCGATCAGTTCTCCGGCGGCCTTGCGGGTCCGGTCGTTCGCGTCCGGCCAGAGGTGGCTGTAGGTGGTCAGCGTGATCGCGGCGGAGGAGTGGCCGAGCGCCCGCTGCACCGTCACGACGTCACACCCTGCCCGGATCAACCCGGATGCGTAGAAGTGCCGCAGATCGTGCAGTCGGTGCTCGATACCGGCCGCTTCGCGGGCGGTGCGCCACGATCGCGCGACGGTCGCCGCGTGGGCGGGCGTCTTTACGTCACGGTTGCCGGGGAACAGCCAGCGATCAGGATCGTCGCCGTCTCGGTACAGCCGCACGTGCTCTGAAAGCATGGTGACCAGCTGATCGGGGATGTACATGGTGCGTTCCGACCCGTATTTGGGAGCCCGGATCTCCATCTGGCCGTCGTCGGTCCACTGCACCTGCCGACGCACGTGAATTTCCCTGCGCAGAAAATCCACATCGGACACCTTCAGCGCGGACGCCTCACCCCGGCGCAACCCGGCGAACGCGCACACCGCGAACAGGGCCGCGTATTCGTCCGCACTGGAGCGCAGGACTAAGCCGACCTGCTCCGCGGTGGGGATGATCATCGCCGCAGTCGCTTTGCGTACCCGCGGCAGTCGTACCCGATCAGTCACATCACGGCTCAAGTACCGATCGCGCACCGCTGCCCGAAGCACGGCGCGGACGTTGCCAAACCGGGTACGGATGGTCGTCGGTTCCAGCTCCTTGTCCTGCATCGCCTTCACCCACGCCTCGACGTGGGAGACACGCAGGTCGGCCATTGCCGTACCGCCGAACGTCACCGAGTTCACGGCCAGATCCATCGCGTGCCGCGTGCCGGACACCCACACCTGACGCTTGGACCACTCCGCGTAGAAAGAGGCGAACGTGACCTTGCCCAGCCGCGGGTCAACATACGAGCCGGTAATCTGCGCCGCGACGACGGTATCGAGCCACGCCTGCGCGTCCGCCTTTCGTTCGAAGGCTTTGGTGTGCTCGTGGCATGCGTCGTCGACGTACCGGGCCATCCACCGCATTCCCTTGCCGTGCCTGGCGCTGGGAACCCTTTGCCTGTGCCCGTGCTCGTCGCGAACGGTCTTGGTCCAACGGTCTTCGACGCCGGCCCTACGGTTGCGCTTCATTCCTTGTCTTGTAACTTCCTCTTGGGCTTCTTGCCCGAAAGGGCACTAGCCCAACTGGCCTCGATGTCCTCAATGAAATGTTCGACGAGTTCGTTCAGCCCGTCGCCTGCTGCTTCTAGGTTGCCGAGTACCGAACGAACAAGTCCGGCCAGGGCGTCGTAGCGCTCGTAATCCGGCGGAATGTCTTCCATCCGGTCCCGAAGTGACTGGGCTGTCCGCTCAAGCCCTGTGCGGGAGAGAAAGACAGTGTCGCTCAGCGCTTCAAGCAAATACTCCAGATCACGTTTGTTATTGGTGTTGCGGCCCAGCAGGGAGTCAACAGAGACCTCAAACACGTCGGCGATGCCTACCGCCTCGTTGATCCGCACCGAACGGTCACCGGCCTCGATCTTTGCGACAGTGCTCGGGTGCATCGGTTGGATGCCCCTGTCCGACAACATCTTTGCCGTTTCGGCTTGCGACCACCCCCGGTTCTCCCTCAGGGCTCGCAACCTCTTCCCAAAATGCGAGTCGCCCCACTTCTGGCTTCCCATTTTCGCAAACTTTCTATTCTGGTTTGACCAGCGCGACAAGCGCGGTTCACACTGATCATATTCCCCAAACCGGGGGCATGACGAAATGGGAAGGAGGTCACTGTGGACAGGGAGCTTGTCAGCGCGGTCGACCTAGAGAAGCTCACCGGTACCCGGGCGAGCACTTGGCGCTATTGGGCGAGCATGGGCACCGGGCCAGCGTCGTTCAAGCTCGGTCGCCGCCGAGTCTGGAAGAAGTCGTTGGTGCTCGCCTGGCTCGCCGAGCAAGAGGCGGCCACCGTTCCGGGCGGTGTTCAGCAATGACGGACCATCACATCCGCCTCGGCTTGGAATGCCAGCACCGCATTCAGGACTTCGGAGTGAGAGCCGATGACCGCATCGAGCAGCTGACCGACGGGCGCTGGGGGGCGGGAGGCGACGATGACGCTGCCGCATGAGAAAGAAGGTGGCTCCGACACTGCCGCGGAGACCACCCAAAAGGACACGATTCCTGGAAACAGAGTCGCGCGGTTGTTGGGGTTCGTCAGCTCATGCCCGCCCAATGGCGACAGCAAGGAGCTGGTCACGGGCAGCGGCGAAAATACAGAGGGACACGATGAGGACAGTCCCTCGGAGCCGGTCGACGGCGCCGAGCTGCTTGACGAACTTGAGGGGTGGCTTGGCCGGTTCATCTCGGTTGTCTTCGACGGCGATCTGGCGCTACTGGCGCTCTGGACGGTGCACACCCACCTTGCCGCCGAGCTGTACACCACGCCCCGGCTGAGGATCGACTCGACTGTTCCGGCAAGCGGCAAGACCACGGTGCTGGACCACCTCTCGCGCCTTTGCCACCGCCCGGTGCAGGCCGCCACTCTGTCGTCGCCTGCGCTGTTGCCTCGGCTACTCGCGAACGAGGTTCGGACCGTCTTATTAGACGAGGTGGACCGATCGCTCCGGCCAGACAGACCTGGCGTTGAGGACCTCCTTGCGGTCATCAACAGCGGGTATCGGGTTGGCGGAGGCCGACCGGTCCTGGTACCCGCCGACGGGGGCGGTTGGGAGGCCAAGGAACTTCCGACGTTCGCACCCGTTGCGATGGCAGGCAACGCGCCAAACCTGCCCGACGACACGCGCTCGCGGGAGATTCGTATCCTCCTGATGCCCGACCTAAGCGGGGTGATCGAGGATTCCGATTGGGAGTTCATCCAAGACGAGGCCAAAGCGCTGCACGACAAGATCGCGGCCTTCGCCCGCCAGGTGAAAGATCAAATCTCTGGCATGGGCGTGGACCTGCCGCCCAACTGCATTGCCCGCCAAAAGGAGAAGTGGCGCCCGCTGAAGCGGGTGGCGGTGGCAGCTGGCGGCCGCTGGCCCAGGGTCACCGATTCGCTCATTGCGCGCGGTCTTGCCGAGGACGAAGCCGAAAGGGAGGCGGGGTTGCGAACCCTGCCCCCGGGCATGGTGCTACTGCGCGACCTTTATGCGATCTGGCCCGACCATGACGGGCTGGTGTCCACGAACGATCTTGTCACAACGCTGATCGCCCACAACCCCGACTATTGGGGTGTGCAATCCGCCTACAAGAAGGCCCTCACCGGACACCGGTTCGGGAAGTTAGCATTTCAGGCGGCTAAAGCAACCTCGCAGCGGCCTGGTGGCCGTGGGCCACGGGGCTTCTTTCGCTCCCAGTTCGAGGCGGCGTGGGGTCGGCTCGGCATCAACCAAGCCGCCCTTTGTGCAAGTGGTGCGAACGGCGGGACCGGTGCAAGCGGAACAGAAGATGCCGAGGACGTGGATTCACACCGGCTGCACCGCTTGAACTGCTCGCACCGCTTGGAACGGGAGGGCGAAGTTGAGCCGGTGCAACGTGCCGGTGATACGCCACAATTCGAACCCGAGGCTCTCACCGCCAAGCATTCACCGCCCGCGCCCACCGATCACCCGTCCGGATTGCCGCCTCGTGTCCAGCAAGCCCTGGAAAACGCGCGGCGCAAAGTTGTGACCTCTGAATCGGCCGGTATCGACGAGGAGGCGACGTCCCCGCTGCAATGCCGCGGATGTCCGCGCAAAGTGGACAAGCTGACCACCGACGGGGACTGCATCCGCTGCTTCGCCAAGGACCACTGCATCTGTGGCACACCGGATGCCCGGGCACCAGGGTGCCCCAAGTGTGGCCCGCTATTCGTTGCGGCCGTACAGGGTCTGTACCGAACCCTCGAATCGAGGAACTAATAGATGGCAAAAATTTTGCGGGTTACAGGGCGCTACGCTTCCGCTGGTGCGGGCTCCGTGATGACGTGCAGGTAGGTGATCCCGCCCTGATTCACGCAATCCTGGGCGAGCTCGAAAACCTGCTGATGGAACTCGGCGTCAGGGGCGGCGGCATCGATCGTTGATCGCACCGGCGTGAAGGTCGATAGGGGCGTCGAGACCCCGTCGTAGGTGTAACCTTGCCCGTCGACCGTCAATACGCGGAGAGCCTGTTCGCCGGTCCACTCGACTCCTACGCATACGTCGTACTCCCCGTAGTTCAGCGCCGCCGCAGTTGCACGGATCAGCGCAGTGAAGTCCGCAACGGCGGCCTCGATCCCTCTGGCCTCTACCTCCCAGCCTTCGAAGTAGCCGTTTGCGCTCTTCCGGTGACCACCAATGGCGGCCGCCAATGTGACCGATCCGTCGTGGTGCGACGCCACCCACGCCTCTCGCCACCGCGAACTGTCGCCTGCGGCGCTGTTTGGCGCGATCCACCGCCGCAGGCCGGGGCGCGGGTTGAGCTGGTCCACATTCTCGATCGGATGAATGCCACTGCGAGTCGAGTACGTCAGTGTGATCGCGGCTGCGTGCTTGAAGATCTCCCGCGCTTGGTCGCGCGTCGACCGGCCGAGCGTACCTGGGATGCGTGGGTGTGCGACGGCGATCAGCCACGCGCGGTTCGCAGAGTCACGACCGGCCGCCGTCTCCGCGTACAACGACTCGATGGCCTCGTTGGATCGGCGCTGTTCATCGAACCGCGCTCGATACATGGTTTCGATCTGCCGCTCTTGCATCCACACAGTATCTGCGTTGTTCCGGATCGGTGCGCCGAAGAAGTCGTTCCGATAGATCAGGTGCGGGCGGTCAACGCTCGCGGGCACGACCACCGCGACCGCACGTGGGTTAGTGCCGAGCCGGTAGATCTCTAGCCCGGAGACCGGCGGCTTGATCGCGGTGATCGCAGCGCTTCGGAATGCGCGCTCATGCCCCTCTGAAAAGTTCCCCGTGTCCTTGCGGCGAGTTGCGGCCTTCTGGTCCTCCTCGACGCCGTACACGATCATGCCGCCGCCACTGTTCGCCATCGCGGCGATGTCCTTCGGAACGTCGGTCTGAGGAAGTCCCTTCATGGGAGGGAGCGCCGACTTCCAGTCGAGGTCATCCGTCTCCATCACACCCGCATCGACTGCTGCGTCAAGGATCTCGTCGGTCAGCTTGCTGGGCGGTAGACCCAGGCTGCGGTGCAGTGGGGTGAAGGTCACGGCATAAGCGTAGGCAGGGGCAACTGCATTAATTCGGTACGCCTGGGGGTGAGTTAGGAACCGTCGCCCCTCCGCGGTCTAACCCCGATGGGGCGGACCATTGATGTGGTCGACCGCCCGCGGCTCTCCGCACGCGGAGGAGGACGACCTGGCCGGAAGCGGGCATCACACCGCTTCATGCGCGGTCCGGGCTGATAACCCGGGAGACGGTGGAGCCAGAACTGCTGCAGTCGGTGGAGCGCCGAGACTGTGTTACCGGCCGGGATGTCGCCCGCCGCCGGTAACTTCCGTCACCATGGCCCATTCACCGATCTCCTCGCCACCCTCGCCGTGGACCCATCGGGGGCGGGGCAGGTAATTCGAACACATCTGCAGCTGGTATCTGAGGAACGACCCGGAGTACCGGACCACCGTTCGCCGAGTCTGGCTATGGGACGACTGGCCGGGCCGGTGGGGTTGCTCGGCCGTGTGAGCGCCCGTGCTCGTACCACGTGTGCCCCGACTTATCTCGGCGGGCACAGATCCAAGACCGCACGGGCTACCACCGCCGAAGCCGACCACATCGACCAGCCCTGCATCCTCAGGTTGTGGGCTTCGATCCCGGCGTTGGCCCCGTTGTCGATGTCGTAGCAGACGATGTGCCCGGTGCTCACCAGCGCACTATCGGACTTGTCGTGCACCCCCTCGGCGTGCAAGTTGCTGAGGTATCGCTGCTCGGCCGCGCTGTAGACGACCAAGTTAGATTGCTCCTGCTTGGCCGGAGTGGGCGCCCACGGTTTCAGGACCCACGCCAGAAAAGCAACAAAGGCGGCTACCCAGATAACGGCCGCGACGGCTACCAAAGCCCACCACTTTCGGTTCATTCCGGTAGGTCGATTTTGGCCACCAGGTACTCGCTCGGGTGGTCCTCGTAGAAGGTCGCGTTGAGTTCGGAGAACAGTTCGTGCGCCAGCCGCGGGCCGGCCGGAGCCGCGGCCTTCGGCTTGCAGGACTTACTCCGGTTACGCGTCATCGGCGCAGCTTAGGGCGGACCACCGACAGGGCAACCTAATCGCCCTCAAGCACCGGTTCCGGTTGTTCCCCGAATCGGCGACGCCAGAGATCTCCCACCTCGTCTGCGAACTGAATGTCGGCCCGCACTTCGCCGCCATCCGCGACGTACAGCACGCTGGCGGGCTGGCCCGCGGGAACGACCCGCGGGAATCGATCGACCATTTGCTGCTGCAGGCCTCGCAGAACCGCCGAAAACTGCGGCGAGCCAACAAGATAGTTGGCCATCATCGGGCCATACGAACCGAGCTGCCCGAGCTGTGAAAGCCGACCACCGAACCCCATGCCCTGCGGCAGTCCCGAGTAAATCGATTGGGCATGTTGCCCGGCGGCGCCCAGTGCCCCGCTGAGCCCCTGAGCGAACAGCTCGCGTGCGAGGTCCTCTATCGAGAAGTTCCCCTTGGCGGGCAGGCATCTGCCCGTCGAACGGTTGTGGGACTCGTCGACGAGATAGACCTCGACCTCGAGGTCCGTGATAGGTCCGGTGGTGCCGTTGTTGACCGTGACCTTCCACAGGTTGTGCCCGATCGGGACCCTCTCGGCCGAGACGGTGACCGCGCGGATGCGGCCGCCACTGTTGCCAGCCGCGGCTCCCGCGCCGATCGTGACGTGCGTGATGTTGTCGCGGCCGACGTTGACGTTCCGCTGGGTCGAGGTGAAGGTCTGCGCGGAAGCAAGCTCGCTGACTACTGCTCCCGCGCCACCGGAGGGTGAGGCGGCTCCTGAGGGCCGCGGGCCGACACACCGCTGACTCGCAGCGAGCCGTCCGCGGTGATGTCCTCGCCGACGACTCCGCTCCCGCCCTCGACCGCGACGTCGGTGATCTCGATGTCGCCGCCGACAGAAGCGCGCCGCAACACCACGCCCACCGTCGCCGGCGCGTGGGGCTCCTGCTCCTCGACCAAGGCCAGCAGGGTCTGCGCGAGGCCGCGAAGTTCCTCGTCATCGTTGGCGCCGGCCGCGGCGAGCTTCTTGGCCAGAAGAGCGCGTCGCAGCTCTTCCTCCGGCTCCTGCTCAAGGCCGGTGACCTCGGCGGCCACCGAGCCGTACCTACTCGTCAGCCAGCTTTTCAGCGCGGTGTACGCATCGGTGATCGCCTCCTTGGCCGTTTTGCGCACGCCATCAGACGCTCCGATCGCGACCGCCGCCGCAATCATCGTGACCGGCTCCATCTACCACCTCCGACTCGTCGGCCCGCCTTGCACGCTGGACCCGTATTCAACCTAACCCGCAACACCGACACCTCCCGGATTAGAACAGTGGTGTCACCAACCTCCCTACGGACCAGCACTTCCTGGTCACCGTCACCGTGCCCGAGGGCCGCAGCCGAGCTACGTGCGGTGCGACGGGTGGACCCGAGCCGCAGCAACCTGTGCAAGTTCCTCCGCGGACAGCAGGTAGTCGTCCGGGTCGAACCCCCGGTTGCGGCTGTCGAGGATGCGGCGGTATTCGGCGAGCATCCGCATATAGATGTCGAGCATCCGGCGGTGGGAGTTTCCGCTGTCATTGTTGTCCAGCTGCGGCCGCAGTTCGCTCCAGCGGCCATCAGCCATCAGGTACTCGACGTAGCTGGCCATGTGGTGCTCGAGCCCGTCGTTGTGGTCGAAGCCCCGGAACTCCAGCCCGTAGGCCGTGTCCTCGTCGACGGTGGTCCCTTGCTTTTCCAGACGCCGGATGCTGAAGGTGATCGAGCGGAACATGTCGAGGATGTCCAGTACGCGCCCGCAGTCGCGCTTGGACAGTTCAGGGCGGAACCCGGCAACTTCGTACCAGTACTCCTCGGTGAAGCCCGCCTCGATCACGCGCGCACGCCCCAGCTGATCCTCCGCCTTCCCGTCAACGTCGTTGGAGTCCTCGGGCAGGACACGCGCGAGGATGCGGTGCAGCAGCGAGAGCACCTGCCGGTCGGCGATCCGCATGGTTTCCGGTGCCGGCAGGTCACCGTGCCTCTCCGGCGGCTGGTGTACGGGGACGACCGCGGCCATGATCAGATCGCGGGCGTATTCGCTCAGCGTGACGCCCTCGGCGGCGGCCAGCTCCTTGAGTTGATCGCGGATCCGGTCTTCCACGCGGACGTTCAGGACGGCCATACCACTTTCCTTCGTACTTGTGTATGACGGTAATTGTAGCACCGTCATACACTATTTCGATGTGATGCATCCAGCCTGGTCGCTGCCACCCGGCCCCAACTTGCCGACGGACTTGATCGGCGCCGTCGCGACGCCGGCCGCGGCACGCGGAATTGAGCTTGCCCGGGAGACGCTCGGCGCACTCATGACGCTCGCCGCTCCCAATTTCGACGACGCGCAGGACCATCTCCGGTCGCTCTAGCCCCAGCTACACCAGCCGCGGGCGCGGTGTCACCGGTGAGGTGCGGTAGCCCTCGGCGACGCGATGCAACCGCCACCACGGATCAGAAGTCCTGGTCGACCCGTCGCAGGATGTTCGCCAGCATGACCACTGAGTCGGCGGTGATGCCCGCCTCCCTCCGCGTCGGCGACGTGGAGTGCTTGACGCCATGCGCCAGCTCGATCACCTTGTTCGCGACAGCGCGAATCGCCTCGTTGTCCTTGCCAGCCAACGAATCCTCGACGTACCGGCTGAGGCGCTGCTTCGTCTTGTCCACAGGCGGTTCGGCCTCGCCGTCGCGGAGATGCACGCGGGGGTCGTAGACCGTGCGGCTCAGCGCCTCCAGCACCGCGACGGATCGGTTGCCCACGTCGCGGTAGTCCTGCGTCGTGGTGGCCGTCCGGAACCGCCGACGCAGCTCTGCCAGCTCCTCGTCCACCTTCGGCCAGCCGGTCTTGGTGTGCGGTGACACCGCCTCGGCGAGCACGGCGCGAAACTGGGCTTCCTCCTGTCGATCCAGCTCGAGTTGCACTGGGCCGAAGAAGGTCTCAAGCAAGTCGCGGCGCGCCTGCCAGGAACCGGAGCAGCCGTCCTTCAACCAGTACGACCGGAAGGTGGCAAAGTTGCGCCACGGCAAGTCCAAGTTGATCCCGACGCGGCTGAGCGTCGCACTCAGGGCGCGTTGCGCGAGCCCGATCTGCACCTCGTCGAGGCGCGTGCCGCCGGAGGTTCCGTAGGCCTCCAACTCCTCCCAGACGAGCTTGGTCAGGGCGATGGCGGCGTCGAGATCGTCGACGCTGGTCACAGGGCCGGCGCGCAGCTGGCCCAACAGGTCCTCACGCAGCACGGTGGTGGTTCCACCCCAAGTCCCGGGCGCGGGGGTCTCGGCAAAGAAGTCGTCTTGCTTCACGGGCGCGAGGCTACCGGCGGCCAGGGACAGCCCACCGCACTCGAGGCCAGCCAAAACCGGACTTTCTGCATGAGATTTCATCACCGTCACCACGGGGCCATCTGCTGCCCCTCAACCCACCCGCCGAGATTGCGCTTGGGGTAAGCGACGGATTTCTGCACAGATGTCACCGACTTCGCATATCGTCCCACGTCGTGGGCAAGTTCAAGGACGTTAGCGGGCAGTGCCTGAGTAAACGCGGCTTCGTTATGAGTACGGGCGTGGCCAATGTTGGCGCGATTGCGCTAGCTGTCGCGGTCATTTCGGCCGAGTAGACACAGGCCCGACTGAAACGTCAACACGAAATGGTCGAGGCGCCGACCCGAAACGTCGAGCCAGCGACGCTTTATCCCGCTGGGTTGCTTCACCTTGGCCGCTTGGCGGAGCAGCTGACTACCGCCGGCCCGAGCGCTGGTCGGAACCTGCGGGTTGTGGTGACTGTCCCGACGCTTCGACTGGCCGGCGTGATGGCCGCGCTCGGCTCCGCGTGTGCGCACGTCGATTGCTTTGATTGCGAGCACTTGAAGCTTGAGCGCGGTGTGCAAGTGGCGGGCTGGTGCTCGGGGCGGCTCACGGACAAGCGACTCGACGAAGTGAGTGACGACGAGCTGAGGTTCGGTGGACTCCGCCTGCGCGGCAACCGAGACAGCGTCCACCGACTGCCCGCGGGGTTCCCGCATCGGCCCGACACAAGGTTGCCGGACAACGCTCGGGTCGAGGTCGCGGAAGCGCTTGATTGCGCACAGGGTGTTGCCGGGCAGCGGCTGTCGGCCGCCAGCGCCCACCCCGTCGTCGTCGCCGGCGAGCCGGGGTCGTTCCGCGCAGACGTCGACCTTATGTTCCCGTCGGGCACTTCGTCTCGCCTTCGTGGTCGGTTGTTCGCCGGGCTGCAGTTGCAAGGCTGGTTCCGGTACCCGGTGCTGGTGATGGGCGCAATTCCCGATCGCGAGGAAGTGCCGTGGGCTGCGGCGCTACGCCCGCGCCTTGTCGTCATCATCGGGTCGGCCGGGTGGGTCGCTAGTTCGCGGCGTAACTGGCCGGAGGTGCCAATGCTTGTGCTGCTCTCGCGGCGCAGATCCGCGGCGGCCGATGCCGCGGCGGGTCTGCAGGCGTCTGGATGGGCCGCGCCAGCCGTGTTACCCGCCGCACTCAGTGCGCTGCTGGCTCCGACGGCAGGGCTAGAGGTGCTGTCTCTGACGGAGCCGGAGGCGGCCGCCGCTGACGAGGACTTGTGGTGACGACGCTGGGGGAGTGGTTAACGACGTGGCGGACGTCGGAGCACCCGTCGATCAGGATTGCGCGCGTGCAGTGGCGGGAGCTGGAACAGGTTACGGTCTCTGGCGGCTTGCTGCGGCAGTTCGTCGAGACCTCTTCGGTGGCGGCGGACGTTCTGGCGGCACTCTTCAGGGTCCGGCGCGTGCTCACGGCCACGCCGTTGCCGCCGACCGACCCGGTCGCCGGTCTCACAGACACCCTCGGGGTCGTGGAGCGGTTCCTCGCGGAGCGGCCAGACCACACGCTCTGTGAGCGGCTGCGGGTCCTTAGTGATGCGCTGTATGCGCTCGCGGGCTCGTCCTCGCCGATCTCCGCTCAGGTAGAGGACGTGCTGTGCGAGTACGGCGCAACTCCCGAGGGCCAGCCCGAGGTGATCCTGGTGGTGCCGCGCCCGCAGTGGCTTGAGCCGATCAGCGCCTGGTTGGCCAGCAAGGAGCTGAACAGTGTGGACATCGCCTGTCCCGCAGACCTGCGAAGAGCGCCGGTCACGCATCAGGCGGCCATTCTCGTCGGGCACCCGGCGACGGCTTTCTCGTCGCCGTTCAGAGCGGCCGACGTGACAATGCGAGAACTGGGCTGGCTCCTGACGGCACCCGTCGCCCCCGAGGTGCGGGTTGTGCTTACGGCCGACGCTCCGCGGCTGCGCACCGACGACCTGTGGCTGTTGCCTTCCGCAGCCCGGCCCCAGCTAGCCCTGCACGACGACGGGCCACAGCGTCGTGAGCCGGCCCTACACGGCTGGCTGCATGGGCGCGAGGCATCGGCGGCGGCGCAACGAGCCCGACGCCCTGCCGCAACCGCGACCGAGGACATGGCGGAAGCAGTTGAGGTGCAGGTGGCGTCAGGGCACGCCGTGTTCTTCCATCCGGAAATGGGGCCTCGGCCTCACGTAGTGGCCGTCGACGACGAGACCGGTGCGGTGGCGTTGTCCGCCGTGTCGCTGGCCACGGTGGCCAGAGGCGTGGTGCTCGCGGTGCGTGTTGGTGCTGCGCCGCATGCACAGCTGGTGGCGCGGGCGGACGCTTGGCTTGAGCGGCGGCGGGGCTGGTCGCCAGGTCGCATCCTCGAAGTCCGTGGCTACGTCGCCAAGTTGAAGACGGCGCTGCGGTCCGCGCTCGCGGCTCACGGGCATGCGGTGCTGCGCCGCGAGCTGGCACAAACACTCAGCGATGATTACGCGCGAGTGCTGCTGCGCAATCCATTGGACGAGTCGTATATCGCGCCGCTGCGCCAGCACGGGTTCGACGCCCTCGTCAGGACGATCGGCGCGTCGGAGCTCCTGGGCAGATTCGGGGACCTGACCGCAGTGCGTACCGCTCATCACCAAGCCGGGGAAGAGATCCGCCGGGACCTTCTTGCGTTGCTCGGCGACCGCACGTGGGTGGCCGACATCGATGAGGACGGGTGGGCGGTGCTGCACGCCGGCGACCTCGGGTCACTGCTGCTCGCCGTGGTTACAGCCCGACTCGACGAGCCCGTTGCGGTTCCGCGCACGTGGCTCGGCGTCCCGATCAACGAGGCGGGCCGGCGCGTCACCGCGCTGACGGCAACAACGGGTTGCGCATGACGCCGGAGGAGACAAGAGACCTTGTAATCGACGCCGTCCGCCGCGACCTGCTCGGCCCGCTGGCCGACGCCGATGGCACTTACCCCGGCGCCGCACCCGTCGGCTTGGCGCCCGGGCAGAACATCGACCGGCCCAGAGACCTGAACCGGCTGTTTGTCAGCGAAGACGGCGGGGAGATCCTCGTCGGGCCTCCTACGGCGCAGTACATCGTCGGCGCTTTGTACCCGGTGCTGCGTCTAGAGGAAGAACGGGACCTCGACGCCGAGCAGGCGCCGTCGATGCCCACTGTGGAGGAGACCGGTGACGACGCTGCCGACGTTGCGCCGCGGCCCGCGACGCCCGCTCCCGAGGGGGCAGGCGGGGACGCCGACGATGACGAAGCCGTGCTGGAAGACGTGCCGTGGGACCGGCCCGGGCGGCCGTCTTCGTTCGGGCTTTCGTTCGTCGTCGCCGAGGAGACGGCGACGCTGATGCTGCGCGTCGACGGTGCGCGATACGAGCCTTTCCCATTCAGCTTCATGGGCTCGTCGCGCACCGGATGGCACCGGATACCGGTACACGCCGAGGTCACGGTGTCGCTGGGCGGCGATGGTGCGCACGTCAGCTCTCATCAATCGGTCATCGTCGAGCCGCTGCGTCTCGAGGTGGGTGTCCACGCACGCGCGGCGGTCAATGGTCGGCGGATCATCACCTGCTACTTGGTGAACCGGACGGTGGCCAATGGGGTCAAGCTCGCTCAGCGGGTGCTGTTCACGGCACGGCTCACCGCGGCGGTGCCGAAGGCGCAGCTCGTCGACTACCCAGACCAGGACGCGGACACAACGTCCGAGGCGGCGAGCCTGCGGCTGCTCTACGCGCACGCACCGGTACGCGCCGTGGGGCATGGCGTTGACGCCGTCGTGACGTGTCTCGGCGATGTCGCTTTAGTGAGCACGGAATCGCTGCCGGTTGCCGCGGTTCGCGGCACCACCCCGAACATCGCCGACGAGGACGGTTCCCTCGCGGTTGACATGGACGCGCTCGGCCGGTGGGACCCCAATGCGGTGGCGACCGTTGAACGGATGATCATCAGCTACCGCCACTGGATCAGCGACTTGGCACAGGCCGCAGCGAAGCTGACGGGGCCGGCGCGCGGCACCGCCGAGGCGCACGTGCTGGCCTGCGGGGCGTTCGCGGACGATATCGCCGCTGGCTGGGCGCTGGCCGCGTCCGGGCCTGTGCACGAGTGCCTACGGTGGACGTCATCGGCGATGGCGCAGCAGCGGCGCAGCTACGCGGCGGCGACCCGTGCGGTGAGTTTGACCGACGGGGCCGTCACGGTCGCTGGTACTGAACCGGGCAGCGTCGGCCGCGCCGAATGGCGGCCGTTCCAGCTGGCATTCCTATTGGCCAATCTCGCGCAAGTCGTCGACCCGCAGCATCGCCGGCGCGGGGTGGTCGATGTCATCTGGATGCCCACGGGCGGCGGCAAGACTGAGGCGTATTTGGCGCTGGCGGCCTTCGCGATGCTTTCCCGACGTCGGAGTGACCCTACAGCCGGTGGAACGGCGGTGATCATGCGCTATACGCTGCGCCTGCTCACCGCACAGCAGCTGCAGCGTGCCGCGTCGCTGCTGTGCGCACTGGAGACGCTCCGGCTCGCCAACCCATCGGCGTTGGGCCGAGAGCGGTTCTCGATCGGGGCATGGCTGGGCCGGGCCAGTACCCCCAACTGGCGCAGGGACGCGCTGCGGGACCTTCGCCGTCTCGCTATGGGGCGACGCGGCGCGACGCGGCCGTTTTTGTTGTCGCGCTGCCCGGCATGCGCGGCTGCGCTCGGCGACGTCGTTGACGGACGGGTGCTTGGTTACGGCGTCCAGTCAACCCCCGCCGGTGACCGGATGCAGGCGTCGTGCCCCAACCCGGCATGTGCGTTTCACCTCGCCAACAACAGGCAGGGACTGCCGGTCTACGAGGTCGACGAGGACATCTACATCAAGCCGCCGACCTTTGTCGTCGCGACCGTCGACAAGTTCGCGCAACTCGCGTGGAACGAGCGCGCCCGCGCGCTGTTCGGTCTGGACGGCAACGGGTCGCGAGCACGACCCGCACCGGCACTGGTCATCCAAGACGAGCTGCACCTGATCTCCGGGCCGCTGGGAAGCCTCGTCGGGTTATACGAGTCCGCGATCGACCAGCTGTGTCGGCACGACGGGGGCTGTCGACCGCACGTGGTGGCCGCGACCGCCACCACGCGCGCCTATGCGCGGCAGGCGGCCGCGCTGTATGCCTGTCCTGCCGACGAGGTGCGGCTCGTGCCGCCGCCTGGGCTGACGGTCAACGACAGCTTCTTCGCCCGGCTCGACACGGCGAGCGCACCACGGACCTTTCTCGGCGTGTGCGCCACCGGCGCGGCGAAGTTCGCGCACGTGCAGATGCGCGTCCTGGCGAGCCTGGCCCACGCCGCGTCCGCCCTCGAGCAACAGAGCGCACCAGTCGACCCGTACTGGACCAACATCGTGTTCTTCGGGGCCCTTCGCGACCTTGGGCAGGCGAAGGCGCTCATCTCGACGGACCTGCGCGCCTATGCGTGGCGTCTCGTGCGGGCCACCGGCATTCGCAGCGGCGCACGCCGCAGCGGCGGAGAGCGCCGTGCCATTCGGTCCCTCACCGATGTGGAGCTGACCAGCGCGTCCAGCAACGCCGCGAGCGAGGCCCTGGAAGCACTATCCAGACCCCGAGACCAGTCGGGAGCCATCGACCTCGCGCTAGCCACAAGTGTCATCGAGGTCGGAGTCGACATTGACCGACTCGGGCTGCTCACGATCGTGCGCCAACCGAAAACCGCCGCGCAATACATCCAGGTCGCTGGCCGCGTCGGCCGTGACCCCCACAAGGGGCCGGGTCTCGTGGTTGTCCTGCTCAACCCACTGACTGGCCGCGACGTGAGCCACTACGAACGGTTCACAGCGGTGCACGAGCGCTTGTACGCAGCCGTGGAACCGGCGAGCGTCACGCCGTTCACCGACGCCGCGCTCGAGCGCGGGTTGCGTGGCGCCTTGGCGTCCATCGTCCGGCAGGTTCGCACTCAGGGCGCCGACCGCGTGCTACTTGACGACATCGCGCTCGTCGGAGCTGCCGCACAAGGCATCGGCGAGCGAGCGACCCAGCTCGTGGGCGCCGACGCGACGGCCCGCGTCGACGCACTGGCCGGCGCTGCGCTCAACGAAGTGCAGACCGCAGTCGAGGAGCAGCTCGGGTGGGGTGTGGCGGGACGGCCCGGGGTGCAATTCTTGCGACCCCTGGAGGACCCGGCACCGATCGAGACCGCAAGCTGGCCGGTGCTGACATCGCTACGCAGCGTCGATGCCGACGCGGCCCTGCGCATCGATGAAGACTGGCTTCCCGCCCGCGTCGGCACAACTGACGAGACCAAGCCGGTCCCCGCGGCCGTCGACACGCCAGCCGTGGGCGACGATGGGGAGGCGTGGTGAGCCGCCAGCTGTTCGTCACCCCCGTACGCCGCATGCATCTGATCGCGCCATTCGGTCCCGGGTCTGTGCTGCTCACCCGTAACCGCGTCAGCGCAATCGTGTGCGCGCCAGCGACGTGGCTGCGTTCGCTACCGTCGCGTCCACCAGGATCCGTCCCGGTCCTCGATGAACTCACGATCACCGACCGGCACCTGCAGGCGGCGACCGGCGTCGCGCGGTTCGTGATGCCATGGCCCGCCAGCGACAACCCCTCGCGCGATACCGATTGGCTCGTGCCGGCGGCGCGCTTCCCTCTCACAGAGGCATGCAGCAACCCGCAGTGCCAGCGGCTTGTTCGGCGCGACCCGGCGGACGCGAACGAAGGCCGCTGCGATGCCTGCGCGTCATCGTCCGCGCGGCGCGGCAGGTGGCCGACATTCCAGACCGCGCTCGTTTTATCGTGCCCCGCTGGCCACCTCGATGACGTGGACTGGGCCGCGTGGCTGCACGATCAGAACGGGCCGGCCTGCTCGCAGCATGACGTGCGGTACCGCGTGGCTGGAGCCGCAGACCGTCCGCTGCTGATGTGCAACAGCTGCAACCGACGTATTCCGTTCGACCCGGACATTGACTTCCAGTGCACCGGCGCGCGCCCGTGGCTACCGCATGCCGGGGCCGAGCCTTGTACCGGCCGCGCCAGACCGATCGAGCGGACGTCGAGGACCTCGTATTACCCCGAGCAGCTGTCCAGTCTCACCATCCCGGTCGCTGGCGCCGACAACCCGGCGCTGCTGCACGCCCTTACCGACAACGCGACCTTGCGCACCCTGCAGCAGCTTGCTCGCACCCCGGAAATCGTCAGGAGCATCACCGTGGTCGCGACCCGTCTCGGCATCCGCACCGACGCCCGGGAGGTCACACGCCATCTTGACGCGCTGCAGCAAGACCAAGTCACCGGCCCGAGCCGCACTGAGGAGTTGACCGCGCTGCTGTCCGCGGACCACCCCCGGCGCGCGACCGGGGCGCTACCCGACCTCGTCGTCGAGCCACAAGACATCAACAAGTATCGCAACAGCAGCTTCGGCAGGTTGCTGTCCGCTATCAGCCTCGTGCCGCGTTTGCGCGAGACGCGCATCCTGGCCGGCTTCAGCCGCATCGAACCCTTGCCGGTGGACCCGGAGAGCGGTTACGCCCAGCTGTGGGGGAAGCCGCGCCCGGCCGCGTTCGCGCAGCAATCCGACGACGACTGGCTGCCCGGCTACCAGGTCTTCGGCGAAGGCTTATTGTGTGTGCTCGACCCGGCCGCGGTTGGCGCGTGGGTCGGGGGGGCTGGCAGGGACGCGCGGCTTGTGAGCGCGGCCGGCCCCGCGCTCGGACTGAACGAACCCGCGCAGCCGTTGCCTTGGCTTCTCGCGCACACGCTCGCCCACTTGGTCATGCGTGCCGCGGCACCGCACGCAGGGTATCCGCTGCCAGCTTTACGGGAGCGGATCTTCGCCGTCGACAACCGCACGGCGTTCCTCGTCTACACGGCGGCCGGAGACGCACACGGAACCTTGGGTGGTCTCGTCGAGCTCGGCCAGCCGCAGCGCCTGCGCGAGATCTTCGACGCCGCAGTCGCTGCCGTGGCCTGGTGCGCCACCGACCCCGTCTGCATAGAAGACGCGCTGGGACCGCGCGGCCGCGGGTCCACGCCCGGCGCCTGCCACCACTGCCTGCTGGTTCCTGAGACCTCCTGCGAGGCGTTCAACCGCGGCTTGGACCGGGCCGCCCTCATCGGTCACGGCACTACGCGCGGCTTCCTTAAATAGGGCGCTCGACACCGTGCCGACTTCCCGCGCCGGGCCGGCCACATCTAATCTCCGACATCGCCAAATGCTTCTACCGAGTCGTCGCCAAGGAGACCGTGAACATGCGGGGCCCGGTTGGTCTGAGCCTGCCCTACCTTGTGTCGCCAGCCCGCGCCCGCTCGTGACCCCGATCCCTTGCCACGCGGAAGGTCATTTCTAAAGATTTGGAACTCAATGCGCCCACGACGGTGAGCGGAGGATCGGCACAGGTCGCCGAGTCCGATTTCCTAGTGTCGCAACGCGAGTCCGACTTCCTCAGGGTCTGACATCGAACTAAATGTCGCGCACCGGTAGTTCATTGTGGGCATGAGCACCGCCGCGTACCTCCGGGTGTCCACCGGGCAGCAGTCCGTCGACCAGCAGCACGACGCCATCGCCGCTGCGGGAATCACGCCCGACCGGATCTTCAGCGACACCGCCTCCGGGCGCGCTGGCAGCAACCGGCCCGGCTGGAGCGAATGCATGGACTGGCTCCGCGAAGGCGACCACCTCGTCGTCGTCGCCGTGGACCGGCTCGGACGATCCGTTCGGGAAGTCGCCACCGCCCTGCACGAACTGACCACTCGCGGTGTCCACGTGCGGTCGCTGCGCGAGGGGGTGGACACCGGCACTCCCACGGGACGTGCCGTCACCAGCATCATGGCCACCATCGCGGAGCTGGAACTCGAACTCGGCAAGCAGCGCCGCGCCGCCTCCCGCGAGGCTCGGCTTGCCCGCGGCTTGGCCGCCACCAAACCCATGAAGCTTGACGCGGCCCAGCAGAAGCGACTCCTCCGCCTGTACCAGCAGGGTGAACCGGTGAGTGAGTTGACCTCCATGTTCGGAATCAGTCGGAGCACGGTGTTCAGGACCCTGAAGATCTTGAAGCAGCATGAACCGGTGTCAACCGGTTCGACAAACAATCGTGCCGTCAGGACGAAAACTTGATACACCCTGGCTGGACTGCTAAGCCACCGGAGTAGGTCACAGGGCCATACCAGTAGGGTGCCTCCCCCATGGCGCCCCCCATATCTTTCATAAGTGCGCACTCGACCGTGGGTGAAGCGTAGTAATGCACCGCTATAACGACCACCTCGCCTGCTTGGAAACTATTAAGGCGGCTAGCGCCTAGGTCGTTAACGATGTTTCGGGAAAGGTTCTTGAATCCGGCATAGGTGGGGTTGGCAGTCATATCGGTCGCGATCGCCTTCCCCAAGGCGATCGCACTATCAGGCGAGGAGTATGGGATCGGCGTATCGGCCTGTTGCGGACAGCAAATCCCTCCATGGTGCAGCTGGGCGAGATACTGCCTGTCGGTGCTCGTATAGGGGTCTGCGCTTGCGGCTGGTGAGAGCAGCAGTAAGAGCGCTGCGACTCCGACGGCCAGCAGCTCTTGCAGTCGGCTGATGCGGATCGCCATGAAGTCAGCTCCTTTACGCAAAAGCCTCGTTGCCCGGTCTCATGCTGAATTGATTCGTCGGTTCACCGGCTTCTATGGCCGTCGCAACGTGGCCTTGCCCAGTGACCGTTCAGCTACCCGCCCCCGAGATTCTGGCCGGCCTCGTGGCGCAGAGTGGTCATTTTGGGTATCTGTGAAGCGGCTCTTGAGGCACGTTGGAATTCTCCGGTCAACGGTAGAACGACCTTGACAAATCAGGGCCCGCATAGACTACCTACAACTGCCACCGGCGTCTGTGGGATCCCAGTGCCAGCCTGGTGGACAGCCACCAGGGGGTGGGGCGGATTTCGGGCCGGTGATCGGGGTTTGCGGCATATCGGCTGGCCCACCCGAACTACAATCAGCGACCCGCCCTATCGCGGTGTACGTGCAATGAATCGGCGCGGGTGTGTCCGGGTAGCCACTGAACGGCGTCTGCCCGGGATCTGGTGAACCCCCAGCGCCGGTGCACACCTCACGCCAGTGATACGCGGGAGAGTAGCAGTCGGCGTGTGCTGCGGGGGCGAAGAAACCAGCCGCCGGTAGTACAGCTGCGGCGGCGAGCGCCGCTATTAACAGTTTCACTGTTGGCCTTACCTCTTGGGGCAGCTAAATGAATGCGCTTGTGGTTTGCCGAATAGCAATGGCCTCTGGGTCAGTTCCACAACCCTGGGCAAAATCGAGGGTCGACACTGTTGCACGGGGGGTAGTGTCCATTGGGCGGCGGCGGTGGCTCTGGTGGGTAGCACCCCATTTGGTATGGCCAGGTCGACGACGGCTTGGCCACCCAGTTCGCAGGGCATCCATGGGGGGCAAGGGGCTCCAGCGATACCGGCGCTCCGACCAATGCCAACGTGACAGCGACGGCGGCGACGGTGTTCAGCATCATTTGGCCACTTCGATTCTTTCCACGTCGCGGCGCCCGGAGGAGCGATAGCCCGAATATCCTAAATTGGGATATTAGCAGGAGCGCGGTCCGCTGGCCGGGTGGAAAAGTCCATCTATTCCGCGCAATACCAGCAACTTTGTGCGTTGCTGCGGGAGTTGCGCCGGGAAGCTGGACTCACCCAGGTCGACGTCGCCGAGCGGCTAGACGTACCTCAATCGTTCGTCAGCAAGTACGAGTCGGGCGAACGCCGACTGGATGTCATCGAACTCCACCACGTCGCCGCGGCCATCGGCACAACGCTCGAGGCCATTGTGGAACGTTTGGCCTGAGGCCCGACTCCCGACCTCCGGTTCTCGGCTCGAATCAGCCAGGGACGCCTCGCTTCCCGGCTCGGTACTGTTGATTACGGCCAAGAGATTCGCCCGCACGCCTCCGAACGTGGGCGAACGGCAACCGCGCCACCCGGCACGGTGCCCTTCGGAGAAGGCCGGGGCTGGCAGTCAACGCTGCCGGTCAAAGACGGGAGCATCAAGATGCACGAAGAGCCGTACCGGCACTACTGGCGGGCCCTGTACCCCGAATACGCCAGCACTGGTTCGACAGCTCACTGGTACGGAAAGTGGAAGACGTCCATGATGTGCATGGGACTGTTCGGCGAACGTCAGCAGGCGCGGCACGAGTGGATCGCGACTGGCCCGCGGCGCGGGCGCGAAGATTCGCACGTGACCGTGGTCGTCACCCACCACGCTTCGTCGGTGCGGTCGCTGACCGTGAAAGCGTGCCTCACTTGCCCCTGGGTGTCGAGGGACCTCGACGAAGAGCACCGCTAGAGCGCTAAGCAGCTCCCCGACATCGGCGCGTCCGGCGAAGGTCACCAGTACACGAGTCTTGGCTTCCCACTATTAGGCCGACCCTGATGCGTCGTACTTGCTGGCCGAATATTTGAAAAAGTTTGATGACTGCGCGCGCTTTGCCGACGCAAAACCCACGCTCACACCTCTAGTTCCCCGATTTTCCGGTGCCTTAATGCCCGCCCGGCGCTCGTACCTCTACTTGACGTGCATTGTTCACAGACGCTGAATCTTCGTCTGATCGCCACGCCAATTGCGCATCAGCTCGCGGCGTTCATCCAGCAGGGCGTCGGCCATGTCACCGACGGCAGCGGGCCACCTCGCTTCGATCTTGGAGCCGAGGGTCTCGATATCGCGCGCGGACGGTGAGGATTGGACAACGCCAGGCGGCATTTCACCTGTGCGATAAGCAAGGCTGCCGATCCCTTCACGGCCGCTTCGCCAGAGTTCCATGAAAGCGTGAACAGCCGTCGATCCAGGCAGCCAGCTCGGGGTCGATATATCCCGCAACGGTGAGGATGTCCGCGTAATGCGCGGCCATGTCCAGAGACCAGATTCGATGGTGGTGGCCTATTCGGTTGCGGACGGTCCGCAGCCGGCTAATGGGATCATGAACGGTTGCCTGACTCCTGTTGGGACTAAAGGGAAACGCAGCGACAAGGTTGGGCCAAATGCGCACTTGGCGCTTGGAAACTAATTGATGCCAGAACCCGAAAGAGATCTCGGAGATGATCTGACCGGGTGTCACGCGCTTCTTATTCTGACGAACGCGCGAAATGGCGGTGGCTACGTGCTGGTACGGGTAGTTATGCTTGCCGGCGCCCTGTGCGTCACGGCCGAGCTCTCGAGCGTCATCGAAGATCCAATGACTCGGCCTCCCTTTGCTTAGATGGAGGGCTTGCATCTGTCGGTCTAACGCATTACGGAGCGCCACCTCGAGGTAGCCCAGCGACTCCCAGAATGCTGCGGAGACGGCGGTATTCCACTCATACAGCTCCATTGCGCGCTGGTGGTCACCCGAGCACTCACCGAGATAGTGGACAAGCCTGGCCGAGGCGAAGTGGTGCTCGAACGACGGCCACGACATAGGGTTGTTGCTCACTTACGCTCGACCGCCTACCCTAGATCTTGAACACCCCAGAACCGTCCCTGTAGTCAATCCGGACGACCCCCGTAGTCACTACGGGGTGTACGGAATGCCCGATCAAACGGCTGGGGTTTTGTTTTGCGCATCGGCGACTGTCTCCATCACGACGACTGTTGTGCTAGTAGGTCTGTCTCCAGCGCGCGCATTGCAGCGAGACCATCTTCGATGTCACCGGCCTCGATGAGTTCAATGGCACCGCGGAGGGCGAACCGGTCTTGTAGGAGCCAGTCGCGGAAGCGCTGGATAGCGTGGCCCTTACTCTCCAGTTTCTCGGCCGTCTCCTGTAACGCTTCGGCGACCTCGGCAAGCGAGAGCGCCTGACGTGAACCTAGCTCGCCTGCAACGACCTCGTCGGTGTCGGCATCGGCCAGCATGTAGCCGCCATAGTCGACTGCGCGGGGATCGCGTGAGCGAGATTTGACTAGGACAAGTCCTTGCCGCTTGGCAGCCCGGCGTAAGCGATTCTCCAGCACCTTTTGTTCGGTGCCGGTCATGGCGTTCTTGTCACCAGAGGACGGGATGCTTGGATCCATGCCCAGAACTATACCCCAAGAGATGCTGGAGTCCATACCTGAAGCTATGCTTGGGGAGAGAGCGCATTGCGACTGTCGGTCGTAGTTACCGTTGTCGGCGCATCGAAGAGGTACAAGCCTCAGGCCTGTTTGTTCTGCGGGACGGACAAACCGGCCAGTCCGCAGCCAGTCCGCAGCAGAACTTGCGACAACTCAAACTGACCGTCGCGCCCAGCGCTGTGACTAGGCCCTTTTTGCGCAATCAACGCAGCTTCGCGGTCCCAATGCCGAGGTAACAGTTCGCGGTCAACCCGTTCAAGCCGGATTAGGCTTCCCCGGGGGTGGTTTGTGCAGGTAAACAAGGTTTTCAGCTCATAGCCGCTACTTAACTAGCGCATAGCCATAACTATTGTGAACGCCCGCATCATGAGTCTCATGAGTGAAACATCTGACACCCCCACTGCGCGGACTCACACCGCGACCGCACCGGCGCCTGCGGCTGCAACCGAAGCGGCGCTCTTCCGGACCCCCCGCGTCTTCATCGCCGCGGCATGGGTCGCCATCGTTGCCGGCGTCGTCTTCATCGTCTCGGTGATCTTCTTCACCGGGATGGCGCTCGGGCATCACGGCCACGGCGGCATGCACCACCACAAGCACCACGCCGCCTTCATGCATCCGCACCGCTTCGGCGGCCCGGGCGGTCCCGGCGGCCAGGGTGGCCCGGCCGGCGGCCCCGGGGCGGTCCAGGGCGGCGGGCCCGCGTCGGCGACACCGGGTGCGCCCGGACCCAGCCAGATCCCGTCGTCGGTCGCGCCGTCGCGCACGCCGTAGGCGGGTAGTCAAACCTCCACCGATAGCCCGGCGCTCGAATGAGCGCCGGGCTACACAATTCACAGCAACTTTTGTCGGCGCAGCCTGTTATCGCGGTTGACGAGACGGGCAATATGCAAGGCATGACCCAAACACCTGAACCGTCAACGCAACCGACTTCCGTCGCCGCGCCGCCACCGCCGGCGCCCGCGTACGAGCGGGTCAAGCCGCCCAGGCTCTACGTCGCCGCCGCGTGGGTGGTGATCGTGGCCGGGATCGTCTTCATCCTGTCGACCGTCTTCTTCGCCGGCGCCATGATCGTCGGGTTCAACCATCACTGCCACCACAAGCACCACCCCGGCATGATGTACGGCCCCGGCGGCCCCGGCGGACCGTGGCAGTTCGGTGGCCCGGGCGGTCCGGGCATGATCGTCGGCCCGTGGGGCCCGCCGCCGCCGGGATTCGGCCCGGGCGGCCCGCCTCCCGGTTTCGGTCCGGGCGGCCCCGGCGGTCCCAGCCAGTCGCCGACCCCCAGCCCACCCGCGCCCGCGCCGAACACCCCCGGCAACCCGCGCCCGTAGGCGTGACGTTGGTGCTCCCGGCACCGAACGTTCTTAGGCCCATTCGATTTAACGAGGAGGCAGCGACATGACGGAGCGCCACACCACCACCGACGCCGGAATTCCCGCGCCCAGCGACGACCAATCGTTGACCATCGGCCCCGACGGGCCGATCCTGCTGCAGGATCACTACCTGATCGAGCAGATGGCGATGTTCAACCGGGAGCGCATCCCGGAACGCCAGCCGCACGCCAAGGGCGGCGGCGCCTTCGGCCACTTCGAGGTCACCAACGACGTCAGCCGCTACACCAGGGCGGCGGTGTTCCAGCCGGGCACCAAAACCGAGACGCTGATCAGGTTCTCGACCGTCGCGGGCGAGCGCGGCAGCCCGGACACCTGGCGGGACCCGCGCGGTTTCGCGCTCAAGTTCTACACGACCGAGGGCAACTTCGACATGGTCGGCAACAACACGCCGGTCTTCTTCATGCGCGACCCGATGAAGTTCCAGCACTTCATCCGGTCCCAAAAACGCATGCAGGCAACGAATTTGCGCGACCACAACATGCAATGGGATTTCTGGACGCTGTCACCGGAGTCCGCGCACCAGGTCACCTGGCTGATGGGCGATCGCGGAATCCCCAGGAGCTGGCGGCACATGAACGGCTACAGCAGCCACACCTACAGCTGGATCAACGCCGCCGGCGAGATCTTCTGGGTGAAGTACCACTTCATCACCGATCAGGGCGTCGACTTTTTGACGCAGGAAGACGCCGACCGGCTGGCCGGGGAGGACGGCGACTATCACCAGCGCGACCTCTACGAGGCGATCGAGCGCGGCGAGCATCCGAGCTGGACGCTGAAGATGCAGATCATGCCGTATGAGGAGGCCCGCACCTACCGGTTCAACCCGTTCGACCTGACCAAGGTGTGGCCGCACGGCGACTACCCCCTGATCGACGTCGGCAAGCTGACGCTCGACCGCAACGTCACCGACTACCACACCGAAATCGAGCAGGCGGCCTTCGAGCCCAACAACACCGTGCCCGGCACCGGATTGAGCCCCGACAAGATGCTGCAGGCCCGCGGCTTCTCCTACTCCGACGCGCACCGCGCCCGGCTGGGCACCAACTACCGGCAGATCCCGGTCAACACGCCGAAGGTCGAGGTCGACAGCTACTCCAAGGACGGCGCGATGCGGATGAACAACGTCTCCGATCCGGTGTATGCGCCCAACTCCTACGGAGGCCCGCAGGCGGACCCCGCGCGCGCCGCGGAGGTGCGCTGGCACGCCGACGGCGACATGGTCCGCGCCGCGTACACGCTGCACGCCGAGGACGACGACTGGGGCCAGGCCGGCACCATGGTCCGCGAGGTGCTCGATGACGCGGCCCGGGAACGCTTGGCGCACAACATCATCGGCCACGTTTCGAAGGGCGTCAAAGAGCCGGTGCTGTCGCGGGTGTTCGAGTACTGGCGCAACGTCGACCCCGACCTCGGCAAGAAAGTGGAGGAGGGCGTGCGGGGGCAATAATCCGGCGTTCGCCCTCGCGCACTCGGCCCTGGCATGATCGAAACCCATGACCATGCGGATCTGGGCCGCGGTGGTAGCCGTCGGCGCGGCGGTCGGGACGGGGTTGGGCGTTCCAGTCGCCGCCGCGCATCCGTCGGAACCCGGGGTGGTCAATTACGCGGTCCTGGGCAAGGGGTCGGTAGGCAACATCGTCGGCGGGCCGATGGGCTGGGAGTCGACATTCACCCAGCCCTTCCAGGGCTTCTCGGTCGACGTGCCGGTCTGCAACAACTGGGCGGACATCGGGCTGCCCGAGGTGTTCGACGATCCGGATCTGGCGTCGTTCAACGGGGCGACCACCCAGACGTCGGCCAACGACCAGACCCACTTCGTCAAACAGGCGGTGGGGGTGTTTGCCACGAACGATGCCGCGGCCCGGGCGTTCCACCGTGTGGTGGACAGGACCGGCGGTTGCTCCGGGCAGACCACCGCGATGCATCTGGACAACGGCGCCACGCAGGTGTGGTCGTTCGACGGCGGTCCGGCGACGGGCACCGACGCGAATTGGACCAAGCAGGAAGCCGGCACCGACCGGCGCTGTTTCGATCAAACCAGGCTGCGCGAAAACGTGTTGCTGCAGGCCAAGGTCTGCCAGTCTGGCAACGCGGGCCCCGCGGTCAACGTCCTGGCGGGGGCTATGCAGAACGCGCTGGGGCAGTAGCGTGGACCGGAATGCTCGGGAGGGCCGTGTCGGGACGGCCGGCGGGAACGGGAATATGTCGGAGCCGTCTGCTAGATGAAGTAGTGGCGATTAATTTTCCGCCAGCTGCGCAACCAGCCCGAAGGGATCGTGATATGGCCTTCGCCGCCGTCAGCGCCGCCCAGGCCGAGATGGTCGACGCTGCCGCCGCCGCGAAATACATCGCCGAGGGCTGTCTGCTCGACGCACCGCTGGGGCGTATCGGTCTGGAGCTGGAAGGGCATTGCCACGACCCCGCCGACCCGCACCGCCGGCCCGGCTGGGACGAAATCTCCGATGTGCTCGAGCAGCTGCCCGCCCTGCCCGGCGGCAGCGCCGTCACGGTGGAACCCGGCGGGGCTGTCGAGCTGTCCGGCCCGCCCGCCGACGGGGTGCTGGCCGCCATCGACGCGATGAGTGAGGACCAGGCGGTGCTGCGGTCGGCCTTCGCAGCCGCCGGGCTGGGTCTGGTTTTCCTGGGGGCCGATCCGCTGCGCCCGCCGAAGCGCATCAACCCGGGCGCGCGCTACCGCGCCATGGAGGAGTTCTTCCACGCCAGCCGCTCCGGGGAGGCGGGCGCGGCGATGATGACGTCCACCGCATCGATTCAGGTCAACGTGGACGCCGGCCCGCGGGACGGCTGGGCGGCGCGGGTCCGGCTGGCGCACGCGCTGGGCCCGACGATGATCGCGATCTCCGCCAACTCCCCGATGCTGGGCGGCGAGTTCACCGGCTGGGTGTCGAGCCGCCAGCGGGTGTGGGGCGACATGGACTCGGCGCGCTGCGGGCCGATCCTGGGCGCCAGCGGCGATGACCCGGGCACCGACTGGGCGCGCTATGCGCTCAAGGCCCCGGTGATGCTGGTGCACGACCCCGAGGCGCTGGCCGTCACGCGGTGGGTGCCCTTCGCGGACTGGGTGGACGGCCGGGTATTGCTCGGCGACCGGCGGCCGACCGTCGCCGACCTGGAATACCACCTGACCACGCTGTTCCCGCCGGTGCGCCCCAGGCAGTGGCTGGAGATCCGCTACCTCGACAGCGTCCCGGACGTGTGGTGGCCGGCGGTGGTCTTCACGCTGGTGGCCCTGCTCGACGACCCGGTCGCCGCCGACCTCGCGGCCGAGGCCGTCGAACCGGTGGCCACCGCCTGGGACACCGCGGCCCGGGTGGGCCTGCGCGACCGGCGGCTCTTCGAGGCTGCCAACAAATGCGTGGCGATCGCCGCCGAGCGGGCGCCGGCGGAGCTAGCTGAGTCGATGCGGCTCCTGCTGGCCGGCGTCGAGCGGGGCCGATGTCCGGGCGACGACTTTTCCGACCGAGTCATCGAGCACGGCATTGCGCCGGTGGTGGCGCGGATGGCGCGAGGGGGCCTGTGACGTCCCGGGAGAGGCTTGCCGACGACATGGCGCGGGCGCGGGCGCGGACGCTGCGACTGGTCGACTTCGACGACGACGAGCTGTGGCGGCAGTACGACCCGTTGATGAGCCCGCTGGTGTGGGATTTGGCGCACATCGGTCAGCAGGAGGAGTTTTGGCTGCTGCGGGGCGGTGACCCGGCCCGGCCGGGGATGTTGCCGCCGGCCGTCGAGGGCCTCTACGACGCGTTCGAGCATTCCCGGGCCAGCCGGGTGGAGCTGCCACTGCTGTCCCCGGAGCGGGCGCGGTCGTACTGCCGGACCGTGCGGTCGGCGGCGCTGGACGCCTTGGACGCGCTGCCCGACGACCCGGCCGGCGAGCAAGCGGCGTTCGCCTTCGGGCTGGTGGTCAGCCACGAGAACCAGCACGACGAGACCATGCTGCAGGCGCTGAACCTGCGCACCGGCGCTCCGCTGTTGACCGACGGTTGCGCCCTGCCCGCGGGCCGGCCCGGGGTGGCCGGGACGTCGGTGCTGATCCCGGGCGGCCCGTTCGTGCTGGGCGTCGACGCCGCCGGCGAACCGTACTCGCTGGACAACGAACGCCCCGCCCACGTCGTGGACGTGCCGGCGTTCCGGATCGGCCGGGTTCCCGTCACCAACGGCGAGTGGCGCCAGTTCATCGACGACGGCGGCTACCACCGGCCGCAGTGGTGGTCGCAGCGCGGCTGGCAGCATCGCCAGGCCGCGGGCCTGACCGCGCCGCAGTTCTGGAGTGCCGACGCCAAGACCCGCGCCCGGTTCGGCTACGTCGAGGACGTCCCGGCCGACGAGCCGGTGCAGCACGTCACCTACTTCGAGGCCGAGGCCTATGCCGCCTGGGCCGGTGCCCGGCTGCCCACCGAAGTCGAATGGGAGAAGGCCTGCGCGTGGGACCCGGCGACCGGCACCCGGCGGCGCTACCCGTGGGGCGAGCAGGAGCCGTCCGGCGCGCTGGCCAACCTGGGCGGTACCGCGCTGCGTCCCGCGCCCGTCGGCGCGTACCCCGCCGGAGCCTCGGCCTACGGCGTCGAGCAGATGCTCGGCGACGTCTGGGAGTGGACGGCCTCGCCGTTGCGGCCCTGGCCGGGTTTCGTCCCGATGATCTACGAGCGCTACTCGCAGCCGTTCTTCGACGGCGACTACCGCGTGCTGCGCGGCGGCTCGTGGGCCGTGGAGGCGGCGATTTTGCGGCCCAGCTTCCGCAACTGGGACCACCCGATCCGGCGCCAGATCTTCTCCGGTGTCCGCCTGGCGTGGGATGTGGACGACTGATGTGCCGTCACCTGGGCTGGCTCGGCGCCGACGTGACGGTCTCGTCGCTGGTGCTGGACCCGCCGTGCGGGCTGCGGGTGCAGTCGTACGCCCCGCGCCGCCAGAAGCACGGCCTGATGAACGCCGACGGTTGGGGCGTCGGGTTTTTCGACGGCGAGGTGCCCCGGCGCTGGCGCAGCCCGGCGCCGCTGTGGGGCGACGCGTCGTTCGACTCGATCGCGCCGGCGCTGCGCAGCCACTGCGTGCTGGCCGCGGTGCGCTCGGCGACCGTGGGGATGCCGATCGAGGCCACCGCGACCGCGCCGTTCACCGACGGCCGCTGGCTGTTGTCGCACAACGGGATCGTCGACCGCGCGGTGCTGCCGCTTACCTCATCGGCCGAATCGTCTTGCGACAGCGCGATTCTCGCGGCGACCCTATTCGAGCGCGGCCTAGACACGCTGGGCGAGACCATCGCCGAGATCGGCGCCGCCGACCCGCTGGCGCGGCTCAACGTGCTGGCCGCCGACGGCTCCCGGCTGCTGGCGACCGCTTGGGGCGACACCCTGTTCATGCTGCGCCGCGACGACGGGGTGGTGTTGGCCAGTGAGCCCTACGACGACGCGCCCGACTGGGAAGACGTGCCCGACCGGCACCTGGTCGAGGTCACCCCGGCGGGCGTCAGGATGACGCCGCTCAATTCGGAAGGATCTCGATGACGCTGACGCTGTCCAACCACCTCGCCGCCGACTCCGCGTATCACGCGCTGCGTCGCGACGTACTCGACGGCCTGCAGCAGACGCCGAAAACATTGCCGCCCAAGTGGTTCTACGATTCGGTGGGCAGCGACCTGTTCGACCAGATCACCCGGCTGCCGGAGTACTACCCGACCCGCGCCGAGGCCGAGATCCTGCGCGCCCGGTCGGGCGAGGTCGCATCGGCCAGCGAGGCGGACACGCTGGTGGAGCTCGGCGCCGGGACGTCGGAGAAGACGCGGCGGCTGCTGGACGCGCTGCGCGACCGCGGTTCGCTGCGCGGGTTCGTGCCGTTCGACGTCGACGCCAGCGTGCTGTCGGCCACCGCCACCGCCATTCAACGCGAATACCCGGGCATCGAAATCAATGCCGTCTGTGGGGATTTCGAGGAGCACCTGACCGAGATTCCCGACGGCGGCCGGCGGCTGTTCGTGTTCTTGGGGTCAACGATCGGCAACCTGACGCCCGGGCCGCGCGCGGAGTTCCTCGCCACCCTGGCCGGGGTGATGCGGCCCGGGGACAGCCTGCTGCTGGGCACCGACCTGGTCAAGGACACCGAACGGCTGGTGCGCGCCTACGACGACGCCGCCGGGGTGACTGCCCGCTTCAACCGCAACGTGCTCGCGGTGATCAACCGGCAACTCGACGCCGATTTCGACGTCGAGGCCTACCACCACGTGGCGCGCTGGAACGCCGACGAGGAACGCATCGAGATGTGGCTGCGGGCCGGCCGGCGCCAGCGGGTGCGGGTCGGCGCCCTCGACCTGACGGTCGATTTCGCGGACGGCGAGGAAGTGCTCACGGAGGTGTCCTGCAAGTTCCGCCCGGACGGGGTCAGCGCCGAATTGGCCGAGGCCGGGCTGCGCCGCGTCCGGTGGTGGACCGACGGCGCGGGCGACTTCGGGCTGTCGCTGGCGGTGAAGTGACGGCAGATTCGCTGGCCGACCGGTGGCGGTCGGCCCGCCCACCTGCGGCCGGGCTGCACCTCGACAGCGCCGCCTGCTCGCGCCAGAGCTTCGCGGCAATGGATGCCGCCGTCAAGCACGCGCTGCACGAGGCCGAGGTCGGCGGGTACGTCGCGGCCGAGGCGGCGGCCCCGGTGCTCGACGCCGGACGCGCCGCGGTCGCGACGCTGTGCGGCATGCCCGACGCCGCGGTCGTCTTCACCACCGGCTCGCTGCACGCGCTGGATCTGCTGCTGGGTGCTTGGCCCACCGACCGGCGCACGCTGGCGTGCCTGCCCGGCGAGTACGGGCCCAACCTGGCCGTGATGGCGGCCCACGGGTTCGAGGTGCGCACCTTGCCCACCCTGGACGACGGCAGGCTGGCGCTGGACGACGCGGCGCTCCGACTTGACGAGGATCCGCCGGATTTAGTCCACCTCACGCCCCTGGCCAGCCACCGGGGCGTGGTGCAGCCGCTGGCCATGGTGGCCAAGCTCTGCCGTCAGCTGGGCGTGCCGCTGGTGGTGGACGCCGCGCAGGCGCTGGGGCACATCGACTGCGCCGTCGGCGCCGACGCGACATATTCGTCGTCGCGCAAATGGCTCGCCGGGCCACGCGGCGTCGGCGTTCTGGCCGTGCGGCCCGAGCTGATGGACCGGCTGACGCCGCGGCTGCCGGCACCGGCCTGGGCCACGGGCCTGTCGGTCGCGCAGCAGCTGAGCTTCGGGGAGGCCAATGCCGCGGCGCGCGTGGGTTTTTCGGTCGCTGTCGGCGAACATCTGGCGTGCGGGCCTGAAGCGATCCGAGCCCGGCTGGCCCATCTCGGCAACGTCGCGCGCACCCTGCTGGCCGACCTCGACGGCTGGGCGGTGGTCGAAGAGGACGAGGAGCCGAGCGCCATCACCACGCTGGCCCCGGTCGACGGCGCCGACCCCGAGGCGGTGCGGGCGTGGCTGCTCGCCGAGCGGCGCATCGTGACGACCTACGCGGGAGTGGCGCGGGCTCCGCACGAACTGTCCGCGCCGGTGCTGCGGATCTCGCCCCACGTCGACACCACGGCCGACGACCTGGAGGGCTTCGCCGAGGCGCTGATCGCGGCCACCGCGGCGACCGGCAGCTAGCTCTTCGCCGCGCCTGCCGGCCAGGCAGCTCCGGGGTAGAAACCGGACCTTAGGGCTTTTCGCCGAATCCTTGACTAAAAGTATGAAAATGCGGTAATTGTTAGACCTCACACTCGGCAATTCGGGCAGCCGTGGTGGGGCGCCGGTTAGGGGCCTTGGTCCCTGCGGCCGGAGCTCCAGTTCGATGGCGCGCTGGTCCGAAGGGGTTTGCGGATGAACATCTCTGTGCTCTCCCCAGAATTCAATACCTCATTGATCCCCGCCGGAGCCGGGTCCGCCCCGGTGCCGGAGGCGGCAGCGTCCTGGAATGGGGTGGCCGGTGAATTGGCTTCGGTGGCAATCTCATTCGACCCGGCCGCGTCAGGGCCAGCCGCCGCGCCCGGGCAATGTCTGGCATACCGGACGACGGCCGGAGCTACCGCTCCACCCGTCGTTGACTTCTCGATGAATTACCCCGCCGTTTGCTGTGCGTGTGAAGGGAGATAGCGATGTCGTATGTGACCACCGTGCCGGAAGCCGTGCAAGGTGCAGCTGAGGACCTGGCGGGCATTCGAGCCTCGCTCGCCCAGGCCGCTGCGACCGCGGGCCCCACCACCGGGATCGCGGCCGCCGCCCAGGACGAGGTTTCGGTGGCGCTCGCTGCGCTGTTCGGCAGCGCCGGCCAGCAATTTCAAGCTCTCAGCGCCCAAGCGCGGGCATTCCAGGCCGAGTTCGAAAGCCTGTTGAGCGGCGGCGCGGCGGCATATGCGGCCGCCGAGGCCACGAACGCGGGGCAACTCCTGACCGATGCGGCGAATGGGGTCTCCCTGGCCGCGCCCGCGGCGGCCGTACCCGCCCAGGTCACACAGTCGATCAACTTGCTCGGCGGCATCATCAACCTTCAAATTGAGCAGACCGGCGGCATTCTGGTCTCAATCGGTACCCCCGGAATCCTCCTGCCAGCGGTGCACGTACCGCCGATAAATCTCTCCGCTTTCAGCCTGCCTCAGATAACTATTCCCCCGATAAGCATTCCGGCCGGGACGACGCCCGCCAATGTCATGCTGAGCGCATTCAACTTGCCGCAAATCACACTGCCATCAATCAACATCCCGGCCGGGTCGACGCCGCCCGGCGTAACGGTCGGATCATTCAGCCTGCCGCAGATAACCACGCCCACCATAGCGGTGCCGCCGATAACCCTGCCCTCGGTGACGGTACCGGGCTTCAACTTGCCCTCGATCGGCATTCCCACGATTGGTTTTCCGTCGATACAATTCCCGGATCTCGCTGTTATGGGGAATAATCAAACGCTCGTCACTATTGGCGGTCTCGGGCCTTTGATCCCTGGTCCCATAACCGTCAACCTTGAAAACTTCGACATCGTGGCATCGCTGGGCTTAAACACCCCGGGCTATATCAACGCATTCAACATCCCTCCCATTAGCATTGGCGGATTTACCCTGCCGCCCATCGGCCTTTCCGGTTTCAATATCCCGGGCCTGACCATTCCGCCCATCAACCTCGGCCAATTCACCCTGCCGCAGGTCAGCTGGCCGGGGTTCGCCACGGCGCCGTTGACCATCCCGCCGATCGGCGTCGGCAACTTCACGCTGCCGCAGCTCAGCTGGCCCGGCTTCGCCACGCCGCCGTTGACCATCCCGCCCATCGGCCTCGGCGCATTCAGCCTGCCCGACGTCCTCATCCCCAACATCGCCATCGAACCCCTCGTGATCGGCCAGTTCCAGATCCCGCCGGTGACCAGCTACATCAGCACCGCAGCCGCCAACGTGAACGCCTTTGTTTCAGAGTTGGAGTTCGTCGGCGGCAGCCTCATCGGCTGACCCGCCGCTTGACGCCGAGCCGAGCGCCGGCGCAACGAACGAGCGTGGAAGTCGCCTCGTGCGGCGTCAGGTGAGCACGCTCGGGACCGGCGGAATCTTCGCATGACTTTCTCGCCGCGGCTGTCGGAACGCGAGGTCTTGCCGAGGCGCTGATCCTGGCTTCCGCGGGCGAGAGGCAACTGGCCTGCGGCGGGACGCGGGCCGAAGATACCGATTTGGGAATCCGTACGGCTGATTTTGACGAAAAGTATGAAAAGCACTGTGCTTATTAGGCACGTGTGGGGTAGGTTTCTCCTAGCGCGCGCCCGGGGTAAGGGTCGGCCCGCGACGGCACGCCTCTTGATGACGAGTTGGTCAGAAAGGGTGCCGAATGCGATCTGCTCCGATGTTGGAGGCGGCGGCGCGGTGTGGGCTGGTCGGTGAATTGTGTTCTGCCGCGGCGTCATTCGGCGCGCCCTTCTCTTCGTGGCGGGCCTGAAAGGAGATGGAGATGTCGTATGTGATCACCGTGCCGGACCTGGTGCAGGGTGCAGCCCAGGACTTGGCGGGTATTCGTGCCTCGCTGACCGACGCCGCCGCGACCGCCGGCCCGACCACGGGGATAGCGGCATCCGCCGCGGACGAGGTATCCGTCGCGATCGCTTCGCTGTTCGGCAGCGCCGGCCGGCAATTCCAGGCCCTCAACGCACAAGCGCAGGCGTTCCATGCGGAGTTCGAAAGCCTGCTGAGTGCCGGTGCGTCGGCGTATGTCAGCGCCGAGGCCGCTAATGCGGGGCAGGTCGGCCAGGCGGCCGCCGCGGCCGTACCCGCCGCGACCGTACAAACGTTCACCCTGTACGGCGACATCATCAATCTCCAGATCAGCCAGGCCGGAATCCTGGTCACCGTCAGCACGCCCGGGGTCATCCTGCCGGAAGTGAACATCAACCCGATCAACCTCTCGGCTTTCAATCTGCCGCAGTTGACTATTCCGTCCATAAACATTGCGGCCGGGACCACGCCCCCGAATGTAACGGTGAGCCCGTTTAACTTGCCGCAACTCGCGATACCGTCGATCACGATACCGGCCGGGTCGACTCCGCCCGGCGTGACCGTGGGCGCATTCAGCCTGCCGCAGATAACGACGCCCACCATCTCGGTGCCGCCGATCAGCTTGCCGTCCATCGATATTCCGCAGTTCCAGACGCCGAAGATCGTCCTCAGCAACTGGAGCCTGCCCACCGTGACGATCCCGGGATTCAACTTCCCCCAGATACAGTTTCCGGATATAAATATCACGGGCGGCAGCGGAGATGTGACGGTGCTCAGCCTTAATACCGGCAACATCATCGCGCCCAACTATGACATCGTTCTCCACGGGTTCGATTTCGCACCGAATTTCGGTTTCCACACGCAAGGCTTTATCAGCACGATCAACTTCCCGGGCATCCAAATCGGACAATTTCAATTGCCGGTCCTCACCATCGGCAATCCCAGCGGCTCGGGCGACTACGTCTTCCCGTCGATCGGCCTTTCGAGCTTCAACATCCCGTCCATCACCGTTCCGCCCATCGGGGTCAGCGGTTTCACCCTGCCGCAGGTCAGCTGGCCGGCGTTCGCCACGGCGCCGCTCACCATCCCACCGATCGGAGTCGGCGGCTTCACGCTGCCGCAGCTCGGCTGGCCGGCGTTCGCCACGGCGCCGCTGACCATCCCGCCCGTCGGCGTCGACGCGTTCAGCCTGCCCCACGTCCACATCCCCAACACCACGATCGAACCCATCACCTTCGGGCAGTTCCTGATCCCGCCGGCGACCAGCTACATCAGCGAGCTGCAATCCAACTCGAGCGCCCTGCTCGCGGAGTTGGCGTTCATCGGTACCGCCCTCACCGGTTACGGCACCATCTGACGCTTTGGAGCTCAGCCGGCCTTGTGCGCCGTCAGCAGGTAGGCCGGCAACTTCATCCGCCCCTTCTCGTCGCGGTCGTGCGGCGGAAACTCGAACGGCGCGTTGGACATCGGGGGAATGTTCGCGTGGATGTAGGCGGGCCGGATCTCGTCGATCTCCCAGTACTTGCTCACTGCGGCGCGCAACTCGTCCTCGTCGACCTCGTTGGGCTTCGGATCCATCTCGGCGGGGAAGGCGCCCTTGGCGAACACCAGCACGAAATAGCCGGCCCCCGGCGCGGCCGCGCCGTGGATCGAGCGCAGGTAGCCGTCGCGGCCCTCCACCGGTAGCGAATGGAACAGCGTGCTGTCGACGACCGTCGAAAAGCGCCCGTCGTACCCCGTGAAGGACGTGATGTCGGCCTGCACGAAGCTGGCGGTGCTCAGGCCGCGCTCTTGCGCCGCTTTGGTGGCCGCCGCGACGGCCGTCGGCGTGAGGTCGATGCCGACCACGGTGTACCCCTGCGAGGCCAGCGCCAGCGACAGCTCGGCGAACCCACAGCCGGCGTCCAGCACGTCGCTGCGGAACTTCCCGGCCTCGACGAGCGCCGCCAACTCCGGCTGCGGCTCACCGATGTTCCACGGCGGCGGGCCCTCGAATTCGCCCTCCTCGCGATAGGCGCTGTCCCAATCCATGATGTCGGACGACATGGTTACCCCTTTGCGCTGCTATAGATCCCAGGTGTGCACCGGCTCGTTGGCGTGCATGTGTTCGCAGTACCGTCGCAGCATCTCGGCCAGTGCCGCGGGCCGGCTCATACCGCCGTCCTCCAGGGTACGCACGGTGGACACCTGCCAGGTCGCCCCGTTGCGGCCGGCGCGGGCGCGGCCCTCGATGACGCCCAGGAAACGGTCGCGCACCTCGGCGTCGACGCCCCAGCGGCGCAGGCCGTCGTCCGCGATCGGCAGCAGCGTGTCGAGGACCAGTTCGGTGGCCGTGACTTCGCCGACGCCGGGCCAGTGCATCCGGGCGTCGATGCCGTGGCGGGCCGCCTCGAGGAAGTTCGCCTGTGCCACAACGAAACCCATTCTGTTCCACAGCGGGTCCTCCGCCTCGGACAGGGCGCGCAGCACCCCGTAATAGAAGGCGGCGTTGCCGAGCATGTCGATGACGGTCGGCCCGGCCGGCAGCACCCGGTTCTCCAGCCGCAGGTGCGGGCGCCCGTCGACGACGTCGTACACCGGCCTGTTCCACCGGTACACGGTGCCGTTGTGCAGCCGCAATTCCGCGAGCTGTGGGGTGCGCCCGGCCGCCACCTCGGCGACGGGGTCCTCGTCGGACACCTCGGGCAACAGCGAAGGAAAGTACCGGAGGTTCTCGTCGAACAGGTCGACCACCGAGCTGATCCACCGTTCGCCGAACCACACCCGCGGCCGCACGCCCTGGGCCTTGAGCTCCTCGGTCCTGGTGTCGGTGGACTGCGAGAACACCTCGATCCGCGTCTCCGACCACAGCTGGTGGCCGAAGAAGTACGGGGAGTTGGCCGCCATCGCCAGTTGCGGGGCCGCCAGGACCTGGGCGGCGTTCCAGTTGGCGGCGAATTCCTCGGGCGCCAGCTGGAGATGCAATTGCATGCTGGTGCAGGCTGATTCGGGCGCGATGGTCGCGGCCCGCCAGCTCAGCGGCTCAGGGCCGGAGATGTCGATCGGGATGTCCTCGCCGCGCGCGGAGAAGATCGAGTCGTTGAGCGCCGCGTACCGCTTCGATTCGCTCATCCAGTTGTCGTCGAGATGCTCGGGCATCAGCGTGGGCAGGATCCCGATCATCACGATGTGGGCCCCGCCCGAATTCGCCTTGAGCTCGGCGTCGTTGAGACTGGCCCGCACCTCGGCCTCCAGGTCCAGCCCGGTGTGGCCGGGCAACGGCCGGGGCGGCACGTTGAATTCGATGTTGTAGGCGCCCAATTCGGTCTGGTACGCCGGATCGGCGATCGCGTCCAGCACGACACGGTTCGACATGGCCGGCTGGTAGTCGGCGTCGACGAGGTTGCACTCGATCTCCATGCCGGTGAGCGGCCGGTCCGCATCGAAGCGCGACTGAGCAAGCATCGTCTCGAAGACGTTCAGGCACAGCCGCACCTTGCGCCGGTATTCCTCGCGCTGCGCGCGGTCGTACGTGGTGCGCTTGACCTCTTCGCCCACACCGCCGATGGAACAGGTTTACCGGCCCTAACGCAAGGGCGACAGGCTGACCTGTGCGGACGGGCGCCGCGCGGGTAGACCATCATGGAGCGTGCACGTCCGACATGGGTGGAGGAGAGCTCGTTGGCCGAGTCCGCGGAATTCGTAGCCGCCATAGATCAGGGCACCACGAGCACCCGGTGCATGATCTTCGATCACGACGGCGCCGAGGTGGCGCGCCATCAGCTCGAGCACGAGCAGATCCTGCCCAGCGCCGGGTGGGTCGAGCACGACCCGGTCGAGATCTGGGAGCGCACGTCGTCGGTGCTCATGTCGGTGCTGAACCGCGCCAACCTGTCGCCGAAGGAGCTTTTGGCGCTGGGCATTACGAACCAGCGGGAGACGACGCTGGTGTGGAACAAGCGGACCGGGCGGCCGTATTACAACGCGATCGTCTGGCAGGACACCCGCACCGACCGGATCGCGTCGGCGCTGCAGCGGGACGGTCGCGGCGACGTGATTCGCCGCAAGGCCGGCCTGCCGCCGGCGACCTACTTTTCCGCGGGCAAGCTGCAGTGGATCCTGGAAAACGTCGACGGGGTGCGCGAGGCCGCCGAAAGCGGTGACGCCCTTTTCGGCACCGCCGACACCTGGGTGTTGTGGAACCTCACGGGCGGCCCGCGGGGCGGCGTGCACGTCACCGACGTGACCAACGCCAGCCGCACGATGCTGATGAACCTCGAGACGCTGGACTGGGACGACGAGCTGTTGTCGTTCTTTTCCGTCCCCCGCGCGATGCTGCCCGCGATCGCGCCGTCGTCGCCGCTGCAGCCCTACGGCGTGACGCTGGAGTCGGGGCCCCTCGGGGGCGAGGTGCCGATCACCGGCGTCCTCGGCGACCAGCACGCGGCGATGGTCGGCCAGGTGTGCCTGGCCGAGGGGGAGGCCAAAAACACCTACGGCACCGGCAATTTCCTGCTGCTCAACACCGGCGAGACGATCGTGCGGTCGGACAACGGCCTGCTGACCACCGTCTGCTACCAGTTCGGCGACGCCAAACCCGTGTACGCGCTTGAGGGTTCGATCGCGGTGACGGGCTCGGCGGTGCAGTGGTTGCGCGATCAGCTGGGCATCATCAGCGGCGCCGCGCAGAGCGAGTCGCTGGCCCGCCAGGTTCCCGACAACGGTGGCGTCTATTTCGTCCCGGCGTTTTCGGGGCTGTTCGCCCCGTATTGGCGATCCGACGCCCGCGGCGCGATCGTCGGGCTGTCGCGGTTCAACACCAATGCGCACCTGGCCCGCGCGACGCTGGAGGCGATCTGCTACCAGAGCCGCGACGTGGTGGACGCGATGCAGGCGGATTCCGGTGTGCGCCTTGAGGTGCTCAAGGTCGACGGTGGCATCACCGGAAACGACTTGTGCATGCAGATCCAGGCCGACGTGCTGGGTGTGGACGTGGTGCGGCCGGTGGTCGCCGAGACCACCGCGCTCGGCGCCGCCTACGCGGCGGGACTGGCGGTCGGGTTCTGGGCGGACCCGTCCGACCTGCGGGCCAACTGGCAAGAGGACAAGCGCTGGACGCCGTCGTGGGACGACGACCAGCGCGCCGCGGGGTATGCGGGCTGGCGCAAGGCGGTGCAGCGGACCCTGGACTGGGTCGATGTGACCTGATCCAGGGCCCGCCGCTGCCGGGGTTCAGTCCTCGCCGAGGATGCCGTAGACCTCGCGGCGGGCGTTGTTGAGGATCTCGACGATGCGCTGCTGCTGCTCGGCGGTGGCGGTGTGCGCGGATTGCGCGACCGCGCCGAACAACTGGCCGATCGCGGCCCGCAGGTTCACCTGGCCGGGATCGGCGCCTTCGGCGATCTCGTCCCACGGCGGGGTCTCGATCTTCTCGGCGGCCGCGCGGCCCTCGTCGGTCAGCGTGAAAAGCTTTTTGCTGCCGTCGGTTTCGCTGGCGCTGATGAGGCCCTCGTCGTCCAGCAGCTGCAGGGTCGGGTACACCGACCCGGGGCTGGGCTTCCAGATTCCGTTGCTGCGCTCGGCGATCTGCTGGATCATTTCGTAGCCGTGCATCGGCCGCTCGGCCAGCAGGGCCAGGATGGCCGCTCGCACGTCACCGCGGCGGCCACGGCCGCGGCCGCCACGACGTGACCCGCGCCGGCCGCCCGGACCGAAGCCGAATCCCGGGCCGAAACCCGGCCCGAAGCCGGGGCCGAAGCCAGGTCCGAAACCGGGGCCGAAGCGATCGCCGCTGTGGTCGCGGAGGTGTTCACGGAATTCCCGTCGGGCCTGGCGCCTGGCGTCGTGCAGGGCGCGCCGGTCCAGGGGGCCGGGGCCGAAGCCGAAGCCGAAACCGGGCCGGGGGGCGAACGGCCCCTCGGGCGGAGTGAATGGGTTGCTCATGTTGCTAGTCCTTACGTTGTGGGGAAGCGCACCGGTCGTGCGCTTCGGAGTATCACGATATATCGGAAACTAACGCGATGCAACAAGATATTCCGAAACAACCCGGTGCGTGGCCTCCGCAGCCGCCTGACCTGCGGGAAGAGAAATCGAGGTCGCCGCCCTCGCGCGGTTTGCCTCCCACGGACCGCGGGTAGGAACAGTGGGATGGACGCTGACAACAACGTGACCGTCGGCGGCGAAGCCCGAAGCGTGGCCGAGGCCCCGCCGGGCGACCGCGGCCGCGGCCGCAATGCGTGGCCTTGGGTCAACTGGGGGCTGGCGCTGGCGACGGTGCCCGCCGCGGCCATCGTGATGCTCTTCGCGCTCGGCGCGGTGATGAGCACCGACGGGTGCAGCGAGCGCACGTGCCAGAACCTGGGCCGCGGCGGCATCGACTTCGGTGTCGCGTTCTACGGCGCGCCCGTCGTGGCCTTCGTCGTCATCGTCATCTCGTTCTTCACCGCTAAGCGCCGCGGGGGCATCGCGGTCCCGCTGGTCGGCTGGGCGCTCCTGATCCTCGACGTCGCCCTGATGGCGGCGGCCGTGTCCGGCTAGACCGGCGGGGCGAAGCCACCCGGTTGCGCACCTGGCGTCGCCGGGCCCGGTTGCGGCCAGGGCGCGCCCGCCGGTGGCGCAGGGGGCCAGCCGGGCGGACGCTGTTGGGGCCACGGCCCGGCCGGGGGCATCGCGGGGCGGAGCCGCGCCAGCTCGCGCCGGTGCCGCTCGGCGAGCACCGCGGCCAGCACCAGCTCCGGCGGGGCGCCGGGCGGCGGTGGCGGGGCGATGCGCGACACGACGTCACCGGCGATTCGGTACGCCATCTGCTGGCGTAACTGGCGGTCGAGTTGTGGTGCGCGGGAAAGGAATTGGCGCGCGACCTCGGCCTGGCCGCCATCCAGGCCCGACAACTGCAATGAGGCCGCCCACCACGCCAGCGACGGCGGCATCACGGGCGGCGGGTCGGAGCGAGGCCCGCGTTCACTGATCACCACCGTGCCGGCGAAGACGTCGCCGATGCGCTTGGCCTTCGGGGACAACAGGCTGCAGATAACGGCGGGGCTTCCCGCGAGCATCCAAATCTCGACCACGGACGCCAGCGCGCGAAACAGCGCCTGGCGGAAGCGTTCTGGGCCGCCGTCGTCGGACACCACGCGCAGGCCCATCACGATCTTGCCGACCGATCGCCCACGGGTGGCGGTTTCGAACAGCAGCGGATAACCGACGATCACCAGGACCGTGAAGATGAGCAGGATCGCGGCGCTCAGGGCGCTGTCGAACTGAGTGAGGGTGGCCGCCCACAGCATCAGGCCGAGCACATAGCCCACGAAGATCACCGCGATGTCGATCAGCGCACCCACCGCCCGCACCGGCAACTGGGCGATCTGCACATCGAGCACCACGGCATCCCCGGTGACGACCTCCGACATAACACCGAACGGTACAGGGCGATTAGGCTGCGCAGCGTGGACGTCGACGCATTCGTGCTGACCCATCGCGCAACGTGGGACCGGCTCGACCAATTGGTCAAACGGCGCCGATCCCTGACCGGCGCCGAGGTCGACGAGCTCGTCGAGCTCTACCAGCGGGTGTCCACGCACCTGTCGATGCTGCGGTCGTCGTCCTCGGATTCGCTGCTGATCGGTCGGCTCTCCAGCCTGATCGCGCGGGCCCGGTCGGTGGTGACCGGCGCCCACGCGCCGCTGAGCAGGACGTTCGCCCGGTTCTGGACGGTGTCGTTCCCGGTCGTCGCGTACCGCACGTGGCGGTGGTGGGTGGGCACCGCGGCCGCGTTCTTCGCCGTCGTGGTGGTCATCGCGATCTGGGTGGCCGTCAACCCGGAGGTGCAGTCGGCCCTCGGAACGCCAAGTGACATAGACGAATTGGTAAACCACGATGTGGCGTCGTACTACAGCGACCACCCCGCCGCGGCGTTCGCCCTGCAGGTTTGGGTCAACAACTCCTGGGTTTCGGCCCAGTGCATCGCCATGTCGGTCGTGTTGGGGCTGCCGATCCCGATCATCCTGTTCAACAACGCCGCGAACCTGGGGCTGATCGCGGGCCTGATGTTCCAGGCCGGCAAGGGCGGCATCCTGTTGGGGCTGCTGGCCCCGCACGGGCTGCTGGAGCTGACGGCGGTGTTCCTGGCCGGGGCGACGGGGATGCGATTGGGGTGGTCGGTGATTTCGCCCGGGGACCGGCCGCGTGGGCAGGTCCTCGCCGAGCAGGGCCGCGGCGTCGTCTCGGTCGCCGTCGGGCTGGTGGCGGTGCTGCTGGTCTCGGGTTTGATCGAAGCCCTGGTGACGCCGTCCCCGTTGCCGACGTTCGTCCGGGTGGGCATCGGGGTGATCGCCGAGGCGGCGTTCCTGTCCTACATCGTGTACTTCGGTCGCCGCGCGGCCAGGGCCGGCGAGACCGGCGACGTCGAGGACGCGCCGGACGTCGTCCCGACCGGCTAGGCCGCCTCGGGCCGAAAGCTAAAGCCGGCCGGTCGCTTTCATCGCCAGGTAGTGGTCGGCCAGCGCGGGCGCGATCTCGGCGGGTGGCGCGTCGACGACCTCCACCCCGCTGTGGCGCAGCCGGCTGGCGATCGCGCGCCGGTCGTTGCGGGAGCGTTCGGCGGCCGCCGCGTCGTACACGGTCGCCGCGTCCGAGCGCCCGGCCGCCATCTGGTCGACGCGGGGATCGCCGACCGCGGCGATCATCACGTGGTGTTTGGCCGACAGCTGGGGCAGCACCGGCACCAGCCCCTCGTCCAGCGCGGTCGCGTTGAGGTCGGTCAGCAGTACCACCAGCGAACGGCGCCTGGTGCGCCGCAGCACGGCGGCAACCATTGCGCGCCAATCGGGTTCGATCAGTGCGGGCTGCAGCGGGGCCATCGCCTCGACCAGCTGGGCGAGCAGCTCGGTGCGCGACGCGCCGAACACTGCGGCGCGGCTCACCCGGTCGTGGGCGAGGAAGTCGACGTGGTCGCCGGCCCGGGATGCGAGCGCGGCCAGCAGCAACGCGGCGTCCATCGACCAGTCCAGCCGGGGCCAACCCGCCGGATCGGCGGACGTCGGGTCGACGCCGACGCGTCCCGCAGCCGTGCGTCCGGTGTCGAGCACGATGACCACGCGCCGATCGCGTTCGGGCCGCCACGTGCGGACCACGACGTCGGAGCGGCGCGCCGTCGCGCGCCAGTCGATCGACCGCACGTCGTCGCCGACGACATACTCACGCAGCGAATCGAATTCGGTGCCCTGCCCGCGTATCAGCGTCGGCAGGAGGCCGTCGATCTCGCGCAGCTTGGCCAGCCGCGACGGCAGGTGCTTGCGCGACAGGAACGGCGGCAGCACCCGGACCTGACCGGGCACCGCCTGCGAACCCTGCCGCCCCGCCAGGCCCAGCGGCCCGACCGACCGCGCGGTGACCAGCGCCGCGCGCTGATCGCCCCGACGAACCGGCCGCAGCCGCGACTGGACCCGCTGTTGTTCCCCGGCGGCGATGCTCACGGCATGACTGCGTGGTTCGGCGCGCGCGCTGGGCGGCCAGGCGTCGCGCACCTGGCCGCGGAACCGGCGGCGGCCGTCGTTGTGAATCACCAGGTCCATGTCGACCTGCTGCGCGAGTCGCGCCGAGCAGTCCGGCGACCGGGCATAGCGCAGTCCGCGGGGGCTGGCCGCCAGCGCCGCATCGGCGATGACGACCGCGCACAGAGCGAGTAGCAGGACGACGAAAGCCCTTGCGGGCCAAGGCGCTGCCGCGATGGGTAGGACGCAGATCAGCGCCACCAGCCCGGTGCGTCCGGTCAGGATCACTAGCGCGGCACCGGAACCGACGCCAGGATCCCGTCGAGCACGCCGTCGGGCGTGGCCCCTTCGAGCTCGGCCTCCGGGCGCAGCATCACCCGGTGCCGCAGCGTCGGGCGGGCCATGGCCTTGACGTCGTCGGGGGTGACGTAGTTGCGGCCGGACAGCCACGCCCAGGAGCGCGCGGTGGCCAGCAGCGCGGTCGCCCCGCGCGGCGACACCCCGAGCTGCAGTGCGGGGGAGGATCGGGTGGCGCCGACGATGTCGACGATGTAGCCTAGCACCTCGTCGGCGACCAGGACCTGTTGCACGGCTTCGCGTCCGGCGGCGAGCTCGGCGGGCCCGGCGACCGGCTTGATCGCCGAGAGGTCGCGCGGGTCGAAGCCGTGCGCGTGCCGGGCCAGGATGGCGATCTCCGCGTCGCGCGCCGGTAGCGTCACGTTCAGCTTGAGCAAAAAGCGGTCGAGTTGCGCTTCGGGCAGCTGGTAGGTGCCCTCGTACTCGATCGGGTTCTGCGTCGCGGCGACGATGAACGGGTCGGGCAGCGCCTTGGCCTCGCCTTCCACGCTGACCTGACGCTCCTCCATGGCCTCGAGCAGCGCGGCCTGCGTTTTGGGCGGGGTGCGGTTGATCTCGTCGGCCAGCAGCAGGTTGGTGAACACCGGACCCCGCCGGAATTCGAATGCGGCGGTGCGCGTGTCGTACACGAGCGAGCCCGTCACGTCGCCCGGCATCAGGTCGGGGGTGAACTGCACCCGCTTGAACTCCAGCTGCAGCGCGGCCGCCAGCGACCGCACCAGCAGTGTCTTCGCCACTCCCGGAACGCCTTCCAGCAGGACGTGGCCGCGACACAGCAGCGCGATCACCAGGCCGCTGACCACCCCCTCCTGCCCGACGACGGCCTTGGCGAGCTCGGCCCGCAACGCCAGCAGCGCCTCGCGCGCCGAATCGGTTGCGGGCGTCTGGGCGGTAGATGGTTGCGTCACGTGTGGGTGACCTGCCTTTCGATGTCGTCGAGCGCACGGGCGAGGTGTAACAGGTCCTGGTCGGTGGCCGGGGGTGGCCCGAACAGGTGGTAGGAGACGAATCCCGGGTCGGCGCCGGTGCGTTGGGCCACGGTCGCGACCACCGCCGGTACCGGCGCGCCGGGGCCGAGGCCCAGGCGGGGCAGCAACCGCTGCACGGTCGCGGTGCGCAGGGCGGCGGCGGCGCGATCGCGGGCCCGCCGCGAGCGGTAGAGCCGGCCGCGGCCCTCGACGGTCTCCGAGGCTCGCACCACGACCGGCAACTCTTCGGCCACCAGCGGCCCGGGCCGGCGGCCCTTCCACAGGGCCACCAGCAGGACGACCAGGCACAGCTGCCACACGATCCAGGTGACGTTCTCCGGGATCAGATCGAAAACCGAAGACGGCGCGGATGTTTCACCCTCGACGCGGTGCGGCGCGTACCAGACGAGGCGGGGCCGGCCGCCCGCGAGGTTCATCGCCAGCGCGGCGTTGCCCGCCTGCAACAGGCCCCCGTTGGTCATGAAGTCGGTGTTGCCGACGGCCGTGACGGTCCGCCCGTTGTCCCGGTAGCGGATCAGCACCCCGTCGTAGCAGCTGGTCATGGCGCGGGCGTCGGTGGCCTGGTACGTGTCGCTCGGCCCGAACCGAGCGCTCCCGGCGCGATTGGCCTCGCGCAGCGTGCAATTCGGGTTGCTGTCGAAGGAAATGCTCCCGACCGATTTGCGCACGCCCGGCATCAGCGCCTCACGGGTGCGTGCCGTCGGTTCCACCAGCAGCAGGTCGCCGGGTACCTTCGCCAGCCGATCCAACAGCGTGGCGTCGCTGAGGAATTGGCTCTGTGCCACCAGGATCTGCGTGCCGGGCCGGGCGGCGCGTTCGACGTCGGCGATGGTGTCGGCGACCACGACCTCGACGCCGCCGTCGCGCAGCAGCGTCACCAGCGCCCGCGCCCCGTCGGGCAACGTCGATTCCGGGTCCATCCGGTCGCCGGGCCGCGGCGCGGTCAGGTAGGCGCCGAGGCCGGCGATGGCGGCCAGCACCACGATGGTGAGAACCGCCCAGGCCCACGGTCCCCAGCGCCGTGCCGGCTTCGCGGACCCGGCCGCCGGACGCGCCGCGACGGTGGCCGTCACCGGACGTGCGCCCATGCTTCGGAAGCGGCGGGCCGGCCGGCCATCGCCGGGGTAGCCGGTGCGCGGGACCGCAGATGATCGTCGAGGTCGGTGATCATCCGGTAGGCGGCCTCGGTCCCGGGCTGCTCGCCATACGTCACGTCGTTGAATGCCGTAGCCGCCCGGGATAATTCGTCGGCCAGGTGGGGGAGCGCCCCGCCGGCATCTCGGCCGAGCTCGTTGGCGGTGCGTCCGGGGGCCGGCTCCAGCACGCCGGTCTCCTCGAGCTGCCGCGCGACGGCGCGCAGCCGGTGCCGGATCGCGGCCGACCAATTCCCCTCTGCCGCATAGCTTTCGGCGGTGGCACGATGCTGGGCGGCGGTGAGTTGGGCGGCCTCGAACAGCAGGTAATCGCCCCCGCGGTTGGTGCGCATGGTGCGTCGCGCGATGTGGATGCCGACCACCACCGCTACCGCCAGCAGGATGAGGAGCACGGTGGTGGTGAACCATCCGCCCGGTATCTTCGCGGTTTTTTCGAGCAGCCGGTACAACTGTTCGTTGAGCCACTCGGCGAATTGCCGGGCCGCGGAACCCTGGGAGTAGATCGGTTTGTTCAGCTCGATCTGTGCGGCCTGATGGGCGGCATCGCGGTCGATGTCGATGGAAGGCACGGTCAGTGGGTCCTTATACCGGTCGGGTCAGCCATAGGTTGTCGGTGGACTCGGCCGCGTACGGCCCGCCGGCGGCGCCGCTCTGCAGCACCAGGTCGAACGCCTCGGCCCGCATCCGGCGGTCGGTGTAGAGCAGCACGATCACACCGGCGTTGAACGGCGCGGTGATGATCTGGCCGATCGCCGTCCCGACGGCGGCGATCGCGGTGCTCAGCAGCAGGCCGCCCGTGGACGGGGTCATGGCGGCGAGCAGGACCTGGCCGCCGATGGCGAACGGCGCCGCGACGGCGTTGCCGATGAAGGACGCCACGATGAACGTCAGGGTCCGGATGCCCAACACCCGCCAAAAGCCGTTGCGCACCAACGCGAACGATCGGGTGACCGCCTCGAAGACGGGCAGCCGCTCCAGGACGATCAGTACGGGCGCGAACAGCACCACGGTGTAGAGGTAGACCAGCAACGCGATCACGATGAGCACCAGCGGCAGCCCCAGCAGCACCGCGGGCGCCGGGCCGCCGGCCACGGCCAACAACGCGATGGCGACGGCCACCAGCCCGAAAAGGACCGCCAGCACGGCGGCTTCCAGCAGCGCCAGCCCGAGTAACGGGATCAGGCGCCCCCGGATCTTGAGCCAGGTTTCACCGATCGTGATCGGCGATCCGAACACCGCCCGGCCGACGATGACGGTCAGCATGCCGGACAGCAGCATGCCGCCGAGCCAGGTGACCAGCATTCCGGCGGCCATCGACGCCATCCAGGCGCCGACGATGCCGCCGCTCAGCTCGTTGGAGCGCGCGATCGTGATCCTGCCGTAGGCGGCCAGCGGGCCGAACGTCGCCGCCAGGGAGATCAGCTGCATGAGCACGACCACCATCGCGGTCAGCCCCAGCGTGGCCCGAGGGTTGGCCCGGACGTAGCCGACCGCGCCGTTGAAGATGTCGCTGAGCGTCAGCGGGCGCAGCGGGATGATCCCGGGTTTGATCGCCCCGGGCACCAACTGCGGCGGACCGTAGGGCGCCCCGTAACCGGGCGGCGGGCCATACCCCGGCGGCGGACCGTAACCGGGCGGCGGGCCATACCCCGGCGGCGGGCCGTAACCGGGTGGCGGGACATAGCTCGGTGGCGGGCCGTAGCCGGGCGCGGCGCCGTAGCCGGGCGGGGGGCCATAGGCCGGCGGGGGCCCGTAGGCGGGGGGAACAACCGGATAACCGGGCGGCGGCGCGTTCACCGTGTGCTGAGGCCTTCGCAGCCACCTTCGCAACCGGGCCAGTCGTTCGTCATGGGCTCCATCCTGTCGGCGGTCCGGGCATTTCACAATCTTGACCGCTGCCCCGGCGCGTAGCGTCTCAGGCATGGCGGAACTGAAATCCCGGCTGCGGGCCGACCTCACCCAGGCGATGAAGTCCCAGGACAAGTTGCGAACCGCGACGCTGCGCATGCTGCTGGCCGCGATCCAGACCGAGGAGGTCTCCGGCAAGCAGGCGCGCGAGCTTTCCGACGACGACGTCATCAAGGTGTTGGCCAGGGAATCGCGGAAGCGCGGTGAGGCCGCCGAGATTTACACCCAAAACGGTCGCGGTGAGCTCGCCGCCAGCGAACACGCCGAGGCGCGGATCATCGACGAGTACCTGCCCACCCCGCTCACCGAGGCCGAGCTGGCCGACGTCGCCGACACCGCGATCGCGCAGGTCGCCGAGGAGATCGGCGAGCGGCCGGGCATGAAGCAGATGGGGCTGGTGATGAAGGCGGCCACCGCGATCGCGGCCGGCAAGGCCGACGGCGCGCGGCTGTCGGCGGCGGTGAAGGAGCGACTGTAGGCCGCTGATCCGGAACCGGTTCCACCGCAACGTCTTTCGCGCGGGAACCGAGCACGGGCCGGTCAGACGACCGTCCGGGTGCCGTCCCCGCCGCGCCGCGTGACGCGTTGCGCGTCGAGTCGCTCCAGCAATGGCACGGCGACCCGACGGGTGGTGCCGAGCGCGCGGCGCGCCTCGCTCACGGTGAACGGTTGGGGCAGCGCGGCGAGGACCGCGGCCGCTCGGTCCAGCGCGCCGGGTCCCAGCACGACACCGTCGGCGATCCGGGTCAGCCGGCCGGCGCGCACCGCCGCGGCCAGCTCGCGGGGCCCGAGCTTCAGGTCGGCCAGCTCGTCGGCCTCGGGCGCGCGGAAGGGCTCGGCGGCCAGCCACTCCTCGATCGCGCGCACGCCCTTGTCGACGCGGGGCGGCAGGCCCGCGCCGGGCGCGCGGACCAACCCGTCGATCACCTCGAGGCCGGTGCCGGCCAGCAGCGGCGCCAGCAGTTCGGCCGCGGGGAGCCCGGCACGCTGGCGCAGCGCCTCCAGCGGCATCCCCGCCGCGATGTCGTGCTGGTCCGCCCAGCGCCGTACCGCCGCGGTCGCGCCCTCGCGGCGCTCGGCCCACCACCCCGGGTCCACGACCCAGTCGCCCACCCGAACACCGGAAAGCGGCAGGCCCATGGCACGCAGGTCGGCCGCCCGCGCGCAGTCGGGCGGGTGCGCACCGCCGGTTGCCAGCTCGGCGGCGCGGTCGCGGGCCGCGCCCCGTCGGCGCAGCCCGGGCGGGTGGACGTCGAGGACTTCGACGCCCGCCGCGATCCGGTGCTCGCCGGGATCGCGCAGCAGCCCGACATCGGAGACGCGCAACGGCAGCGGTTTCGCCAGCCGCAGCCGCGCGGCGGCCGTGCCCAGCGGGCGCACCTGAACAGGCACCGCGGCGGACCCGATGTGCAGGACGAGCTGGCGGTGCAAGGCGTCCGGCGACCGCAGGCCGACGTCGATCTCCGCGGTCTCCAGCCAAACGCCCGGCGTCCGAACGGCATCGCCGCGTCCGATGTCGTGGCGGTCCACGCCGCGCAGGTTGAGCGCGACCCGCGAGACCGGGCCCATCGCGTCCGCACCGCGGCCCAGCGACTGCAGCCCGCGGACGGTGACGCGCCGCCCGGCGACCTCCAGCTCGTCGCCCACCCGCACCGTGCCGGCGCCCAGCGTGCCGGTCACGACCGTGCCCGCGCCGCGGACGCTGAAGCTCCGGTCGACCCACAACCGCACGTCGGCGCCGGGGTCGGGGGGCGGTAGCCGCTCGGTCAGCGCCAGCAGCTCCGCCCGCACCGCATCGAGGTCGGTGCCGATCGCGACGGGGACGCCGCCGAGCGACGTCGCGGCGAACCGCTCGGACACCTGCGCGACGGCCGGTCCGGGGTCGGCGAGGTCGGCCTTGCTGATCACCACCAGCCCGTGGCGCACCCCGAGGGCGTCCAGCGCCGCCAGGTGCTCTTCGGACTGCGCCATCCAGCCCTCGGTGGCGGCGACCACGAACACGACGGCCGGGACGGCGCCCACCCCGGCCAGCATGTTGGCCACGAACCGCTCGTGGCCCGGCACGTCGACGAACGCCAGCTGACGCCTGCCGATGTCGGTCCAGGCGAAGCCCAGATCGATGGTCAGGCCCCGGCGTTGCTCCTCGGCCAGCCGGTCCGGCCACATCCCGGTGAGCCGGTGCAGCAAGGTCGACTTGCCGTGGTCGACGTGCCCCGCGGTGGCTAGGACGAACACGCCAGCACCGCCGCCGCCAGCAGCGCGTCGTCCTCCGGCGCCACCGTGCGCAGGTCGAGCAGGCAGCGGCCGGCCTCGAGGCGCCCGACCACCGGCGGGCTGCCGGCGCGCAGCGCGGCGGCGTACGACTCGGGCAGGCTCACGGCGGCGCTGGGCAGCTCGACGCCCGGCGCCCCGCCGCCGCCGACGGCCCCAACGCAGTCCACCGCCACCGCCCCGGGCAACTGGGCGGCGAGCGATTCGGCGCGGGCCCGCAGCCGGGCGGCGTCCGCGGCGAGCGCCTGGTGCACCGGCGGCGGCGGGCCGGTCAGGGTCGCTTCCAGCGCGGCGAGGGTGAGCTTGTCGACGCGCAGGGCGCGCGCCGACGGGTGGCGGCGCAGCCGCTCGATGAGCCCGGCGTCGCCGAACAGCAGGCCGGCCTGCGGGCCGCCCAGCAGCTTGTCGCCGCTCGCGGTGACCAGGTCCGCGCCGTCGGCCAGCATCGACGCCGCGTCCGGCTCGTCGGGCAGCGCGGGATGCGGGGCCAGCAGCCCGGAGCCGATGTCGACCACCAGCGGCACGTCGCGCTCGGCCAGCACCCGCGCCAACTCCGCGACGCTCACCGCCGAAGTGAACCCGGTGACGTGGAAGTTCGACGGGTGCACCTTCAGCACGAAACCGGTCTCCGGCCCGATGGCGTCGGTGTAGTCGCGCAGGCTGGTGCGGTTGGTGGTGCCGACCTCGCGCAGCCGCGATCCCGCGGACGCCAGCAGCTCGGGGATGCGGAACCCGTCGCCGATTTCGACGAGCTCGCCGCGGCTGAGCACGATCTCCTTGCCGGGCGCCAACGTGACGGCGGCCAGCAGCAGCGCGGCGGCGTTGTTGTTGACGACGTGGACGCCGCCGGCCGTCGGCACCGCCTGGGCCAGGGCGGCCAGCGCCCCGCGGCCGCGGCGCGCGCGCCGGCCCGTCGCGAGGTCGAACTCGACGTCCGTGGTGCCCGCCGCGGCGACCACCGCGTCCACGGCGGCCCGGGACAGCGGCGCGCGGCCCAGGTTGGTGTGCACCACCACGCCGGTGGCGTTGATGACGGGGCGGAGGCTCGAGGCGGTGGGCGGCAGCGCGGCGACCGCGCATTCGACGACGCGTTCGGGCTCGATCTCTCCGGCGCGCGCACGCTGCTGCGCGTCGGCGATCACCGACTTCACCAGCGCGCGGCCCAACACCCGCTCGGCCTGGGCGAGGCGCGGGTCGGCGAGCAGCGTGTCGGTGCCGGGCACCCGCCGGCGCGGGTCGCTCATCTCGGGCTCGACGAAGTATGGCGGAGGCGGACGGGAATCGAACCCGCCAGCGGCAGCGTCTGCCGTTCGACGGTTTTGAAGACCGCGCCGGTCACCAGACCGGACACGCCTCCTCGGACCATGCGGACAATTATGTATCCGTGAGCTACCGACTGACTCAGTACGCCCATGGCGGCGGCTGCGCGTGCAAGATCCCGCCCGGCGAGCTGGAGGACGTCGTCCGCGGGTTGGGGGCGAGCGCGCCGCGCGACCCGGTCGGCGAACTGCTGGTCGGGCTGGACCACGGCGACGACGCGGCCGCGGTGCGGCTCGAGGGCGGCACGGCGCTGATCGCGACGACGGACTTCTTCACCCCGGTGGTCGACGACGCGTACGACTGGGGGCGCATCGCGGCCACCAACGCGCTGTCCGACGTCTACGCGATGGGCGGGCGGCCGGTGGTGGCGGTGAACCTGCTGGGCTGGCCGCGCGAGGTGCTGCCCTTCGAGCTGGCGGCCGAGACGTTGCGCGGCGGGCTGGACGTCTGCGGCCTGGCCGGCTGCCACCTCGCCGGCGGGCACAGCGTCGACGATCCCGAGCCCAAATACGGGCTGGCGGTCACCGGGATCGCGGACCCGAACCGGTTGTTGCGCAACGACTCCGGCAAGCCGGGCACCCCGCTGTCGCTGACCAAGCCGCTGGGGATCGGCGTGCTCAACAGCAGGCACAAGGCCACCGGCGAGCGCTTCGAGCAGGCGATCGAGGCGATGACCACGCTCAACGCCGAGGCGGCGGCCGCGGCGCTGGCCGCCGGCGTCGAATGCGCGACCGACGTCACGGGTTTCGGCCTGCTCGGGCACCTGCACAAGCTGGCCCGGGCCAGCGGCGTCACCGCGATCGTCGACGCGGCGGCGGTGCCCTACCTGGAGGGCGCGCGGGAGGCGTTGGCGGCGGGCTACGTCAGCGGCGGCACCCGGCGCAACCTAGACTGGGTGGCGCCGCACGCCGACCTGTCCGGGGTCGGCGAGGACGAGGCCCTGCTGCTCGCCGACGCGCAAACCTCGGGCGGCCTGCTGATCGCGGGCGAGATCCCGGGCGCGCCCGTCATCGGCGAGCTCGTGGCCGGCGGCGAGCACACCATCGTGGTCCGCTGAGCGAGCGGGGTTTCGCCGGCGCGCACTAGGGTAGAAGTCATGCCCATGCGGAGGATTTTTCTGGAGTGGCCCGTCTTGCGTCAGCTGCGTTCGGGCGACAAGCTCGGCCGCGGGTCGGCCGTGACCTCCAAGCACACCCGCGCCATCACGCCGCGCACGACGACGGCCGACCGGGTGGTGCAAAGCATCTGTCCGTATTGCGCAGTCGGTTGTGGGCAGCGGGTGTACGTCAAGGACGAGCGGGTGGTGCAGATCGAGGGTGACCCGGACTCGCCGATCTCGCGAGGCCGCTTGTGCCCCAAGGGCGCTGCCAGCGAACAGCTGGTGAACTCGCCGGGTCGGCAGCTGCATGTGCTCTACCGCCCGCCGCGGGCGACCGAATGGCAGCCGCTGGACCTTGACACCGCCATCGACATGGTGGCCGACCGCTTCGTCGAGGCCCGTCGCCACGCCTGGCAGGATATCGACAAAAAGGGGCACCCGCTGCGGCGCACCATGAAGATCGCCGCACTCGGCGGCGCCACCCTGGACAACGAAGAGAACTACGTCATCAAGAAGCTCTTCACGGCCGCCGGCGCCATCCAGATCGAGAACCAAGCTCGTATTTGACACAGCTCCACGGTTCCCGGTCTGGGAACCTCCTTCGGGCGCGGCGGCGCCACCCAAACACTGCAAGACATGGCCAACGCCGACTGCATCGTCATCCAGGGCTCCAACATGGCCGAATGTCATCCCGTCGGCTTTCAGTGGGTCGAGGAGGCGAAAGCCCGCGGCGCCAAGGTGATTCACGTCGACCCGCGTTTTACTCGCACCTCGGCGGTCTCGGACAAGCACATCCCGATCAGGGCCGGCTCGGACGTGGTGTTGCTCGGCGCGCTGATCAACCACATCATCAGCAACGATTTGTGGTTCAAGGAGTACGTCGTCGCGTACACCAACGCGGCGACCCTGATCAACGAAAACTACCGCGACACTGAGGATCTGGGCGGTCTGTTCTCCGGTTACGATCCCGAGACCGGCCAATACGACTCATCGACCTGGGCGTACGCGGGACAAGAGCAGGACGAAAGCCGACAAGAGCACGGCGCCAGCGCATCGGCCCGAGCGGCCGGTGACGTGCACGGCAGCGGCGGTCCGCCGTTGCCCCATGCCCGCGTGCAGCGCGACGAGACCCTGCAACATCCCCGAACGGTGTTTCAGATCGTCAAGCGGCATTACGCGCGCTACACGCCGGAGATGGTGCGTGACGTCTGCGGCATCAGCGTCGACGACTTCGGCTACCTGGCCCGGTCCATCGTCGAGAACTCGGGGCGCGAGCGCACCACCTGCTTCGCCTACGCCGTCGGTTGGACGCAGCACACGCTCGGGGCCCAATTCATCCGCACCGCAACGATTCTGCAGCTGCTGATGGGCAACGTCGGTCGCCCGGGCGGCGGCATCATGGCGCTCCGCGGACACGCCACGATCCAAGGGTCGACCGACATCCCGACGTTGTTCAACCTGCTGCCGGGCTATCTGTCGATGCCGAAGGCCGGCGTGCACGACACGTTCCGGGAGTACGTCGAAGCGGTCGGACCCAAGAACCAGAAGGGTTTCTGGGCCGACGCGGACACCTACTTCGTCAGCCTGCTCAAGGCGTGGTGGGGCGACGCCGCCCGTGCCGACAACGACTGGGCCTACGACTACCTGCCGCGGTTGTCCGGCCCGCACGGCACCTATCAGACGGTCATGTCGATGCTCGACGACGACGTCGACGGGTACTTCTTGCTCGGCCAGAACCCGGCCGTCGGATCGGCACACGGCCGGATGCAGCGCATGGGTATGTCGCACCTGAAGTGGTTGGTGGTGCGCGATCTCAACCTCATCGAGTCGGCCACGTTCTGGAAGGACGGCCCGGAGATCGCATCCGGCGAGCTGAAGACGGAGGAGATCGAGACGGAGGTGTTTTTCTTCCCGGCGGCGACCCACGTCGAGAAGGCCGGCTCGTTCACCCAGACCCAACGCTTGGTGCAGTGGCGGCACAAGGCAGTCGATCCACCCGGCGACTGCCAGAGCGAGCTGCAGTTCTTCGTCGAGCTGGGCAAGCGAATCCGCCAGCGGCTGGCCGGATCCACCGACGAACGTGACCGGCCGCTGCTCGATCTGACGTGGGACTATCCCACCGACGAGCATGGCGAGCCCGATCCCACTGCGGTGCTGGCCGAGATCAGCGGCTGCTATCTGACCGGTCCCAAAGCCGGCCAGCCCGTTCCCGGGTACACCGAATTGGGGGCCGACGGATCGACGTCATGCGGATGCTGGATCTACTCGGGCGTGTACGCCGAAGGTGTCAACCAGGCCGCCCGGCGGGCGCCGCTGGGCGGTCCGAGTCCTAGCCAGTCGGAGTGGGGGTGGGCGTGGCCGGCCGACCGCCGCATCCTCTACAACCGCGCCTCGGCCGACCCCGACGGCAAACCGTGGAGCGAGCGCAAGCGCTATATCTGGTGGGATGAGCAGCAGTCCCGCTGGGTGGGCGACGACGTGCCCGATTTCCCCGTCGACCGTGCTCCGCACGTCCGGCCGGATCCGGATGTCGGCGGCCCGGACGCCCTGGCCGGCGACGACCCGTTCATCATGCAGGCCGACGGCAAGGCTTGGCTGTTCGCGCCGAAGGGCATGGTCGACGGGCCGCTGCCCACGCACTACGAACCGCAGGAGTCGCCCGTCACCAACGCCTTGTATCCGCAGCAGCGGAATCCGGCGCGAATCACCTTCCCGCGCAAGGACAACCTGAGCGCGCCGAGTGCCGACGAGCCCGGGGCCGACGTGTACCCGTACGTGTTCACCACCTACCGGCTCACCGAACATCACACCGCCGGTGGCATGAGCCGGTGGCTGCCTTACCTCTCGGAGCTGCAACCGGAGATGTTCTGTGAAGTCTCCCCGGAGCTGGCCGCCGAACGCGGTCTCGAGCCCTACGGCTGGGCCACCATCGTCTCGCCCCGCGCGGCGATCGAGGCACGGGTGCTGGTCACCAAACGCGTTGCGCCGCTGGTCGTCAACGGCCACACGGTGCACCAGATCGGGTTGCCGTACCACTGGGGCGTCGGGAGTGACGCGGTGGTCAGCGGCGACGCGGCCAACGACCTGCTCGGGGTGACGTTGGATCCCAACGTGCAGATCCAGGAATCCAAGGCCGGGTCGTGCGATATCCGGCCGGGGCGCCGACCGCAGGGCGAGGAGCTGCTGCGTCTGATCGCCGAGTATCAATCCCGCTCCGGCGCCACCACCGAAACCGGCAACGCGCGGATCAGCGACGGCGTGTGGGAAGGGGGAGCCGATGGGCCAGCTGAGCGGGCCGACCGACCCGACGAGTGACGCCGGCTGGGCAGTTCCCAGGCCGCGCAAGGGTTTTTTCACCGACACCTCGATCTGCATCGGCTGCAAGGCCTGCGAGGTGGCGTGCAAGGAATGGAACCGCAACCCGCGCGACGGCGACCTCGAACTGCTGGGGTCGTCCTACGACAACACCGGCTCGCTTGGCGCGAGCACCTGGCGGCATGTGGCGTTCATCGAGCAGGGCCGGGACCGCATCGAGGAGGCGCGGGAATCCGGCCGCGCCCTGATCGATTTGGGCATGCCTCCGATTCCCGGGGCCGCGAGCCGCCCCGACATCACGCCGCCGGACACCCCGGAGTTCCGCTGGCTGATGTCGTCGGATGTGTGCAAGCACTGCACGCACGCCGGCTGCCTCGACGTCTGCCCGACGGGGGCGTTGTTCCGCACCGAGTTCGGCACCGTCGTCGTGCAGGATGACGTCTGCAACGGCTGCGGCACCTGCGTGGCCGGGTGCCCGTTCGGTGTGGTCGAGCGCCGCAACGACGGCACGTACACCACGCCGGCGCAGCGGCCCGGCCGCCCGGTCGAAAAACCGGTCAGCGGCGTGGCCCAGAAGTGCACCCTCTGCTACGACCGCCTGGTCGAGGATCAGATACCGGCGTGCGCCAAGACCTGCCCGACGACCTCGATCAAGTTCGGCGATCACGACGACCTGGTGGTCAAGGCCCGCGAACGGGTCGCCCAGCTGCACGCCCAGGGGCTCACCGAGGCCCGCCTCTACGGCGCCAACGAACACGACGGCGTCGGCGGGATCGGGTCGATCTTCCTGCTGCTCGACGAACCGGAGGTCTACGGGCTGCCGCCCGACCCGCGGGTGTGTACGGCCGACCTGCCGCGGATGTTCAAAAGGGCGAGCGTGGCTGCGGCCGGCATGGTTGCGGCCGCGGCGCTGGCCTTCTGGAAAGGCCGGTGAAATAGCGTGAGCACTTCGGAATTCGACAGCCTCCGTCCGCCGGAGCCCGAGGGCGGCAGGCGGCGCAGAGGCAGGCGCGCGGGCCGTCGCGGTGGTGGGGACGGTTCCCGCGAGATGCCGATGGTCCCCGAGGCCGAGTTCACCTCCTATTACGGACGGCCGGTCGTCAAGCCCGCGCCGTGGGGACACGAGGTGGCGGCTTATCTGTTCCTGGGCGGTGTCGCAGGCGGGTCCGGTCTGCTGGCGGCGGGCGCCCAGCTCACCGGGCGAAACACGTTGCGCCGCAACACCAGGCTGTCCGCTTTGATCGCCGTGATGGTGGGCGCCGTCGCGCTGGTCAAGGACCTGGGCCGGCCCGAGCGTTTCGTGAACATGCTGCGAACCGTCAAGCTGACCTCGCCGATGAGCATCGGCTCGTGGATCCTCAGCTTCTTCAGCGCCGGCATCGGCATCGCGGCGGTCTCCGAGGTCGACAGGATGACGGGCGGACGAATCCCGCTGGGCCCATTGCGGCCCGTGCTGCGCGCCGTGGAGGGACCGGCGGGTCTGGAAGCCGCCGTGTTCGCGGCCCCGTTGGCGGTCTACACCGCGGTGCTGCTCACCGACACGGCGACGCCGACCTGGAACGCCGCCCACCGAGACCTGCCGTTCGTCTTCGTCAGCTCGGCCAGCCTGGCCGGAGCGGGCCTGGCGATGATCACCACCCCGGTCGCCGAGGCCGGCCCCGCCCGCAGGCTGGCCGTGATCGGTGCGATCGGTGACCTGATCTCCGCGCGGTTCACCGAGTACCGGATGGACCCGGTGACCAGGGAACCGCTGCATCGGGGCAGGCCGGGCCGCCTGCTGGCCTGGAGCGAACGGCTCGCGGCCGCGGGCGGTCTGGGCGCGTTGATCGGCGGGCACCACCGCGGTGTCGCCGCGTTGTCCGGTGCCACGTTGCTCGCGGCGTCGGCGCTGCTGAGGTTCGGTTTCTTCGAAGCCGGGCTGGAATCGGCCCGGGACCCCCGGTACACGATCGAGCCGCAGAAACGCAGGCTGGCCGCCCGCCGGGCGGCCGGGGTCACCGGCGACTCCATCACCACCGCGGACTGACCGAACTCCGCCGTGGAACCGGCGCGGGGCCGCTCCTCGCGCGGTTTGCGCCCGGCGGACCGGGGTACGTATAACGCATGACGAATTTTGGCTACACTCTGATGACCGAGCAGAGTGGACCCAAAGACCTTGTGCGCCAGGCTGTCTCGGCGGAGGAGCGGGGCTTCGACTTCGAGGTGTGCAGCGACCACTTCTCGCCCTGGCTGACGTCGCAGGGGCACGCGCCCAACGCCTGGGCCGTGCTGGGCGCGGTGGCGCACGCCACCGAGCGGGTCGACCTGTATACCTACGTGACCTGCCCGACGATGCGGTATCACCCCGCGATCGTCGCGCAGCAGGCCGCCACCGTGCAGATCCTGTCCGACGGCCGGTTCACCCTGGGGCTGGGCAGCGGTGAGAACCTCAACGAACACGTGGTCGGCAGAGGATGGCCGACCGTCGAGCGCCGGCAGGACATGCTGCGCGAGGCCATCAAGATCATTCGCGAGCTCTTCGGCGGGCAGCTGGTGAACTGGCGCGGCGAGTACTTCCAGGTCGATTCGGCGCGGCTGTGGGACGTGCCGGACGTTCCGGTCGCCATCGGTGTGGCGATGTCCGGGGCGAAGGGCGTCGAAAAGTTTGCCAAGCTGGCCGAACACCTGATCGCCGTGGAACCCGACGGGGAACTCGTCCGCGAGTGGCACGCCGCGCGGCAGGCCGCCAACCTCGCCGGAGGTGGCCGGGTGGTCGGCCAGATCCCGGTGTCCTGGGATCCGGACCGCGACGCCGCCATCCGGCGCGCGCACGACCAGTTCCGCTGGTTCGGCGGGGGCTGGAAGGTGAACGCCGACCTGCCCACGCCAGCCGGTTTCGCTGGTGCGACCCAGTTCGTGCGACCCGAGGACGTCGCCGATTCCATCCCCTGCGGCCCCGACCTGGACGCGATCGTGGACTCCGTCCGCCCCTACTGGGAGGCGGGGTTCACCGACATCGCGCTCGTCCAGATCGGAGGCGAGACTCAGGACCTCTTCCTCAAGGAGGCCGCGCAGCCTTTGCTCGATGCACTGCGCGACGCCTCCGGTTGATGACAAGTTTGGGCCGGTCCGGTAGGGGTACCCGACTGCCATCGTGGGCATCGGGCTACCACCGGCAGTTTGACATACCGACAAAGGCCTAGAGCCGGGCGGGCGGACGGCGGGTAAACGCGCTGTCCAGCAGCCACTTTGCGCCATCGCCTGCTCGGCATGGCAAGGGAGCAGACGATGAATGATGAATCCGGCAACACCACCGCACCGTTGGTGAAGGCGCTCGCCGGCGCCAGCTTCGGGCTGGGTCTGGCCGAGCTGGTGGCGCCCCGGAAGGTTGCTGCGGTTGCCGGCGTGGACGACACGCTCCGGTCCCGCCGCGTCATCCGCGCGCTGGGTGCGCGGGAATGCGCCCACGGAGCGGCGCTGTTGGCCGGTTCCGACAAGCTGGTGTGGACGCGGGTGGCCGGCGACGTGCTGGACGTGACGCTGCTGCTGGCCGGCGTGGCGGCTCGCGGCCGCGGGCGTCGGCGGCGGGGCGCCGTAGCGGCCGTCGTGCTGGGCGGCATCGGGGCGGTTGACCTCTATGCTGCGTTGCGCTCCACCCGCGAGGGCGGCGCCCGACACGCCGGCGGGGCGCGGCGCCGTACCGTGCGCGCCGCCGTCACGGTGCAGCGCCCGCCCGAAGAGGTCTACCGCTTCTGGCGCGATCTGGAGAACCTGCCCAGCTTCATGCACCACCTGCAGTCGGTGACCGCCGGCTCCGACGGTCGTTCACACTGGGTCGCCAGCGCACCCGTCGGCCAGCCGGTGCAGTGGGATGCGCAGATCACCGAGGACCGGCCCAACCAGCGGGTCGCCTGGCAGTCGCTGCCCGGCTCGGCGATCGACAACGGGGGCAGCGTCGAATTCACGCCGGCGAGCAACGGCGCCGGGACCGAGGTCCGGGTCCGGATCGGCTACCAGATGCCGGGCGGCGTCGTCGGCAAGGCCGCCGCGACGCTGTTCGGCGAGTCGCCCGATCAACAGGTCAACGACGACCTCCGCCGGTTCAAGCAGATCCTCGAGACGGGCCAGGTGCTGCGATCGGACGGCTCGCCGGAGGGCACCGCCGCGGCCCGTCAAATGCATCAGCAGCCCGCGGCGCCCAACGGACACAACGGAAGCAGCGAAGGAGCCACCGCATGAGAGCCACCGTCTGGGCGGGACGCAACAGCGTTGAGGTGCAATCGGTTCCGGACCCGAAGATCCTCAACGATCGCGACGCCATCGTGCGCGTCAGCTCGACGGCGATCTGCGGATCGGACCTGCACCTCTACGACGGCTACATCCCGACCGTGAAACGCGGGGACGTGCTGGGCCACGAGTTCATGGGCGAGGTCGTCGAGGTCGGCAAGGCGGTGAACAACCTCGCCGTCGGCGACCGGGTGGTGGTGCCGTTCCCGATCGCCTGCGGCGCGTGCGCGGCCTGCGAACGCGACCTGTACTCGCTGTGCGAGAACTCCAACCCCAACGCCGGCATCGCGGAGAAGTTCATGGGCCACTCGCCGGCGGGGTTGTTCGGCTATTCGCACATGCTCGGCGGATTCGCCGGTGGCCAAGCCGAATACGCGCGCGTGCCGTTCGCCGACGTGGGGCCGCTCAAGATCGACGACGACCTCACCGACGAGCAGGTGTTGTTCCTGTCGGACATTCTGCCGACCGGCTACATGGGCGCGGAGATGTGCGACATCCAGCCGGGCCAGGTCGTCGCGGTCTGGGGCGCAGGACCCGTCGGGCTGTTCGCGATCATGAGCGCATTCCTGCTCGGTGCGTCCAAAGTCATTGCCATCGACCGGGTGCCGTATCGCCTGGCGCTCGCGGAGAAGATCGGCGCGACACCGGTCAACTTCTCCGAGACGTCGGTGCTCGAGGAGCTGCAGGACATCACCGCCGGCCGGGGACCCGACCACTGCATCGACGCGGCCGGCATGGAAGCCCGCAACGGGTCCACCCCGGTGGACGCCTACGACCGCGTCAAGCAGGCGATGCGCCTGGAAACCGAACGCCCGCACGCACTTCGGGAAGCGGCGATGAGCTGCCGCAACGGCGGCACCATCTCGATCGTCGGGGTCTACGGCGGGCTGATGGACAAGTTTCCGATCGGCGCGATCATGAACCGGTCGCTGACCATCAAGACCGGCCAATGCCACGTGCAGCGCTACATGCGACCGCTGCTGGAGCGGATCCGCCGCAAAGAGATCGACCCGACCATGATCATCACCCACCATCTGGGTCTCGATGAGGCGCCGCACGGCTACGAGATCTTCAAACACAAGCAGGACGGCTGCACGAAAGTCGTCCTCCATCCGTGAAGGAGGTACCGCGATGTCAAATGAGTTGCAAGGGGTAAAGATTGCCATCCTGGCCGCCGACGGCGTGGAGAAGGTCGAGCTCGAGCAGCCGCGCGCAGCCGTCGAAGAGGCCGGCGCACAGGTCGAAGTGTTGTCGCTGAAGCCGGGCGAAATCCAGGCGCGCAACCACGACCTCGAGCCGGCCGGAACCTTCGCGGTGGACCGCGCGGTGTCGGACGCGTCGGTGGGCGAGTTCGACGGCCTGGTGCTCCCGGGCGGCACGGTGAACCCGGACAAGCTGCGCCTCGACCAGGCCGCCGTCTCGTTCGTGCGCGACTTCGTCGTCTCCGGTAAGCCCGTCGCCGCGATCTGTCACGGGCCGTGGACGCTGGTGGAGGCGGGCGTGGCCGTGGGTCGGACGCTGACGTCGTACCCCAGCATCCGCACCGACCTGCGGAACGCGGGCGCGCATGTGGTCGACGAAGAGGTTGCCGTCGACGGCAATTTGATCACCAGCCGCTCACCGTCGGACCTCCCGGCGTTTTGCGACACGATCATTAAGCAATTCGCTCGCGCCGCTACGGGATAGCTGAAGCGAAATCATTCCGCACAGTTTTAACCCCCGATTTTGGGGGCATTACACAGGCCAAGGCCGTGATCGCCACGGCGATCTCCTGCAGGCTGAGTGAAAGGCCCACATTGACCACCACCTACCCAGAGCCCGTCATCTCGGTTGCGCACAACGTGTATCAGCCGCAAGAAGATTCCCGTTTGCTGGTCGACGCTATGCACCATTCCGCGCTGATTCCGGGACGACGGGTGCTCGATCTCTGCACCGGCAGCGGATTCGTCGCCATCGCCGCGGCCGAAATGGAATGTGCCAGCGTGACAGCTTTCGACATCTGCCCGCATGCGGTGCGTTGCTGCGCAGACAATGCCGCGCTTGCGGGCGTGGAGGTGGATGTCCATGAGGGATCGTGGCTGGACGCCGTCGACCTCGCACCGTTCGACGTGGTGTTGGCGAATCCTCCTTACGTTCCAACGCCTCCCGGCGACGATTCCGGATCGATCGGCCCCGGCGCCGGCCCGTCGTTGGCCTGGAACGCCGGCGCCGATGGCCGCCTGATCCTCGACCCGCTGTGCGAGGCCGCGTCAAAGTTGCTGTGCGACGGGGGATCACTGCTGCTCGTACACTCCGCCATCGCCGGCGTCCAGCAATCGCTGGATCGCCTGAAGTGGGCCGGCATGGAGGGCGAAGTCATTGCCTCCAAGTGGATCCCGTTCGGCCCCGTCATGTCGGCGCGGGCAACGTGGTTGGAGGACACCGGCCGGATCCCCCGGGGACGCCGCGAGGAGGAACTCGTCGTGATCCGGGCGGACAAGCCATGACCACCACCCGCGTACAGGTGGTCAAGGGAGGGCCCGTGTTGGTGTCCGGCCCGGTGCGTATCGAGATGCCCGACGGGGAGGTCGTCGAGTCCGACCGGTTCATGGTGGCGATCTGTACGTGTCGGCGCAGCGCCGCATATCCGTTGTGCGACACCAGCCATCGGCGCTGCCGCGGCACCGGGAAGCGGGCTAACGCCAATCCAGCGGCCGCCGCAGCGACGTCTGACCGCGCTGCCACGACTCCATAAGCTTGTCCGCCAAGCGGTTTTCGACCGCGGCGTGCGCCCGGATCCCGAACACCACATCGGCGTCGAGCTGCGGCTCGCGGGCGACGAGGTCGCCGACGACGTCGATGCGCACCACCTGTTCGTGCACCGCGTCGGCTTCGACGTGCTCGCCGTAGAATTCGATGCACTCCGACGGCGCCCCCATCCGCTGCAGCGCCTGAACCATCCGCCGGGATCCCGGCGGGGACGTGATCTCCGTCGAGGCGAAGTGCCCGACCGCGGCGCCCCGCAGCGAGCGGTGCAGCCCGAACAACGACATCAGATTGACCGCCGCCAGCGACTCGGCGGGGACGGCGTCGAGGTAGCCGAGGTACGTCGAATCCAATTCCGCGGCCGCCAACAGGTCGGCGAAGAGTTGCTGATGTAGCCGCGGCCCCCGACCGGCGCCGTATTCATCGAACTCGACGGCCACGAACGCCGCCTTGGCGGTCCCCATCAGCCGCGGAATCGCGAACGCGTGCGGATCGCCCTCCTTCAGGTGATACACCGACCGGTGCGCGAAGTATTCGCGCATCTGCTCCCAGGTTCCCGTGTCCCGCAGGTAATACGACGGCCCGGTGCCGTCGGTGGGCTCGATGGAGATCGCCTCCATCTCGGCCGCCGCCGTGCTCCCGGGCTCGATGGGGCCGACGTCGCGTCGCACGCCGGCGAGAAAAACGCGTTCCAGTTCGGCGCGCAACTGCAGCAGCGCGGGATTCCACTCCCAGTCGGGGTCGACGCCCGCAAAACCGCGGTAATGCAGCTCGTAGCACATGCACAGCGCCAGCTGGAGATCGAGGCCATAGGGGTCGGAGTCGCGGACGGACGCACCGATGCGCGTGAGGTGATCGTGGGAGGGCGGCCCGACCAGCGCGTGCCGCACGGCCGTCGACAGCGGTCCGTGGGCCGCCGGCAGGGCGGGTTCCACCGGGATTGATGTGCGGGTCACGCCGATGACTACCCGTCAATCGGGCGGTGCAAACGGTGGCCCGTCACCGCCCCGCTCCGGGAACTTCGAAGGTGATGTCGACGGTGGTGCCCGTCGGGCCGCTCTGGAGTTCCATCGCGTTGCTGAGCGCGCGCATCAACACCAGCCCGCGCCCGCTGTTACCCGGCTCGGTGGCGGGTGTCTTCCAGGAGCCGGCGTCGGTGATCCTGGTCCGGACCCGGCCGGCTTCGACCCCGGCCTCGAGCAGCATCGTCCCGATGCGGTGCCCGCGGTAGGCATGCTCGACGCAGTTGGTGCACGCCTCGTTGACCACCAGCACGATGTCGGCTGTCACCGCCTCCGGGACATTGGCGGTGCGCAGCCACGCGGCCAGGCGATGCCGGACGTTGGCCAATTGCCCGGCGAACGCCTCGCTTTCGATTCGGAGCTGCGTCGGCAGGTGCCGGTAGATCACCATCGCGACGTCGTCGTCATACCCCGACGCCGGGGCCAGCGCGCCGACCACGGCCTCCGGGACTTCTTCCAGCGCCAGCTTGGCCGTCCCGAGCAAAACGTCTGCGGCGCGGGCGATTCCGATGTCGATCGACTCGTGCTTGCGCTCGACCAAGCCGTCGGTGTAGAGCATCAACGTCGAGCCCGGCGGCAGCACCCGGGAGGCCTGGGGTCGCGGCTCGTCCCGGCGGACTGCGAGCGGCACCGACGCGGCGTCGGTCAGCACCATCGTGTTCGCCGGCGGCGGCCCGGCGACCATCGCGGGCATGTGGCCGGCGTTGCTGTACTCCAGAACTCCCGTCTCGGTGTCCAGGACCGCCAGAAAAACCGTGGTGCAGTAGGCATTCGGGATGAGCGACGCCGCCAAGTCGAGTTGCTCGAGCAGCAGCGCCGGTTGGGCGCCGTTGATCAACAGCGCGCGCGCCGAGCTGCGAAGCTGGCCCATGGTCGCGGCCGCCTGCAGTCCACGCCCGACACAGTCGCCGACGACGATGCCGATGCGGTTGTCGCCGAGGGAAAGCACGTCATACCAGTCGCCGCCGATCTCCAACGGTGGCACCGCGGGTTCGTAGCATACGGCGAAGCCGGTAGGCGTCTGCGCCGTGGGCAGCATCGCGCGCTGCAGGGTCAGCGACGTCTCGCGGGCGCTCTCGAACTGGCGAACGTGCTGCATGGCCAGGCTGAGATGGCCGATGAGAACCGTGACCAGGAGCCGGTCTTCGGCGCTTACCCAGCGCGGGGAACGAAGCTCCAGCCACAAAGCGAGGTCTCCGGCGTTGGACAGCACCGCGACCAATCCCTGTGCCTTGCCGGGATTGTCGGGCCGGTCGACGGTCTTGGCGGTCAGCGGCAGCTGGTTTCGCGCGTCCTGGAAAGTGCCACGCAACCAGGGATCCATTCCGCGCCAGGATGTTTCGGGTGGGTCGCCCGCTACCTGGACGTCCGGTTCGCCACCGCCGGTGGGCCACGACACGGCGATCACGCGTTGGACGTCGATCGCCGCCCGGCATTCGTCGAGAGTGATCGACAGCAGCTCGGCGACGCTCTTGGCGACCGCCACGGCCGTCGCCAGTCGCAGGACGGCGCTCTCCCGCGCGGCGAATGCCCGCTCCGCGGTGACGTCTCGGATCGTTCCCACGTAGACGTCGCGATCGCTGCCGGCCTCCTTGACGGCGTTGATGCTGACCATCACCCACGCCAGGTGACCGTCGCGGTGCCGGATCGGGGTTTCGTACTCGGCGCTGCCGTTGCTGCGGACCAGGCCTTGCTGTTCGCGGGCGGTCTTCTTGTCGACCAGCCAGGGGTGGGGCCAGCGGTAGGGCAGGCCCGTGGCGGGATAGCCGAGGATGTCGATGAAGGCCTTGTTCATCTCGATCACCGAGCCCTCGTGGTCGGCGACGAAGAAGCCTTCCTGCAGCGAATTCACCAGGGCGGTGCGGAATTTGTCGCGATCGGCCAGGCCCTCGGCGCGAGCCCGCTCCCGCGCGTAGAGCTTGGTGCCATCGACGAATCCCCGGCTCGCCACGTCCAGCGGCGCCAACGTCTGCAACAGGAATTCCAGTGCGATCGGCGCGTCAATCCGGTAGTCGCTGGACACCTCGAGAACCAGCCGAACGTGATGCTCGATGATTTCGAGCATGCTGATCTGCTCTTGCAAGGCGCGGCGCCCGAGCTCGTGCGCGACGGCCAGGCTGTCCTCGTCGCGCGCGTTCAGGTAGGCGCGCAAGGCCGCCGCGTATTCGGCGTGAAAGTCGTTGTTGGCGCTCATGTCGATGTCCCCCGGTGGCGCGCGGCCAGCACCATCGCATCGTCGGTCTCCTTGGCATGCTTACCGAGGAGTTCTTCGGCGATGACCACGGCGTGGGCCGCAAAGTCGATGTGCTCCAAGAAATCTTCGGCGATGCCGTCGGTGCTGATGACCAGCAGGTCGCCCGGGCGGATCGGAAGCGTCTGGGCCGGCCGGATTTCCGGGATGCGGTAGCCGACGATCCCCGCGGTGAGGCGCGCGCTGGACCGGATCGCGACGCCGGTCGGGGCCTTGGCCACCAGATCGGCGGTGACGTTGCCGACGCCGGTCCACGCCAGCGTGTTGGTCGCAAAGTCGATGCGCGCCAACGTCATCGCGACGCCTCGTGTGCCGGCCAGGATGCGATGGCAGAGCTGGACCAGGACCTCGAGCCGCTCGGAACTGGCGCGCTTGACCGCGTCGACGGCGCGCAGTGCGGCGGTCGCGGCTTCCGGGCCGTGACCGAGCCCGTCCACCAAGCCGAACAGTGCGGCCTCGCCGTCGAGATCGACGGCGATGCCCTGGTCGCCGGACATGAACTCGCTGGGCATCGGGCGACCCGCCCGTGCCCACTCGATCGGCCCGAATCGCCCGTTCTCATGCACGAGCGGGAACCCACTTCCACATCTCGATGACGGTCCCGTGGCCCAGGGTCGAGTCGACCACCAACCGGTCCATCAGCCGTCGCGCTCCCGGCAGGCCCAGCCCCAACCCCCGACCGGTCGAGTAGCCGTCCTCCAGCGCGCGCTCGATGTCGGCGATGCCGGGCCCGTCGTCCTCGGCGCGCACCACCAGGGCCTTGCGGCCGTCCCGGTCGTCCACCCAGAGATGGACCGTGCCCCGGCCGGCGTAGCTGGTGATGTTGCGGGCGACTTCGGAGATCGCCGTGGCGACCATCGTGACGTCGGTCAGCGAGAAGCCCAGATCGAGGGCGAGCTGATGTCCGGCTCTGCGGGCGGCGACGATGTCGTCGGAATTGTTGATGTCGACGACAACGTCAGCCGCCACCATCGCGCCCGATCGTCGATTTCCCCAGTCCCAGTTGCCGGTTCAGCAGGGCAAGGCCCTCCTCGAGATCCAGCGCGGTGTTCATGTCGTCGAACGCCAGCCCGAGTTGGACCATCGCGAAGGCGACCTCCGGCTGCAGGCCCACGATGACGGTGTCCGCGCCCCGCAGGCGGGTCATGTGCGCGATGGTCCGCAGCGATCGGGCGGCAAAGGAATCCATCACATCGATGGCGGTGACGTCGACGATGATGCCCTGCGCGCGAAACCTGCTGACCCGCTCCATGAGGTCGAGCCGCAACCGTTCGGTCTCGGAGTCGGTCAGGGCGGACTGCACCGTTGCGATCAGGATCGCGCCCTGTTTCAGGATGGGGACTGGCATGGAGTGCTCGCGCTGATGCTGTCTACCCGGTGGTCTCGCCGGTGCGGGTGACCTCGTAGCCCAGCAGGCGTTCGGCTTCTTCGATACCGCCCTGCAGGTCGCCGACGGCGTTCATCTTGGACAGGTCCAGCCCGATCGTCACCAGCGTCAGGGCGATCTCGGAGGACAGGCCGGTGATGATCACGCTCGCGCCCATCAGGCCCGATGCGTCGACCGTCTGCACCAGGTGGTTGGCCACCGTGGAGTCGATGGTGGGCACACCGGTGATGTCGATGACGACGACTTTCGCGCGGTTGGCGCGGATGGCCCGCAGCAACTGTTCGGTGACCTGGCGGGCGCGCTGGCTGTCCAGCACGCCGATGATCGGCAGAATCAGCAGCTGCTCGCGCACCTGCAGCACCGGCGTCGACAGCTCGCGGATCGCTTCCTGCTGCTGGCGGATGATGCGCTCGCGTTCCTGCACGAAGCTGACGCCCACGGTGTTGGCGATGCGGTTGGCCGCCGGCTCGTACGCGTCGAGCACGCGATTGAGCATTTCGAAGTCAGTCTGGTACTTCTCGAACAGCGAGCGCGCCAGCACGTCGCGCAGCAGCAGGACGATGCCCAGCACCTCGTCGGTCTCCACACCCCGGGGGATGATGCGTTCCGACAGGTCGCGCGCGTAGGCCTGCAGGGCCTCGACGCTACCGGTCTCGAGCACCTCGACGTAGTTGTCGTAGACGGCGGTGGCCTCGGAGAAGAGCTCCTCGGGGGTCATCGCGGTGAGCAGCTGCGCCTCGGTGATCCGGCGGGCCCATTCCTCCCGCAAGACGGTGCGGTTCTGGCGCAGGTGCTGGACCAACTGCGGCAGCAGGCCCTCGCTGACCGTCTGCGCCGCGGTGGTGGTGCTCGCGAAATCCGACGACAAATCTGACATCTGGCCTCCCGTTGCCGCGCCGCGCTCAGCAGTGCCTATGGGGAGCCTAGTCTGAGTTATCGCGCGGCAAGTGTCGAGGGCATATTCTTCTCGCAGTTCGCACGGCAGGTTACGCTTGCACCACACTTACGGCCCGGGACAAAGGATCGCCATTGTCAGCTCCTGATTCGATTACCACGCTGGTTACCGACCACGATGGTGTGTCTGTGGTCAGCGTCAGCGGCGAAATCGATCTGGTCACCGCCCCGGCGCTCGAACAGGCCATCGGCGCGGTGATCGCGGACGGCCCGACGGCCCTGGTCATCGACCTTTCCGCGGTGGAGTTTCTCGGCTCGGTGGGGTTGAAGATCCTTGCCGCGACCTACGAAAAGCTCGGTAAATCCACCGAGTTCGGTGTGGTCGCCCGGGGACCGGCGACCAGGAGACCGATACACCTGACCGGTCTGGACAAGACCTTTCCGCTGTACCCGACGTTGGATGACGCCTTGACCGCCGTCCGGGACGGCAACCTCAACCGCTGAGGTCTCCCCGCCGCGAGCCTTCCTATTACTTGGCGGCCGCCGGTGCGAGGATCACCACCATGGACGTCGATCACCCCCAGGACGACCAGCAGTGGGACCGCGATGAGCGCGGCGAGACCGAAATCGAACGGCTGGACCGCAATTGGAACAGCCTGCTGCAGGAGCTGCGCGTGGTGCAGACCGGGGTGCAGCTGCTCACCGGCTTCCTGTTGACGCTGCCGTTCCAGCAGCGCTTCAACATCCTCAGCGAACAGATGCGGTTGGTGTATCTGGGGACGGTCGCGTGTTCGGTGGGCGCAACGGTGCTGCTGGTCGCCCCGGTAGGCATTCACCGGTTGCTGTTCCGGCGGCACCGCCTGCAGGTCCTGGTCTCGGCCGCCCACCGGTGTGCCTACGCCGGGCTCGCGCTGCTCGGCACCGCACTGACGGGCGTGACGGTGATCGTTTTCGCCTCGGTGGCCGGAAACGTTACGGCGTTGATAGCGGGAGCCTGTGCGCTGGCGTTGTTTACGTTCTTTTGGTGGGTATTGCCGTTACTGCTTCGCACCCGCGGTATGTAGCTCGGCGATGCGGGTGGACCCGAGATGATCGAGGAGGTCCCGCGGATCCGCGAAAATCGGTGACGCGCCGGCGGCCTCCAATTCGGCGCCCGAGATGCCGCCGCACAATACCCCGATGCACGGCAATCCCGCGGCCGCCGCCGCGTGCGCGTCCCACACGGCGTCGCCGACGAATACCGCGTGGTTGGCGTCCACGCCGGCCCGGTCCAGCGCGACCTGCACGATGCCGGGTTCGGGTTTGGCCGTGTCGACATCCTGCGACGACGTCGTTTCGGAGATGACGTCGTCGCAGTCGAGCGCCTTGAGCAGCGCCTCGAGTTCGTCCTCGGGCGCCGAGCTGGCCAGCACCACTTGCAGTCCGAGGCCGGCCACGTGCCGCAGCAGCTCACGGGCGCCGGGCAGCGGTGCCAGCATCGGCAGGACGTCGCGGTAGTACCGGCTGTGGCCATCGCTGAGCCGCTCCTGCACGTCGTCCGGCGCGTCGTTGGACAAGATGCGTACCAACTTGGAGCCGTCCATGCCGATGCAGCGGTGGATCTTCCATGCGGCGACCGGCATTTTTTCGTCGTCGAACGCGCGCTGCCAGGCGTAGACGTGCAGATAGTTGGAATCGACCAGGGTTCCGTCGACGTCGAACAAGACGGCGGGGGTGCCCTGAAGGCGTCCCGCGGGCTTCGCGGCTGTCATCTGCGCGGCATACCCCCGCCGGACGCCTCCGACACCCGCCGTTTGGCCCGTCGATCGGCGGGTACGCACCAAGAGACCCCCAGTCCGGCGTCTCGCCACGCGAACGGCGTTGGCAGACCACATGTTTCACGAGGAGGGGCATTGAAGACTCGCAAGATGGACCCGGTTGATCACTCGCGCACGTTCCGTCAGCACGCTGGCGAGACCTTCACCTATGGTCCCCACACGACCGGCGTCGCGGGGGTGGCCGCCGCCGTGGTCGCTTTGGTAATCGGCTTGTGCGCGTTCGCGACCGGGCATGTCGGCGGTGGCGTAGCGGCCGTGGTGGCGGCCGCCGTGGTGGGTGCGCTGGCGACAGTCTGGTTGCTGCGCAGCCACCATAAAGTCCGCGCCGCCGAGCTGCGCTGGCACAGGGAGCATTCCGACGAGCCCGCACCCCCGCCGGCCAGCTGACCGGCGCACCGGGGTTTAAATTTCGGCCTGACCGGGTAAAACGTCGCCATGCTCGACACGTCCGACAGGCTGCACGCCGGAATCGATTTCGGCGTCCCCGGCCGGGTGGCGGCGGCGCTTTGGGCGCTGGGCGTCCTCGCCGGTGTGCTCGCGCTGCTGACCGGGCACGCCGGGTTGGCCATCGCGGGACTGGTAGTGGCCGTCGCGGCGCCATGGTTGGGGCTGGCCTGGGTCTCGAATAGCCGCCGCCGGCCCGACGAGTCCGCGTGGGCCCGTTCAGCGTCGCTCGTCAGCGGGCCGGTCCGCCTGCGCAGTTGAACTGATCGACGCCGGAAGGCGTCTATTGTCATGCCCGCAAATTTTTTGGGCTGGATTAGGTGTGAGGGACGCCCGATCGGGGTATCGACTCAGCCACGGGTGAGTACAGGCAAGTGCGGGGACCCGTCAATAGCAGGAAGGGAACGCCCATGGCGACCGCAAGCGATTACGACGCACGCCGCGTATCCGACGTCGAGGCGCAGGACCCGTCCACGCTCCGCGAGCTGGCCACTCTGCCCGCCTCAACCACCGCGGTCGTCGACGAGGACCCTAACGACGTGCTCTTCTTCGAGCTGCCGGGCGCAGACCTGTCGAGCGAAGAGCTCTCGGTGACGGTGATTCCCCAGCGCGCGGACGAGTTCACTTGCTCGAGCTGCTTTTTAGTGCAACACCGCAGCCGGATGCGCAAGTCGGGCTCGGGACTTCCCGTCTGCGCCGACTGCGCCTGACGGAGGGATAGGGGTGCGGGGGCCAACCGCCGCACCTTGACCAACCCGAGGCGCCGTGTTTCTGTCGTCAACGTGGCAGCCTCCGCGATTCGTCCGGACGGTAAGCCGGACGCCTTGAGCCCGCCGCCGGGCCTGCCCGCCCCGCGGGCACTTCGCCCGGCCTTCGCCGCCGCGTACGCGGTCGCCTACCTTGTCGGCGGCGAGCGCCGAATGCTGCGGCTCATCCGTCGATATGGGCCGATCATGACCATGCCCATCCTCAGCCTGGGCAACGTCGCGATCGTGTCCGATCCCGAGTTGGTCAAGCAGGTGTTCACCGCGCCGCCGGACGTCCTGCTCGGCGGCGAGGGGGTGGGGCCCGCGGCGGCCATCTACGGGTCGGGATCGATGTTCGTGCAGGAGGAACCGGAACATCTGCGGCGGCGCAAATTGCTGACGCCCCCGCTGCACGGCGCCGCGCTGGGCAGTTACGTGCCGGTCATGGAGAACTGCGCCCGCGCGGCGATGCACAGCTGGCCCGTCGACCGTCCGTTCGAGATGCTGAAGGCGGCGCGGGCGCTCACCCTGGACGTGATCGTCAGGGTCATCTTCGGAGTGGACGATCCCGACGAGGTTCGGCGCCTGGGCCGACCCTTCGAGCGTCTGCTGAACCTCGGTGTCTCAGAGCAATTGACGGCCCGCTACGCGCTGCGCCATCTCGGTGCGTTGCGGGTGTGGCCACAGCGCGCGCGAGCCAACCGCGAGATCGACGACGTCGTGATGCCGCTCATCGCGCGGCGCCGCAACGACCCGCGCCTGAGCGAGCAGCTCGACATCCTCGCGTTGCTGATGTGCGCCCGCGGCGAAGACGGAGAAGCGCTGTCCGACAGCGAGATTCGCGATGATCTGATCACCCTGATGCTGGCGGGGCACGAAACCACCGCTACCACGCTCGCGTGGGTGTTCGATCTGCTGCTGCACCACCCCGAGGCGCTGCGGCGCGTGCAGGCGGAAGCGCTGATCGGGGAGGAGGCCTTCACCACCGCGGTGATCCACGAGACGCTGCGGGTGCGGCCGCCCGCACCGTTCACGGCTCGCGTTGCGGCGCAACCCTTTCCGATCGGCGGCTACCTGGTCGAGGCCGGCACGCGCATCGTCGTTCACATCATCGCGATCAACCGCAACCCGGCCACCTACGATCACCCGAACGAGTTCCGGCCGGAGCGGTTCCTGGGCAGCCGGCCCGAAACCTATGCGTGGGTGCCGTTCGGAGGCGGGGTGAAACGCTGCCTGGGTGCGGCGTTCTCGCTGCGCGAGTTGATCACCGTGCTGCACACGCTGCTGCGCGAGGGCGAGTTCAGCGCCGTCGACGACGAGCCGGAGCGGATCGTGCGGCGGTCCATCATGCTGGCGCCGCGCTACGGCACCCGGGTGCGGCTGCGCCCGATTCAGGCGGGCGCGCGATAGGCGGTCGGTCGTCCCGCGCCTGTGCCTGCGCCTGTGCCTGCGCCGAATTGTCGCACCCATCGGTTAGGTTCAGCGGCGAGTCCGTGCCGTCACCGTGAGGAGCCATGGAGAAGATACTCGGATCCTCCCTGTTACTGGGGTTCGCTCTCCCTTGGTTTTTCACCCAGCGCGCGACCGGCAGTGTGGTCGCGGGGTTCTGGGCGGGGCTGGGCGGGCTGGTGTTGACGGTGGTCGCCCTGTTGTGGCTCGGTGTGCGGCGCGACCGCTACCGGACCGAGCGGCAGCGACGGCGCGACCTGCGGTACGCGATGTCGGATCTCGCGGCCGTCGACGACATGTCGGGGATCGAGTTCGAAGCGTTCGTCGCGGCGCAGCTTCGGACCGTGGGGTGGGGCGTCACGCACACCGCCAGCACCGGTGACTACGGCGTCGACCTGGTCGCCCAGAAGGACGGCACCCGCATGGCGGTCCAGTGCAAGCGGCAGGCGAAGGCGGTCGGTGTCGCCGCCGTGCAGCAGGTCGTCGCCGGTGCCCGCCAGCACGGCTGCGACCGGGCGGTGGTCGTGACCAATCAGGCGTTCACCAAGGCGGCCCGCCAATTGGCGGCTACCCACCGCTGCCGCCTGGTCGGCCGCGAGCAACTGCACATCTGGACCCGGGCCGAGCGCCGGCGGGTGCAACCGGGGATGGAGAGTTAGCGCCTCGCATCAAGATGAAACTCGGCCGAAACGAGAGATGAACGGCTGGTTGAACTTTGGAACTGGCGATCAGGAACTCTCGATCGCGGGGAATACCCGAGTACGGGTCCTCGACGCGTTGCTTCGGGTGCCCCACTTGGTTCCGAGTGTCATGTGAGCCTCGAAGGTGGTGCAGATGATGATCAAGAAGATGTGCGGGGGCATGCTCGGCGCTGCGGTGGCCCTGATGCTGGTGCCCGCAAGCGTCGCCAGCGCCGACAATAAGGACGCGGAATTCACCAATTACCTGGCGTCGAACGGCATCCATCTTGGTACAGCGGCCCAGACCGGAAATATGGGGCGGACGATGTGCCAGGACCTCGCCTCCGGCTACACCCAGAACGATGAGATCGACCAGCTGAAGCTACGGATGGACCAGGCCCAAGCCAGGCTGTTCGTGCTCGCTGCCACCGCGGAATACTGCCCGGAAAAGCACAAGTCGTAGTTTCAGCGTCAGCGCGACGGCCCGGCGCAACGGGGCAGTGGGGAGAAGAAAAATGCGGAAACCAACCATCGCCGCGGGGCTGGCGCTCGTCGCCCTGGCGTCCAGCTCGGGGGTCGCGCAAGCTGACCCGGACCCGAATGATCCCGGCAACCAGGCCAACTGGCCCTGCGGCGTGACGGTCGGACCGGTAACCACGACGACGGGAACGATCATTGGAATACGCGGCGGCAAGCCATGCCCGCCGCCGCCCCCACCGCCTGAACAACAGTGACGGCTCGACCCCACGCCGGTGTCGATAGGGGCGGCGCAGGCTCAACCCGCGCGTCGCGCAGGCTCTAGGTCAGACCCTTGAAATAAGAGTCGGGGTGGCGGGATTCGAACCCACGGCCTCTTCGTCCCGAACGAAGCGCGCTACCAAGCTGCGCCACACCCCGCTTGAAGCCACGACAGCGTATCGCACCGGGCCGCCGACTGACCAAACCGCAGGCTACCGGGCTAGCTCCACGCGCAGGTGCGCTCGAATTCGACCAGCGCCTCGGCCGGGCCGGTCGGGTCGAGCCCCTGCGCGGCCACCCACTCGTCGCTGAAATAGGTGTCGGCGTAGCGGTCGCCGCTGTCGGCGAGCAGGGTCACCACCGACCCGCTGCGGCCCTGCGCGACCATCTCGGCGATCAGCCCGAAGCAGCCCCACAGGTTGGTGCCCGTCGACGGCCCCACCCGGCGGCCCAGCACGGCGCTGACGTGGCGGGCCGCGGCGATCGACGCCGCGTCGGGCACCGCGACCATGCGGTCGACCACGCCGGGCAGAAACGACGGTTCGACCCGCGGCCGGCCGATGCCCTCGATCCGCGAGGACGCCGGCATCACGAGGTCTTCTGGGTCGTACCGACCTGCGGCGTACGCCGGAAAGAACGCGGAGTTCTCCGGGTCCACGACGCACAGCCGGGTCGCGTGCCGCCGGTAGCGGATGTAGCGGCCGATCGTCGCGCTGGTCCCGCCGGTACCCGCGCCGACGACGATCCACTCCGGGATGGGGTAGCGCTCCTCGCCCATCTGCTCGTAGATCGATTCGGCGATGTTGTTGTTGCCGCGCCAGTCGGTGGCACGCTCGGCGTTGGTGAACTGGTCGAGGTAATGTCCGCCGGTGTCATGCGCGACCCGCTCGGCCTCGGCATACACCTGGCTCGAGTCCGTCACGAAATGGCAACGGCCGCCTTGTGATTCGATCAGCGCCACCTTGGCCGGGCTGGTCGACGCCGGCATGACCGCGACGAACGGCAGCCCGAGCAGGGCCGCGAAGTAGGCCTCCGACACCGCCGTCGACCCCGAGGACGCCTCGACGACCGTGGTGCCCTCGCCGATCCACCCGTTGCACAGCGCGTACAGGAACAGCGAGCGCGCCAACCGGTGCTTGAGGCTGCCGGTGATGTGCGTGCTCTCATCCTTGAGGTACAGGGCGATGTCGACGCCGGTGTCCCAGGCGGAGGGCAGCGGATAGCGGAGCAGGTGGGTGTCGGCGCTGCGCCGGGCGTCGGCCTGGATCAGCCGGATCGCGTTGTCCGTCCAGTCTCGTGGCAGGGTGCGGACCGCGATGCGCGCCCGATCGCTCACCGCACCGATGCGGTGGGCTGCGAACGGCTCAGGTCGCTGGTGGTGTCGCGGTCGCCCATCGGGGTGGCGATCAGCGTCAGCAGCGTCGCCTCGGGCCGGCAGCAGAATCGCACGGGCGCGAACGGCGAGGTGCCGATGCCGGCGGACACGTGCAACTGCATGTTGGCGCCCCACCGGGACGGTCCCTTGGCGCGGGAGCGGTCCAGGCCGCTGTTGGTCACCAGGGCGCCGTAGAACGGCAGGCAGAGCTGACCGCCGTGGGTGTGCCCCGCCATCACCAACTGGTAGCCGTCGGCGGCGAAGCGGTCCAGCACCCGAGGCTCCGGGGAATGGGTCAGCCCTAGCCTCAGGTTCGCGGCCGGGCTGGCCGGGCCGGCGATCGTGTCGTAGCGGTCCCGGTCGATGTGCGGGTCGTCGACGCCCGCGGCGGCGATGTGCAGGCCGGCCACCTCGAATTCGCGGCGGGTGTGGGTGAGGTCGAGCCAGCCGCGCTCGGTGAACGCCGCCCGCAGGTCCTGCCAGGGCAGCGGCTCGCCGCGGACCCGATGCGTCGGGTTGGTGAGGTAGTTCAACGGGTTCTTCAGCCGCGGCCCGAAGTAGTCGTTGCTGCCGAACACGAAGACGCCCGGCCGCGACAGCAGGTCGCCCAGGGTCTGCACCACCGCGGGCACCGCCTTGGGGTGCGCCAGGTTGTCGCCGGTGTTGACCACCAGGTCGGGCTCCCAGGCGGCCAGCTCGCGCAGCCAGGCCTGTTTGCGGCGCTGGTTGGGCAGCATGTGGAGGTCACTGATGTGCAGCACCCGCAACGGCGTGGATCCCGGCGACAGGACGGGCATGGTGATCTCGCGCAGCACGAATGCATTGCGCTCGACGAACGCGGCATAACCGATGCCGGCCAGGGTCGAGCCGAGCGCGACCGCGCCGGTGCGCATCAGGACGGGCATAACTTCAGCCATGCTGGCAGCCTACTGCCGGTTGGCTTCTGGCCGCGTATAGCTTGCGCGACAGCGCCAAAGAAAATGCTTGCGCCTACGGGGGCGGCGGGGGGCCGCCCGGGGGCGGCCCATCGGGCGGCGG
>NZ_LQPM01000002.1 GCF_002101815.1 Mycobacterium paraense | reverse complement strand
GTGGTGGTCCAGCCTTTGATGTGGTGGACCTGGCTGTGGTAGGCGGGGGCGTCGCAGCCGGGTTTGGTGCAGCCGCGATCGCGGCCGTAGAGCATGATGCGTTGCGCGGGTGAGGCGATCCGTTTGGTGCTGTAGAGCGCCAGTGATTTGGCGTTGTCGAAGACCGCCAGGTAGTGGTGGGCGTGGCCGGCCCAGCGGATCACATCGGACATCGGGACCAGGGTGCCCCCGGCGGTCAGCGCTTTGCCGGCGGCGGCCTCCAAATCCTGCAGGGTGGTGGTCACGATGATCGACACCGGCAGCCCGTTGTGTCGACCCAGCTTCCCGGAGGCGAACAGCCCACGCAGCCCGGCCAGGAATGCGTCGTGGTTGCGCTGGGCCCCGGATCGGTTGTCGCGGCGCACGGCGTCGTCGTCGGGCGCCGCATCGACCACGGGTGTCTCATCGTCGGGGTTACATGCACCCGGGGCGCCCAGCTTGGCCAGCAGGGCTTCGACGGCGGCCCGCAGCTCCGGGGTGATCAGCCCGCTGATGGGTGACATCCCATCGAATTGCTGCGCGCCGAGGGTGATGCCGCGCTGGCGGGCCCGCTCAGCGTCGCTGAAGTCCCCGTCGGGGTGCAACAGGGCCATGAGGCGTTGGGCGTATTGGGCTAACTCATCGGGGCGATAGTCGCGGGCTTTGCCGGCCAGGTCGGCTTCGGCGTGCGCGCGGGTGAATACGTCGACGTGGGCGGGCAGTTGGGTGAAGAAGCTGCGGATCACCTTGATGTGCCCGTCACCGATGAGCCCCTGGCGTTGGCCGGCGGCAGTCGCGCCCAGGTGCGGCGGTAACGGCTCTCCGGTCAGTGCGCGGCGCTCACCGAGGTCCTCGGCCTCGTCGACGCGCCGGCCGGCCTCGGATTTGGTGATGCGTAACCGGTCGGCCAGCGCCGAGCGCAGCGTGCCGCCCAACTCGGCCTTGCTGGCTTGTGCCTCGAGTTGGTTGATCAACCCGTGCTGGGGTGCGCGCAGCCGGCGAGCCACCTTTTCGAGGCGCTCCAGGGCGCGTAACCGTTCCGGGGTGGTGAACACCTCAAAGGACAACGCGCACAACCGGTCCACAGCGTGATCGAGCGCGTCGAAGACTTCGACGATCTCCTCACGACTGCTCGCACCCATGCCCCCAACCTACGAACACCCACCGACAAAAACGCCCCCCTTGGGACCACTGAAACCACAGTGGCGCAAGTGATTTGGACGCGCCGCCGTGGTGCAACACTCACGAATCACTGGGGCCAATGAAACGAAAGTGGCCCGCCCAGGCTCATCGTCAGCGCGTGTCGACTGCTGCCGCGGGCTGGAACAGCTCCACGAAGTTGGCGGCGGGATCCAGCAGCAGGACCTGCTGCCCGCCCGGGCCGCTGAGGACGTCGTTGCGGAAACTCACACCGGCCGCCCGCACGTCGTCGACGAGATAGCGGACGCGCGCGAGCTCGGCGGGCGCTTCCATCAGAAATTCAGCCCCGAGTACATCACCCGGTTCGGATCGTACTTCTGCCGCACGGTCGTCAGCTGCGACAGATTCGAGCCGAAGTAGCGCGCCGCCGAGCTGTTCGCCTCCAGGTAGTTGACGTACCCGCCGACCGAAAACTGTTGCACCGCTTGGTGTGCGGAGTTCAGCCACTGGGTGGCGGCGGGCACCTGGTTGGCGGCGGGCTCGACGTACCACTGCAACAGCGCCGACTGCTTGCGCCACGGGAAGGCGGTGTCGCCGGGCGCCACGTCGCCGGCGGCGCCGTCCAGCGGGTCGACGAGCAGCGACGCTTTGCCGCCGGATGCCGGCCACTGCCCGATCGCCGTCGCAATGGCCTTGGCCGCAGCGGAATTCAGCGTGGAGATCACGTCGGAGCCCGCCACGAACCCGACGGGCGAGCCCGTCGAGCTGCCGCCGGCCAGGTAGGTCACCAGGTCCATGTGGCTCAGCGTCTTGTTCACCACCGCGGTCGGGGCGACGCCCACGGCGGATTTGATGGCGTCGACGACGCCGGGCCCGGCGCCCGCGGGGCAGGTGGCCAGCACATGGCAGTTCGGCTGGTTGCCGACCGAGAGATCGACTATCCCCCAGGTGTTTCGGTCCGCCGCGCTCAACCAGGACTGCCAGCCGACCAGCACCTGCACCGCCGACGCCGGCGGGAAGTCGAGCCGCACGACGTCGTTGTCAGCGGTCGGGAACGTCGCGAACGTCATCGACGTCGTCACCCCGAAATTGCCCCCGCCGCCACCGCGCAGCGCCCAGAACAGATCCGGGTGGTCGTTGGCCGACGCGGTGACCACGTCTCCGCTCGGCAGCACCACCGTGGCCGACTGCAGCGCGTCGCAGGTCAGGCCGGCGTGGCGGCAGTCGGCCCCCACCCCGCCGCCGAGGGCCAGCCCCGCGATCCCGATGGTCGGGTACGTCGCCGTGGGAATCGCGCGCCCCGAAGCGGCCAACGCTTGGTGCACCGCATACACGGTGGTGGCCGGCGTGACGGTGGCGTTGCCGGCGCCGTCGACGTTCACCCCACCGGGCAGCTTGCGCAGGTCGATCACCATCGCGCCGTTGGCGCTCGACGCGCCGATGTACGAGTGCCCGCCCCCACGCGGGGCAATCTTGAGCCCGTTCGCCGTCGCGAACGAGACGGCCTTCTGCACGTCCGACTGCGACGACACCGTGACGACCGCCGCCGGATTGGAGTTGTTGTAGAACGAATTGAAAACCTGTTTGCCCGAAGAGAATTGGGCGCCATTGGCGGGCAGCGCGACGCTCCCGCCGATCGAGGAGGCCAGGCCGCCCCAGCCTGCGGTGGGGTCGGCGGCCGCCCGCGCGGTGCCGAACACCGCCCCGGTCGCCAACATGCCGACGGCCCCGCGAAGAAAGCTCTGGCGCGAAATCTCATGGTCCAGCGGACGGCTGCGATTCGTCGTCATGAGCCGGATTCTGGTCCAATCGGCACCCGAAAATCCGGCCCCGCCGCGAGTGTCAGGTCACAGTGTGGCCTCGATCCGCCGGCGCCGACGCGGGGGCCTTTCGCCCCAATAAGCCACGTCAGGCGCACCACGCCCTTACAAAACGCTTATTGTGCAAAGCTTTATCGCACCGTGTTGTAAACGTGACAGTCATAGACCAGAGTTCCCTAAGTGACTGGAGTGCCCCAAGAGCATTCCTCGACAAGTGGGGAGGCTGGCATGAGGGCACTGGCGGCGGGAACTCAGCGGTGGATTTGGCTGTTTCGTCACCAGCCCCTGACCATTCGCCTTCTGGCCGGTGCCGCCGGCCTCCTCACCGTGGCCGCGGCGTTCGCCGCACCGGCCGAGGCGGACCCCTCGACCGACGACGCCTTCATCGACGCGCTGAACCACGCCGGCATCGACTTCGGCGAGCCGGGGAACGCGATGAAAGTGGGCGAGTCCATCTGCCCGATGCTCGCGCAGCCCGGGGGCAACTTCGCCGCCGCCGCGGCGAGCGTCACCAACCGCGGCATGTCACCGGGGATGGCCAAGATGTTCACCACCATCGCCATCCAGATGTACTGCCCCCAGGAGATGGCCAACATCGCCAGCGGCAACCCGACCGCCGGCATTCCCGGGGGCCTGCCGGGACTCGCCGGCGGCCTTCCCGGCGGCATCCCGGGCATCCATCAAATCCCGGGCATGCCCGGCGCCTAGCCGGCTGCCTAGCTAGCGCGTCCCCAACGGGTCGATGGTCGAGGCGATATAGACCATCGCCGCCGCGACGGTCGCGGTCGTGATGAAGTCGGTTCCCTTGCCGCGCACCACCAGCAGGCCGGCCCGGTCCTCGGACAACACCAACCGCAGGATCGCCGCGACGCCCACCCCGATGCCGATCAGCAGCGCCCCTCGACGCCAGAAGTTGGCCCCCGCCAACACAAATGCCGCGGCGAAGATCAGGCCGACCAACACGATCGGCCATTGCGCCCGCAGCGTCGCGCGCACCGGTTATTGCCGTCCCTCGGCCAGTTCGACGACGTTGGTCAACAGGAACGCGCGGGTGAGCGGGCCGACGCCCCCGGGATTCGGCGACACGTGGCCGGCCACCTCCCACACGTCCGGATGCACGTCGCCGACCAGGCCGCTCTCGGTGCGGCTGACGCCCACGTCGACGACGGCGGCGCCCGGACGCACCATGTCGGCGGTCAGCATGTGCGGCACGCCGACGGCGGCCACGATGATGTCGGCCTGCCTGGTCAGGGCGGCCAGGTCGCGAGTTCCGGTGTGGCACAACGTGACCGTGGCGTTCTCGGAGCGTCGGGTCAGCAGCAGCCCCAGCGGGCGGCCGACCGTCACGCCGCGGCCGATGATGACCACGTGCGCCCCGGCGATCTCGACGTCGTAGCGCCGCAGCAGGTGCACGATGCCGCGCGGCGTGCAGGGCAGCGGGGCCCGCTCCATCAGCACCAGGCGGCCCAGGTTGGTGGGGTGCAGGCCGTCGGCGTCCTTGCCGGGGTCGACGCGCTCGAGCGCCGCGTTCTCGTCGAGGTGCTTGGGCAGCGGCAGCTGCACGATGTAGCCGGTGCACTCCGGGTTGGCGTTGAGTTCGTCGATCGTGTCGTTGAGCTGGGCGGTGCTGATGTCGGCGGGCAGGTCGCGGCGGATCGACGTGATGCCGACCTTGGCGCAGTCCGCGTGCTTGCCGCGGACGTAGGCCTGCGATCCCGGGTCGTCGCCGACCAGGATGGTGCCCAGCCCGGGCGTGCGGCCCGACGCCGTCAGCGCGGCGACTCGTTGCTTGAGGTCGACGAAGATTTCGTCCCGGGTGGCCTTGCCGTCCAGCGTGATTGCGCCCACGCCTCACAGTCTGGCATGCCGCAGAGGTAGCCTCCTGGCATGTCTACCCCTCCAGACGTGCTGTCGCCGGCCAAGCTGGGCCCGATCACGCTGCGTAACCGCACCATCAAATCCGCCACCTTCGAGGCGCGCACGCCCAACGCCCTGGTGAGCGACGACCTGATCGAATACCACCGCCTGCCGGCGGCCGGCGGGGTCGGGATGACGACCGTCGCCTACTGCGCGGTCTCCCCCGGCGGCCGCACGGAGGGCAACGGGATCTGGATGCGCCCGGAGGTGGTGCCGGGGTTCCGGCGGCTCACCGACACCATCCACGCCGAGGGCGCCGCGGTGAGCGCGCAGATCGGGCATGCCGGTCCTGTCGCCAACGCCAAGTCCAACAAGGCCACCGCCCTGGCGCCGGTGCGGTTCTTCAACCCGATCGGGATGCGCTTCGCCAAGAAAGCCACCCGCGACGACATCGACGACGTCATCGAAGGGCATGTCAACGCGGTCCGGCTCGCGATCGAAGCCGGCTTCGACGCGGTCGAAATACATTTGGGCCACAACTATCTGGCGAGCGCGTTCCTGTCTCCGCTGATCAACCGCCGCACCGATGAATTCGGCGGGTCGCTGGAGAACCGGGCCAAGGTCGCCCGCGGGATCGTCATGGCCGTGCGGCGCGCGGTGGAAAAGGAGGGCACGCCGATCGCGGTCACCGCCAAGCTCAACATGTCCGACGGGGTGCGCGGCGGCATCAGTACCGAGGAGTCGCTGACCACCGCCAAGTGGCTGCAGGACGACGGCGGGCTGGACGCGATCGAGCTCACCGCGGGCAGCTCGCTGGTCAACCCGATGTACCTGTTCCGCGGCGACGCGCCGCTCAAGGAATTCGCCGGCGCCTTCAAGCCGCCGCTGCGCTGGGGCATGCGGATGACGGGCAAGAAATTCCTGCGCGAGTACCCCTACCGCGAGGCCTATTTATTGCGCGACGCCAAGCTGTTCCGCGCCGAGCTCACGATGCCGCTGATCCTGCTCGGCGGCATCACCAACCGGGAGACGATGGACCTCGCGATGGCGGAGGGATTCGATTTCGTCGCGATGGGCCGGGCGCTGCTGGCCGAGCCGGACCTGATCAATCGGATCGCGGCCGACGGCGCCGCCCACACCGTGCATTCGGCGTGCACGCACTGCAATCGCTGCATGCCGACGATCTACACCCGCACCCGCTGCGTGGTCACCGGCGCCCCGGACTCGGTCACTCAGCCCACGGGGTGAAAACAGCTGCACCCGCTACAGTTGTGGCGATGAGTGCACCAGCCCCGCCAGCGCTGACCGTTCGCCATGACGGGTCGGAGCGCACGTTCGCGGCGGGCCACGACGTGGTGGTCGGACGCGACCTGCGCGCCGACATGCGCATCACGCACCCGCTGATCTCGCGAGCCCATTTGTTGCTGCGCTTCGATCAAGGCCGCTGGCTGGCGATCGACAACGGCTCGCTCAACGGGACGTTCGTCAACGGCCGCCGCGTGCCGGTGGTGGACATCCACGACGGCCAAACCCTCAACATCGGCAATCCCGACGGGCCGCAGCTGACCTTCGAGGTGGGTCGCCACCAAGGGATGGCCGGGCGCCCGCCCCGCACCGAATCGATGGGCATACCGGTGGCGGCCCACGCGGGAACGGCGTGGGCGGCCTCGCAGCCGCCCGGCGCGCCCGTCGCCGCGCCGCCCGCTCCTCCCCCGCCCGGGCCGCCCGGCCGCACACCCAACTGGGCCCAGCCCTCGACGCGGCGGCCGCACCCGGGCCCGCCGCCGCCGGCGTACCCCCCGAGCGGCGGGCGGCCCCCCGCGTACCCGCCCAGCGCGCCGCCGCCACCCAATTTCCAGCCGCACCCGCAGATGTCCGCGCCGGCGGCCCCGCAGACCGAGATGTCGGCGAACCTGGCCAAGCCGCCGGAGGTCGCCAACCTGGCGACCAAGATGTTCCAGGCGCTGATGCCCGGCCGCTCCGGCGCGATGCCGAAGCCGAGCGGCGCGGTCACGATCGGCCGCGCCACCGACAACGACATCGTCATCCAGGACGTCCTGGCCTCGCGCCACCACGCGTTTTTGACCCAGACCCCGCTGGGCACCGAGATCCGCGACGCGCACAGCGTCAACGGGACCTTCGTCAACGGGGTGCGCGTCGGCTCGGCGGTGCTGACCGAGGGCGACGTGGTCACCATCGGCAACGTCGACCTGGTCTTCACCCGCGACACGCTGGTCCGTCGCACCGAGGCCGCCACGCGCACCGGCGGCCTGGAGGTCAACGGCGTCTGCTTCGAGGTCGACCACGGCAAGCAGCTGCTCGACCACATCTCGCTGACCGCCCGCCCCGGGACGCTGACCGCCATCATCGGTGGGTCCGGCGCCGGCAAGACCACGCTGTCGCGGCTGATCGCCGGCTACACCAGCCCGACCTCGGGCTCGGTGACCTTCGAGGGCCACAACATCCACGCCGAGTACGCGTCCATGCGCAGCCGGATCGGGATGGTCCCGCAGGACGACGTCGTGCACCGCCAGCTGACCGTCAGCCAGGCCCTCGGTTACGCCGCCGAGCTGCGGCTGCCCCCGGACACCAGCAAGGCCGACCGCGAACAGGTCGTCGCCCAGGTCCTCGAGGAACTGGAGCTGACCAAGCACGCCGACACCCGCGTCGACAAGCTCTCCGGCGGGCAGCGCAAGCGCGCGTCGGTGGCGCTCGAGCTGCTCACCGGGCCGTCGCTGCTGATCCTCGACGAGCCCACCACCGGCCTGGACCCGGCGCTGGACCGTCAGGTGATGATGATGCTGCGCCAGCTCGCCGACGCCGGGCGCGTGGTGCTGGTGGTCACCCACTCGGTGGCCTACCTGGACGTCTGCGATCAGCTGCTGCTGGTGGCGCCCGGCGGCAAGACCGCGTTCCTGGGGCCGCCCAGCCAGATCGGCGCGGCCATGGGCACCACCAACTGGGCCGACATCTTCGCCAAGGTGGGCGCCGACCCCGACGAGGCCAACCGCCGCTTCCTGGCCGAGAACCGGCCGCCGGAAATGGTGGCCCCGTCCGAGTCCAGCCCCGGCGACTTGGGCGAACCGGTGCACACCGACGTGCTGCGCCAGTTCTCCACGGTCGCGCGCCGCCAGGTGCGCCTGGTCATCTCCGACCGGGGCTACACGGTGTTCCTGGCGCTGCTGCCGTTCCTGATCGGTGTGCTCACCCTGACCGTCCGCGGCAAGACCGGGTACGGCATGGGCGACCCGGCGAGCAACTCGCCCAACCAGGCCGACCAGATCCTGGTCATGCTCACCGTGGGCGCCGTGTTCATGGGGACCGCGCTGACCATCCGCGACCTCGTCGGCGAGCGTCCCATCTTCAAGCGTGAGCAGGCCGTCGGCCTGTCGACCGCCTCGTACCTGGCCGCCAAGATCGCGGTGTTCAGCGTGTTTGCGATCATGCAGGCGGGCATCGCGACGTTGATCTCGGTGATCGGCTGGGGCCAGCCCATCGCCAAGGCCGTGATGCTGGGCAACGTCAGCTTCGAGCTGTTCTTCGACGTCGCCCTGACGTGCGTGGCCTCGGCGCTGTTGGGAATGGCGCTGTCGGCGATCGCCAAGTCCCAGGACCAGATCATGCCGTTCCTCGTGGTGGCCATCATGTCTCAGCTGGTGTTCTGCGGCGGTTTGATCTGGGTGACCAACCGTCCCGTGCTCGACCAGTTGTCGTGGTTCACGCCGGCCCGGTGGGGCTACGCCTCGGCGGCGTCGACGATCGACACCCACCGCCTGGTCGTCGGTCCGACCGACCCGAAGGACCAGCACTTCGACCACAAGGCGAGCGCCTGGCTGTTCGATGTCGGGATGCTCCTGGCGTTGTGCGTGTTCTACAGCGCCATCGTGTATTGGAAGATCCGGCTGAAGCGGCACGTGCCGACCCTCGCCGCTGCCAAGTCAAGGAAACGATTCGCGCGTCGATGACTCAGCCCGCGCAGCCAGTGCTGACGGTGCGGTCTCAGCGGTGGGAAGGTAACTTCGCGCCGGGCCGCGACGTGGTCGTCGGCAGCGACGTGCGCGCCGATCTGCGCGTGGCGCACCCGCTGGTCGCCCGCGCGCACCTGCTGCTGCGCTTCGACAAGGGCCGGTGGGTCGCCGTCGACAACCATTCGCTGAACGGGGTCTTTCTCAACGGCCAGCGGGTGCCCGCGGTCGACATCCAGGACGGGCAGAGCGTCAACATCGGCAAGCCCGACGGGCCGCTGATCACGTTCCACGTCGGGCAGCACCAGGGCACCGTCGGGCTGTTGCCGCCGACGGAGACGCTCCCGACGATCGTGGCGCCCAGCGGCCCCCTGCCGGTGCGTCCCCGCGGCCCCGCGCCGCGGCCGCCGGCGCCCTCGCGCGACGAAACGCCGCGCACCGACGCCATTCCGATCATCCCGCCGGGCGGGCCGGCCTCCCCGGCAGCGCAGGAGGAGAACCCGCCCACCCAGATCGGCGTGAGCGGCGAGATCGCCGAGTTTCCGACCACCAAGGTCAAGGCGCTGGGGTCCGGCAAGCTCGAGGCCCCGGTCACCGGCGCCGCCTGGATCGGGCGCTCGCTCGACAACGACGTCGTCGTCCACGACGTGCTGGCCTCGCGCCACCACGCGTTCTTGACGGCGACCCCCGTCGGCACCGAGATCCGCGACGCCCACAGCATCAACGGCACCTTCGTCAACGGGATCCGGGTGGGGTCCGCGGTGCTCGCCGAGGGCGACGTCGTCACGATCGGCAACGTCGACCTGGTGTTCACGGGCGGCATCCTGGTGCGCCGCCAGGAGGTGGCGGCCCGCACCGGCGGCCTGGAGGTGCGCGAGGTCAACTTCAGCATCGGCGACAAGAACCTGCTGGAACGCGTCTCGCTGACCGCCAGGCCCGGCACCCTGACCGCGATCATCGGCGGGTCCGGCGCCGGCAAGACCACGCTGTCGCGGCTGATCGCCGGGTACGCCACGCCGACCACCGGCTCGGTCACGTTCGAGGGGCACAACATCCACACCGAGTACGGGTCGCTGCGCACCAGGATCGGGATGGTCCCCCAGGACGACGTGGTGCACCGCCAGTTGACGGTCAACCAGGCGCTGGGCTACGCCGCCGAACTGCGGCTGCCGCCGGACACCAGCAAGGCCGACCGCGCGCAGGTCGTCGCCCAGGTGCTCGACGAGCTGGGCTTGACCAAGCACGGCGACACCCGCGTCGACAAGCTGTCCGGCGGCCAGCGCAAGCGGGCCTCGGTCGCGCTCGAGCTGCTCACCGGGCCGTCGCTGCTGATCCTCGACGAGCCCACCTCCGGCCTGGACCCGGCGCTGGACCTGCAGGTGATGACGATGCTGCGCCAGCTCGCCGACGCCGGCCGCGTGGTGCTGGTGGTCACCCACTCGCTGACCTATCTCGACGTCTGCGACCAGGTGCTGCTGATGGCGCCCGGCGGCAAGACCGCCTACCTGGGCCCGCCGGACCAGATCGGCGGCGCGATGGGCACCACCAACTGGGCCCAGATCTTCGCGAAGGTGGGCGCCGACCCGGACGAGGCCAACCGCCGCTTCCTGGCCCAGAACAAGCCCCCGCCACCGGTGGAGTCGGCCCCGGCCGACCTCGGCGCCCCGGCGCACACCAGCGTGCGCCACCAGTTCTCCACGATCGCGCGGCGGCAGGTCCGGCTGGTGGTTTCCGACCGCGCCTACTTCGTGTTCCTGGCGCTGTTGCCCTTCGTCCTGGGCGCGCTGTCGCTGACCGTCCCGGGCAACACCGGGTTCGGCATCGCCTCTCCGACCAGCGGCACACCCGACGAATCCGCGCAGATCCTGACCTTGACGTCGGTCGCCGCCGTCTTCATGGGCACCGCGCTGACGATCCGCGACCTGATCGGCGAGCGGGCCATCTTCCGGCGCGAACAGGCGGTGGGCCTGTCGACGGGCGCCTACCTGGCCGCGAAGCTGGCGGTGTTCTGCGTGTTCGCGGTCGTGCAGGCCGCCATCGTGACGGTCATCGTGCTGGTGGGCAAGGGCGCGCCGACGCAGCCGGCGGTGCTGCTCGGCAACCCGAGCTTCGAGCTGTTCGTGACGATCGCCGCGATGTGTGTGGCCTCCGCGGTGCTCGGGTTGGTGCTGTCGTCGCTCGCGCGCTCCAGCGAGCAGATCATGCCGCTGCTGGTGGTGTCGCTGATGCTGCAGCTGGTGCTCGCCGGCGGCATGGTCCCGGTGACCGGCCGGATCTTTCTCGACCAGCTGTCCTGGCTGCTGCCCTCCCGCTGGGGCTACGCGGCGTCGGCGTCCACGGTCAATGTGCGGCTGCTGGTGCCCGGTTCGCTGGTGCAGCAGGACAGCCACTGGGCGCACACGCCCGCCGCGTGGCTGCTCGACATGGGGATGCTCGTCGCGCTGTCGGTGCTCTATGCCGCGATCGTGCGGTGGCGCATCCGGCTCAGGCGCTAATCCTGCGCGTCCAGGCGCAACCCGTGCGCCAGCGCGAACGCCACCGCCTGGCCGACGTCGACGCGCGCGCCCGCCAGCGACGCGCTGCGCCACACCGACGGGTCCACGGTGGCGCCCCGCAGGTCGGCGTCGTCCATCCGGGTGCCCGTCGTCCGCACGCCGGACAGGTCGGCGCCGCGCAGCACGGCCTTGCGCAGGTCGGCCTCCACCAGGCTGGTCTCCCGCAGCCGGCACCCGCTCAGGTCGAGCCCGCGCAGGTCGTTGCCGCCGAGCACCGCCAGCGTGAAATCCACCTCGTCGAAGGTCATCGGGCGCATCCGGCATCCCACGAAGACCGAGCCCAGCATGCTGCACTGCGCAAACATGCTGTGCCACAGCAAAGTTCGTTCGAAGGTGCAGTTGCGAAAGGCCGACCCGCGGTGGTGCGACTCGGCCAGGTTGACGCCGCTGAAGTCGCAGTCGCTGAACACCGTCCGCTCGGTGCGCAGCCGGCTGAGGTCGTCGTCGCGAAAGTCCGTGCCGGTGAACTCGCGGTCGACCCAGTGCTGCAACGCGGGGTCAGCTCGCGGCCAGGGTTTGCAGGGCGTACTCGCTGACGGCGATGAGCGCGTCCCTCGCCGAGCGGCGGTCGCGGGCGTCGACCGTGATCACCGGGATGTGCCGGGGCAGCGTCAGCGCCTCGCGCACCGCCTCGACGGGATAGCGTGGGGCGCCGTCGAATTCGTTGACCGCGATCAGAAACGGCAGGTTGCGGTGCTCGAAGAAGTCGACCGCGGCGAAGCTGTCCTGCAGGCGCCGGCAGTCGACCAGGACGATCGCGCCGATCGCGCCGCGCACCAGGTCGTCCCACATGAACCAGAAGCGGCGCTGACCCGGGGTCCCGAACAGGTAGAGCACCAGCTCCTCGTCCAGGGTGATGCGGCCGAAGTCCATCGCGACCGTGGTGGTCTTCTTGTCCGGGGTGGCCTCGAGCGCGTCGACGCCGGTCGACGCGTCGGTCAGCATCGCCTCGGTGCGCAACGGCATGATCTCCGAGACGGCCCCGACGAACGTGGTCTTGCCGACACCGAACCCGCCCGCGACGACGATCTTCGTCGAAGCGTGTCCGCTGGCGGGGTGCGCGTCAGAGTGCTCGAAGACCACGCAGTGTCCTTCCTATGAGTTCATGGCGCTCATCGCGGCTGGAGCGCTCGGTCAGCGTTCTATGCACCCGAAGGTAGCCGGACAGCACGAGATCGCCGACCAGGACGCGCGCGACACCGACCGGTAAATCCAGCCGGGCCGAAATTTCCGCGACAGACGGGCTTTCCACGCACAGTTGGATGATTTTGCCTCTCGCATCGTTGGGCGGCCACCGGTGGGCCAGGCCGGCCTGCAGCGTCTGCACCGGCGCTTCCAGCGGAAGGTCGACGTTGGTGTCGGTCCGGCCCGACGTCAGCGTGTACGGACGGACCAGGTTCGCCTCACGGGAGGCTGGCCAGGGTTCGCGTCTGTCCATCGCGACTCACGAGTGCGTGGCGGACCGGCGGCTGGACTGCACCACACCGCCCACCCGTTCGACGAGGATCGCCATCTCGTAGCCGATCTGGCCGATGTCGCAGGACGTCACGGCCAGCGTGGCCAGATGCGAGCCGTCGCCGACCCGCATCAGCAACAGGTAGCCGTTCTGCATCTCGACCACCGACTGCAGCACCTGGCCGCCCTCGAACAGCTGCGCGGCGCCGGTCGCCAGGCTGGCCAGCCCCGACGCGACCGCGGCCAGCTGATCGGCGCGTTCCCGCGGCAGGTGCTCGCTGGCGGCGACGGGCAGCCCGTCGACCGACACCAGCAGCGCGTGCGCCACCCCGGGGACCTCGCGGGCGAACTTCGTCACCAGCCAGTCCAGCGAGTTGCCAGCAGACGTCATTCCTGATCAGATCCTTCACTCGTCTCGCGGGCGTGCGACCGTCCCGTGCGCACGCCACCGAAATGGCTGCTGAACGAGGCCCGCACCGCCTCGGGATCCCGCGCCGCGGCGTGGGACCCGACCAGCGAGCCCTGGTCCGCGTCCTGCTCGTCGTCCTCGGTGCCGCCGGCCCCGTTGGCCGTGCCCGGCACCAGCCGGGCGCCCGGCTTGCGGACCGGCAGCCCGTGCTCGGTTTGCGCCTCGACGGGCTTGTCCTCGGCCGCGGCGGCCAGCGACCAGCCGCGGTCCCACACCGACTGCCAATCCAGGTCCGGGCTGTTCACCAGGTCGTGCGGGTCGCCCAGCATCTCCGCCAGCATCCGACGGTAGATGACATCGTCGTCGGCCGGGGCCTGGGGAGCGGTGGGGGCCTTGGGAATCGTCGGTATCGACGGGGCCGCCGGCGCGTCGCCGCCGCCCTGGTTGGTCTGGGAACGCGCGGCGAAGAACGCCGACGTGTCCGACGCCACCGCGGGTCTGGCCGGCGGCTGGTCCGGCCGCTCCGGCCGGTCCGGCCGCTCCGGCTGGTCCGGCTGCGGCTCGGCCTGTTGCCCGGCCTCCCACCACGGGGTGGGCAGCTCGCGGCGGTGTCGCCGGGGCAGCTGCGCGGCGGGCGCCTCGGGAGGTTCGGGAGGGGCCGCCGAGACGTCCGCGATGCCGCTGGAACCGGGGTTGCGCCGCGGCAGCAGCGTGACCGACGGGCCCGTCGCCTCGGCGCCGTTCTGGTTCGCCGGCTGGTGCGCGGGCTCGCCCCCGGGGTCGGTCGTGGCGATGGCATTGGCGAGTTGGGTGCTCGGCGACGCCACGGCGCCGGCCCGGCCCCGCGGCTCGGCCGGCTGGTCCGCCCCCGCGAGCACCGTCGGCGGGAGGTAGACCTCGGCGGTGGTGCCGGCGCCCGCCTCGTCGGCCGCCGGGCCGCGCAGCCCGACCCGGATGCCGTGCCGGGCGGCGATGCGGCCCACGACGAACAGGCCCATGTGGCGGGCGTTGTCGGGGGTGACGTCGCCGCCGGCGTGCAGCCGCATGTTGGCCATGCGCCGGTCGGCGTCGTTCATGCCCAGGCCGGAGTCGGAGATCCGCAGCATGACGCCGCCGTCGCCGCCGCGCGCAGCCGACACCCGGACGGTCGTGGTGGGCGGCGAATAACGCAGGGCGTTGTCGATCAGCTCGGCGAACAGGTGAATGGCGCCGCCGGCCGCCGCGCCGGCCAGCATGCAGTCGGGCAGGCCGGTCAGCTCGACCCGCCGGTAGTCCTCGACCTCGGACACTGCGGCGTTGATCACCGTCGTCAGCGGCACGGGCTCGCGCTGGTCGCGCGCCAGCTGCGCGCCCGCGAGCACCAGCAGGTTGGCGCTGTTGCGGCGCAGCCGCGCCGCCAGGTGGTCCAGCCGGAACAGGCTGTCGAGGCGCTCGGGATCCTCCTCGTTGCGCTCCAGCCGGTCGATCAGCGTGAGCTGCTGGTCGACCAGCGAGCGGTTGCGCCGCGACATCGTCTCGAACATGTCGTTGACCAGCAGCCGCAGCCGCGCCTCGTCGCCGGCCAGCAGCAGGGCCTGCGTGTGCAGCTCGTCGACCGCGTGGGCCACCTGGCCGATCTCCTCGGTGGTGTACACCGGCAGCGGCTGCGGGATGGGTTCGGCGCCGCCGGCCTTGACGCGGGCCACCTCGTCCTCGAGGTCGCGGTGGGCGACCCTGAGCGCGCCGTCGCGCAGGACGCGCAGCGGCCGCACCAGCGCGCGCGCCACCAGCAACACGACCAGCAGGGCGATCACGATGGCGGCCAGCACCAGCACGGTGTCCCGGATCGCGGAGGTGCGGCGATCGTTCGCCTCGGCCTGCACCGACTTGGTGACGGACGCCGTGGCGTCGCTGACGACCTGTTCGGCGATGCCGTCGGTGGTCTGGATCGAGCGCAGCAGCTCGGGGTTGTCGACGAGCACGCTGGCCGGGTCCGACATGATCGCCATCCGGGTGACCATTTGCTGCTGCAGCGTCTTGGCCTCGGGCGAGCCGGCGCGCAGCACCTCGCTCATGCCGAATAGCGTCGACGGCTCGGTGCCGGCCAGGGCCATCATCGAGGTCCGCAGCTGCGGCTCGGGCAGGTCGGACCCGCGGGTCACCAGGATCTCCTGCATCGTCATCTGCCCGCGGGCGCCGACGGCGCGGCTCAGGCCCTGCGCCTCGGCGCGGATCCGCTCGTTGCTCACGCGCACCGACGCGTTGATGACGTCCTCGGCGGTCAGCAGGAGCGGGGCGTAGGTGGTGACCCGGTCCCGCAAACCGATGCTGTTGTCGGCCACCTTGTCCAGCAGCCCCTGCCCGCCGTTCAGCAGGGTGCCCAACCCGGACCGGACGTCGGGGGTGACGTCGGTGTCCGCCAGCCGCTGTTGCAGCTCGTGCTTGCGCGCGTCGTAGTTTTTCCGGGCGCCGTCGACGTCGCGCCCGGTGGAGCTGGCCAGCAGCGCGACATCGAGCGCCGACATGTACTTGGTGATCGCCGGCAGCACGTCGGCGCGCGCGGCGGCGAGCTTGAGGCCGCCGGCGCTGGCCATCGCGTCCTTGATGCGCATCCCGCCGAACGCCGTCGCCAAAATCAGCGGGACCAGCACGATCGCCAGGACCTTGTAGCGGACGGGCCAGTTGCTCGGCGACCAGGCCGGCGGGCGTTTGGCCCGCGCCGCGCCGGGAGCCGGGGCGTCGTCGAACTCGGGTGTGGCCGCCTCGGCCGCGTGGGCCGGGCGGGTGAACATGGTCACGTGCGTGCGGCCGCGCGGCCGGCCGCTGCGCCGGTCGTGGGCGCTCCGTGAAACGAGAGACTCATGAGACTTCCTGCTTTTTCGCCTGCCACGCGCAGAGGGACGCGAGAAATAAACGCCTGGCAATTCGACGAGTATGACAGCCCGCCGCCGAGGTCTCCACAATTCCTACTGAGTAGGCAGAGCCCTCCAAGGTTGGCCGGTGCACGGGGATGCAAGTCTGGCAAACACATTGGCTTTGTCGGGATCCATCCGGACGGGTCGGCCCCGGCGCGTGGGACCTAAGCCGGCCGAAGCACCGCGACGAGGAAATCGGACTCATCGGTGAACGGTCGCAGATCCCAGGTGGACAACAGCAGATCTTGCGTGAACCCGGCATGGGCCGCGTCGTCGAGAAACTGGCCGAACTCGTACCCGCGGCCGGCGCCGAGGCCGATCACCGCTCGCCCGCCGTCTCCGAGGTGCGCACGCAGCCGCCTCAGCACCGGGACTCGGGTACTCGGGGCAAGGAACGCCATCACGTTGCCGGCCGACACGATGACGTCGAACGGCTCGGCGATGCCGCGCGCGGAAAGGTCGAGTTCGGCGAGGTCGCCGACGAGCCAGCGCGGCCCGGGATGGTCGTGCTCGGCTGCCTCGATGAGCACCGGGTCGACGTCGACACCGACCACCCGGTGACCGGCCGCGGCCAGATAACCGCCCAACCGGCCGGGACCGCAACCGGCGTCGAGGATGTGGGCGCCGCGCGGCACCATCGCGTCCACGAGGCGGGCCTCGCCGAGCAGGTCGTCGCCGGCGCGGGCCATGGCCCGGAAGCGCTCGACATACCAGTGCGAGTGTCCGGGATCCGCTGCCACCTTCTGCATCCAGATGCTCTGCTCGGCCATGCCAGCATTATCCAAGCGAAGACCGCGGGCAGGATGGCGTGTGTGTTCAAGGTGCTGTTCTATTCACCGCGCATCGCGCCCAACACCGGCAACGCCATTCGGACGGCGGCCGCGACCGGCGCCGAACTGCACCTGGTCGAGCCGCTGGGCTTCGACCTGTCCGAACCCAAGCTCCGGCGGGCCGGCCTGGACTATCACGACCTCGCGTCGGTCACCGTGCACCCGTCGCTGCCGGCCGCCTGGGAGGCGCTGGCGCCGGGGCGGGTTTTTGCGTTCACCGCGCACGCGACCACGCCGTTCGCCGACGTCGACTACGCGGCGGGCGACGTGTTGATGTTCGGGCCCGAACCCGACGGGCTGGACGCGGCGACCCTGGCCGACGCGCACATCACCCGCCAGGTGCGGATCCCGATGCTGGCGGGCCGGCGCTCGCTGAACCTGTCCAACGCGGCCGCGGTCGCCGTCTACGAGGCGTGGCGCCAGCACGGCTACGCCGGGGCGGTGTGACGCGATGAGTCCAGGACCGCCCACGAGTCAGCCTTGATATGGCTACCTTCATCACGATCGGTTACGGGGACGCGGCCGGGTACGACCGCGTGAGCGACGACTGCAAAGAGGCCGCCCACGCGCGCGACGACGCGTTGCGCGCGGCCGGGGCGCTCATCGGGATCGCCGGCCGCCCGGTTCAGGTGCGCAATCCGGACGGCTCCGGCGTGCGGACCGAGCCCGGGCCGTACCTGCGGTCAGGGCTGCCCGTCGCCGGGTTCGCCGTGCTGGAGGCCGAGGACCTGCCTTCGGCGATCGAGCGGGTGAGCCAGACGCCGTGTGCCGTCGCGCACGGGGTCGTCGAAGTCTGGCCGCTGAAGTGACTTACCAGGCGTTCCAGTGGGTGAGCTGCTCGGCCGGCAGCCGCTTGGCCGGGCGGAAGTCGGTGCCCTTGGTGTAGGCGATCGGGAACAGGCCGCCCTGGCTGTATTTGTCGTACGGGATGCCGAGGACCTCGGCGGCCTGCTTCTCCCCGTCGCGCAGCAGGTGCAGCGTCGTCCAGCACGAGCCCAGGCCCCGCGAGCGCAGCGCCAGGCAGAAGCTCCAGACCGCCGGGAACAGCGACGCCCAGAACGACACCCCTCCGAGCGGCGACTTGTCCTCGCGGCCTTCGATGCAGGGAATCATCAGCACGGGCGCCTCGTGCATGTGCTCGGCGAGGTAGGTGGCGGAGTCGCGCACCTTGCCCATCCGCTCGCCGCGGGTGTCGCCCTCGGCGTATTGGGCTCCGGGCGCGCTGAGGTAGCCGCGCGCGTTGGACAGGTAGATGTCGCCGAGCGCCTTCTTCTTGTCGGCGTCCTCGACGAACACCCACTGCCAGCCCTGCGAGTTGGAACCCGTCGGCGCCTGCAGGGCCAGGTCGAGGCATTCCATCAGGACGTCGCGCCCCACCGGCTTGTCGAAGTCGAGGCGCTTGCGGACCGAGCGGGTGGTGGTGAGGACTTCGTCGACGGACAAGTTGAGGGTCATGTGTGGAGACTACCTTTGGCTTCATGACAGTCGAACTGACACAAGAGGTTTCCAACAGGCTCATCGCCGACCACTACGGGTGGCTGACGACGGTGGCGAAGTCGGGGCAGCCGGTCCCGCGACTCGTCTGGTTCTACTTCGACGGGGCCACGCTGACGGTCTACTCGACGCCACAGGCCGCCAAGGTCGGCCACGTCAAGGCGCACCCCAAGGTCAGCCTGAACCTCGACTCGGACGGCAACGGCGGCGGCATCATCGTGGTGGGCGGTGTCGCCACGGTGGACGCCACCGACGTCGACTGCCGCGACGACGAGCCGTACTGGAACAAGTACCGCGACGACGCCGAGAGGTTCGGCCTGACCGAGGCGATGGGCTCTTACAGCACCCGGCTTTCCATCACGCCCACGCGGGTGTGGACCACGCCGACGGGCTAGCGAGCCGACCGCCTCGCCGAAAGTGAAGCCACTGCGAAAATTTCGCCGAAATCTCGCGGTAGTTTCACACTCGGCGAAGGCTTCCTAGCGGAAGTCGCGCGAGCGCGAGCCGACCGCCAGCGTGATGCGGCCCAGCCGCTCGGCCACGACGGTGACGGCGCCGCTGGCGTTTTGCACCTGGCCGCGCACCAGCAGCGCCGGCGCCGTGTTGGCCAGCTTGCGGTGCCGCGCCCACACCCCCGGCGTGCAGAGCACGTTGACCATGCCGGTCTCGTCCTCGAGGTTGAGAAACGTCACCCCCTGGGCCGTGCCGGGCCGCTGCCGGTGGGTCACCGCGCCGGCGATCAGCACGCGGTCGCCGTCGGGCACGTCAAGCAGCGCCTCGGCGGGCACCACACCCATCGCGTCGAGGTCCTCGCGCAGGAACTGCGTCGGGTAGCTGTCCGGGGAGATGCCGGTGGCCCACACGTCGGCGGCGGCCAGCTCCAGCTCGCTCATCCCCGGCAGCGACGGGATGTGTGACGACGAGCCCACCCCGGGCAGCCGGTCCGGGCGCTGGGTGGCGGCCGCCCCGGCCGCCCACAACCCCTCGCGCCGGGACATCCCGAAGCAGCCGAGCGCCCCGGCCGTGGCCAGCGCCTCGGTCTGCGGCACGGACAGCTGCAGCCGGGTGGTCAGGTCCAGCAGGGATGCGAAGGGGCCGTGGGTCTTTCGCTCGTCGACCAGCCGCTCGGCCAGGTCGTCGCCGATGTGGCGGACGGCACCCAGGCCGAGCCGGACCTCCGTCCCTTCGTTCTCGAGGGTGGCGTGCGCCAGGCTGGCGTTGACGTCCGGGCCGTGCACCGCCACGCCGTGCCGGCGCGCGTCGGCCACCAGCGACTGCGGCGAGTAGAAGCCCATCGGCTGCGCGCGCAGCAGCGCCGCGCAGAACGCCGCCGGGTGATGCAGCTTGAACCACGACGAGTAGAACACCAGCGACGCGAAGGACAGCGCGTGGCTTTCGGGGAAGCCGAAATTGGCGAAGGCCTCCAGCTTTTCGTAGGTCCGGTCGATCACCTCGTCGGTGGCGCCGTGCAGCGCGCGCATGCCCTCGTAGAACCGGCCGCGCAGCCGCCGCATCCGTTCGGTCGAACGCTTGGAGCCCATGGCGCGCCGCAGCTGGTCGGCCTCGGCGGCGGAAAAGCCGGCGCAGTCGACCGCGAGCTGCATCAGCTGCTCCTGAAACAGCGGCACCCCCAGCGTCTTTCGCAACGCCGGCTCCATGGACGGGTGGTCGTAGACCACCGGGTCGACGCCGTTGCGCCGCCGGATGTAGGGGTGCACCGATCCGCCCTGGATGGGCCCGGGGCGGATCAGCGCGACCTCCACCACCAGGTCGTAGAACACCCGCGGCTTCAATCTGGGCAAGGTGGCCATCTGCGCCCGCGACTCCACCTGGAACACGCCGACGGAATCGGCGCGGCACAGCATCTCGTAGACCGCCGGCTCGGAGAGGTCCAGGCGGGCCAGGTCCACCTCGATGCCCTTGTGCTCGGCCACCAGGTCGATGGCGTAGTGCAGCGCGCTGAGCATGCCCAGCCCGAGCAGGTCGAATTTCACCAAACCGATTGCGGCGCAGTCGTCCTTGTCCCATTGCAGCACGCTGCGGTTCTCCATGCGCGCCCACTCCACCGGGCAGACGTCGGCGATCGGCCGGTCGCAGATCACCATGCCGCCGGAATGGATGCCCATGTGCCGCGGCAGGTTCCGGATCTGGGTGGCCAGGTCGATCACCTGCTCCGGGATGTCCTCGATGTCCGGCGAGTCGGCCAGCCCGTTCCAGTGGCTGATCTGCTTGCTCCACGCGTCCTGCTGCCCCTGCGAAAAGCCCAGGGCGCGGGCCATGTCGCGCACCGCGATCCGGCCCCGGTAGGTGATGACGTTGGCGACCTGGGCGGCGTAGTCGCGGCCGTAGCGGTCGTAGACGTACTGGATGACCTTTTCGCGCTGGTCGGACTCGATGTCCATGTCGATGTCGGGCGGCCCGTCGCGGGCGGGCGACAGGAAGCGCTCGAACAACAGCTCGTTGGCCACCGGGTCCACCGCGGTGACGCCCAGGGCGTAGCAGACCGCGGAGTTGGCCGCCGATCCCCGGCCCTGGCACAGGATGTTGTTCTCGCGGCAGAACCGGGCGATGTCGTGCACCACCAGGAAATAGCCCGGAAACGTCAGGTGCGCAATGACTTCCAGCTCGTGCTCGATCTGGGCGTAGGCGCGCGGCGCGCTGTCGACGGGCCCGTAGCGGTCGCGCGCGCCGGCCATCGTGAGGTGCCGCAGCCAGCTGTCCTCGGTGTGCCCGTCGGGCACGTCGAACGGCGGCAGCTGCGGCGCGATGAGCGCCAGCCCGAACGCGCACTGCTCGCCGAGCTCCGCGGCGGCCGACACCGCGTCGGGCCGCTGCCCGAACAGCCGGGCCATCTCCTCCCCGGACCGCAGGTGCGCCCCGCCCAGCGGGGCCAGCCACCCGGCGGCGGCATCCAGGGACTGCCGGGCCCGGATGGCGCCCATCGCCATGGCCAGCCGGCCGCGCGACGGGTGGGCGAAATGCGCCCCGGTGGTGGCGACGACGCCGACGCCGAAGCGCGGCGCCAGCGCGGCCAGCGCCGCGTTGCGTTCGTCGTCGAGCGGGTGACCGTGCCGGGTCAGCTCGACGCTGACCCGGTCCGGCCCGAACCGGTCCACCAGGTCGGCCAGCGCCCGCTGCGCCGCGTCGGGGCCCCCGTCGACGAGCGCTTGGCGCACATGGCCTTTCCGGCACCCGGTCAGGATGTGCCAGTGCCCGCCGGCGGCCTCGGTCAGCGCGTCGAGGTCGTAGCGCGGCTTGCCCTTCTCCCCGCCGGCCAGGTGCGCGGCGGCCAGTTGCCGCGACAGCCGCCGGTAGCCCTCCGGCCCGCGGGCCAGCACCAGCAGGTGCGGGCCGGGCGGGTCCGGCGTCTCGGTGCGCGCTCCCGGCCCCAGCGACAACTCGGCGCCGAACACGGTGTTCAGCTCGAGTTCGGCGGCGGCCTCGGCGAACCGCACCGCCCCGTACAGGCCGTCGTGGTCGGTGAGCGCCAGGGCGCGCAGGCCCAGTCGGGAAGCCTCCTCCACCAACTCCTCGGGCGTGCTGGCGCCGTCGAGGAAGCTGAACGCCGAATGCGCATGCAACTCGGCATACGCGACGGACGAGCGGGCCGCCCGGGTGTCGTCGGGTGGCCGGTACGTCCCCCGCTTGCGCGACAGCGGGGCGTCCTCCGGGGGTTCCGCCGGCGCGCCGGCATGGCGCGGCTTGCCGTCGAGCACCCGCTCCATCTCCGCCCAGCTCGGCGGCCCGTTGAACCAGCCCACCTTCCCGAGTCTACTCGAATGTATGTTCGATTAAACCCCGGCTCATGACAACGGTTGTTAAACGGATCTTCAACTCCTAAACAAGGTCTTAACGCTGCGGAGCTACCGCACGGCGGGCGCCGCACAGATACTGGTACGAGGGAAGAAACGACGGCGGGACTGAGCATGGCGCAAGCGAAGGCACTGGACACGGCTTACCTCAAGGCTCAGGATCCCGAGCAGCACGCGAGCCTGGCTATCGGCGCGGTCGCCATCGTCGACGGCCCCGCTCCCGATGACACGCTGCTGAAAGAGCTTCTGGCCGAACGGTTTCGGTCGATACCTCGCTGCACGCAGGTGCTGCGGGCGCAGGACTTCGAGTGGATCGACGGTCCGGAATTCGACGTCGCCCGTCACCTGCGCCGGGTGGCGATCCCGCGCCCGGGCGACGACACCCAGCTGTCCCAGGCCATCGCCTTCGCCCTGGAGCGCCCCCTCGACCTGAACCGCCCGCCGTGGGAGTGCTGGGTCATCGAGGGCCTGACGGGCAACCGGTGGGCGATCCTGATGAAGGCCCACCACGACGTCGCCGACGGCAACTCGGCCGCCCGGCTGCTCACCAGGCTCTGCGACGACGCCGGCACCGAGGCCTTCGCCGACGACGTTGTCGCCCAACGGGTTTCGGCGGCGCCGCGACCCGGCTGGGCCGACGCCCTGGGCCGGGCCGCGGCGGTGGCCGGCACGCTGGTCGGGGCGATGTGGCCGGCGGAGCGGCTGCCGGCCCATCCGGTCATGCGGCGCTACGGCACGGTGCGAGTCCCCGCCGCCGACGTGGACCAGGTGTGCCGCAAGTTCGGCGTCACCGTCAACGACGTTGCGCTGGCGGCCATCACCGAGGGCTTCCGGCGGGTCCTGCTGCGCCGCGGCGAGGAGCCGCGCGCGGACTCGCTGCGGACCCTGGTGCCGCTGTGGGGCGAGCCCGCGCGTTCGGCCGTGCTGCCGTACCTACCGGTCGAGCACGAGGATCCGGTCCAGCAGCTGCGCACGGTGCACAGCCGGTGGAAGGTCCAGAAGCGCGAGCCCGGCCTCGTGGAAGCGGCGCTGAACTGCCTGCCGGCGCTGGTGCGCAGCAACGTGTTACAGCTGCTGGCCCGGCTGCCGCACGCCGGCCTGGTGACGCTGGGCACCCACACGCCCGGGCCGCGCCAGCAGCTGCGGCTGATGGGCCAGACGATGGAACGCCTGCTGCCCATCCCCCCGACCGCCGTGCGGCTGAGCACCGGGGTCGCGGTGCTCAGCTACGGCGACGACGTGGTGTTCGGGATCACCGCCGAATACGACGCCGCGGCCGACGTCAAGGAGCTGGCGGCCGGCATCGAGCTGGGCATGGCGCGGATGGTGGCGCTCAGCGGAGATTCGGTGTTGCTGTTCGGCAAGGACCACCGGCGCAGGCGCGCGGCCCGCAGGCATCCGAGCCAGGCGCGACCGGCGCACCCCTCGGCGCGCTATTGACCCGGGGCCGGCGGTGGCCGGCACCGTGAGAGGGTTGGTGCATGCCGGTCACCATCGACCCGCGCCGCCATGACGCGGCGCTGTTCGACCCCGCATTGCGCGACGCGCCGGGGCTGGCCGGGCGACTCCGCGACGCCGGCGTGGGCGTCTTCGAGTGGGGCGCCGACGACCCGGGCGTTCGGCCGGGCCGAGCCGCCGTCGTGACCGGCGACCCGGAAGTCGTTCGGGCGGCGCGCGACCACGGCTTCGCGTTGGTCATCGGCGTCGGCTCCCCGGACGCACTGCGGCGTTGCGGCGCCGACGCGGTGGTCGCCGACGCGAACCAGGTCGCGGTGCGGACCGGGGACCGCCGGATGTCCCAGCTGCCCGACGCGCGAGAGGCCCTGGGCCCCTTGGCCGACGGCCGCCCCGCGGTGTTCTACGACTTCGACGGCACCCTGTCGGACATCGTCGACGATCCCGACGCGGCCCGGCCCGTCGCCGGGGCGGTCGAGGCCCTGCAGAAGCTGGCCGCGCAGTGCCCGGTGGCGGTGCTGTCCGGCCGCGACCTCGCCGACGTGACGAAGCGTCTCGGCGTGCCCGGCATCTGGTACGCCGGCAGCCACGGCTTCGAGCTGACCGCGCCCGACGGCACCCACCACCAGAACGAGGACGCGGCGGCGGCCGTGCCGGTGCTGGAGCAGGCGGCCGCCGAACTACGCGATCGGCTGGGCTCGATTCCCGGTGTTGTGGTGGAGCACAAGCGTTTCGGGGTGGCGGTGCACTACCGCAACGCGGCCCGGGACCGCGTCGGCGAGGTGGCCGCCGCGGTGCGCGCGGCGGGTCGCCGCGACGCGCTCCGGGTGACCACCGGCCGCGAGGTCATCGAGCTGCGCCCGGACATGGACTGGGACAAGGGGAAGACCCTGCGCTGGGTGATCGAGCACCTGAGCGGGGCCAGCTCCGGCCCGCTGGTGCCGGTCTATGTCGGCGACGACATCACCGACGAGGACGCGTTCGACGCGATCAGCGACGACGGCGTCCCGATCCTGGTGCGGCACAACGAGGACGGTGACCGCGCCACCGCCGCGCGGTTCGCGCTGGACACCCCGGCGCAGGCGGCCGAGTTCACCGACCGGCTGGCCCGGCGGCTCGGGGAGGCCCGCGCGGATTAGTTTGGGACCGTTGGCCATTGAATCGCTGGCGTTCCCTGCCTGTGGGCTGTGAGCTCCGCGAAACCCTGCCATCCGGTACGAAGCCACGCTAAGCTGTCGCCGCCGACTTGGGAGGTCAGACATGTCTTTTGTGCTCGCGTCGCCCGACGTGGTGGCGTCAGCGGCTACGGATCTAGCCGGGATCAGGTCGGCGATCGCCGCCGCCAACGCGGCGGCGGCGGGGCCGACCGCTCAGCTCCAGGCGGCCGCCGCCGACGAGGTGTCGGCGGCGATCTCGGCGCTGTTCGGCGAGTACGGCCAGGCGTATCAGGTGCTGGGCGCGCAGGTGTCGGCCTTCCACGAGCAGTTCGTGCAGGCCCTCGGCGGCGCGGGCCTCGCGTACGCCGGCGCCGAGGCCGCCAACGCCTCGCCCCTGCAGACCGTCGAACAGGACGTGCTCAACCTGGTCAACGCGCCCACCGACCTCCTGCTTGGACGCCCGCTGATCGGCAACGGCGCCAACGGAACTGCGGCCAACCCGAACGGCGGCAACGGCGGCATCCTCTTCGGCAACGGCGGCAACGGCTACTCCCAGCCGGCCAACTCCGGCCTGGCCGGTGGTAACGGCGGCTCGGCGGGATTGTTCGGCAACGGCGGGTTCGGCGGCAACGGCGGCACGGGCGTGGCGGGCCGGCGGCGCCGGCGGCGCCGGCGCGGCGGATCGGGCGGCAACGGCGGGGCCGACGGCCAGCACGGGGACGCCGCCGGCGGCCTCGGTGGGGCCGGCGGCGCCGGCGGCAATAGCTACCTGTCCGGCGACGCCGGGCCCGGCGGCGCCGGCGGCAACGGCGGGGCGGGCAAGAACAGTTTCACCTCGTCGCTCGGCGGCGCGGGCGGCAGCGGCGGCCACGCCGGCCTGCTCGGGACCGGCGGGGCCGGCGGCACGGGCGGAATCGGCGGCGAGGACTCCGACACCGGCTCGGCCGCGAGCAACGGCGGCGCGGGCGGCGCCGGCGGGGCCGCCGGGCTGCTCCAGGGCGACGGCGGGGCCGGCGGCACCGGCGGGACGGGCGGCTTCAACAGCAGCAACGGCACCGGCGGCACCGGCGGCGCCGGCGGCAACGGCGGGGCCGCCGGGCTGGTGCACAGCGCCGGGGGCGCCGGCGGCACCGGCGGGGCCGGCGGGTCGATCAACGGCACCGGCACCGCGGGCGCCGGAGGCAGCGGAGGCGCGGGCGCGGCCGCGGCGCTGCTGTCCGGCAACGGCGGGGCCGCGGGTGCCGGCGGGGCCGGCGGGAACAACACCGGCTCCGGCAACGCCGGGGCCGGTGGCAACGCCGGGGCGAGCGGAAACGCCGGGCTGGTCGGCGGCGGCGGGGCGGGCGCGGCCGGCGGGGCCGGCGGATTTGTGCACGGCGGCAAGGGCATTGGCGGGGCCGGCGGCCAGGGCAGCGCCGGCGGGGCCGGCGGCTCCATCTACGGCGACGGCGGTGCGGGCGGCGCCGGCGGGGCCGGCGGGGCCAACACCACCGGCGGCATCTTCAACGGCGGCGTCGTCGGCGGCAACGGCGGCGACGGCGGCGCCGGCGGTGCCGCCCGCGGCATCGGCAATGCCGGGGCCGGTGGGGCCGGCGGCGCCGGCGGGGCCATCGGCACCGGCAGCAACGCGAACAACAGCACCCCGGGCAACGGCGGCAACGGCGGCGCCGGCGGCAGCGCCGCGCTGTGGGGCAACGGCGGCGCCGGCGGCCAGGGCGGGGCCGGCCCGTCGGCCCAGTCGGTGAGCAACGTGCGGGGCGTCGACGGCGGCAACGGCGGCGCCGGCGGCAACGGCGGCGCCGGCGGCAACGCCGGGCTGCTCGGCGGCACCGGCGGCAACGGCGGTAACGCCGGCGGGGGTGGCAACGCGGGCAACGGCGGCAACGGTCAACCGGGCGGCAACGGCAGCGGCGGCACCGGCGGCAACGCCGGGGCCGCGGGCTCCGGCGGTACCGGGGGCAACGGCGGTTCGGGGGGCGTCGCCGGCCATGGCGGGATGCTGATCGGCAACGGCGGCAACGGCGGCGCCAGCGGGGCCGGCGGCGCCGGCGGCAGCGGCGGCAACGGCGGCAACGGCAACGGCTTCAACCCGACCGACGGCGGCAACGCCGGAAGCGGCGGCAACGCCGGTGACGGTGGCGCCGGCGCGGCCGGCGGGGCGCTGCTCAGCCACGCCGGCACCAGTGCCGCCGGCGGCGTCGCCGGCAACGGCGGCACCGGCGGCAACGGCGGGACCGCCAGCGGCACCGCCGGCATAGGCGGCGGCAACGGCGGCACCGGCGGCGACGGCGGCAAGGCCGGTTTCGGCGGCACGGCCGGGAACGGCGGGGGCGGCGGCAAGGGCGGGGCAGGGGCCCAGGGCACCGCGGCCAACAGTCCGGCCCAGTTCGCCGGCCAGGGCGGCGACGGCGGGGCCGGCGGCCAGGGCGGCCAGGGCGGTGCCGGCAATGGCGGCGCCAACGGCTCCGGCGGCACCGGTGGCAGCGGCGGCCAGGGTGGCCAGGGCGGCAACGGCTATAACGGCAGCGCCGCCGGCGGCGCCTCCGCCGGGGGCACCGGCGGGACGGGCGGCGACGCCGGCGCCGGCGGGGCCGCGGGCACCGGCGGCACCGGTGGCAGCGCCGGCGTCTACGGCAACGGCGGTCAGGGCGGCACGGGCGGAACCGGCGGCAGCGGCGAGCACGGGGTCGCGTCCACCACCCCCGGCCAGGACGGCGGCATGGGGCTGTCGGGGGCCGCCGGCGGCCAGGGCGGCCAGGGCGGCAACTCCGGGGCCGGCGGGACGAACGGCTCCGGCGGCACGGGCGGCAACGGCGGCACCGGCGGCCAGGGCGGCGCCGGCTTCGACGACGACGGCCTCGGTGACCTCGCCACCGCCGGCGGGGTCGGCGGCACCGGCGGCAACGCCGGGCAGGGCGGCAGCGCCGGCAGCGGCGGCACCAACCCGGGCAGCACCGGCGCCTATGGCACCGGCGGGCAGGGCGGCACCGGCGGCACCGGCGGCACCGGCGCCCAGGGCGCGGCCGCCCCCGGCCCCGGCCAGGTCGGCGGCATGGGCCACGCCGGCGGCGCCGGAGGCCAGGGCGGCCAGGGCGGCAACTCCGGCACCGGGGGCACCAACGGCTCGGGCGGCACCGGCGGGAACGGTGGGACCGGCGGCCAGGGCGGCATCGGCCAGAACGGCGGTCCCGGCGGCGGCGCCACCGCGGGCGGCGTCGGCGGCACCGGCGGCGACGCCGGCCAGGGCGGCGGCACCGGCACCGGCGGCACCAACGCCGGCACGGTGGGCGCCTACGGCACCGGCGGGCAGGGCGGGACCGGCGGCACGGGTGGCGACGGCTCGCAGGGTCTGGCGTCGACCACCCCGGGCCAGGACGGCGGCATCGGCCACACCGGCGGGGCCGGCGGCCAGGGCGGCCAGGGCGGCAACTCCGGCGCCGGCGGCACCAACGGCTCCGGCGGTCAGGGCGGCAACGGCGGCACCGGCGGCCAGGGCGGCGACGGCTTCAGCGACGACGGCGTCGGTGACCTCGCCACCGCCGGCGGCGTCGGCGGCACCGGCGGTGATGCCGGACAGGGCGGCGACACCGGCACCGGCGGCACCAACCCCGGCACCACCGGCGCCTACGGCACCGGCGGGCAAGGCGGCACCGGCGGCACCGGCGGCAACGGCGCGCAGGGCCCCGCGGCCACCGGGCCCGGTGAGACCGGCGGCATGGGCGACGCCGGCGGCGCCGGCGGCCAGGGCGGCCAAGGCGGCAACTCCGGCACGGGCGGCACCAACGGTTCCGGCGGCACGGGCGGCACCGGCGGCATCGGCGGCCAGGGCGGCACCGGCTGGAACGACGACGGCAGCAACGACGCCACCACCGGCGGCGTCGGCGGCACCGGCGGTAGCGCCGGCCAGGGCGGCGGCTCCGGCAGCGGCGGTACCCACGCCGGCACCGTCGGCACCTACGGCACCGGCGGTCAGGGCGGGCAGGGCGGCGACGGCGGAAACGGTCTCCAGGGTTCCGCCGGAACCAATGGCAGCCCGGGCAACCCCGGCAGCTTCGGCGACACCGGCGGCAACGGCGCGACCGGCGGCACGGGCGGCCAGGGCGGCAACTCCGGCGCTGGCGGCATCGACGGCGCCGGCGGCACGGGCGGCACCGGCGGGACCGGCGGCCAGGGCGGCACCGGCGGCGACGGCAACGGCAACGACGGCGGCCAGGGCGGCCTGGGCGGCGATGGCGGCGGCGGCGGCATGGGTGGCTCGGCCGGCACCGGCGGGGACATCACTGCCAGCGCCGGCGGCGGCGGCCAGGGCGGCAACGCCGGCGCCGGTGGCACCGGTGGCGTCGGCGACACCGGCTTCACCGGCGGCACGGGCGGCCAGGGCGGTCACGGCGGCCTCGGCGGCGACGGCGGCGGCTCCGGGGGCGCCGGCGGGAACGGAGGCACCGGCGGCACGGGCGGCACCGGCGGCAACGGCACCGCGGGCGGCGGCGGCGGAAACGGCGGCGACGGCGGCGACGGCGGGGTCGGCGTCCTCGCGCCAAGCGGCCACGGCGGGCAGGGCGGCACCGGCGGTCAGGGCACCGCTCCCGGCGGCACCAACGGCAGCAACGGAAACAACGGCAATAACGGCTGATGCCGCGCGAGAGCCGTTGCGGCGCTTAGCCTTCCGTGTACTCCGCGGCGCCGTCGTCGAGCACCACCCGGGCGTCGGCCCCCTCGGCGCCCGACGCCTCGGTGCGGAACACGGCCTTGCCGGGCTCCGTCCGCCAGATCAGCGTGGTCAGCGTCTCGCCGGGGAACACCGGCGAGCTGAAACGCGCGTCGATCGACGTGACGTTGGCCGCCACACCCTTGCCCAGCTCGGCGACCAGCGCGCGCCCCGCCACGCCGTAGCTGCACAGCCCGTGCAGGATCGGCTTGGGGAAGCCGGCCAGCTCGCGGGCGAACCACGGGTCGCTGTGCAGCGGGTTGCGGTCGCCGGACAGCCGATAGATCAGCGCCTGGTCCTCGCGGGTGGGCAGCGGAATCCGGGCGTCCGGCTCGCGGTCCGGGATCTCCGGCGCGACGGGACGCTGACCCGGCGCTCCCCCGAACCCGCCGGCGCCCCGGACGACGAAGGTCGTCGACGTCTCGGCGACCAGCTTGCCCGAATCCGGGTCGGTGCCGCGGCCGCGCAGCATCACGACCGCGTTCTTGCCCTCACCCTTGTCCTGGATGTCGGTGACCTCGGAGACCACGGACAGCTTTCCGGCAGCGGGCAGCGGTGCATGCAACCGGACGCCCTGCGAGCCGTGTAAGAGCATGGCCCAGTTGAACGTTCCGATCTTGGCGGCCGCCCCGAAGGCCGGAGAGCAGATCACCGCGTAGGTGGGCAGCACCTGCTGGGCGATCTCGTGGCTGTTCTCGGTCGTGAAGGACAGATCGTCGATGCCGCAGCCCACGCCGAGCGCGTAGAGCATCGTGTCCTTGTCGGTCCATTCGAACAGCATCGGATCGCTCACCGCGCCGACGGCACTCGGGTCAATGGCCATACCGGTCTCCTTTCGACCGTGGAATCGCGCCTTTTCGCTACTGAAGCATTTCAGACCATCGCAAACCCTTCCCCCCGGCACCCTCGGCAGGGCAGGCTATCGACATGCGCAAGGGGAGCGTGATCGCAAAGGCCATAGCAGTGCTCGTCGCGGCGGTCGTCGTGGGTGCGTGCGGCGGCGCACCGCAGCCGCGCAGCATCACGCTGACGTTCATCCGGCACGCGCAGTCGGAGGCCAACGCCAGCGGGCTCATCGACACCTCGGTGCCGGGCCCGGGTCTCAGCCCGCAGGGCAAGGAGCAGGCCGAACAGATCGCCCACCAGCTCGCGCACAACAAGTACGACGCCGTCTACGCCTCGACGATGACGCGCGCGCAGCAGACCGCCGAGCCGCTGGCGGCCGAGTTGCACAAGCAGGTTCAGGTGCTGGAGGGCATCCAGGAGATCGGGGCCGGCTGGTTCGAGGGCAAGCCGATCTCGATGGATCCCACGACCTACCTGCTGGCGCCGGCCGACTGGCTCAACGGCGACGTGCAGAACAGCATCCCCGGGTCGATTTCCGGCAAGGAGTTCAACGACCGGTTCACCGCCGCCGTCCAGAAGGTCTACGACAGCGGCCACAACAACCCGGTGGTGTTCGCGCACCTGTACTCCATCGAGTACTGGGTGCTGATGAACGTGAAGAACGCCAAGGACAGCCTCCGCACCACCCATCCGTTGCCCAACACGGGCCGCGTGGTGATCACCGGCAACCCGATGACGGGCTGGACGCTGCAGGAATGGGACGGCATCCGCGACTTCAGCGGTTGAGGGCTAGCATGTCCGCATGCGGTATGTCGTTACCGGCGGTACCGGGTTTATCGGGCGTCGCGTCGTGTCCCGTCTGCTGGAAACGCGGCCGGACGCGCAGGTGTGGGTGGTGGTGCGGCGGGGATCGCTGGGGCGCTTCGAACGCCTCGCCGCCGACTGGGGTGACCGGGCGAAGCCCCTGGTCGGCGAGCTCCCCGAACTCGGGCTGACCGACGAGACCCTGGCCGAGCTGGGCCGGGTCGATCACCTCGTGCATTGCGCGGCGATCTACGACGTCACCGCCGGCGAGCCCGAGCAGTGGGCCGTCAACGTCGAGGGGACCGGGGCGGTCATCGGGCTGGCCCGCCGGCTCGATGCCACGCTGCACCACGTGTCGTCGATCGCGGTGGCCGGCGACTTTCCCGGCGAGTACACCGAGGACGACTTCGACGTCGGCCAGCGGCTGCCGACCCCGTATCACCAGACGAAGTTCGAGGCGGAGGCGCTGGTGCGCTCGACCCCCGGGCTGCGCTACCGCGTCTACCGGCCCGCGGTCGTGGTGGGCGATTCGGTCACCGGGGAGATGGACAAGGTCGACGGGCCGTACTACTTCTTCGGCGTGCTGGCCAAGCTGGCGGCGCTGCCGTCGCTCACGCCCATCCTGCTGCCCGACACCGGGCGCACCAACATCGTCCCGGTCGACTACGTCGTCGACGCGCTCGTCGAACTCATGCACGCCGACGGTTACGACGGGCGGACGTTCCACCTCACCTCCCCCAAAACCATCGGGCTGCGGGGCATTTACCGCGGCGTCGCCAAGGCGGCCGGCTTGCCGCCGCTGCGCGGGTCGCTGCCCCGCTCGGTGGCGGCGCCGGTGCTCAAGGTGCGCGGGCGCGCCCGGGTGGTGCGCAACATGGCGGCCACCCAGCTCGGGATTCCCGCCGAGATTTTCGAGGTCGTCGATTTCAAGCCCACGTTCATCAGCGATGAGACGCGAAAGGCGTTGCGCGGCACCGGCATCGAAGTACCTGACTTCGCGAGCTACGCGCCCGAGCTGTGGCGGTACTGGGCCGAGCACCTCGATCCCGACCGCGCGCGCCGCGACGACCCGAAGGGACCGCTACAGGGCCGGCACGTGATCATCACCGGGGCGTCCAGCGGGATCGGCCGGGCCTCGGCGATCGCCGTCGCGCAGCGGGGTGCGACGGTGTTCGCGCTGGCCCGCAACGCCGACGCGCTGGACGCGCTGGTCGCCGAGATCCGCGCGGGCGGCGGCCAGGCGCACGCGTTCACCTGCGACGTCACCGACTCGACGTCGGTGGAGCACACCGTCAAGGACATCCTGGGCCGCTTCGACCACGTCGACTACCTGGTGAACAACGCCGGCCGCTCGATCCGGCGCTCGGTGGTCAACTCGACCGACCGGCTGCACGACTACGAACGGGTGATGGCGGTCAACTACTTCGGCGCGGTCCGGATGGTGCTGGCGCTGCTGCCGCACTGGCGCGAGCGCCGGTTCGGCCACGTGGTCAACGTCTCCAGCGCCGGCGTGCAGGCCCGCAACCCAAAGTACAGCTCCTACCTGCCCACCAAGGCGGCCCTGGACGCGTTCGCCGACGTGGTCGGGTCGGAGACACTGTCGGACCACATCACGTTCACCAACATCCACATGCCGCTGGTCCGCACGCCGATGATCGCACCGTCGCACCGGCTCAACCCGGTGCCGGCCATCAGCCCCGAGCGCGCGGCGGCGATGGTGGTGCGCGGCCTCGTCGAGAAACCGGCGCGCATCGACACCCCGCTGGGCACGCTCGCCGAGGTCGGCAACTACTTCGCGCCGCGGACGTCGCGGCGCATCCTGCACCAGCTCTACCTGGGCTACCCCGATTCCGCCGCGGCGCGCGGGCTGCCCACCGAGACGACGCCGCCGCCGCAGCGCAAGCCCAAGCGCCCGGCCCCCGCCGTCGCGGGCGGAATCCGCACACCGCGACCGGTCAAGCGACTCGTCCGGCTGGTGCCCGGAGTGCACTGGTAAACCGGGTTTCGTCGGCGCCGGATTGCGGTATCCCGGCGCGATGGTCCTGCGCGAAAAGTGGACGGACGCCGACCCGGTGGCCGCCGCGGCCCGGCTCGTCACGACGACGGGGTTCGCGGTACTGCCCTCGCTCGACCTGACCCGCAGCCTCGGCGTGGGTCGCGAAGAATGGACCCGGTTCGCGCGCCATTGGCGACGCCTGGCGCCGGACCCCTATGCCGCGGAGCTGGGGGTGCAGCGGCTGCGCCGATACGGCCAGTACTCGTTTCGCGACGGGGTGCTGCGCCCGCTGCCCAGGCTGGCGTTCGTGCAACCGGAGGACTCCAACCCGCTCTACGTCGGCAAGGACCGCGACTTCGAGCCGCTCACCGACGCGTTCGCCGCGGACCCGTTGCTGCACAAGGTGATCGCGTTGCTGGCCCGCGTGGCCGTGGCCCTCGACGGCGACGTGGCCGACTGGAACGTCAAGGTGCACCCGTTCCGCATCCGATGCTGCGGGGACGACTACGGCCACCCCACGCCCGAGGGCCTGCACCGCGACGGTGTCACCCTGGTCAGCTCGCTGCTGATCGGGCGGCGCAACGCGATCGGCGGCGAGAGCACGGTGTGCGACCTGGCCGGCCGCCGACTGCTGGCGACGACGCTGGCGGAGCCGGGAACGCTGATGCTGGGCGACGACCGCCGCACCCTGCACGGGGTCTCGCCGATCCGGCCGATCGACGCGTCCGGGCCGGCGCAGCGCGACGTCCTGGTGATCACCTTCGCGTCGGCCTGGCCGTAAAATCACCGCGGTGAACCGCCTTTTCGTCGACGTCGACACCGGCATCGACGACGCGATGGCGTTGATCTACCTGCTGGCCAGCGCCGACGCCGAGGTGGTGGGCATCGCCTCGACCGGCGGGAACATCCACGTCGAGCGGGTCTGCGCCAACAACCTCGGCCTGCTCGAATTGTGCCGCGCCCCAGCCATTCCCGTGTCGAAGGGCGCCGACGAGCCGCTGTGCGGCCACTGGCCCCATCACTCGAAGTTCCACGGCCCCACGGGTATGGGCTACGCCGCGCTTCCCCGCACCGACCGCCGGCTCGCCGGCCACGACGCCACCGCGGCGTGGGTGGGCGCGGCGCGCGCCCATCCCGGCGAGCTGGTCGGGCTGGTCACCGGCCCGCTGACCAACCTGGCGCTGGCGTTGCGCGCCGAGCCCGCGCTGCCGAGGATGCTGCGGCGGCTGGTGATCATGGGCGGCGCCTTCGGCGGTGACGCGAACCCGATGGCCGAATGGAACATCCGGGTGGACCCCGAGGCCGCCGCCGAGGTCTTCGCCGGCTGGGCCGGGCAGCAACAACTTCCGATCGTCTGCGGCCTGGACCTGACCCGGCGCGTCGCGATGACACCGGACATCCTGGCCCGGCTGGCGGCGGAGGCCTCTGTGGCGGGCCCGTCGCCGCTGATCCCGGTGATCGAGGACGCGATGCGGTTCTACTTCGAGTCCCACGAGGCCCGCGGGCACGGCTACGTCGCGTTCATGCACGACCCGCTGGCCGCCGCGACGGCGCTGGACCCGCGCCTGATCACCACCCGGGCCGCGACCGTGGACATCGAGCTGGCCGACACCCCGGCCCGGGGTGTGACGACGCCCGATTGGTCGGGCGATCGAAAGGCCAACGCGCTGATCGGCGTTGACGTGAACCCCGCCGCGTTCTTCGAGGACTTCATCGCGCGGGTCGGGCCGTTCGCGCGCCGGCTCGCTTAACGACCGTTTCGCGGCCCGGCCGCCGGGTACGCGCAAGCCATGCCTTTCGCCGACTATCAGACCGAGCTGTACGACCAGGGGCAGGCCGGCCGGCAGCCGCCCTACCCCATCAAGTTCGCCGACCTGGAGGCCAAGGCCGCCGCGGCGATGCCGCCGAAGGTGTTGGGGTACGTCGCCGGCGGGGCCGGCGACGAGCACACCCAGCGGGCCAACTGCGACGCCTTCAAGCGGTGGGGCCTGTTCCCCCGCATGGGGATCGCGCCCGAGCAGCGTGACATGTCCGTCGAGCTGTTCGGGATTTCCCTTCCGTCGCCGATCTTCATGGCCCCCATCGGCGTCATCGGCGTGTGCGCCCAGGACGGCCACGGCGACCTGGCCGCGGCGCGGGCGTCCGCCCGCACGGGTGTGCCGTTCTTCGTGGGCACGCTCACGTCCGACCCGATGGAAGAGGTGGCCCCGGAGCTGGGCGACACCCCCGGCTTTTTCCAGCTGTACACGCCGCCGGACCGCGAGATGGCCGCCAGCCTGGTGCACCGCGCCGAGGCGTGCGGCTTCCGGGCCATCGCGGTCACCCTCGACACCTGGGTCACCGGCTGGCGGCCCCGCGACCTGAGCGCCGGGAACTACCCGCAGGTGCCCAGCGGATGCCTGAGCAACTACACCTCCGACCCGGTCTTCCGCGCGAGCCTGCAACCGGGCGAGGAAGCCACCGAGGCGGCGGTGCGCAAGCTGCCCATCTTCGGGGGCCCGTTCCGGTGGAGCGACCTGGAGTGGCTGCGGGCGGAGACCAGCCTGCCGCTGATGGTGAAGGGCATCTGCCACCCCGACGATGTGCGCCGCGCCAAAGACATTGGCGTGGACGCCATTTACTGTTCCAACCACGGCGGCCGGCAGGCCAACGGCGGGCTGCCCTGCCTGGACTGCCTCCCCGGGGTGCTGGAGGCCGCCGAGGGGATGCCGGTGCTGTTCGACTCCGGCATCCGCAGCGGCGCCGACATCATCAAGGCCCTGGCGATGGGCGCGACCGCGGTGGGGATCGGGCGCCCCTACGCCTACGGCCTGGCGCTCGGCGGGGTCGAGGGCATCGTGCACGTGCTGCGCTCGCTGCTGGCCGAGGCGGACCTGATCATGGCCGTCGACGGGTACCCGTCGCTCAAGGACCTGACGCCGGACGCGCTGCGGCCCACCGGATAGGGCCGTCACTCGTAGCTGCCCTCGAGGTACCAGCGCCGCTGGCGGTAGCACAGCAGGAACGCCCGCTCGTCCTCCAGCAGGACCTGCGCGCGGGCGGCGCGGCCTTTGGCTTCGGGATCCCACCACCGCTCGTCGACCGGCCAGGGCCCGGCCCACCAGCGCAGCGGCTCGTCCCGGCCGCGCACGGTCAGCCGGGCGGGGTCGGCCGAGAACATCCCCCGGCCGGTCACCCGTATCGAAACCCCCTCGGCGTCAAGCAATTCCACCGGGTCGTCGAGCAGCACGGCCGGCGACGGCTGCGGCAGCTGCCCGGGCCACGGCGGCTCCGGGTCGGCCCGCGGCACCGGCTCGTCGCCCAGCGGGATCAACGTGATGCGCTCGGCCGGCCCGCGGCCGCCGGAGAGCACCGGCACCCGCACCGCCTCCGGCCCGAGCAGGCCCTGGACCCGCACCAGCGCCCGGCGGGCCCGCAGCCTGTCCTCCTCGCCCAAGCCACCCCATAACGGCAACTGCAGCGCCTCGGCCGACACCACCTCCACCGCCTGCAGCCGCAACAGCGTCACCGCCGCCGTCGGGCGGGGGTTGCGGGCGGTGCGGCTGCTCAACCACCCGTCGAGCTGCCAGCGCACCCGGTCGGCGGTCGCGTCCTCGGTCAACGGCTCGGCGCACCGCCACACCCGTTGCAGTTCTTCGCCGTTGGCGGTGACGGCGTGGATGGCCAGCCGGGTGCAGCCGACCCCCGCGGCCATCAGCGCCTGGTGCAGCGCGCCGGCCAGCGAGCGCCCCGCGAAGGCCGCGGCATCGACCCGGTCGATCGGGGGGTCGCAGTCCAGCACGGCCTCGAGTTCCGGCGGCGGCTCGCGCCCGGACGGTGCCCGCTCGGGCTCGCCGCGGGCGAACCGGTGCGCGGTCACCCCGTCGGCGCCGAACCGGGAGGCCACGTCGGTGCGCGACAGGAGAGCGAACTGCCCGATGGTGCGAATTCCCATCCGCCACAACAGGTCCGTCAGCTCCTCCCGCCCCGGGCCGGACAGGCTCGGCTCGGTCGCCAGCTGCCGGATCGACAGCGTCGACAGGAACCTCGCGTCGCCACCCGGCTCGACGATCCGGCCCGCGCGCGCGGCAAAGACCGCGGTGGACAACTGGTCGGCGATCCCTACCTGACACTCGGCGCCGGCCGCCGCCACCGCGTCGATCAGCCGCTCGGCCGCCAGCTCCTCGGACCCGAAATAGCGGGCAGCCCCGCGCACCGGCAACACCAGCAGGCCCGGCCGCAACACCTCGGCGCGGGGCACCAGATCGTCCACCGCGGCGATCACCGGTTCGAAGAAGCGGGCGTCGCGGTCGGCGTCGGCGGTCGCGACGTGCAGCTGCGGGCACCGGGCCGCCGCCTCCCGTCGCCGCAGCCCCCGCCGCACCCCTGCCGCGCGGGCGGCCGACGAGCAGGCGATCACCCGGTTGGCCAACGTGATCGCGATCGGGGCCGTCACGGGCAGCTCCGCCGCGGCCGCCGCCGCGACCGCGGGCCAGTCCATGCACCAGATCGCCAGCGCGCGTGAGGAAGCCACCAGTTCACCCGGCTCGCGACCGGCCGATCACCCGCCTGCCCGCGCACACCCCGCCGACCCGCAGCCGCACTTTGCCGATGCGCCCGAAGCCCGGGCGGCCGTTCGCCGTGATCTCATAGCCGCAGACCCGCGCCTCCAACCGCGTCGGCGCCCCCTGCCAGTCGCCGTCGGTGACCAGCAGGGTGCAGCCCTTGTTGCGGGCCCGCGCCATCACCGCCCGCGCCCGGGTGTGCGGCACCTGGCGCCCGCCCAGGCCGAGCACCACCAGATCCATGCCGTCGACGAGCACCGCGGCCACCTCCACCGGATCGGTCCCGGCGTCCGGTATCACCGCGAGCCGGCTCAGGTCCGCCCCCATCTCCACGGCGGCCAGCAGCCCGATGTCGGGCTGGCCGACGATGGCGACGTTGCCCCCGGCCGCCGTCACCGAGGCCACCACGCCCACCACCAGCGACCGGGCCCCCGACAGCACCGCCACCGTTCCCCGCGGCAACGGCACCGGCAGCGAATCCGCGAGCCACCGCGGGAGCGCCAGCCAGGATTCCGAATCCGGCAGCAGGTCCTCGGGGGCGGCGCGCCCGGAGATCTCCGCCATCCGCCGGCGCAGTGATTTCAGCTGCTCAGCGCGGTGATCGGAGGCCAGAGCCGCGGTCATGACTGCCTCCCACCTGACGCTGTTTTCGAAAGTATGTTCGATACATTCGCGAGTAAACACCCACCCTCCGACAAGCGTCAAGAAACGTGAGAGGCTGCTTTATGCGGTCGGTGCTGGTGTGGCTGATGGTGCTTTTTTGCTGCACTTTTCCCGCCCCGGCCCGGGCCGAGCCCTGTCAGCGCGCCGAGCTGTTCGCCGCCGACACCGGTCCGCTCTTCGCGGCGCAGGCCACCGCGACGATCGCGCTCAGCGGCGCGGCGGTCACGGGCTCGACCCCGCTCGACGGGGTGTACTGGTCGAACGCGCTGCAGCGCGGCACCGGCGAGCGCTCGCTCGAAATTCACCTGTGCGGCGGTTCGTCGCACACCGCCGCCGAGGCGCTGCGCCACCAGTTCGACCAGGAAGCGGTGCTGGCCTTCGACTACCTTCCGCAGCATGCGCAGGACGAGGACGCGATGCTCGTCGCCGTGCCGGACGTCGACATCGCCCGCTTCTCCGACGCGCTGGCGGCCGACCCGGCCGCCCGCGACCGCATCCGGGGCGGGTCCGTCACCACCACCGACCACACCCTGATCCTGGTCGCCGGGGACGGCGACCAGGACGTCGCCCGCCGGCTCGTCGGCGAGGCCGGCGGGAACTGGGATGCGGCCACGATCGATTACGGCAGGCGCGAATTCGTCGAGTAACCGATCGCGAAAGTGCAACGGGCAACACGTTTCCCGAGAAGAGGCGTCGGCAGTTGCACTCTCGCGGCAAACGGCGCGAGGGGCCTACTCCCACTCGATGGTGCCGGGCGGCTTGCTGGTGACGTCCAGCACCACGCGGTTGACCTCGGGCACCTCGTTGGTGATCCGGGTCGAGATGCGCTCCAGCACCTCGTAGGGCACCCGGGTCCAGTCGGCGGTCATAGCGTCCTCGCTGGACACCGGCCGCAGCACGATCGGGTGCCCGTAGGTGCGGTTGTCGCCCTGCACCCCGACCGAGCGGACGTCGGCCAGCAGCACCACCGGACACTGCCAGATCTGGTTGTCCAGGCCGGCGGCGGTAAGCTCCTCGCGCGCGATCTCGTCGGCGCGCCGCAACGTGTCCAGCCGCTGCGCGGTGACCTCGCCGACGATCCGGATCCCCAGCCCCGGTCCCGGAAAGGGTTGGCGCGCAACGATTTCCTCTGGCAAACCCAGCTCGCGGCCGACCGCGCGCACCTCGTCCTTGAACAGCAGCCGCAGCGGCTCGACGAGCTTGAACTTCAGGTCGCCCGGCAGGCCCCCGACGTTGTGGTGGCTCTTGATGTTCGCGGTGCCGCTGCCGCCGCCGGACTCCACCACGTCCGGATACAGCGTGCCCTGCACCAAAAATTCGACCTGAGAATCCGTATCCGCCCCACCCTCTTGCAAGATGTCTCGCACCGCGCCCTCGAACGCCCGGATGAACTGGCGGCCGATGATCTTGCGCTTGCCCTCGGGGTTGGTCACCCCCGACAGCGCCTGCAGGAAGGTCTCTTCGGCGTCGACGGTGACCAGGTTGGCGCCGGTGGCGGCCACGAAGTCGCGCTGCACCTGGTCGCGCTCCCCGGCGCGCAACAGTCCATGGTCGACGAAGACACACGTCAGCCGGTCGCCGATGGCGCGCTGCACCAGCGCGGCGGCCACCGCCGAATCCACGCCGCCGGACAGCCCGCAGATCGCGTAGCCGTCGCCGATCTGGGCGCGCACCTGCTCGACGAGCGCGTCGGCGATGTTGGCGGGCGTCCACTGCGCGCCGAGCCCGGCGAAGTCGTGCAGGAACCGGCTGAGCACCTGCTGGCCGTGCGGGGTGTGCATCACCTCCGGGTGGTACTGCACGCCGGCCAGGCGCCGCTCCCGGTTCTCGAAGGCGGCCACGGCCGCTCCCGCGCTGGACGCGACCACGTCGAATCCGTCCGGTGCCGCGGTGACCGCGTCGCCGTGGCTCATCCACACCGGCTGGACGTCGGGCAGGCCCGAATGCAGCTCGCCGCCAAGCACTTTCAGCTCGGTGCGGCCGTACTCGCTGGTGCCGGTGTGGGCGACCGTGCCGCCCAGGGCCTGCGCCATGGCCTGAAACCCGTAGCAGATGCCGAACACCGGCACCTCGAGGTCGAACAGCGCCGGGTCGAGCTGGGGGGCGCCCTCGGTGTAGACGCTGGCCGGTCCGCCGGAGAGCACGACCGCCACCGGGTCACGCGCCTTGATCTCCTCGACCGTGGCGGTGTGGGGAATGACCTCGGAAAAGACCCGCGCCTCGCGGACCCGGCGGGCGATCAGCTGCGCATATTGCGCGCCGAAGTCCACCACCAGCACCGGCCGGTCGACCGGCCCGGTCGCTTCGGAGTCAGCAGGTTCCGCCACGCCGCAAGCTTAGTGGCTGGGCTCGCCATCCCCGAGCCAGCTCCGGGTGTGGTTCAGCAGCGTGCCGCCGGTCCCGGGGACTAGTAGGAACTCGACGGACATGGTGGGCCGGTGCGGTGCGTACTGCAGCCAGCACAATTGGGTGCGCGGCCGCAGCGAGGTCACCCGGCACAGCGCGGTGTCGTCGCGGCCGAGGCGGTGGCGGATCAGGCGGAACGACGTGCCCACCTGGAGCCGTTGGTCGGCGCCGGAGTGCTCGACGGCGTCCCAGGTGTCGTACCACTCCGTGATGCTGGCGACGGTGGTGATCAGGTCCCACACCTCGTCGGGCGGCGCGGCGATGCGGATCGAGTCGGACAGCGTCTGTCGGCTCATGGATGCACCCTTTCCGGGACAGGATGAGTCGAGGCGGCGTCGGACCGCCGCGCGCGGCGGTTGGTGTCCACCCGCCGGGGCCACCAGAACCAGCGCCCGAGCAGGGCGGCGATCGACGGCGTCATTAGCGACCGCACCACCAGCGTGTCGAAGAGCAGCCCGATGCCGACGGTCGTGCCGAACTGGCCGATGATCCGCAGATCGCTGAACACGAACGACGACATGGTGAACGCGAACACCAGCCCCGCCGAGGTCACCACCGCGCCGGTTCCGCCCATCGCCCGGATGATGCCGGTCTTGATGCCGGCCCCGATCTCCTCCTTGAACCGGGAGACCAGCAAGAGGTTGTAGTCCGATCCCACGGCCAGCAGGATGATGACGGCCATCGCGATCACCAACCAGTGCAACGGAATACCGAGGATGTCCTGCCACACCAGCACCGACAGCCCGAACGAGGCGCCCAGCGACAGCACCACGGTGCCGATGATGACCAGCGCGGCGATGACGCTTCCGGTGATGACCAGCATGATGACGAAGATCAGGCAGGCCGCCGCGATTCCCGCGATCAGCAGATCGTATTTGGCCGCACCACTCATGTCCTTGTACGTCGGGGCGGTGCCGCCCAGATAGATCTTGGCGGTTTCCAAGGGAGTGCCCTTGACGGCGTGGCGGGCGGCCTTCTCGATCGCGTCGACGCGCGAGATCCCTTCGGGGGTAGCGGGATCCCCGTCGTGGGTGATGATCAGGCGGGCGGCCTTGCCGTCGGGCGAGAAGAACATCGCCAAGCCGCGCTTGAAGTCGGGGTTGTCGAAGACCTCCGGGGGCAGATAGAAGGAATCGTCGTTTTTGGCCGCGTCGAACGCTTGCCCCATGGCGGACGCGTTCTGCTGCGCGGCGTCCATCTGGTCCAGCAGGCCGGCGAAGGTGCTGTACATCGTCATCGTCATCGTGCGCATGGTGATCGTGGCGTCGATGATCGGCGGCAGCAACGAGATCAATTGCGGCATCAGGCTGTCCAGCCGGTCGGTGTCCTTGACGAGGGCGCCCAGGTCGTCGGTGACCTTGTCGACGCCGTCGAGCGCGTCGAATGCGGACCGCAGCGCCCAGCAGACGCCGATGTCGAAACAGTGCCGCTCCCAGTACAGGTAGCCGCGCAGCGGCCGGAAGAAGTCGTCGAAATCGGCGATGCGGTCCCGCACTTCGGTCGTGTCGGCGACGATCTGCCTCGTCTGGCCGGCGACGTCGTGGGTGGTGCCGGCGAGCCGGCGCATCAGGACGAGCATGCGTTGCATGGTGCCGATGACGCCGGTCATCTGATCGGCGATGGCCCGCATGTCGGCCATGCGGTCGTGCAGGTACTTCATGTTCTCGGTCAGCGTGGTCCCCTGCATGCTGATCTGAAAAGCAATGGAGGTGTGCGTGATCGGGGCGCCCAGCGGCCTGGTGATGGACTGGACCCGCGCGACGCCGTCGGCACCGAACACGCCCTTGGCCACCCGCTCCAGGACGAGCATGTCGGCGGGATTGCGCATGTCGTGGTCGGTCTCGACCAACAAAATGTCGGGGTTGAGCCGCGCGGCCGAAAAGTGCCGGTCGGCCGCGGCGTAGCCGATGTTGGACGGTGTGGTCCGGGGCAGGTAATTGCGGTCGTTGTAACTCGTGGTGAACGACGGCAGCGCCAGCAGCCCCACCAGCGCGGTCGCGAAAGTCGCGGCGAGTATCGCCGCGGGCCAGCGGACAACGGCGGTTCCCACCCGCCGCCACCCGCGCGTCTTGATCTTGCGCTTGGGATCGAAGAGGCCGAAGCGGCTGCCCAGGGTGATGATGGCCGGGCCCAGCGTCAGCGCGCTCGCCACCAGCGTGAACATCCCGATCGCGCACGGCGCGCCCAGGGTTTGGAAATAGGGCAGGGTGGTGAAGCTGAGGCAGAACATCGCGCCGGCGATGGTCAGGCCCGAGCCCAGCACCACGTGCGCGCTGCCGCGAAACATGGTGTAGTAGGCGGCTTCTCGGTCCTGACCGGCCTGACGGGCCTCCTGGTACCGGCCCACGATGAAGATCGCGTAATCTGTGCCCGCGGCGATCGCGAGTATCGGGAGGATTTGCACCGCAAACGTGGATAGCCCGAGGACGCCGCGGCTGCCGAGGAAGGCGATCACGCCTTGCACCGCGGGCAGCTCGATGAAGACCATCAGCAGCGTCAGCAGCACAGTGACCACGGAGCGGTAGACGATCAACAGCATCAGGACGATGACCGCGACGGTCACGCCCATCACCTTGCGGGCGCTCTTGTCGCCGAATTCGAGCTGATCGGTGGTCACCGCCGCCGGCCCGGCGACGTAGGCCCTGATGCCGTTGGGCGCCTGGGTGTTTGACACGATGCGCCGCACGGCGCCGACGGACTCGTTGGCCAGCGTCTCGCCCTGGCGGCCGGCGAGGAAAACTTGGACGTAGGCGGCCTTGCCGTCGCCGCTCTGCGAGCCGGCGGCGGTGAGCGGATCGCCCCAGAAGTTTTGGATGTGCTCGACGTGCTTGTGGTCCTGCGCGAGCCTGCGGATCAGGTCGTCGTAAAACCGGTGCGCCGCCTCGCCCAGCGGCGCCTGGCCCTCGAGGACGACCATGACGGCGCTGTCGGAGTCGAATTCTCCGAACACCTGGCCGACGCGCTTCATGGCCTGTATGGCCGGGGCGTCGTCGGGGCTTATCGACACGGCGTGCGCCTCCCCGATCGCCTCCAGTTGCGGCACAGCGATATTGGTGACCGCCGCAAGTCCCAGCCAGAACAGCAGGATAGGCACCGAGAGCCGGCGAACCGTCCGCGCGATCACGCGGACTTCACCAGGCAGAAGGTCTGGGGGTGAATCCCCGCGACGGTTCGTTCCGCCTTGAGAGCGCCGTTCACGGTGATCCGGCAGCCGATGTCGTCATCGTCGCCCTGCGCGACGACGTTGACGCTGACCGCGGGGGCGGTCGTGGCCACGTCGTACGTCCACGGCAGCCGCGTGCCGTCGACGCGCTGCGGCACGGCGTCGACATCGAGGTAGTTGATGTCGGCGACGCTGCCCGCCGGGCCGAAGACCTCCATCGTCACGCGCTTGGGGTTGAAGGGCTTGATGTCATCGGCGCGGGCGCCGACGGCCGACGCGGCGCCCCGAGCACCGAACACCCCGTGCAGCCGGTAGACGGCGAAACCCGTGAGGGCGACCAGCACCAGCACGACCAGCGGTATCCACATGCGTTTGACGACGGTCATCCTGCCCTCGATTCGCTGGGATCCATAAGTCAGTTGTCCAACACACTAAGACACAGGCGGCAGCTACTGCAATGGCCGATTGACATGGAGATACGTCCCGCTTCGGCCCGATGCCTTGATTGCTGGCGGACGCAGTAGTAAGTTCCACAACTTAGTTGCACAACTAAGTTACGCACACGGCGGCTCCGCGCAGCGGCCACCGGAGAGGGGCAAAACGCCATGAGTATCAACGCACATCGGTTCGGTCCCTGGGCGGTCGTGACGGGGGCGTCGTCGGGCATCGGGCGCGAGTTCGCCCACCAGCTCGCCGATGCGGGCATCAACGTGGTCCTGGTCGCGCGGCGCCTGGCCGCGCTGCAGGAGCTTGGTGCCGCGCTGGCCCGGGGCTACGGAGTGGACTATCGCGCCGTCGGCGTCGACCTGTCCGACCCGGGCATGCTGACCCCAATCACCCAGGCCACCAACGACATCGACGTCGGACTGCTGGTGTCGAACGCCGGCGCGGCCCTGCCCGGGCCCTTCGTGGGCTCCGATCTGCAGGCGCAGCGGGCGATCCTGCGGCTCAACACCGCCGCGCACTTGGGCCTCACGCACCACTTCGGCGAACGGCTGGTGCGGCGCGGCCGCGGCGGCATCGTGCTGGTCTCGGCCCTGGGGGCGAAGCATGGGGTGCCATACCTGGCCCACACCGCGGCGACCAAGGCCTACGTGGCCAGCCTCGGCGCCGGCCTGCACGGCGAGCTGGCCAAGCACGGCGTGCACGTCACCGTGCTGCACCCCGGGCCCACCCGCACCCCGGCGATCGCCGAACTGGGCTTGGACCCCGACAAATTGCCGATGCCGCCCATGGCCCCGGACGATTGCGCGCGCGAGGCGCTGCGCGCGCTGGAGCGCAACCGGACCCACTGCATACCGGGCCGGCTCAACCGGGTGACCACCGCGCTCGTGCCCGCGGCCCTCACCCGCTCGATGATGTCGCGCATGTTGGCGCGCCCCCAGCTCGACACCGCCGCCAAATGACATGGACAGGCCGATTTGCCTCATCACCGGGGCCACCGACGGCATCGGCAAGGTCACCGCGACCGCGCTCGCCCGCGAGGGCTACACCGTCGTGCTGGCCGCGCGCAGCGCGGCCAAAGCGGCGGCCGTCACCTCCGAGATCGTGGCGGCCACCGGCAACCGCGACGTCGATTACCTCACCGCCGATCTCCGGTCGCTTTCCCAACTGCGCGGGCTGGCCGGCGCATTCACGGCGCGCTACCCCCGGCTGGACGTTCTGGTCAACAACGCCGGCGTCGTGATGCCGCAACGCGTGCTGACCGAGGACGGCTACGAGACGACGTTCCAAGTCAACTACCTCGCGCAGTTCTGCCTCACCCAGCTGCTGCTCGACGCCCTGGAAACCAGCCCGCAGGGCAGGGTCGTCAACCTGAGCTCGAGCGTGTACCGCGCCGGCAAGTTCGATCCGGACAACCTGCAAGGCGAGCGTCGGTTCTCCACCATCGGCTCCTATGCCGCGTCCAAACTGTGCGTGCTGTTGTTCACCATCGAGCTGGCGCAGCGGCTGGCGCCGACGGGCGTCACCGCGAACGCCGCGCATCCGGGGATCGTCAGGACGCCGATGATGCGGGGAGCGGAAGGGATCTTCCGCGCGATCTCCTATGCGGCGCTGCCGTTTTCGCGATCCGCGGACAAGGGCGCCGCGACCTCGGTGTTCCTCGCCGCCGCACCGGACGCGGCGGACATCTCCGGGCGATACTTCGCGAACGCCCGGCCGAGGAAGGTCAAGACCGCGCATAACACGCCGGAGAACCGGGACCTGCTGTGGAACCTGAGCATGGACGCGTGCCGTCTATAGTCCGTGAGTGATATGGCTGACTCAACCGGCAAGCGGGAGCGACTGATCGCCGCCGCATGCGACCTGTTCTACCGCCAGGGCATCGCGGGCACCACGCTCGCGCACATCGCCGAGGCCGCCGAGGTGCCCCTGGGCAACGTGTACTACTACTTCAAGACCAAAGACGACATCGTGGCCGCTGTCGTCGAGGCGCGCACCGAGGAAATCCGCTCCGCGACCGCGGCCCTGCAGCGCCGGCACGGCAGCCCCAAGGCGCGGCTCAAGGCGCTCGTCGGGATGCTGTCCGAGTCGCGCGACACCATCGCCGAGCACGGCTGCCCGCTGGGAACGCTGTGCACCGAGCTCGGCAACCAGCCCGGCCAATCGCCCGCCCTGACCGCCCCCATCATGCAAACCCTGCTGGAGTGGACCGAGCAGCAATTCCACGCCATGGGCCGGCGCGACGCCCGCGACCTGGCGCTGGAACTCGTCATCGCCTACGAGGGCAGTGCGGTCCTGACCAACGCCCTGGCCGAGCCGGAAGTCATGGCCCACCAGGCCCGCCGGCTCGAAAAGTGGATCAACGCAATGCAAGTGTGACGAACCGGTCCGGCCCGCCTGTGCTCGCTTACGCACACAGCGAGAACGCTTGACGCACCGCGTCGACGGCCTCCGGGTCGCCGCCGAAGTCCACGCGCCGCAGCGCCGCCCTGCGCTTGGCATCGGTTGACCCGAGGCGCGCGTTGACCAGGTCCGCCGCGGCGGCGGTGACGGTCACCGCCGGTTCGCCGCGGCCTGCGGCGAGGCGACCCTCGGTCACGGTGAATTCGAAGCGGCGGCCGTCGATCTCGACGCGACACGTCGCCTCCAGTCCGGCCGCGTTACGTGGATTGAAGCCCAGCAGGATGCCCGCCAGAAACCCGTTCAGCGGCGAGGCCGGCCCATCACCGATCGGGTCGAGGTGGTCCAGCCCGAACCACGCGAAGCTCTGCAGGATCGGCAGCACCCGCTGCCAGCCCATGTCGCTCAGGGTGTACACGGTGCGCCCGATCGGGGCCGGCAGGTCGGCGCGCTCGACGAGCCCGGCGTCCTGCAGCTCCTTGAGCCGCTCGGCCAGCAGGTTCGTTGCGATGCCAGGCAATTCGTCACGCAGGTCCCCGTAGCGGCGGGCGCCGCCGACCAGTTCGCGCAGGATCAGCAGCGTCCACCGCTCGCCGAGGACGTCGAGGCCGCGCGCGATCGGGCAGTTCTGGTTGTAGTTCCTGCGGGAAGACACAACGTCAGACTAACCGCGGAGGAATTGTTTTTCAACTCTTCACTTGATTTATTTGTCTATAGGCTTTAGCGTCGTGTCCATGCGCACCGAACCGATACTTCGAAACCGCCCGATCGCCGCACTCGCCGTCATCTGCCTCGGCGTCTTCGTCATCAGCGTCGACGCCACCATCGTCAACGTCGCCCTGCCCACCCTGTCGCGCGAACTCGGCGCCGACACGGCCCAGCTGCAATGGATCGTCGACGCCTACACCCTGGTCATGTCCGGCCTGCTGCTGTCGGCCGGCAGCCTGTCCGACCGCTACGGCAGGCGGGGGTGGCTCAACTCCGGGCTCGCGCTGTTCGCGCTGACTTCCGCCGTTGCGGCGCAAGTGAATTCGGCCGACGCGCTGATCGCGGCCCGCGCCGCGATGGGCGTCGGCGCGGCGGTGATCTTTCCGACCACGCTGGGCCTGATCACCAACATCTTCAGCGACCCGGCGGCGCGCGCCAAGGCGATCGGGCTGTGGGCGGCCATGGTGGGCGTCGGGGTGGCCGTGGGGCCGATCAGCGGCGGCTGGCTGCTCGAACACTTCTGGTGGGGCTCGATCTTCATGGTGAACATCCCCATCGCGGCCCTGGCCATCATCGGCGGCGTCCTGTTCGTCCCGACCTCGCGCGATCCGGCGGCCCCGCGCGTCGACGTCCCGGGCCTGATCCTGTCCGCGGTCGGCATCACGACACTGGTTTACACGGTCATCGAGGCGCCCACCTGGGGATGGACCAACGGCCGGACCGCCGCCGGATTCGCCCTCGCCACAGCCGTTCTCGCCGTGTTCGCGGTGTGGGAGCGCCGCAGCACCCACCCGATGCTGGACGTCTCCGTGTTCGCCAACCGGCGGTTCTCCGGCGGCAGCCTCGCGGTCACCGCCGGATTCCTCACCCTGTTCGGATTCATTTTCGTCATCACCCAGTACTTCCAATTCATCAAGGACTACACGGCGTTTCAGGCCGGCGTGCGGTTGTTGCCGGTCGCCGGGTCCATCGCGCTGGCCAGCATCGTGGGGCCGCGACTGGTGGAACGGGTCGGCACCACCGCCGTCGTCTCCGCCGGTCTGGCCGTGTTCGCCGGCGGCCTGGCCTGGGCGTCCACGGCCGACGCGGCCACGCCCTACAACCAGATCGCCCTGCAGATGCTGCTGCTCGGCGGCGGTCTTGGCCTGACCTTTTCCCCGGCCACCGAGGCCATCATGGGATCGCTGCCCGCCGACAAGGCGGGGGTCGGCTCGGCCGTCAACGACACGACGCGGGAACTCGGCGGCACCCTCGGGGTGGCCATCGCCGGCAGCATCTTCGCGTCGGTGTACTCGGGACATCTCGGCGCGAATGCGTTGACCGGCCTGCCCGCGGAGGCCATGCGGCACTCGATGGCCCTGGCACACACCGTAATCGGACGGCTGCCCGCCCCGCAGGCCGGCCACGTCCGCGCCGTCGTCGACCGCGCCTTCCTCGACGGCCTGCAGGTGAGCTCACTGGTATGCGCCGGCATCGCGCTGGGCGCCGCGATCGTCGTGGCGTGGCTGTTGCCGGCGCGCGAGCGGCAGGCTGCGCCGTCCCATGAACTGGCCAACGCCGCCTAAGGCGTCCCCCCCACAGAAAGGCACGAAACCAATGAGTACATCCGGCAGCACATACGTCCTCGGGCACGCGGACGCGGAGGTACAGCGGCTGCTCCTGCAGGCACGGCTGTATGACGGCTATACCGAGCACGCGCTGCGGCTCGCCGGGCTGCGGCCGGGCATGCGCGTACTCGACATCGGCAGCGGGCCCGGCGACGTATCGTTCGTCGCGGCCGGGCTGGTCGGCCCGACGGGAAGCGTGCTCGGCGTCGACGCCGCCCCCGCGATGGTCGAACTGGCCAGCGCCCGCGCCGCCGAAAAAGGCTTGACCACGGTCCGTTTCGTGCAATCGGCGATCGACGGCATCACCCTGGACGAACCCGTGGACGCCGTCATCGGCCGGCTGATCCTGATGCACCTCCCCGACCCGGCCGCCACCCTGCGCCACCTCGCCTCGCTGCTGCGCCCCGGCGGCGTGATGGCGTTCGCCGAGATCGACATCACCCGGGCACGCAGCGTCCCGGACCTACCGCTGTTCAGCCAGGTGACGGCGGGCATCGTCCGCGCCTTCGAGGCCATGGGGATCAGCCCGCGGTTCGGCACAACGCTGCACACCGTCTTCGCCGACGCCGGCCTGGGCGCGCCGCGGCTGACCATCGGAGCACCGATCGGCACAGCCGCCGACGGCGACATCCTCGCCTACGGCGCGGAAGTTTGGCGGCTCGTCTCGCCCGTCGCAGAACAAGGGGGCTTCGGCCTCGACGACCTCGGTGACATCGGCGAGTTCGTCCCGCGGTTCCGCGAGGAGGCGCTCGCGGCCAATGCCCTGATCACCATGCCCTCCATCATCACCGCGTCGGCCGAGGTGCAGAAATGAACGCCACAATCTCCGACCAGTACTCGACGGGCCTGTCGCGCAACAACATCGAGCGTGCCCTCGTCGCCGCCGGCAAGGACCTCGACCGCCTCGCACCCGCCGACCTCGGCCTGCTCGAGGACTTCCACACGATGGGCCGCATCGCGACCGCGCAGCTGGTCGACCTCGCGGGAATCACCGCCGAGAGCGAGGTCCTCGACGCCGGCAGCGGGGTCGGCGGCACCGCCCGCTACGTCGCCGACCGCTACCGCGCCCGGGTCACCGCGGTGGACCTCACCGACGAATACTGCGACACGAACCGCTGGCTCAACCGACTCGTCGGCCTCGACGCCCAGATCGAGGTCCGCCAGGCCGACGTCACCGAACTCCCCTTCGCCGACGCCACCTTCGACGTCGTCCTCAGCCAGCACGTCCAGATGAACGTGGCCGACAAAGCGCGGCTGTACGGCGAGGCGCACCGGGTGCTGAAGAAGGGTGGGCGGCTCGCCCTGTGGGACATCACGATCGGCGACGGCGAACTCGAGTATCCCCTCCCCTGGGCCGACGATCCCACGCGCAGCCACCTGGTCACCCCGGCCGAGTTGCGCGCCGCCGTCGAATCCGCCGGGTTCACCGTCGTGGCCTGGAACGACCTCACCGACCCGGCCGCCGCGCTCATGCAGGCCGTGCTGGCGCAGCCCGCCAACCCGCTGGGTTTGCACGCCTTCGTCACCGACTTTGCGCGCAAGGCCGACAACCTCACCCAGGCCCTGGCCGACGGACGCGTCCGCGCCATCCAGGCCGTGAGCGAAGCGTGAATGGCATGCACACCAACGAGATTCCCGACCAGCACTACACGCTGACCTGGAGCCGCGGCCGCGGCGAGGTCGGGTTCCTGCCGCGGTCCGACGGCTCCCGGCTGCGCTACTTCACGGCGGGAACCGGCCCTCCGCTCGTCCTGCTGCACACCGTTCGCACCCAGCTCGACTACTTCCAGCGGGTGATCCCCGCGCTCTGGGACGACTTCACGGTGTACGCCCTGGACCTGCCCGGCATGGGATGGTCCGACATCGCGCCCGGCGCCCGCTACGACGAGGCCGAATTGCGGGGCGCCGTCGTCGAATTCGTCACGGCGCTGGATTTGCGCGACGTGACCTTGGCCGGCGAATCGATGGGCGGCGCTCTCGCGGTGCTGGCCTCGATCGAGCTGACGGACCGGGTGAGTAACGTGATCGCGTTCAATCCCTACGACTACCCGGGCGGGCTGGAACGCGGCAACTGGTTGGCCCGCCTGATCGGGACGGGCGTCCGGCTGCCCGGATCGGGACCGATCTTCGCCGGACTGGAAAACCGCCTCATCCTCAAAGGCGTGCTGGCCGGCGGCTTCGCCGACCACCACGCGTTGCCCACGGACTTCCTCGCCGAGCTACGGCGAAGCGGCCGCCGGCGCGGCTACCCCAGGGTGAATCGGGCCATCATGCGCATCCTCCCCGGGCTCATCGACGCCAAAAGCCGCTACGCGCAGGTGACTACGCCGGTCACGCTGGTCTACAGCGAGCGGGATTGGTCGCGCCCGGCGGATCGGGAACAGGTCGCGCGCCTGCTTGGTGTCCGGGCCCTCACGGTGCCCGGCGTCGGGCATTTCTCGGCCCTGGAGCGCCCCACCGAAATGGTCCGCATCATCCGGCAGAGCACCGGCAGGCCCGCCATTCCCTAAGCTGTGCGGGTGGAACGGTGCGAGGAGTGCGGATACGCCTACGACCTGACCGCCGCGACCCGCGCCGGCGACGAGATCCGGTCCGCCGTTGCCGAATTGGCGCGTCTCCTCGTCACCACCGAACGGCGCGCCCTCGCGCGGCGGACCGCGCCGGAGCGGTGGTCCCCGCTGGAGTACGCCTGCCACGTCCGCGACGTACTGATCACCCAGCGCGAGCGGGTGCTGCTGGCCCGCCGCACCGACGTGCCCGCCGCCGTGCCGATGGGCCGCGACGGACGCGTCGCCCATGACGGATACGCCGAGAGCGACCCGGCCGAGGTCGCCGAGGAGGTGACGATCGCCGCGCGGCTGCTGGCGAACACTCTGAGCCGGCTCGGCACCCGCGATTGGGAGCTCCGCATCGTCAGCAACTGGCCGCAGCGCACCGAGCGGACGCTGCGCTGGGTGGCCGCCAATACCGTGCACGACGTGCGTCACCACCTGCTAGACATCAAGCGCCAGGTTCTCGCCTAGGCCGAACCGGTAGCGGGCCGGGTCAACGGACGGCGCGTGCTCGCCGAGCCAGACGGCCGACTCGCCGGAATGCCGCGGCCGGGCGGGTCGGGGATGCTGCTGGCGCCGGTCGAAGCGGTCGAGCCGGGGCGTCGGCACCAGTCCGGTCAGCATGAGACTGCCGATCTCGCGCAGCATCCCGCCCGCGGTGCGCCGGGTGTCCGCCGCGTTGACGTAGCGGCGGGCGATCGTGAGAAAGTCTTCCGGTTCGACGCCCGCGACGTCACGCACGTGGGTGGTGGGGCCGCCCACCTCCCAGGTGCCCAGGCCGGTCTCCGGCAGGTAATGGCGCAATCCGGACTCGAAGAACATGTCGACGCCGAGCCGCTTGGCGCTCACGCTCACCGCTCGCAGGAACATCCACGACGGAATCTCCATAAGACGGACCCGCCGGCCGAGCGCCTCACCGACCGCCTCGGCGATGTCCGCCCCGGACAACAGCTTTGGGCCCGTCGGGCGGTAGGCGCGACCGTCGTGGCGGTGCGGGTCGAGCAGCACACCCACCGCGACCCGGGCGATGTCCTCGTTGGACGGGGGCGCGTTGAGCCGGCCGCCCGTGTGCGGCATCGGTAACACCCCGAGTTGGACGGCCATCGGCAGCACCTGGAAATAGTTGTCCGCGAAGAAGCCGGGATCGACCGCGACGTGCGCGGTGTCCGGCAGCAGCGCAAACAGCTTGTCGGCCAACCACTGTTGGCGCGTCATCAGGGCCGGATGCTCGGGACTGGCCAGCCACTGGCCCAGCGCGACCACCGCCTCAACGCCCGCATCACGCGCGGCCACCGCGAAGCTGACCGCGCTGTCGAGCGCATGCGGGTGGTACGGGGGGTTGAAGAACAGCCGATCCACGCCGTCGACCGCTGCCCGAACCTGTTGAATGTCAAGCATATCCGCCACGACAACCTCGGCGCCCCGCGCCCGCAGCCGGTCACTGCGCCCGTCGTCGCGATGCACCAATGCCCTGGTGGCCACGCCCCGTTCCAGCAATTGGGTCGCCACCGCGCCGCCGACCTTTCCCGTGGCGCCGGTGACCAGCACGCGTGCGTTCGTCATTGGAGTTCCCCTTTCGACCTTCGATATGTGACCAATGGTTACATCAGCAGTATGCGACCGCGATGTGACCGTTGTCAACATCTCGGCCGGCGTGAGATCGTGATGGCATGGGTTCCGTCGGCGCCGGCCCCGCCGGCAAAAAGGGCTACCACCACGGCGCGTTGCAGTCCGCCCTGATCGAGGCGAGCATCGCGCTGGCGCGCCAGGGCGGACCCGATCGGGTGATCCTGCGCGAGGCGGCCCGGGCCGCCGGGGTGTCGCACTCGGCCGCCTACCGCCACTTCGCCGACCGCGAGGCGCTGTTGGCCGAGGTGTCGCGCTTCGCGCGCAACGAACTGGCCGAGCAGATGCGCCGTCGCGTCAATCGCAGCACCGACCCGCGCAAGAGACTGCGCGCGGTCGGCACCGCCTACATCGACTTCGCGATCTCCGAGCCGGGCCTGTTCCGCACCGCATTCACCTCGCACCCCGCGACGTCCGCGGAGCCAGCGGACGCCACCGCCGACCCCTTCGGGGTCCTCGGCCAAGTGCTCGACGAAGCCCAGGCCGCCGGCCTGCTGGACGCCGACCGCCGGCAGGGAGCCGAGGTCGCGGCCTGGTCCGCCGTGCACGGCCTGGCCGGCCTGCTCCTCGACGGACCGCTGCCCGCGAGCCCCGCCGCCGTCAGGTTTTCACGGGCCCGGGTGCTCGACCTCATCGAACGAGGGCTGCTGAACGAGTGACGCTGGCGGCACGCATGCTTCGCGTGGTGGAGTGGGTATCGCACCAAGAAGTCGCCCGCGAGCTGAGAGTGAGGTCCGCAGTGAGCCCAGGGCTGGGTCTGCCGGAGAAGGTGCGTGCCTGTCTGTTCGACCTCGACGGTGTGCTCACCGACACCGCGAGCGTCCACACCAAGGCCTGGAAGGCCATGTTCGACGCCTACCTGTCCGAACGGGCCGAGCGAACCGGAGAGAAGTTCGTCCCGTTCGACCCGGCCGCCGACTACCGCAAATACGTCGACGGCAAGAAGCGCGAAGACGGCGTGCGCTCGTTCTTGGACAGCCGCGGCATCGAGCTGCCCGACGGCGACCCGGACGACCCCGGCGACAAGGAGACGATCTACGGCCTGGGCAACCGCAAGAACGACATGTTCCAAAAGGTCCTGCACGACGACGGCGTCGAGGTCTTCGACGGCTCCCGGCGCTACCTCGAAGCGGTCTCGGCCGCCGGCCTCGGGATCGCCGTGGTGTCGTCGAGCGCCAACACCCGCGACGTCCTCGAGATCACCGGCCTGGACCGCTACGTCCAGAAGCGGGTGGACGGCGTCACGCTGCGCGAGGAGCACATCGCCGGTAAGCCGGCCCCGGACTCCTACCTGCGCGGGGCCGAGCTGCTCGACGTCGGCCCCGACGAGGCGGCCGTGTTCGAGGACGCGTTGTCGGGCGTGCAGGCCGGCCGGGCCGGTAATTTCGGCTACGTGGTGGGCGTCGACCGGGTGGGCCAGGCCGACGACTTGCGCCGCAACGGCGCCGACGTCGTGGTCACCGATCTCGCCGACCTGCTGTCATGATCACCGAGGAGTGCTACCCCGTCGAACCGTGGCAGGTTCGCGAGACCAAGCTCGACCTGAACCTGCTGGCGCAGTCGGAATCGCTGTTCGCGCTGGCCAATGGCCATATCGGGCTACGCGGCAACCTCGACGAGGGCGAGCCGCATGGCCTGCCGGGCACCTACCTGAACTCCTTCTACGAGATCCGGCCGCTGCCCTACGCCGAGGCCGGCTTCGGCTACCCGGAGGCGGGCCAGACGATCGTCGACGTCACCAACGGCAAGATCATCCGGCTGCTGGTCGAGGACGAGCCCTTCGACGTCCGCTACGGCGAGCTGATGTCGCACGAGCGGGTGCTCGATTTGCGCGCCGGGACACTGACGCGCCGCGCGCACTGGCGCTCGCCGGCCGGCAAGGAGGTCCGGGTCGTGTCCACCCGGCTGGTCTCGCTGGCCCAGCGCGGCGTCGCCGCCATCGAGTACGTGGTGGAGGCGGTCGACGAATTCGTCCGCGTGACCGTGCAGTCCGAGCTGGTCACCAACGAGGACCAGCCCGAGACCTCCGACGACCCCCGGGTGTCGGCGATCCTGGAGAACCCGCTCGAGGCCGTCGACCACGAAAAGACCGAGACCGGAGCGCTTCTCATGCACCGGACCCGGGCCAGCGCCCTGATGATGTCGGCCGCGATGGATCACGAAATCGACGTCCCCGGCCGCGTCGAATTCAGTACCGACGCCCGCCCGGACCTGGCCCGGACCACGGTCATCTGCGGGCTGCGCGCGGGCCAGAAGCTGCGCATCGTCAAGTATCTGGCGTACGGCTGGTCGAGCATGCGCTCGCGCCCCGCGCTGCGCGACCAGGCCGCCGCCGCGATCCACAGCGCCCGCTACACCGGGTGGCAGGGGCTGCTGGACGCGCAGCGGGCCTACCTCGACGACTTCTGGGAGAACGCGGACGTCGAGGTCGAGGGCGACCCCGAATCCCAGCAGGCCGTCCGCTTCGGGATGTTCCACCTGCTGCAGGCCAGCGCCCGCGCCGAACGCCGCGCCATCGCCGCCAAGGGGCTCACCGGAACCGGCTACGACGGCCACGCCTTCTGGGACACCGAGGGGTACGTGTTGCCGGTGCTGACGTACACCGCGCCGCACACCGTCGCCGACGCGCTGCGCTGGCGGGCGTCGACGCTGGAACTGGCCAAGGAGCGCGCGGCCGAACTCGGGCTGGAGGGCGCCAGCTTCCCGTGGCGCACCATCCGCGGGCAGGAGTGCTCGGCGTACTGGCCGGCCGGCACGGCGGCCTGGCACATCAACGCCGACATCGCGATGGCCTTCGAGCGGTACCGCACCGTCACCGGCGACGACGAGCTGGAGCGCGACTGCGGCCTCAAGGTGCTCGTCGAGACCGCGCGGCTGTGGATGTCGCTCGGGCACCACGACCGGCACGGCGTCTGGCACCTCGACGGGGTCACGGGGCCCGACGAGTACACGGCGATCGTGCGCGACAACGTCTTCACGAACCTGATGGCCGCGCACAACCTGGTGACCGCCGCCGACGCCTGCAACCGCCACCCGGAGGAGGCGACGGCGCTCGAAGTCACCACCGAGGAAGCCGCCTCCTGGCGCGACGCGGCCGATGCCGTCAACATCCCCTACGACGCCGAACTGGGCGTGCATCAGCAGTGCGACGGGTTCACCACCTTCGCCGAATGGGACTTCGAAAAGAACACCACCTATCCCCTGCTGCTGAACGAGGCCTACGTTCGGCTTTACCCCGCTCAGGTGATCAAGCAGGCCGACCTCGTGCTGGCGATGCAGTGGCAGAGCCACGCGTTCACCCCCGAACAGAAGGCGCGCAACGTCGACTACTACGAGCGGCGCATGGTGCGCGACTCGTCCCTGTCGGCCTGCACCCAGGCGGTGATGTGCGCCGAGGTGGGGCACCTGGAGCTGGCCCACGACTACGCCTACGAGGCCGCGCTGATCGACCTGCGCGACCTGCACCACAACACCCGCGACGGACTGCACATGGCCTCGCTCGCCGGGGCCTGGATGACGCTGGTGGTGGGTTTCGGCGGCCTGCGCGACGACGAGGGCATCCTGTCGCTGGATCCCCAACTGCCGGACGGCATTTCGCGGCTCAGGTTCCGGCTGCGCTGGCGCGACTTCCGGCTCACCGTCGACGTCAACCACGCCGACGTCACCTACGCGGTGCAGGACGGGCCCGAGCACGAGCTGACCATCCGGCACGCCGGCGGGCAGCTCACGCTGAGCACCGACGCGCCGACGACCGTCCCCGTGCGCGTCCGCAAACCTCTGTTGCCGACGCCGCAGCAGCCGCCGGGCCGCGAACCGCTGCACCGGCGCGCCCTGGCCCGCACTCAGTGAGGTTGCAGGACCCGGGAAATTTCGGTGGCGATCGCCTGACGCAGTTCGGTATCCGGCAGGTCATCGATGCCGACCGCCGAGCGTAAAAAAGGGGCAAACAGCCGCCAACCGAACTGCAGCGCAAAGGCGTTCGCCACGGCGAGCCGCGCGCTGAGGTCCCCGTCGGGGCCGGGGCCGTGCATGGGGCGGATGTCGTCGTACATCTGCGAGGCGCCGGGGAACCGCGACTGCAACTTGCCCGCCGGGTAGCCGTCGAGCAGCGTGCGCGCCATGACCCGCAGGTGGCGGTCCAGCGCCCGCTCCGCCTCCTCGGGGGTCGGGTCACTCTGCAGCAACGCGGTCGTGCCCGCGCCCAGGTGGTCGAGCACGGCGCCGACGAGCTGGTCCTTGGTGCCAAAGTGTCGGAAAACCAAGCCGTGGTTGACCTTTGACCGGGCGGCGATGTCGCGGATCGACGTCGCCGCCGGGCCCCGCTCGGCGAACAGCTCGGTGGCGGCCTCCAGGATCGCGGCGCCCACCTCTTCTCGCCCGGTGGGATTTTTCCGGCCGGCCCTTGCCGAAGTTGTAGTCATATGACTACACTAACTCATGTAGTCAGTTGACTACACCCGATCGCGGCAAAAGGACGAAAGAAATGACCCACTCCCTCACCGTCACCAAGCTGGGCAGCCGGATCGGCGCCCGACTCGACGGCGTGCGCCTGGGCGGCGACCTCGACCCGGCCAGCGTCGACGAGATCCGCGCGGCCCTGCTGGCCCACAAAGTGATCTTCTTCCGCGGGCAGGACCACCTCGACGACGAGGCGCAGCTGGCGTTCGCGCGGCTGCTGGGCACCCCGATCGGGCACCCCGCCGCGAAGTTCCTCGCCGCGGAGAACGCGCCGATCATCACGCCGATCAACTCCGAGTACGGCAAGGCGACGCGGTGGCACACCGACGTCACGTTCGCCGCGAACTACCCCGCGGCCTCGATCCTGCGCGCCGTCACGCTGCCCAGCTACGGGGGTTCGACGCTGTGGGCGTCCACCGCGGCGGCCTACGACCACCTGCCCGAGCCGCTGAAGTGGCTCGTCGACAACCTGTGGGCGTTGCACAGCAACCGCCACGACTACATCACCGAAGCGGCCTTCACCGAGACCTTGACCGACGCGCAGCGGGCATTCCGGCAGGCGTTCGAGAAAAAGGAGTTCCAAACCGAGCACCCCGTGGTCCGCGTGCACCCGGAGACCGGTGAGCGGACGCTGGTGCTCGGCGACTTCGTGCGCGGGTTCGTCGGGATGGACAGCTACGAATCGAGCGTGCTGTTCGAGCTCCTGCAACGACGAATCACCATGCCCGAGAACACCATTCGCTGGAGCTGGAGTTACGGTGACGTCGCCATCTGGGACAACCGGGCGACGCAGCACCGGGCGATCGACGACTACGACGGCCAGCACCGGCTGATGCACCGCGTCACGCTGATGGGCGACGTGCCCGTCAACGTGCACGGCCAACGCAGCCGGGTCGTCAGCGGCGTCCCGCTCGACGTGAGCACCCCGGAGGAGATCGCGAGCTGACGCGAGGGGTCAGCCCGCGGTACTCACCGGGTCGATAGGAAGCCAGCGCAGCGCGCCCGGAGCATGCGCCGGCACCACCGGGTGCTCGGGCGGAATCGGCGACAGCCGGCGATAGGTATCGCCCTGCAGCGGCCGCAGGTCCTGTTCGCCCCTGTTCGGCCACATCGAGGCGGCCCGCTCGGCCTGCGCGGTGATGGACAGCGACGGGTTGACGCCCAGGTTCGCCGAGATCGCCGCGCCGTCCACCACGTACAGCGTCGGATAGCCGTAGACCCGGTGATACGGGTCGATGACGCCGCGTTCGGGGCTGTCGCCGATCACCGCGCCGCCCAGGAAGTGGGCCGTCAGCGGGATGTTGAACAGCTCGCCCCAGGTGCCGCCGGCCACGCCGTCGATCTTGGCGGCGATGCGGCGGGTGACCTCGTTGCCGACCGGGATCCACGACGGGTTCGGCTCGCCGTGCCCCTGCTTGGACGAATACCAACGGATTCCGAGCTTGCCGCGCTTGGTGAAGGTGGTGATCGAGTTGTCCAGGTGCTGCATCACCAGCGCGATCACCGTGCGCTCGCTCCACTGGCGGACGTTGATCATGCGCACGATTCCGCGCGGGTCCTCGCGGGCCTGGTCCAGCAACTGCTTCCACCGCGGCACGTCGGTGCCCTCGGGACCCTCGCCGTCGGTCATCAGCGTCTGCAGCAGCCCCATCGCGTTGGAGCCCTTGCCGTAGCGGACCGGCTCGACGTGGGTGTCGGACGTCGGGTGGATCGACGACGTGATCGCCACGCCGTGCGTCAGGTCCAGATCGGGCAGCACCTCGAGCGTCGCGGCACCGACGATCGACTCGGAGTTGGTCCGGGTCAGCACGCCCAGGCGCTTCGACAGGCGGGGCAGCTTGCCCTTGTCGCGCATGTTGAACAGCAGGTGCTGGGTGCCCCAGGTGCCCGCGGCCAGGATCAGGTTTTCGGCGGTGTAGGTGCGCCGGTCGCGGCGCAGCCAGCTTCCGGTGCGCACTGTGTGGACCTCCCACAGCCCGTCGGGGCGCTGCTCGAAGCTCTTCACCGTGGTCATCGGAATGACCTGCGCGCCATGCGATTCCGCCAGGCCGAGGTAGTTCTTCACCAGCGTGTTCTTGGCGCCGTAGCGGCATCCGGTCATGCAGCAGCCGCATTCCAGGCAGCCGGTGCGGTCGGGCCCGGCGCCGCCGAAGTACGGGTCGGGCACGGTCTTGCCCGGCGCCTTGGTGCCGTCCGGGCCGAAGAACACCCCCACCGGCGTCGGCACCCAGGTGTCGCCGCAGCCCATGTCGTCGGCGACCTCCTTGACGAGGCGGTCGGCGTCGGTGAACGTCGGGTTCTCGACCACGCCCAGCATCCGCTGCGCCTGCTCGTAGTGCGGCATCAGCTCGTCACGCCAGTCGGTGATGTGCGCCCACTGCTGGTCGGAGAAGAACGGCTCCGGCGGCACGTACAACGTGTTGGCGTAGTTGAGCGAGCCGCCGCCCACGCCCGCGCCGGCCAGGATCATCACGTTGCGCAGCGGGTGGATGCGCTGGATGCCGTAGCAACCGAGCTTGGGAGCCCACAGAAACTTCCGGAGGTCCCACGAGGTCTCGGCGAACTCCTGGTCGGAGAAGCGGCGGCCGGCCTCCAGGACGCCCACCCGGTAGCCCTTTTCCGTCAGCCGCAGCGCGCTGACGCTGCCCCCGAATCCCGAACCGATGATCAGGACGTCGTAATCCGGCTTCATGGCACCAGTATGGCCGTACCCGTCGGTAATAAACCAGCGAGCCCCCGGGCTCAGCTACCGACCGCCAGGCCCAGTGTGCGGCTGGCCGCACACTCGAAGGCGAGGGTGCGGCTGGCCGCACATTCGGCGGCCGTAGGGCTCAGCTACCGACCGTCAGGCCGACCTTCTGGAACTCCTTGAGGTCGCAATAACCGGCCTTGGCCATCGAGCGGCGCAGGCCGCCGACCAGATTCAGGCTGCCGAACGGGTCGTCGGACGGACCACTCAGGACCTGCCGCAGCGGCGGGCGTTCGCCGACCGCGATCTGCAGCAACGCCCCGCGCGGCAGCGACGGGTGCGCCGCCGCGGCCGGCCAGAACCATCCGCCGCCGAGCGCCTCGGCGGATTCGGCCAGCGGCGTGCCCAGCACGACGGCGTCGGCGCCGCACGCGATGGCCTTGGCCAGCTCGCCCGAGGTGTGGATGTCGCCGTCGGCCAGCACATGCACGTAGCGGCCGCCGGTCTCGTCGAGGTATTCGCGGCGCGCGGCCGCGGCGTCGGCGATGGCGGTGGCCATCGGCACGCTGATGCCCAACACCTCGTCGCTGGTGGTCACCCCGCGGGTGGAGCCGTAGCCGACGATTACGCCCGCGGCGCCGGTCCGCATCAGGTGCAACGCGGTGCGGTGATCCAGCACGCCGCCGGCGACGACGGGGACGTCGAGCTCGGAGATGAAGGTCTTCAGGTTCAGCGGCTCACCGTCGCTGGCGACCCGTTCGGCCGAGACGATGGTGCCCTGGATGACCAGCAGGTCGATCCCGGCCTGCAGCAGCGCAGGGGTCAGCGCCTGCGCGTTCTGCGGGCTGACCCGCACCGCGGTGGTCACGCCGGCCTCGCGGATGCGCGCGACCGCCGAGCCCAGCAGTTCGGGGTCCAGCGGCGCGGCGTGCAGCTCCTGCAGCAGCCGGATCGCCGCCGACGGTTCCGGCTCCTTCTCGGCGGCCTCGAGCAGCTGCGCGATCTTGGCCTCGACGTCGGCGTGCCGGCCGATCAACCCCTCGCCGTTGAGCACGCCCAGGCCGCCGAGGCGGCCCAGCTCGATGGCGAACTCCGGCGACACCAGCGCGTCGGTCGGATGCGCGATGACCGGGATCTCGAACCGGTAGGCGTCCAGCTGCCACGCCGTGGAGACGTCCTGCGAGGAGCGGGTGCGCCGCGACGGCACGATGCTGATCTCGCTGAGTTCGTAGGTGCGACGGGCGACGCGGCCCATCCCGATCTCGACCATGGCCAGTTCGCTGCTCACCGCGCGAAGTAGTTGGGCGCTTCGACGGTCATGGCCACGTCGTGCGGATGGCTCTCCCGCAGGCCGGCCGCCGTGATCCGGACGAACTGCGCCTGTTGCAGCGCCTCGATGGTGGGCGAGCCGGTGTATCCCATCGCGGCGCGCAGGCCGCCGGTCAGCTGGTGGATGACCGACGACAGCGGCCCGCGGAACGGCACCCGGCCCTCGATGCCCTCGGGCACCAGCTTGTCCTCGGAGAGGGCGTCGTCGGCGAAATAGCGGTCCTTGGAGTAGGACTTGCCCGATCCGGAGCCCCGCCCCGCCATCGCGCCCAGCGACCCCATGCCGCGGTAGCTCTTGAATTGTTTGCCGTTGACGAAGATCAGCTCGCCGGGCGCCTCGGCGGTGCCGGCCAGCAGCGAGCCGAGCATGGTCGTCGACGCACCGGCGGCCAGCGCCTTGGCGATGTCGCCGGAGTACTGCAACCCGCCGTCGGCGATCACCGGCACGCCCGCCGGCCGGCACACCGCGACGGCCTCCAGAATCGCCGTGATCTGTGGCGCGCCGACGCCGGCGACCACCCGCGTCGTGCAGATGGATCCGGGGCCCACACCGACCTTGACCGCGTCGGCGCCGGCGTCGATGAGCGCCGCGGCCGCCGCCCGGGTGGCGACGTTGCCGCCGATCACCTCGACGCGGTCGCCGACCTCGGCCTTGAGCTTGCCGACCATGTCGAGCACCAGCCGGTTGTGCGCGTGCGCGGTGTCGACGATCAGCACGTCGACGCCGGCGTCGACCAGCATCATCGCGCGCACCCAGGCGTCCCCGCCGACGCCGACGGCGGCGCCGACCAGCAGCCGCCCGTCGCTGTCCTTGGTGGCCAGCGGGTGCTGCTCGGTCTTGACGAAGTCCTTGACGGTGATGAGGCCGGTCAGCCTGCCGTGGCCGTCGACCACGGGCAGCTTCTCGATCTTGTTGCGCCGCAACAGGCCCAGCGCCGCGTCGGCGCTGACGCCCTCCTGCGCGGTGATCAGCGGGGCCTTGGTCATGACCTCGGCGACGGGCCGGGTCTGGTCGACCTCGAAGCGCATGTCGCGGTTGGTGATGATGCCGACCAGGGCGCCGGACTCGTCAACCACCGGCAGCCCGGAGATCCGGAACTTCGCGCACATGGCGTCGACCTGGGCCAGCGTGTTGTCCGGGCGGCAGGTGACCGGGTCGGTGACCATGCCGGCCTCGGAGCGCTTCACCATCTCGACCTGCGCGGCCTGTTCGGCGACCGGCAGGTTGCGGTGCAGCACGCCCATGCCGCCGGCGCGGGCCATCGCGATGGCCATCCGCGACTCGGTGACGGTGTCCATCGCCGAGCTGACCAGCGGCACCTTGAGCCGGATCTTCCTGGTGAGCTGGCTGGAGGTGTCCGCGGTGGCCGGGACCACGTCGGAGGCCGCGGGCAACAGCAGGACGTCGTCGAAGGTCAGGCCGAGCATCGCGATCTTGTACGGGTTGTCGCCCCCCGTCGGCACGGGGTCGTCGGCCAGCCCCTGTAGATGGGGGTCGCGCACGTACGCGCCGACAACCAGGTCGGAGCTGTCTTCTAAGTGGGACATGCCACGGGTCATCGGGAGGCCCTCCATACGCGCGCGGAGTGAGAAGCCCATCCTATCGGCTCCCGGGGCCCCCGGAGCCGCTTGCCCGGGCGTGCCGCGGACGCCGGACGACGGGCATGTCCCTGCTGGCGCTATGACGGCCCCCCTGCGTAGGCTAGGGGCGTGCGTGACCACCTCCCGCCGGGTTTGCCACCCGACCCGTTCGCCGACGACCCCTGCGATCCGTCGGCGGCGCTCGAAGCCGTCGAGCCGGGGCAACCGCTGGATCAGCAGGAGCGGATGGCGGTCGAGGCCGACCTGGCGGATCTGGCAGTGTACGAGGCCCTGTTGGCGCACAAGGGCATTCGCGGGCTGGTGGTGTGCTGCGACGAATGCCAGCAGGACCACTACCACGACTGGGACATGTTGCGGGCCAACCTGCTGCAGCTGCTCATCGACGGCACCGTCCGTCCGCATGAGCCCGCCTACGACCCCGAACCGGACTCCTACGTCACGTGGGATTACTGCCGGGGATATGCCGACGCGTCGCTCAACGAGGCGACCTCGTCAGACGCGGACGGCTTCCACCGCCGCTAACCGCGGCGCTAATCGCCGCTAGGGCGTTTCGTCCGGTGCCACCGAGGACGGCGTGGACGAGTGGCCGTGATGCCGGTGCCGACCCGAGGACGGACTCGTAGTCGGAGTGACCGCGGGGCTTGTCGGGCTCGTCGATGCGCTCGGCGCCGGAGCCGTCGTGCTGGCCACCGACGGCGGTGTGGTCGTCGGACCGGGCGCGACTGACGTCGTCGACGACGCCGCCGGCGGCTTGGGCTTTGGCGCCGCGGGCGGCATGGTCGCGTTGGGGTTGCGCGACTCCACGCGGGTGTTGAGCAAGTTCACCTCGTCCAGCAGATCGTTCCGGCTGGCCCCGTCGTTCATGGATTGGACGGTGCTGCTGACCTGGGCCAGCTGATCCTGCGCCTGCGTCCACTGACCCTGGTCGATCATTTGCTGAACCTTCGCCAGTTCGGCCTTGGCGGACAGCTCGATCTGGCTGTCGTTGACCCGCGGCTGGTCGAAGAACATCGCGTGCAGCCCGTACAGCGCGTCGCCGGGACGGGCCTCGACCACCATGGCGCCAAAGCCGCTGAGCGCCAACAGGGTTGCGGCCACCGAACCGATCGTCGCCAGGCCGCGGCGCGCGCGCTTGCGCTCGGCGAGCCCGGTGTGCAGCGCTTCGATCGCCTCCTCCGGCGCCACCAGCGCGCTGGCCGGCGGCCACCGCAGGTCGTCGCGCCAGTCCTCCAGCAGAACCGCCAGCGCTTCGAAATTGGGGTCGTTGGCGTCGTCCAGGTCGACCGGCCGGCGCTCGGCGATCGCGTCGAGGAGCAAGTCGGTTTGGGCGAATTCGTCGAGGGATTCAGGCATAGTCACCCGCCGCGATGATTTCGGACTTGAGCCGGTTCAGCGCCCGGTGCTGGGCCACCCGGACCGCGCCGGTGGTGCTGCCGACGGCGGCGGCGGTCTCCTCGGCGGACAGGCCGACGACCACGCGCAGGATCAGGATCTCGCGTTGCTTGGCGGGCAGGATCTCCAGCAACTCGTTCATGCGGCTGACCGAATCGGCCTCGATGGCCCGCTGTTCCGGCCCCGCCTCGGGAGACCAGCGCTCGGGAACGGTCTCCGCGGGGTAGGCGCGGTCACGGCCGGCGGCCCGGTGCGCGTCGGCGATCTTGTGGGCCGCGATGCCGTACAGGAAAGCCAGGAACGGTCGCCCGCGCTCTCGGTACCGCGGCAGCGCCGTGATGGTGGCCAAACACACCTCCTGAGCCACGTCGTCTGCTGAGAGGCCGCCCCGTTCGACTGTGCCGACGCGCGCCCGGCAATATCGCACGACGATCGGACGGATGGTCTCCAGCACCTCCCGTAGGGCGTTCCGGTCTCCCGCCACGGCCTCCGCAACCACAGCGTCGAGACGTTCCCCTTGAATTGTCATCGACGGCGGTATCTCCAACGTTACGAACGGGACACATCGCGGGCTAACTGTCGAAATGACAATAACGGGCGCAAGGCCGATTTAAGCGGAACGCCACGCGCCCCCGGCGCGCCGCACCTGGCCTGCACAGATATCGCGAATTTCCTGCAAATTTTGTGCTGAAAACGTGACACTTTCGATGTCAATCAGCAAGCAGGCCAACGCCCAACGAAGCGGCGTCAGGTTGAGCCGGCCGGTGGCGTCCAGCGCCGACTCCGCGACCGCCCGGGCGCGCTCGATCTCGCCGGCGCTGCACAGCGCGGCGGCCAACACCACCTCGCTCTTCACCCGGTGCCGCGCCGACGGTTGGCCCGTCGCGCCGGCCAGCTCCACCGCCTCCTCGGCGTGCCGCACGGCCGACCAGCCGTCGCCGGAGGCCATCGCCAGCTCCGCGGCCACCCACCCTCGGCGCACCGGCAGTCGCTCGGGGACCGTGCCGGGCGTCAGGTCCACGCGACGCAACAACGTTGCGGCGGCGGCGAACCGGCCGATGCCCAGCGCGTCGGCCGCCAGCCCGATCAGCGCGTCGGCGCGGGCCTCGGGATCCCCGCCTGCCAGCGCCAGCGCGCGCCCGTCCCAGCCCCGCGCCAACGTGTGCCAGCCGAGCTGACGCAGGAACGACCCGTGGGTGCTGTGCGCCAGCGACGCCCACCGGCCGTCGGAGGCGCTGCGCCGCAGCACCGCGAGGTCGCGGTAGGCGCTGCCGTAGCGGCCCTGCCCGCCCGCCGCGACGGCGCGCAACCACAGTTGCTCCGGGCCGCTCGCCGCCGGCAGCGGCCAGCCGCCGGGCCGGTCCCCGAACGCGGCCGCGGCCAGTGTGTGCTGAATCACCGAAGTGTGACGAGTTTCAATCACGGTGATAGTAGTAAACACTTCGTGCTGATCGTGTTACCGAACTGTTAATCGCCATGCGCCGCGTACTAATTGGTCTCGCTCCCCCTTCGCCCGCTGAGCTGGGAAATCTCGGTTCGGCCAAGTGCCTGGTAGCACGGTTTTCGGTCGTCAAATGGGTGGCAGATGAACGGCGAGTTAAATTTGCTACAACGCTTACATATTTTGCCGACCTAAGTGGCTATTGACGGAAATTCGCCCGCCCCCCTAAGTTCTAGGTTTGTCGGGTAGTCATCGGTGACGCCACTCCAAAATCAGTTGCACAACCGCTTTTCGGGCGCTTCGCGACCCGTCCTTCTGGGCGTGCCGTGCAGAGAGGGAACGATCCTATGCCACAGCCTGAGCAGCTACCTGGCCCCAACGCCGACATCTGGAACTGGCAACTGCAAGGCCTGTGCCGCGGGGTCGACTCGTCGATGTTCTTCCACCCCGACGGCGAGCGCGGCCGCGCCCGCATGCAGCGCGAACAGCGCGCCAAGGAGATGTGCCGGCAGTGCCCGGTGATTCAGGAGTGCCGTTCGCACGCGCTGGAAGTCGGTGAGCCCTACGGCGTTTGGGGCGGCCTGTCGGAATCCGAGCGCGACATGCTCCTCAAGGGCGACATCGGCCGCAGCCGCGGCATCCGCCGTTCGGCCTGATTGAACAGTTCGGCCTCCCGCCCCGTGTCCTAGGGGTGGACTCGGCCGCCCGCCGGTCGTGCCCATCGTCGACCTGGCGTCGAGACCCCCTGCGCCGCGTCGGTTCGCTCAGTGCACGGGAGGCGTGCGGTGGCCCGACAGTCACAACCTTTTCCAGATCGCCTACGAACCACCCTCGGACAGCAGGAATGGCTGGACCGGCCGAGTTACCGGGTCGAGCACGGTCTGACCTTTCTTTTCGCCGCCCTGGGCCGCTACCGGGACCGGGTCAGCAACGCGCTGCACGGCACCTGGCTCGGTCATCCGCTGCACCCGGCGCTGACGTCCGTGCCCACCGGGGCGGTGGCCACGACGGTGGCCATGGACGCCGCCGGCCTGCTGCCGGGTCGCGCGCCGGGATGGCGTGACGCGTCGAGGTTCGCGTTGGGCGTCGGGATCGTCGGCAGCGTCGGCGCGGCCGCCACCGGCCTGACGGACTGGCAACACACCCACGAGCGGTCGCGGCGGATCGGCCTTGTCCACGGGGCGCTGAACGGCGTCGCGACGGTCCTGTACGCGGTGTCGTGGTGGGACCGTCGCCGCAACCGTCACCTGCGTGGCATGGCGAGCAGCGCCCTGGGTTATGGCCTCACCCTCGGTAGCGGGTATTTGGGTGGCGCGTTGGTGTTCGGGTCGGCCGCCGGGGTCGATCGCGCCGGCGCCAGGCTGAGCGGCGACCGCTGGACGCCGGTGCTGCCGGCGACGGCGCTGGACGGCCAGCCGCGGCGGGTCGAGGTCGACGGCGTCGGCCTGGTCCTGTACCGCAACGACGGCCGGGTGCTCGCCGTCGGTGAGCGCTGCCCGCACCTGGGCGCGCCGATGGGCGACGGCTGGATCGACCGCGACCGCATCGTGTGCCCGTGGCATGGTTCCAGGTTCGCGTGCGAATCCGGGCAGGTGCTGCGCGGTCCGGCGACGGCGCCGCTCCCGAGCTACCCGGTGCGGGTCCGCGACGGGCTGGTCGAGGTGCGCGGAGTCGCGAAATGAGCGCCTACGACGTGCTTTTCGAACACCACAAGGTCTTGCGCGGGCTGTGCGAGCAGATCACCGCGATACCGCCGGACGCCGATGAGCGCCAAAGCGCACTGGACGAACTGTTGATCGAGCTGGACATCCACATGCGGATCGAGGACGACCTGTTCTATCCGGCGGTCTCGGCGGCAACCGAACTCGTGGCGATCGCCCACGCCGAACACCGGCAGGTCTGGGATCAGCTTGCCGTGCTCCTTCGGACGCCGCCGACCGCACCCGGTTATGAGGACGAATGGCGCTCGTTCGTCCTGGTGCTGGACGCCCATGCCAGCGAGGAGGAGCGCGACCTGTGCCCGCCCCCAATCGATTTGGACGGCGACATGCTCGAGGCACTGGGGAATCAGATGGTCGAGCGCATCGCCCGGTTGCGGCAATCGGACCTGCACAAGCTGCGGGTGCGGGGCCGCAAGGCCTTGCTCAGCGCGCTGTAGCCGTCAGCTCGCCGCGCCGGTCTCCGCCGTCCACTGCGCGTACTCGTTGCCGGCCGCGAGGTCCCAGAACGTCGACGTGTGCAGCGAGCCGTCGTCGCCGAACCTGTAAATCTCGATGCTCTGAATGACGGCCGGCTCGCCGTTCACGGCGCCCGAGTTGCGAATGACGGCCGCGCCGGTCGCGCCGCACACGTAGAGCAGGTCGATGCCCAGTTTCCAGTCGGCGTTCGGCGAGGCGTCCCACACCTCCCCCATGACGTCCCACCCGCGTTTCACCGGCGTGCCGACGGGGTCCTCCATCGTGACCTCACCCGGCACGACGCGCTTCCAGTGCGCGAGCCACGCCTCCTTGTCGCCGGCGTTCCACAACTGGACGTGCCGCTCGAGCGCGGCGCGGATCTCCTCGGCCGTGGGTGCTGACATGTCGTCCTCCTAGTCCGGCCCCCACCTGCGTCGAGCATTGCGCGCGGCGGCGGGTTTGCATAGGGGCCGCGGCTCGTTTCGGCTTTCGCCAATTGGGGTAGGTCCGGTCAATGAATAAAGGTTTAGTGTTTGCCGCCGCGGCACTGACCGCGACCGTCGCACCGTTAGCCGCATGCGCCAACCAGAGCGGTAACCAGTCCGCGACGTCGTCCAGCGCGCCGCCGGGCACCGAGCGGATGACCACGCAGGTGAAGAGCTCCGACGGGACTCAGGTCGCCACCGCCACCTTCGATTTCGCGAACGGCTACGCGACCGTGACCGTGGAGGCCGGCCCCAATCAGGTCCTGAGCCCCGGTTTCCACGGGCTGCAGATCCACTCGGTGGGCAAGTGCGAGGGCAGCGATTTCAGCTCCGCCGGAAGCGTGTACCAGGCGCCAGGCCACACCGGTTACCCCGCCAGCGGCGACCTGACCGCGTTGCAGGTGCGCTCCGACGGTTCGGCGAAGCTCGTCACGACCAGCAACTCGTTCACCGCCGCGGACCTGAGAAGCAGCTCGGGCACCGCGCTGGTCATCCACCAGAGCGCGGACAACCTCGGCTCCGCCCCCGCCGGCGAGTCGAGCAAGCACATCGCTTGCGGTGTGATCGCCGCGGCGTCGGCGACGACGACGTCGTCGACCACGGAGACGACGAGCGTCACCACGGTCACGACGACCACCGCCGTGCCACCGCCGTCGACGAGCACCAGCACCAGCACCGTCACGGTCACCAGCGCCCCGACGGTCACGACCACGCCGAACTACACCGTGACGACGCCTCCCAGCCTTCCGCCCAGCCGCTGACCGACGTGGTCAACCCGGCTAGCGCCAGCAGCGATCCGGTCCGTCCCGAAGACGCCGCGGCGAACGCCGCGGTCGTCGGTTCGGTGGGGACGGTGGCCAGCGCCGCCGTCGCCGGTTCGGCGGGCACGGTGGCCAGCGCCGCGGTGGCCGGATCGGCGGCGACCGTGGCGAGTACGGCGGTGGCCGGATCGATCGCGACGGTAGGCAGCGCGGCCATCGCCGGCAGCATCGCGTGTGTGGCGTGCGCCTTGTGCCGGCGTTGTGTCGCGTGTCTGGGCTGCTTCGGCTGCACCAATTGCGTTGGGTGCGTGGGGTGCTACAACTGCTCGGGCGTGCGCTTCGCCGCCGGGCTTCGCGACGTGCACGTCTGACGCGCCGGCGCGTCAGAGGTTCGTCGGATTGGCGAGGGTGCCGGGTGCGCCCGCGCCGCGTTCGGTGAGCAGGTGGTGCATCTTGGTGGCGTCCCGCGCGGCGGCCACGGCGGCCCGCAGGTGCCACTCGTCGCCGTCTTCGGTGTAGGCGACCATCTGCCGCGCGGCAAAGCTGTACAGCGATTGGATCATCGGGAGGTTCCTCTTGCCGGCCACGTCGGCGATCCACAAATAGCTCGACGCCTGCCTGAGCGCCTCGGCCAACTGCGGTTCCGGGACCACAACCACACGCTCGCACACGGGCCCCGCGCGGAGTTCGCCCGGCGTCCCGCTCATATGCCTCTCATATTTTTGCCGCGATCGGCGAAGGCGGCGGCGGGCGCGGCCCCACGCCCCTACTGTGCTGACATGCAGACGGTGCTCTTCACGCTCGGATTGGTCCTGTTTCTCCTCGGCCTGCTCACCGGGTTTGCCATTCCCGCACTGAAGAACCCCCGCATGGGGCTGTCCAGCCACCTCGAGGCGGTACTCAACGGCATGTTCCTGGTGGTGCTCGGCCTGCTCTGGCCACACATCCACCTGCCCGCCGCGTGGGGGATCACGGCGGTCGCGCTGATCGTCTATGCCGCCTTTGCGAACTGGCTGGCGACGCTGCTCGCCGCAGCATGGGACGCCGGCCGCAAATTCGCGCCGATCGCGGCGACCGACAACGTCGCCTCGGCGGGCAGGGAAGGGTTGGTCGGCTTCCTGTTGGTGTCGCTCGCGGTGTCGATCGTGGCCGGGGTGGGCATCGTCATCGCCGGGCTCTGACGGCCACACCTCCGGGTCAGCTCGCGCCGGCCGCGATCACCTCGTCCACCTCGCTGGCCCGGTCGGCCATCTCGGCGTGCGCCTTGTCGAGCGCGTCGGCCTGGTCCTCGTCGGCCTTCATCAACGCCTCGATGTCGAAGCCGGCCATGTCGAGCACGCCCATGTCCCGGAAGGCCTGCTGGACCTTGTCGCCCCACAACCCGATGTCCTTGACGATCGGCACGATGCGGCTGAACAGGTGCGAGCGGAACTGGATCATCAGCGGCGACGAGTCGACCCACTCGGCGCACGCTTGGACGTCCATGCCGAGCGTCTCGAAGACCTCCTCGCCGCGGAACCGGTCGCGCATCAGGTAGCAGGCGTCCACGACGAACTCTTCCCGCTCGTCCCGTTCGGCCTTGGTCAGCGCGGCGTAGTAGTCCTTGAGCGAGATGCGGCCGAAGGCGACGTGCCGGGCCTCGTCCTGCATGACGTAGGCCAGCAACTGCTTGGCCAGTGAGTCCTGCGGCGCCATGTCGCGCAGCACCCCGAAGGCGGCGAGCGCGAGTCCCTCGATGAGCACCTGCATGCCGAGGTAGGGCATGTCCCAGCGCGAGTCGCGCAGGGTGTCGTCCAGCAGCGCGGTCAGGTGCTTGTTGATCGGGTAGACCAGGTCGACCTTCTCCTGCAGGAACCGCGAGAACGCCTCGACGTGCCGGGCCTCGTCCATGGTCTGGGTGGCCGCGTAGAACTTGGCGTCCAGGTCCGGGACGACTTCGACGATCTTGGCGGCGCACACCATCGCGCCCTGCTCGCCGTGCAGGAACTGCGAGAACTGCCAGGCCTGGAAGTGCTGGCGCATCTCGGCGCGACGCGCGTCGTCGGCGGCGTCCCACATCGGGCTGCCGAACAGCGGGTGGAATTCGTCGGGCAGCCCGACCGGGTTCATCGGGTCGACGTCTTGCGCCCAGTCGATGCGCGACTGGGCGTCCCACTGCTTGTCCTTCCCCTTTTGGTAGAGGGACAGGAGCCGCGCGCGGCCGTCGTCGTACTCCCACGTGAAGCGCGCGTCGCCGACGCTGGGAACCTCCCACGAGTACGGGGTCGGCACCTCTGTGTACTTGTCCTTGGTGGTCACGGACGGCCGCCTTTCTGCCACGTATGACCAGTGGTCATATGACGAGTATCACAGTGCACCCGAGCGCGGGGGCGCGTCAACCCTGTCGAAGGAGCCCGTCCCCGACCACCGGGGCGGACTAACCGTGTACGAAGGTGACGGTCTCGTCGAGCGGCGCCCGCCCGGTTCGTGCGTAGCCGACGGCTGGGTCCTCATACCCGATCGACCTGCCGCAGAAGAGGATCAGCCCGCTTCCCTGGTCGCCGTCCTCGTTGCCAACCCAACCAGAGACCGAGCCTCACGCCCAATGCACATGACGCCGACCGTGGGGCTTATGCATGAAAACCGTTGGGCTTTCGTACGTTAGCCCCACGGCCCAGCGGGCGTCGACTTCTCCTTCAGGGCTCGGGATCAGCCGAGGGGCGAGCTCCGCTGGCCGATCTTGTCAGTCGTTTCCATCGGAACCCTGGTGCCGTTGAGAAACAGACTCAGCAGGCTGAACCACGCAATGGTGGCGATGTATTTGCGCGTGGTCGTGGTCCCGAACCTGTCGAGCAGAGACCGCAACGTGTCGTCCGTCAGCGTGGCGGACGTGAGGAGCTCATCGGTGGCCGCGATCAACAGCCGATAGTCGGCGTCGAGGTCAGCCAGCCCCCCAGGGGCGTCGCCGGCGACGGCGTCTATCTCGGATGCCGTGAGGCCCGCGTTGCGGGCCATCAGTTCGTTCGCCTGCCACTCGTAGGGGCAGTTGAGTACCGACGCGGCGCGCAAAATGATGACCTCACGGTGCTTGGCGTCGATGTCTGGCTCACCAAAGACGGCCTTCACCATGCCGATCAGCGCGGGAAAGAAGTCTCCCGTCCCGCTCATCATCTTCAGGACGTTCAGCGTGGTGTCGGGGTCATACCCATCGCCGATGGATCGAGCGATCTCGTCCTCGTCCGGAAGTGGAACGACGACCGATGAGTCGTACGCAGCAGGCTTTCCCATGGGTCCTTTCTCCTCACTGTTCCGCAGAGTCGACGTTAGTGCGCAGCATTGCGAGTGAGCATCACGGACGGCCAAAAGAGAAACACCCCCGGCGATGAACCGGGGGTGTTTCCTTGGCACTACCTAGTGATGGTGGTGGTGATGCCCATGCCCATGGCCGTGGCCGTGGTCGTCGTCCGCCTCCGCGGGCTTGTCGACGACGGCCGTCTCGGTGGTGAGCACCATCCGGGCCACCGACGCCGCGTTGACGACGGCCGAGCGGGTCACCTTGACCGGGTCGATGACGCCTGCGCCGAGCAGGTCGCCGTACTCGAGCGTCTCGGCGTTCAGCCCCTGCCCGACGGGCAGCTCGCTGACCTTGTTGACCACGACCGAGCCGTCGAGCCCGGCGTTGGTGGCGATCCAGTACAGCGGGGCCGCCAGCGCCTCGGAGAACACGTCGACCCCGAGCGCCTCGTCGCCGCTCAGCGTCCCGCGCAGTTCCTTCAGCGCCTTGCGGGCGTGGATGAGCGCCGTTCCGCCGCCGGCGACGATGCCCTCCTCGACCGCGGCCTTGGCGGCCGCGACGGCGTCCTCGACGCTTTCCTTGCGCTCCTTGAGCGCGGTCTCGGTCGCGGCACCGACCTTGATGACGGCCACGCCGCCGGCCAGCTTGGCCAGCCGCTCCTGCAGCTTCTCGCGATCCCAATCCGAGTCGCTCTTCTCGATCTCGGCGCGCAGCTGCTTGATGCGGGCGTCGACCGCGTCCTTGGAACCGCCACCCTCGACGATGATGGTGTCGTCCTTGCTGACCACCACGCGGCGGGCCGAGCCCAGCACGTCGGTGTCGACCTCGCGCAGCAGCAGCCCGGCGTCGGGGTTGATCACCTGGCCGCCGGTGACCACCGCGAGGTCCTCGAGGAACGCCTTGCGGCGGTCGCCGAAGAACGGCGCCTTGACCGCGACGGCCTTCAGCGTCTTGCGAATCGAGTTGACCACCAGGGTCGCCAGGGCCTCGCCCTCGATGTCCTCGGCGACGATCAGCAGCGGCTTGCCCGATTCGGCGATCTTCTCGAGCATCGGCAGCAGGTCGGGCAGCGAGCTGATCTTCTCCTGGTGCAGCAGGATCACCGGGTCGTCGAGCACGGCCTCCTGCGAGTCGAAGTCGGTCACGAAGTACGCCGACAGGAAGCCCTTGTCGAAGCCGACACCCTCGGTGAACTCCAGCTCGGTGCTCAGGGTCGAGGACTCCTCGACGCTGACCACGCCGTCGGCGCCGACCTTGGTCATGGCCTCGCCGACCAGCTCGCCGATCTGCGGGTCGCGCGACGACACCGTCGCCACCTGCGCGATGCCCTCCTTGCCGGCCACCGGGGTGGCCTCCGCGAGCAGCGCCTCGGACACCGCGTCGCCGGCCTTGCCGATGCCGACGCCGAGTGCGATGGGGTTGGCGCCGGCGGCGACCATGCGCAGGCCGTCCTTGACCAGCGCCTGCGCCAGCACGGTCGCGGTGGTGGTGCCGTCACCGGCGACGTCGTTGGTCTTGGTGGCCACCGACTTGACCAGTTGGGCGCCCAGGTTCTCGAACGGGTCCTCCAGGTCGATGTCGCGTGCGACGGTGACGCCGTCGTTGGTCACCGCCGGTCCGCCGAACGCCTTGGCCAGCACCACGTGCCGGCCGCGCGGGCCCAGCGTCACCCGCACCGCGTCGGCGAGCTTGTTCACGCCGGCCTCCATGGCGCGGCGCGCGGTTTCGTCGTACTCGATAACTTTGCTCATCAGGTTCCTTCGTCCCGAACGCATGCCGCCCCGGAAATCACCCGCGGTGGTGTGCGGGGATCGCCGGGGCGGTACACGGTCCTTACTTGGATACGACAGCCAGCACGTCGCGGGCGGACAGGATCAGGTACTCCTCGCCGTTGTACTTGATCTCGGTGCCGCCGTACTTGCTGTAGATGACGGTGTCACCCTCCGAAACGTCCAGCGGGATCCGCTTCTCGCCGTCCTCGTCCCACCGGCCCGGGCCGACTGCGACGACGGTGCCTTCCTGCGGCTTCTCCTTGGCGGTGTCAGGAATGACCAGACCGGACGCGGTCGTGGTCTCGGCCTCGTTGGCCTGCACGAGAATCTTGTCCTCGAGTGGCTTGATGTTCACCTTCGCCACGATTGGAGCCCTCCACTAGTTTGTCGGGTCCGGGGCACGGTGCCCCGGCCGGAATTGGCGGTCGGTCCGGGGCAAGCCCCGAACCGCCCGAATTATCAGTTGATCCAGCATCCATCCGTTGCCCGAGCGCCGTCGTCGCGGGTGCCGGCGCAGGGCGTGGCCGATTGCCACCTAGCACTCTATACATGCGAGTGCTAGCACTCAAGGGCGCCCCGGTGCTTCTGAAACATTGGCGTGTCCGCGCTGAGCGAACATCAGTTCACCTGCGCTTTTACCACCGGCAGGCCGGGGTCGCTGGGCACGTCCAGGGGCGAGGGCGGCGCGCCCGCGGCCACCAGGTGCGCCGCGAAGGCGGCGATCATCGCCCCGTTGTCGGTGCACAGCCGGGGGCGGGGGATCCGCAGGGTCAGCCCCGCGGCCGCGCAGCGCTGCGTGGCGAGCTCCCGCAGCCGCGAGTTCGCGGCCACTCCCCCGGCGATGAGCAGCGTCGAGACGCCCAGCGCGGTGGCCGCGCGCACCGCCTTCATGGTGAGCACGTCGGCGACGGCCTCCTGGAAGCCGGCGGCGATGTCGGGGGTCGCCGCGTCGGGATGGCTCTCGACGTACCGGGCGACGGCGGTCTTCAGCCCGGAGAAGCTGAAGGCGTACGCGTCGTCGGCCGGGCCGGTCATGCCGCGCGGAAAGGCGATCGCGTCGCGGTCGCCGGTGCGGGCCAGGTCGTCGAGCACCTTGCCGCCCGGATAGCCCAGCCCCAGCAGCCGCGCCACCTTGTCGTAGGCCTCGCCGGCGGCGTCGTCGACGGTGCTGCCCAGCTCGATGATCGGTTCGCCGAGGGACCGCACGTGCAGCAGGTGCGTGTGCCCGCCGGACACCAGCAGCGCCACGCACTCGGGCAGCGGCCCGTGCTCGTAGACGTCGGCGGCCAGGTGCCCGCCCAGATGGTTGACGGCGTAGAACGGCACGTCCCAGGCGGCCGAATACGCCTTGGCGGCGGCGACTCCCACCAGCAGGGCCCCGGCCAGCCCGGGCCCGATGGTGGCCGCGACGACGTCGGGCTTGTCCAGGCCGGCGGCCGCCAGCGCGCGGCGCATGGCCGGGCCCAGCGCCTCGAGGTGCGCGCGGGAGGCGACCTCGGGGACGACGCCGCCGAAGCGGACGTGTTCGTCGACGCTGGAGGCCACCTCGTCGGCGAGCAGGGTGACGGTGCCGTCGGAGTCCAGGCGCGCGATGCCGACTCCCGTTTCGTCGCAGGAGGTTTCGATGGCCAGGATGACGGTCATTGGGGTTCCCGCCGCATCGTGTACGCGTCGGCGCCGCTGATTCGGTAGTAGCGCTTGCGCAGGCCGATCTGCTCGAATCCCGTGCTGCGGTACAGCGCGATGGCCGCCTCGTTGTCGGTGCGCACCTCGAGGTAGACGGCGCCGCCGTCGGCGAAGGCGAGCAGTTCGTCGAGCAACCGGCGGCCGATGCCCCGGCCCTGATAGGCCGGGTCCACCCCGATGGTGTGCACCTCGTACTCGAACGGCGGGGTGCGGCCCAGCCGCGAGATGCCTGCGTAGCCGACCAGCGTGCCGCCCACGCGGGCGGCCACGTAGTGGTTGTGCTTGGCGGCCAGTTCCCGGTTGAACGCGACCGCGGGCCACGGATCGTCGCCGGGGAACAGCTGCGCCTCCAGCTCGGCGCAGCGCGCGGCGTCGGCGGGCGCCAACGCGCCGAGGGTCACCGGCTCGCTGGGGGCGGTCATCGGGGAGCCGCCAGGGGTTTGGCGTCGGGCCGGCGCAGATAGAGCGCCACGAGCGGCAGCGGGCGCTCGGACCAGTCGGGCACCGCCGCGACCAGGCCGGCGGGCGTCGGGTGGACGGGGCCGCAGACGGGCAGGCCGAACAGCGCCGCGTGGTCGGGCGAGCCCGCCACCGCCCGCGCCGGCCCGGGGTCGACGTCGGCGGGCGCATCGACTCCCGGTCCCGCCATGCGGAAGCCGTCGCGGTAGCGCGCCCAGTACACCTCGCGGCGGCGGGCGTCGGTGACCACCAGGACGTCGCCGCTGGTGCGCACCCCGATCGCGTCCAGGCTGCACACCCCGCGCACCGGGATGCCCAGCGCGTGGCCGTAGGCGGCGGCGGTGGCCATCCCGGCGCGCAGGCCGGTGAACGGGCCCGGCCCGCAACCCACCACGACGGCATCGAGGTCGGCCATCGTCAGCCCGGCGTCGGCGAGGGCGGCGAGCGCGTTGGGTGTCAACCGCTCGGCGTGTGCGCGGGCGTCCACGGTGACCCGCTCGGCCAGCACCTGATCGGGCAGCCGTACGACGCCGGCGGTCACGGCCGGGGTCGAAGTGTCCAGGGCGAGAACGAGAGTCACGGCCCACCCCATTCCCAGGTGGCGATCCGCACGTCGGACTGGCTGACCCGCTCCAGGCGGACGTCGAGGTGCCGCTCGGAGAGGCGTTCGGCGAGTCCCTCACCCCACTCGACCACGACGACCGCGTCGTCGAGATCGGTGTCGAGGTCGAGGGAATCGAGCTCGCCCAGCAGGTCGGCGCGGCCCTGATCGAGGAGCCGGTACATGTCGACGTGGATCATCGCCGGCGCGCCGGACCGCCGCGGCGGGTGCACCCGGGCCAGCACGTACGACGGCGACGTGACCGGCCCGTCGACGTCCATCGCCGCGGCAATCCCCTTGGCCAGCACCGTCTTTCCCGCTCCCAGCGGGCCGGAGAGCACCACCACGTCACCGGCCCGCAAGTCCCGGCCCAGCCGCGAGCCGAGCGCGACGGTGTCCTCAACGCGCTCGAGCGTGGCCGTGCCGCCCTCACCCCGCGGCGATCGCAAGCGCGGCGCAGCCGGGCGCGGCGGGTCGACGCCCTCACCCATGGCGCCGCAGCCGTTGCTTGAGCCGCCGGTACCGCAGGGCCCACTTGCCCGGGACGGCCCGCCGCACCAGCCGAACCAGCCCGTCGTTGATGGCCTCTGGCTTGTCCAGCAGCGCCAGGTGGCTCGCGCCGCTGACGATGACCAGCTCGGAGCGCGGCAGCGAGGCCGCCATCTTCCGCGAGTATTCGTCCGGGGTGAGCAGATCGTGGTCGCCGCAGGCGATCAGCGTGGGCACCCTGAGCAACGTCCACAGCCCGGCGGTTTCGTCGTGCTTTTCCAGCGCGTCCAGGAAGCCCACCATGGTGGCGATGGGGGTGCCGTTCATCATCCGCTGGGAGAACGCGTCCAGGCTCCGGCTGACCTGCAGGTCGCTGTAGGACGCGGCGCGCAGGATCGGCCCGATCAGCGACCGCGACACGTTGCGGCCGCGGTGCATCAGCTTCGGCGCGGAGCGGGCGGTGAACCGGAACGCTTCCAGCGCAGGGTTTTTCAGGATCTCGCCCAGGGGCGAGCGGGTAACCCCCTCGGCCGCCGAGGAAATGATCGCGGCGCCGACGATCCTGCTGCCGTAGTGCTCGGGGAACTGGCGGGCGTGCGACAACACCGTCATGCCGCCCATCGAATGGCCGACCAGCACGACCACCCCGCGCGGGGCGACCTCGGCCAGCACGGTCTCCAGGTCCTCGCCCAGTTGGGTCAGCGTGTAGGTCTCGGGCTCGGCGGCGCCGGAGCGCCCGTGCCCGCGCTGGTCGTAGAACACCATCCGCACGGGCGCGCCCAACCGGTTGGGCAGCCGGGTCCGCTGGAAATGGAAGGCGCCCATCCGCAGGCAGAAACCGTGGACGAAGACCATGGTCACGTGGGCGTCCACCGGCCCCGCCTCGCGCACGGCCAGCGGCACCCCGTCGGGTGTGGTCACCACGTAGGCGCGGTCGTGGTCGATCCGCTCGAAATCCTCGTCGGCGTAAGGGTCTTCGAGAGCGGTGGCGCGCTGGGTCATCGACCGGCGGGCGGAGGCCCCGACGATGGTGGCGACGGCGGTCACCCCGGCGCCGCCCGCAAGCCAGGCCCTGCCCCTCTGGCGCCTGCGGGTCCTCTCAGCGCTCAACGGTTTCGGCCTCGCGATAGGTTCTGGTGATCCGCCCCCGGGGGCTGGTGACCACTTCGTAGTGGATGGTGCCGAGCAGGTCGGCCCAGTCTTGCGCGGTGGGTTCGCCGCTGGTGCCGGGCCCGAACAGGATCGCCTCGTCGCCCTCGGCGACGTCGAGCGGCCCGGGACCCAGGTCGACCACGAACTGGTCCATGCAGATCCGGCCCGCGCCTGGCCGCCGCCTGCCGTTGATCAGCACCTCGAGGCGCCCGCCCAGCGAGCGGAACACACCGTCGGCGTAGCCGATCGGCAGCAGCGCCAGGTTGGTGTCGGTTTGCGCCGTCCAGGTGTGCCCATAGGACACGCTCTCGCCGGCGCGAATCGACTTCACCAGCGCGACGGGACATTTCACCGTCATCGCCGGGACCAGCCCCATGTTGCCGAGCCCGGGCACCGGGCTCAGGCCGTACACCGCGATGCCGGGCCGCACCAGATCGAAGGCCAGGTCGGGCCGCGACATCGTGGCCGCCGAATTCGCCAGGTGGGCAACCTCGAACCGCACGCCCTCGGTGCGCGCCAGCGCCAGCATGTCGGAAAGCCGTTGGGCCTGAACGTCGTTGATGGGGTTGTCGGGCTGGTCGGCGTACACCATGTGCGACATCACTCCCCGCAGCCGGATGGCGTCCTCGGCGACGGCGGCGCGCAGCGCGCTCAGCATCGCGGGGTACTGCGCCGGGGCGACGCCGTTGCGGTTGAGCCCGGTGTCCACCTTGACGGTCACCGTGGCCGTCCGCCCGGTCCGGCGCACGGCGTCGACCACCTCGTCGAGCTGGCGCACCGAGGACACGGCGATCTCGACATCGCCCAGCAGGGCCGGCGCGAAGTCGATGCCGGGCGGGTGCAGCCACGCCAGCACCCGCGCGGTGATGCCGTCGGCCCGCAGCGCCAGCGCCTCGTCGACGGTGGCGACGCCCAGCTCCGCCGCCCCGGCGGCCAGGGCAGTGCGGGCGACCCGCGTCGCGCCGTGGCCGTAGCCGTCGGCCTTGACCACGGCCATCACTCCCGCGCCGCCGGCGTGCTCGCGCAGCACCCGGACGTTGTGCGCGACGGCGCCCAGGTCCACGACGGCCTCGGCGAGGATGCCGGGCGTCAGGGATATCGGCGTAGCGGACACGCCCGCCATTGTCCCAGAAGCGCCGCAAGCGTCGTCGAGCGTCGACTTGTTGTCGGGGATTCGGCCTGATCAGCGCCACAAGTCGACGTTCGGCGCTGAACGCCTAGTGGGCGAAGTGCTGGGCGTCGTAATGCCCGCCCGGCTTGAGCTTGTCCAGCGACGCCAGCGCGCTGCGGGCGTCGTCGTGCAGCGCCCGGGCCAGGTCGGCGGAGAGCCCCTCGCGCACCACGATCCTCAGCACCGAGACGTCGGTGGCGTTGTCGGGCATGGTGTAGGCGGGCACCTGCCAGCCGTACCCGCGCAGCTCGTGGGAGACGTCGAATTCGGTGTAGCCGCGGTCCTTGGCCAGCCGGAAGCTGATGACCGGGATCGCCGAGCCGTCGGAAATCAGCTCGCAGTGCTCGCCTTCGCGCAGCTGCTCTCCGAGCCAGCGCGCCGTCGACGACAGGCTCTGCATGACCTTGGTGTAGCCCTCGCGGCCCAGGCGCAGGAAGTTGTAGTACTGGCCGACCACCTGGTTGCCGGGGCGGGAGAAGTTCAGCGTGAAGGTCGGCATGTCGCCGCCCAGGTAGTTGACGTGGAACACGAGATCCTCGGGCAGATGCTCGGCGCCGCGCCACACCACGAACCCGACGCCCGGGTACGTCAGCCCGTACTTGTGGCCGCTGACGTTGATCGACACCACCCGCGGCAGCCGGAAGTCCCACACCAGCTCCGGGTGCAGGAACGGGACCACGAAGCCGCCGCTGGCCGCGTCGACGTGCACCGGGACGTCCACGCCGCCGCCGGCCGCCAGCTTGTCCAGCGCCTTGCAGATCTGTGCAATCGGTTCCAGCTCGCCGGTGTAGGTGGTGCCGAGGATCGCGACGACGCCGATGGTGTCCTCGTCGACGGCGTCGACCACCTGCTCGGGGGTGATGACGTAGCGCCCCTCCTCCATCGGCAGGTACCGCGGTTCGACGTCGAAGTAGCGGCAGAACTTCTCCCACACCACCTGGACGTTGGAGCCCATCACCAAATTGGGAGTGCGCGTGCGCCAATCCTTTCCGACCTTCTGGCGCCAGCGCCACTTCAGCGCCAGCCCGCCCAGCATGACCGCCTCGCTGGAACCGATGGTGGACACCCCGATGGCGCTCGAGGGGTCGTCGTCCTTGAGGCCTTCGGCGTGGAACAGGTCGGCGACCATGCAGACGCAGCGCTGCTCGATGGCCGCGGTGGCCGGGTATTCGTCCTTGTCGATCATGTTCTTGTCGAAGGTCTCGGCCATCAGCTTGCCGGCCTCGGGATCCATCCAGGTGGTGACGAACGTGGCCAGGTTCAGCCGCGAGCTGCCGTCGAGCATCAGTTCGTCGTGGATGAAGCGGTACGCCGCGTCGGGATCCATGGACTCGTCGGGGAGGCGCAGCGCGGGCACCGGCGCGGTGAACAAGCGCGTGGTGTAGGCGGGGGCGATCGAGTGGGCGGGCACGGACGGATGGCGTGGCACGGCGGATCCTTTCGGGTGCTAGAGGGCGGCCAGGGCGGCCCGGATGTGCGGGACGATCCGCGACGACGACGTCGGCGCCTCGCCGGGGCCCGGGTCGGCGGCCGACAGCGCCGCCGCCCGCGCGTGCACGAAGGCCGCGGCCGCGGCGGCCTCGGCGGCCGGCAACCCCGACGCCAGCAGCGCGCCGATCATCCCGGACAGCACGTCGCCGGATCCGGCGGTGGCCGCCCACGACTGCCCGGCGGGATTGAGGTACACCGGGCCGCCGGGGGCGGCGATGATCGTCACGTTGCCCTTGAGCAGCACCGTGGCGCCGAACGTGTCGGCCAGCTTGCGGCACGCGCCGACGCGGTCGTCCCCCGGTGGGTTACCCGCCAGCCGCGCGAACTCACCCGCGTGTGGCGTCAGCACCGTCGGTGCGCTGCGATCGACAACGAGCTCGGGGTGGGCCGCCAGGATGGTCAGCGCGTCGGCGTCGACGATCACCGGCAGGTCGGTGTCCAGCGCGAACCACAGCGCCGCGGCGCCGGTCTCGTCGGTGCCCAGCCCAGGTCCCACGACCCAGGACTGCACGCGGCCGGCCGAGGCCGGGGTCGGCGACGCGATCACCTCGGGCCACTGCGCCAGGACCTGCGTGTGCGCGCTACCGGCGTAGCGGACCATGCCCGAGTGCGTGGCGACCGCGGCGCCGGTGCACAGCACGGCCGCGCCGGGATAGGTGGACGAGCCGGCCATCACCCCGGTCACGCCCTGGGTGTACTTGTCGTCGTGCGGCCCGGGCACCGGCCAGCGCGCGAGGACATCGGCGGCCTCGAAACCCAACACGTCGGTCTTCGGTAGGTCCAGGCCGATGTCGATCAGTTCGACGCGCCCGCAATCGGCCAGCGCGTGCACGGGTTTGAGCCCGCCGAAGGTGACGGTCAGCGCGGCGTGCACCGCGGGGCCGGTGATGGCGCCCGTCGCCACGTCGATGCCGCTGGGGATGTCGACGGCGACGACGGGGATGCCCGCGTCGTCCACCGCGGCGAACACCTCGGCCGCCGCGGGCCGCAGCGGACCCGAACCGGAGATCCCCACCACCCCGTCGATGACGAGATTGGTTGTGGGCGAGACACTTTCAACGATACGGCCGCCGGACTTGCCGAACGCGGCCAGCGCCTTGCGGTGGGTGCGCTCGGGGTTGAGCAGCACCGCGTCGGCGGCAGCGCCGCGGCGGCGCACGAAGGTCGCCGCCCATAGCGCGTCACCGCCGTTGTCTCCCGAGCCGACGACCGCGCACACCCGTCGTCCGGCGACCCCGCCCGCCCGGGCGGTCAGCTCGGCGAGGATCTCGGTCGCCAGCCCGAACGCCGCGCGCCGCATCAGCGCGCCGTCGGGCAGGCTCGCCAACAGCGGGGCCTCGGCGTCGCGGATCGCGTCAACGCAGTAGTAATGCCGCATCACCGCAAGCATTCCATGTCCGGGCGTACAGTCGCGGGCGGCTTGATCCAAACGGCAGACGGGGGGCGCGCATGGCCCGGACCGACAACGACACCTGGGACCTGAGTAACGGCGTCGGCGCCACCGCCACCGGCGTCGCGGTGGGGCGCGCGCTGGCCAGCCGCGCGCCCAACCCGCTGATCAACGATCCCTTCGCCGAGCCACTGGTGCGCGCCGTCGGCGTCGACTTCTTCACCCGGCTGGCCAGCGGCGAGCTGGATCCCGCCGAGGTCGACGACAACGGCGACTTCGGCATGGCGCGCATGGGCGACATGATGGGGATCCGCACGCGGTTCTTCGACGACTTCTTCATGGCCGCAGCCGATGACGGGATCCGCCAGGCGGTGATCCTGGCGTCGGGGCTCGACGCCCGCGCCTACCGGCTGCCCTGGCCGGCCGGGACCACGGTGTACGAGATCGACCAGGCGCGGGTCATCGACTTCAAGACGACCACCCTCGCCGGGCTGGGCGCCTCACCGATCGCCGAGTTGCGAACGGTGCCGGTCGACCTTCGCCACGACTGGCCCGCGGCGCTGCGCGCGGCCGGACTGGACCCCAGCCAGCCCACCGCGTGGAGCGCCGAGGGCTTGCTGCCGTTCCTGCCGCCGGACGCCCAGGATCGGCTGCTGGACAACATCACTGCGCTGAGCCCCGCGGGAAGCCGGCTGGCCACCGAGAACCTGCGTGGACCCAGCGACGCGGTGCAGATCATGGCCGATCGCATGCGTGACGTCACCGACCAGTGGCGCGAACACGGCTTCGACATCGAGATGACCGACCTGTGGTACACGGGCGAGCGCAACGACGTCATCGAGTACCTGAACGGCCACGGCTGGGCGACGTCGGCCCGCAGTGTCGCGAGCCTGCTTGCCGCCCAAGGCCTCTCGCTGCCTCCCGATGCCGACGAGGACACCGAGACGCTGAGCGGACTGCACTACGTCACCGCCAAACGCGCTTAGGCGAACGCGTCGGTCAGCCATTCGGTCATCGCCGCGGCCAGCGCCTCGTGGTTCTCGCGCTTGACGATCTCGTGGCCGTCGTCGGCGAACAGCAGGTAGCGCACGGTGCGGCCGGCTTGTCGCAGCGCCGCGACGATCTGCTCGGATTCGCCGACCGGGACGTTGGTGTCGTGGGCGCCGTGCACCACGAGCAGCGGCGCGGTCAGGGCGTCGACCCGGCGTAGCGGGGACAGTCGCTCGAGCAGTTCGCGGTCGTAGACCGGGTGGCCGTACTCCGGGTAGGCGGCAGCGGCGATCCACGGCTCGGTGTTGCGGTAGAACGTGGTCAGGTCGCTCATCCCGCAGATGGTGACGCCCGCGGCGAACAACTCCGGGTAGAACGTCATGGCGGCCATCGTGAGGTAGCCGCCGTAGGACCAGCCCGCACAGGCGATTCGGCTGGGGTCGGCCACCCCGTTGTCCACCAGGAAGCGCACGCAGTCGGCGACGTCGTCGATGGCCGCGAACCGCTTCTCCTTGTTGTCGGCGTGCACGAAGGTGCGGCCCAGCCCGCCGGAGCCGCGCACGTTCGGCGTCAGCACGCTGATCCCGGCGTTGAGCACCTCCGGGAAGATCTCGCTGTAGTCGGGCCGGGCCTGCCCCTCCGGCCCGCCGTGCAGGTACACCAAAGCGCCTGGGCGGGAAGCGGTTACGGAGGACCGGTACAGCCACGACGGCAGGTTCAGCCCGTCGCGCGCGGTGATCGTCTCCAGCGTGGGCCGCGCGGAAAAGCCGCGGGCCAGCGGGCCGCGGCTGGGTTCGCGGTCCACGAGTTGCCATTCCCCGGTGCGCGGGTCGACCAGTTCGACGGTGCGCGGCATCGCCGGGCCCTGCACGGTCATCGCCACCATCGAGCCTCCGGCGCTCAGCGACAGCTCGCCCGCGACGTCGCCGGGCAGTGGAATCGGTTCGGCCAGCGTGTAGTCGGTGTGGTCGAGTATCTGTAACTCGCTGCGGCCCTGCAGGTTCCACAGCAGCGCGACGGTGGACATGTCGGCGCTGACGGCGAACTCGTCGAGATCGCAGTCGGGGCGCTCGGCCACCACGAAGTAGCTCACGCCGTCCAGCGTGGCGACCACCTCGAGCAGCCGGGCGTGTTCGCAGCCGTTGTCGCTGATGAGCAGCGCGCGGAAGTATCCGTCGGCGCCCACGCCGGGGTTGTACAGCCTGGTCAGTTCGCCGGTCGGGCCGTAGCGCAGGCGGCGGGGATGGTGGTCGTCGAGGATGGCGCCCTTGGCCGTCACGGCCCCGGGATCGGAAGGCAGCAGCGCGATTTCGGTCTCCCCGTGCAGCATGACCATTTCCTGGTAGCCGCGCGGCCCGACCCGGATCAGCGCCGCGCCCGCCCACGCGTCGACCAGCCGGGCGCCCGAACGCCGGTCCAGCACGGCGCAGTCGCCGTCGGCCGGATCGATCAGGCACGACCGGCCCACCCCGTCCTCGCCCGTCAGGATGGCCGCGATCCGGGTGCCGTCCCACCCGATCAGCTCGGCGGTCCCGTCGTCCTCGCGGTCGGCGCGCCAGGCCATCCGGTCCTCGGGATCGGTGGTGACGACCCAGATCTGCCTGCGGGTGCCGCCCTCGGGGGCCACCTCGCAGGCCAGCCAGTGACCGTCGGCGGAGTGGAGGACCCGCGAGACCGGGCCCTCGACCGGCAGCTCGACGTTGCGTGCCGCGCTGAACTGGCGGCCGTGCAGGAAGCGCTGCACCGCATGGGGATAGCCGCCGTCGTCGACGAGGTGGGCGAACGCGGTGGCGTCGGGTGACAGCGATGCACCGTAGAGCGCGCGGACCCCCATCGCTACCCCTCGCGCGAACCGATTCGCCGGAAGGCGGCTCGCAGGTGCGCCGGGTTCAGCGCCGGACGCTTGCGTTCGCGCGCCATCGGGTAGAAGCAGAGCCCGATGAGGATGGCGGCGAAGTGGCCGATCGCGGTGAAGTTCACGCCGTGGCGGGTCATGGTCAGCAGCGGAAAACCGAAGATGACGAACAGCACGCCGAGGTAGCCCCAGCGCCATGGCCGCGCGATGTGGTAGGTCAGCACGGCCATCACACCGACCAGGAAGTAGCTGACCCCGATGTCGCGGGCGTGCACCAGCCGCTCGGACGCCTCGTGCTCCTCGATCGCGTAGTACAGGATGCCCTCGCTGATGTAGGTCGCGAGAATGTGGGAGGTCAATCCCACCGTGAGCCAACGCAATTGGCCGAGCCAGTGCTCGGCCGGCGCCAGAAACAGGGTGAACAGCAGCAGGTACGGTTCCAGGTTCTTGCCGTCGAGCCACAGCAGGCTGGAAAACAGGACGTCGAGCGGATCGGTGCCCAGCGCGTGAATGTTGGTGGATCGGTGCAGCAGCACCGAGTGCAATTGGCGGCCGGGCAGTTCGTTCTGGATGATCGTGGTGATCGTCAGGACGACCAGCCACGCGTAGGTCAGCGGCGCGGTGACGACGAAGCGCCATGTGGCATGCCAGATGCGCCGCAGCCGCGTGCTCACCGATGCGTTTGCCACAAGTTCAACTGTTGCATGCCCGGCGTTGCTACGCGACGGTGACCGGCTCCGGTCTCAGGTGCCGCCACCAGCAGAAGATGTAGAGCAGCATCGCGTTGACGAGCGCGACGATCACCCACAACGTGACGGTGACGTCGACCCATGACCCGATGGGCGGCGCGTCGGGCAGCGCGTTGCGCAGCGGCATGATCGCGAACAACATCGCCGCATACCACGTCGTCATCGGCGGCTGGAATTTTCGCCGGTCGAGCGCCGTCAGCACGGCGACCGACAGACCGATCGCGGCGATCGCGATCATCATGGCGACGATGACGGCGGCGAACGCGGCCGTGCTCGGAGAGCGGCGCAGTTCCACCCGGTAGGGCGCGGAGATCGGCGCGGCGATATCCGATCTGCCGCTGACGGGTATGTCGACCCGCCAACCCGGAATGCGGTCGATGAACGTGACCGACGCCCGTTGCGGCACCGGGGAGGCGCCGCGGAACAGGTCAACGGTGATCGGCCCCGAGTGGTAGTGATCGAAGGGCCAGTCCGACGGGTCGCCCGTGATGGTCAGCGGAACGGGGGACACGCCGGGCACCGTGCCCTTCGGCCAGCTGCGCTTGGTGGGGGTCATCGCGGAATGGACCCAGACGGTGAGATCGTCGGTCAGGCCGCCGGTCTGCGGATCGAGCAGCTCGCGCCCCGGGGAAACGGTGACGTTGCCGTTCAGCCCGCCCTTGACCGACTGGAGCTCCTGCAGATCGATTGTCACGGTGGTCCCGTCGGTCGCCGCCTGCCCCTGGGTGATTTGGCGGGGGCAGCCGCACCCGGATCTGGCGTAGAGCCCGACCGTGATCGCGTAGGTCGCCACGAACAGCACCACCAGGCCGATGATCAGCAATCTTCCGGAGCGCCTGTCTCGCTTCGCCGAACCATCCGCCGACAATGTGCCTCCCCGTTCGCTCGCGTGACTTGACCGCCCGGAGATTGTACGGGCTATTCGACGGTGACGGACTTAGCCAGGTTTCGCGGCTTGTCGACGTCGTAACCGCGGGCCTGCGCGACCGACGCGGCGAACACCTGCAGCGGGATGGTCGACAGCAGCGGCTGCAGAAGCGTTGACACCGAGGGGATTTCGATGAGGTGGTCGGCGTAGGGGCGCACGGTGTCGTCGCCCTCCTCGGCGATCACGATGGTGACCGCGCCGCGGGTCTGGATCTCGCGAATGTTGGACAGCAGCTTGGCGTGCAGCGTGGCCTGCCCCTTGGGCGAGGGCATCACGACGATGACGGGCAGGTCGTCTTCGATCAGCGCGATCGGGCCGTGCTTGAGCTCGCCGGCGGCGAACCCCTCGGCGTGCATGTAGGCCAGTTCCTTGAGCTTCAGCGCGCCCTCCAGCGCCACCGGGTAGCCGACGTGGCGGCCCAGGAACAGCACGGTGGAGGACTGGGCGAACCGGTGCGCCAGCGCGGCCACCGGCTCGATCGTCCCCAGCACCCGGGCCACCATGTCGGGCATCGCCTCCAGCTCGCGGTACTCGCGCTCCACCTCGTCGGGGTACTTGGTGCCGCGGGCCTGCGCCAGCGCCAGGCCGACCAGATAGTTGGCGGCGATCTGCGCGAGGAAGGTCTTGGTGGACGCCACGCCGATCTCCGGGCCGGCGCGCGTGTAGAGCACCGCGTCGCATTCCCGCGGGATCTGCGAGCCGTTGGTGTTGCAGATCGCCAGCACCTTGGCCTTCTGCTCCTTGGCGTGGCGGACCGCCTCCAGGGTGTCGGCGGTCTCCCCCGACTGCGAGATGGCGACGACGAGGGTGCTGCGGTCCAGCACGGGGTCGCGGTAACGGAACTCGCTGGCCAGCTCGACCTCCACCGGCAGCCGGGTCCAGTGCTCGATGGCGTACTTGGCGAGCAGCCCGGAGTGGTAGGCGGTGCCGCAGGCCACCACGAACACCTTGTCGATCTCGCGCAGTTCCTGGTCGGACAGGCGCTGCTCGTCGAGGACGATCCGGCCGTTGACGAAGTGCCCGAGCAGGGTGTCGGCCACCGCGGTGGGCTGCTCGGCGATCTCCTTGAGCATGAAGTACGGGTAGCCGCCCTTTTCGGCGGCGGCCAGATCCCAGTCGATGTGGAATTCGCGGTACTCGACGTCGACGTTGCCGTGAAAGTCGGTGATGCGGTAGCCGTCCGCGTTGATCACGACGGCCTGGTCCTGGCCCAGTTCCACGGCGTTGCGGGTGTGTTCGATGAACGCCGCCACGTCGGAGCCGACGAACATCTCGCCGTCGCCGACCCCGATCACCAGCGGCGTCGAGCGCCGGGCCGCCACGATGGTGCCCGGCTCGTCGGCGTTGGCGAACACCAGGGTGAAGTGGCCCTCGAGCCGGCGCAGCACCGCCAGCACGGAGGCGACGAAGTCGCCCGCCGTCTCGCCGTGGCGGTACGCCTGGGCCACCAGGTGCACCGCCACCTCGGTGTCGGTGTCGCTGGCGAACTCCACGCCGGCCGCCTCCAGCTCATGGCGCAGCTCCGGGAAGTTCTCGATGATGCCGTTGTGGACGACGGCGATCTTGCCGGCGGCGTCGCGGTGCGGGTGCGCGTTGCGGTCGGTGGGGCGCCCGTGGGTGGCCCAGCGGGTGTGGCCGAGGCCGGTGGTGCCCGCCTTCGACGCCAGCGCCATCTCCGCGACCGCCTCTTCCAGGTTGGCCAGCCGGCCGGCGCGACGCCGGACGGTCAGTTTGCCCTGGCCGTCGACCAGTGCGATCCCCGATGAGTCGTAGCCGCGGTACTCCATCCGGCGCAGCGCGTCCATGACGACCTCGCAGGCCGGACGGTGTCCGACGTAGCCGACAATCCCGCACATCCTGAACAGGGTAGTGCAGCGAGCGCACCGAACCCGCCAGCACGCCGCCGACCTGCGGTTATCTCCGCCGGGGCGCGCCAAGAAATCGTTGAGAATCCCTGAAGGCGCGGGTCCGAAGCTAGAGCCATCGACACCAGGCACGGGAAGGACCGCCGCGATGCATTCACACCGCCTTCACGAAGGATCGGCGCTCATTTCACCGGATGTATTCGTGTCGTTCCCATTGGCTTCCGCTACCCAGCAACCGGTCGCTTTACACTGCGAAATGTCGGGTAACAGCTGGCAACAACCCGCGGCCAGCGGAAAGAACAACGGGGGTGACGGTCGGCCGCTACCGGCGAATCTACCTGCTAGACAAGGATTTAGCGCGACGCTGCGCCGCCGAAAATCCGGCCGGTAGTCCTTCGCGAAATGCCGATAGTTCAACTTTTCGTAAACCTCAAGAAAATGACCATCTAGCAAATGTTAATAACAGAAATCCGGGAGTCGGTAAACGACCCGTAAAGAGCTTTCAGGAGGGAATCATGACCGCTGTTCTGTTCGACGAAGTGGTGACCGCCACCGCGCCTCGGCCGAGCGTAGCGCCCGCCGCGAAGCGGACCCCTCGCCCGCCGGTCGGCGGGGGCGACCCGATGGTCGACGCGGCCTCTCGTTTGCTGAGCATCCCGCTGCGCCACCTGTACGCGGCGCTGTGGCGGGTGGGCGTCATCGAGGTCACGGCCTAGCGGCGCCATGCGCTAACGTCGACGGGTGGCTCGGATCCGGAAGCTCGTCGCAGCCCTCAGCCGCCGTGGCCCGCACCGAGTTTTGCGCGGTGACCTGGCCTTCGCCGGTTTGCCGGGGGTGGTGTACACGCCCGAGTCGGGGCTCAATCTGCCCGCCGTGGCGTTCGGCCACGACTGGCTCGCCGGCGCCGCCCGCTATTCGGGCCTGCTCGAGCACCTGGCGTCGTGGGGCATCGTCGCCGCGGCGCCCGACACCCAGCGGGGCGTGGCGCCCTCGGTGCTCAACTTCGCCTTCGACCTGGGCACCGCCCTCGACATCGTCGCCGGCGTGCGGCTGGGGCCCGGCAAGATCAGCGTGCATCCCGCCAAGCTCGGCGTGGTGGGCCACGGTTTCGGCGGCTCGGCGGCCGTGTTCGCCGCGGCCGGCATGCCCGACAAGCCCGCGGCGGTGGCGGCGCTGTTCCCGGCGGTCACCACTCCCCCGACCGAGCAGCCCGCCGCGACGCTGAAGGTGCCCGGCCTGATCCTGACCGCGCCGGGAGATCCGAAGTCGCTGAACTCCAACGCCCTGGCGCTGGACGCCGCGTGGGACGCCGCGACGCTGCGCATCGTGCACAAGGCCGAACCCGGCGGCCTGGTCGAGGGCCGCCGGCTGGCCAAGGTGGTCGGGCTGGCCGGCCCGGACCGGCGCACGCAACGATCGGTTCGGGCGTTGCTGACCGGCTACCTGCTCTACGCGCTGGGCGGCGACAAGACCTATCGCGCCTTCGCCGATCCGGACGCAAAGCTGCCGCGGACCGATCCTGTCGATCCCGAGGCCGAGCCGATCGGCCTGGAAGACAAGGTCGTCGCGCTGCTCAAGTAGGCGCGCGGGCGGCGCGTCAGCCTGCGGCGTCGCCCAGGCAGTGGCCCTGGTCCTTGAGGATCGTCCCGCCATGGGCGGCGGCCAGTGCCGCGCCCTCGGCCTCGTCGCTCGTCGGGCCCCAGCCCCCGAAGTACTTGGTTTGGGCGGCGTTCTTGGCCAGCGCGACGCAGCCGCCCGGCCCGCTGGCCAGAACACGGCAGTCGCTGACCCGCTTGCGGCACTCCGACATCACCAGCTGCTCGGCGGCGGATCGGCTGGATTGCCCCACATACATTCCCGAGATATGCCCCGTGGAATCCGATATCGCCATCGCGATCCAATTGTCGTCGGCATTCGCGATGGGCGTTGCTGCGAAGGCCCCGCCAATGGCGATCGCCGCCGCTACCAGCTTCTTCATCAGTCTTCCCGCCCCAATTTCTTTTGCCCCGCATTGTTGCCGCGCAAGCAAGAAGACTATTACAGGAGACGACTTCCCGCGACGGGAGCAATTCTGCGCAACGCCCGGCCGACCGCGGCGCGCCGCCGCCGTGGTATCTGTCGTGGATGCGAATCGGGATCGCTCTGGACTACTCGGGCGGGTTTCACGACGGCGTCGACCGCATCGTCGAACTCGAAAAGGCCGGCATCGACGTCGCGGTGGTAGCCGAGGCCTATTCCTTCGACGCCGTCAGCCAGCTCGGGTACCTGGCCGCCAAGACCAACACCGTCGAGCTGGCGTCGGGGGTGTTTCCCATCTACATCCGCACGCCGTCGCTGCTGGCGATGACCGCCGCCGGCCTGGATTTCGTGTCCGACGGGCGCTTCCGGCTCGGCATCGGCACGTCCGGGCCCCAGGTGATGGAGGGGTTTCACGGCGTCGAGTTCGACGCCCCGCTGGGCCGCACCCGCGAGATCGTGGAGATCTGCCGGCAGGTGTGGCGCCGCGAGCGGGTGCAGTACGCCGGCAAGCACTACCAGATCCCGCTGCCCGCCGATCGCGGCACCGGCCTGGGCAAGGCCCTGCAGCTGATCAATCACCCTGTGCGCGAACGCATTCCGATCTCCATTGCGGCGCTGGGCCCGAAGAACGTCGAGCTGACCGCCGAGATCGCCGAGGGCTGGCAGCCCGTCTTCTACCTGCCGGAGAAGGCCCACTTGGTGTGGGGCGAGGCGCTGGCCGCCGGGGCCGCCAAACGCGATCCGGCGCTGGGGCCGCTGGACGTCATGGTGCACGCGTCGCTGGCCATCGGCGACGACGTCGAGGAGCGGCTCGCCTGGGTCAAGCCGCAGCTTGCCCTCTACCTGGGCGGCATGGGCGCCAAGGGCCGCAACTTCTATCACAACCTGGCCACCCGCTACGGGTTCGGCGAGGTCGCCGACCGGATCCAGGAGCTCTACCTGTCCGGGCGCAAGGGCGAGGCGATCGCCCTGGTGCCCGACGAGCTGGTGCGCGGGATGTCGCTCGTCGGGCCCCGCGGGTATGTCGCCGAACGCCTGGCCGCCTTCGCCGAGGCCGGCGTGACGACGCTGTTGGTGAGCCCGCTGGCCACCAACGCGCGCGAAGGCCTGCGCTTCGTCGAGGACGCGCTGGCGCTGCGGCCCGCCTGAGCGCTCATCGCCCCGCCTGCGGGAGTTGGTCCGCGGCGATCTGGCACGGCGTTGCTGCCTCGGTCGCCGGGGGCGGCGGCTCGGCAACCGGAGCGGCCGGAGCGTCGACCGGAGCGGCCGGAGCGTCGACCGGCGCGGCCGGCGCGTCGACCGGCGCCGCCGGCGCCTCGTCCGGTATTGCCTGCTCGGCGGGCTGGGCCGCCGCGGTGTCCGGCGCCTTCTCGGCCTCGTTGACCTCTTTCGGCGCGTCGGGCTTGTCCTTGGTGTCTTCCGCATCATCGGGTCGGAACGGATCCTCGTCGCCGAGGGCATCTTCGGGGTCCGCCGGGTCACCCGCCGAATCCAGCAGGGAGCCCATCGCCTCGACGATCCGGTTGGCCAGCCCGCCCAGACCCCCCAGACCGCCCAGGCCGCCGCCCACGTCGCCCGCGGGCATGGCCGAGGCGGTCCCCAGGTCGGGCAGGGGCGGCGCCGGGATCGGCGCAGTTGGCGGCGGAATCGGCGTGGGTGGCGACGGGATCGCCGCGGGCGGAGCCGGAATGGGATCCGCCGCCGAACCGGGGAACGCCGCGGCGGGCGTGACCACCGCGGGCGGGGCCGGCGGGCTCGCCGGGCGCGGCTGGTAGTCGGGCCCGAAGTCGCCGGGCACCTCGAAACGCGCCGGCGGCGCGGCGGCCATCCGGTCGATGACCATGTCGTAGGACGTGTCCACCCCTTCGACGGTCGAACGCATCGTCGTCAGCCAGTCGTCGCGAATCTCGTTGTCCACGTACGGCTGTATCTGCTCACGGACCACGCCCTCGGCGCTCGTCCGGTCCCCCACCCCGGTGGTGACTGCGGCCGCCGCGGCCAACCACCCCGGTTGCTGGGCCCGCGTGCGATCGTCGATGGCGATGGCCGCCGCGACCTTCGAGTCGACCAGGTACCACAGGTTGTCGCGCAGGGACTCGCACCGCTGGGCCGCCGCGCGGACTTCCATGACCACCGCGCCCGCCGCGTCGCAATGACGCTCCAGGAACCGGACCGCGGATTCGCCGCCCGGGCCCGCCCACGCTGCGGCGAGGTCGGCAAGCTGGGCGCGCTGCAGTCGCAGCGCTTCGGCGACCGCCGCGCCCGCCGCCCGCAGCTCGGTGCAGTCGCGATCGAGCGCGCGAAGGTCGAGGCCTTCTTCGGTGTCGTACCACTCGCGAATCCGCAAGGGATGCGACGTCATTTCGGGATATTGGTAGCCGAGCGCGTGGCACGCCCGCACGTAGGTCTGGGTGTGCTCGACGGCGGGCCGGCCCTCGGCGAGGCGCTCGGCGACGTCCAGCCGTTCGGCCACGGTCAGGCGATCCGCGCCGCGGCGTACAGTTCGGCGTCGGCGTAGCGGTCGGCACCCGCGCGCAGCGCGGCGGCGGTCTCCGCGGCCGCCCGCGACCACCGCGTCACCTCGGCCGTCAATCGCTCCAGCTGGACGCGCAGGGCGTCGCCGCGAGCGGTGTGCGCCCGGCCCGCGCAGGCACCGCCAAAAGCCAACCGCGCCAAATGATCTCCCACGGCGCGGTCGAGGAGTTCGGCGACAGCGCCCAGCTGATCGGCGACCCTGTGTACCCCTGAGCTATCGAGTCTCATGCCTAATCCGACGCCCGGCTCGGCGTCGGGGTTCCCGCGCGAAACGATCAGCGCGCGGCGCTCACCGCTTCCGCGACGCGGGTGGCGACACGATGCGCGACATCTTCTTCGGGCGCCTCCACCATGACCCGGATCATCGGCTCGGTTCCCGAGGGGCGCAACAGGATTCGGCCGGTGTCGCCGAGTTCGGCCTCGGCCTTTTCGACGGCGGTCTGCACCGAGGGCGCCGCGGCGGCGGTGGCCTTGTCGGCGACCTTGACGTTGATCAGCACCTGCGGCAACGACCGCATCACCGAGGCCAGGTCGGCCAGCGACGAGCCGGTCTGCACCATGCGCGTCATCAGCCGCAGCCCGGTGACGATGCCGTCGCCGGTGGAGCCGACCGCGGGCATCACGATGTGGCCCGACTGCTCCCCGCCGAGGCTGTAGTCGCCGGCACGCAGCTCCTCCAGGACGTAGCGGTCGCCGACGCCGGTGGTGCGCACCGCGATGCCGGCCGAGCGCATCGCCAGGTGCAGCCCGAGGTTGCTCATCACGGTGGTCACCAGCGTGTCAGAGGCCAGCTCGCCGGCGTCCCGCATCGCCAGCGCCAGCACGACCATGATGTGGTCGCCGTCGACGAGGTCACCGTTGGCGTCGATGGCCAGGCAGCGGTCGGCGTCGCCGTCGTGCGCCAGACCGATGTCGGCGCGGTGCTCGAGGACCGCCGCCTTGAGCGAGTCCAGGTGGGTCGAGCCGCAGCCGTCGTTGATGTTGAGCCCGTTGGGCTCGGCGTTGATCGCGATCACCCGGGCACCGGCCGCGCGGTAGGCGCGCGGGGCCACCGACGACGCCGCACCGTGGGCGCAGTCGACCACCACGGTCAGGCCGTCCAGCCGCAGCGTGCAGGTCTTGGACAGGTGGCGCAGGTAGCGGTCGGCGGCGTCCTCGGCGTCGATGCGGCGGCCGATGCCGGCGCCGACCGGGCGCAACCCGGGCCCGGCCGCGACCAGCTCCTCGATCTGATCCTCGGTGTCGTCGTCGAGCTTGTGGCCGCCGGGGCCGAAGATCTTGATGCCGTTGTCGGGCATCGGGTTGTGCGACGCCGAGATCATCACCCCGAAGTCGGCGTCGTACGCGCCGGTGAGGTAGGCCACCGCGGGGGTGGGCAGCACCCCGACCCGCAGCGCGTCGACGCCCTGGCTGGTCAGCCCGGCGATCACGGCGGCCTCCAGCATCTCGCCGCTGGCCCGGGGGTCGCGGCCGATCACGGCGACCCGCCGGCCCGGCCGCTCGGAACTCGCCAGGTGCCGGGCCGCCGCGGCGCCCAGGGCCAGCGCCAGCTCCGCGGTCAACTCGCGATTGGCGACCCCGCGGACACCGTCGGTGCCGAATAGTCGACCCATGCGCTAAAACCTCTCACAGTTGCCGGTCGTTCACCTAACGTGCCCGTTCTTTTCTGACCGAAACCACGCGCGTGGGTGCGCAGACACGCCGCAACGTTGCCAAGTTGCGGCCAGAAAGAGACGCCGATCAGCGCTTGCTGTACTGAGGCGCCTTGCGCGCCTTCTTCAGCCCGTACTTCTTGCGCTCGGTGGCGCGCGGGTCACGCGTGAGGAAGCCGGCCTTCTTCAGGGCGGGCCGGTCCTCCGGGGAGGCCAGGATCAGCGCCCGGGCGATGCCCAGGCGCAGCGCGCCGGCCTGACCCGACGGGCCGCCGCCGTGCAGCAGGGCGAAGACGTCGAAGCTTTCCACCCGGTCGACGGTCACCAGCGGGGCCTTGATCAGCTGCTGGTGCACCTTGTTGGGGAAGTAGTCCTCCAGGCTGCGGCCGTTGAGGTCGAACTTGCCGGTGCCGGGCACGATGCGCACCCGCACCACGGCCTCCTTGCGGCGGCCGACGGTCTGGATGGGCCGCTCGAACACGAACGACTCGGCGGGACGGGCGGCCGGAGCCTCGGCCGGGGTCTCCGGGACCTCCGGGGTTTCCGGGGTCTCGAGCGCCTCGGTTGTTTCGGTCACTGGGCCACCTGCTTGATCTCGTACGGAACCGGCTGCTGAGCGGTGTGGGGGTGCTCCGGGCCGGCGTAGACGCGGAGCTTGCGCTGAATCTGACGGCTGAGCTTGTTCTTGGGCAGCATGCCGACGATGGCCTTCTCCACGACGCGGGTCGGGTGCTTCTCCAGCAGCTCGCCGGTGGTGCGCTTGTGCAGACCGCCGGGATACCCCGAGTGGCGGTAAGCCAGCTTCTGCTGCAGTTTGTCGCCGGACAGGGCGACCTTCTCGGCGTTGATGACGATGACGAAGTCACCGCCGTCGACATTGGGCGCGAACGTCGGCTTGTGCTTGCCGCGCAGCAGGTTGGCCGCCGCGACGGCAAGGCGGCCAAGCACCACGTCCGTGGCGTCGATGACGTACCACGACCGCGTGGTGTCACCCGCCTTGGGCGCATAGGTGGGCACAGCGCTTACCTTCTCTTCTTCTCGAGGTGGATCCCGGGTCGAGCCGGGTGCCGGTCAGGCGTTCGCGGTGGGGGTTGATCTCGGCGACCGACATTGACCCGAGGCCCCGGCGTACCGCACGCCAACCGAGCAGCTTACAGAGGCGCGTCCCCGCAGGTCAAAATCGGATCCGGACGCTCAGCCCTCCCGGTAGGACCAGGCGCGCAGTCTCGCCGCGATCTCGTCGAGATCCCGCACCGTGCCGGCGGCCGTTCCGACCACGAAGTCGAAGCGGTCGTCCTCCGGCGCGCCGATCCACTGCCCGTTGATCGCCAGGAACGTCCGGCAGGCGGTCCACGCGAGGCGTTTGTTCCCGTCGACCAGCGCGGGGTTGCGTATTAAGGAGTGCAGCAGCGCGGCGGCCTTCAGGTGCAGATCGCGGTAGGCATCCTCCCCGAACACCGAGGCGCGGGGCCGCGCCAGCGCCGATTCCAGCAGGCCGTAGTCGGCGACGACGACATCTGGACCGACCGCCGCCCGGGCGACTTCCATCAGGTCATCGAGATCCAGGTACTCGGTCACGCGTCCTTGAGTCGCTCCAGGACCGCGGCCTCCTCGCTCACCACGCGCCGCAGCGCCCCGGCGACCTTGGCCTGGTGCGCACGCCGGGCGATGTACTCGTCGAGGCCGAGAGCACGACGGCCTGCATCGAGCGCCCCTCCGCGGCCGCCTGCCGGCTTGATACCAGCTGACTGTGTGGTCCCGGCGGCTCTCCACCGCCGGGACCACACAGGGGCCAGCAGAGCTACCTCGCCCAGACGCCGGCGGCCCGGCGGTCGGCGTTCGCCATCTCCTCCGCGCCGTCACGCACCGCATTCCCGAGGTCGACCAGTATCTCGTTCAGCGCAGTCGCCGCCTGATGCCACTTCAGCTGCGCGACCTGGTACGCGGCGGCCGCCTCGCGGGTCCACAGCTCTCGCAGCGGGGCGATCTGCGAGCTCAACTCGTCCAGCGCCGCGTTGAAACGGGCAGCCGTGGCATGGATTTCCTGGCGAACCGAGTGTTCGATTTCGCCGAAGTTGTAGGACAGGACCTGATCCACCGTGATCCCTCCCTCACAGGTTTGCGCCGGCGGCGGCGATGCGATGGGCGTGGTTCTCGCCGGCCTCCAGCAGCGCGGCCTCGTTCTGCCGGATCGTCTCGGCGATCGAATGCAGGACGTGGTAGAGCCGCGTCGACTCGGCATTCCAGCGATCCACCACGTCTTTGAACCGAGCGGCCGCGATCCCACCCCACACAGAACGCGGCACCGTGTCCATGCGGCCGATGAAGGCCTGCAGCATCGCCCGGATCTCGTCGTTGCGCGCGTCCGTCGTGGCAGCGACCGAGCGCATGAGGCCGAAGTCGGTACTCAGAGTGTTCGCCATATCAGATTGGACCGTGCGGGACGCCATACGGTTCCGCCCGATTCGTCGGCTCAACCGATCGCGTGGGCGGATCGCACCGCCTGTTCGCACGCGTCGCGGACGGCCCCTTCGTCGGCGGGACGGCTCTGGCACCCGACGCTGATCCGCACCGGCCCGTCCAGCAGCACGGTCCATCGCACGTGGTGTGTGGCGCGCATCTCCCGGTAGGTCACCGCCGGGCGGCCCGCGCTGCTTCCCGTCGGGTTGAAGTCGACGAATACGCCCGTGGGTTCCGCGTCGATCGCACGTTTCAGACGCTCGGCGGTGCCACTCAGCGTTTCGCCGGGCACCGGCGACTGGGTGACGTGCAACGCCACTTCGGGATCCGACGGGGACGTGACCTGCACCCGGGCGGACCCGGGCCCGGTGATCACCCGCTGCGCGGACCAGTTCGCCGGCACCGTCAGCGCCACGCGGCCTTCGACCAGAAACGTCGTGGGCGCCATCGACACCGCGACCGACGGCGAGGGGCCATGCCCGCCGCGGGACGCCCCGCCCGACATCACCATCGGCAAGACGGTGAGCAGCAGGGCGGCCGCCGCCAGCCCGCCGGCCGTCCGCGCCCGGGATCGAACGCCAACGGTTCCGGCGCTGCCCGTTGAATCGCGCGTATCGTCCGGCAGCGAAGCAGCCGCCTGGGCCAACCGTGCCAGCCGGGCGTCTCCGATCTCGACCGCGGTTCGGCCGTTCTTGCGGACGGCCGCGGCGATCAACGCCGCCAGGGCCGGTGCGCCGGCCACCGTGCCGGGTGCGTCGATCACGACCACCGCGGCGCTCATGCCCGCGATGAGCGTCACGACCTCGTTGGCAACCGAATGCGGTTCTGCCACCCGCGGTATCGCGGCGACCTCTGAGCCGGTGATCGCGACGAGTCGCTCGGCGATCTCCACCGTCACGACTGCCCCGGCGCCACTCCGGGCCTCGGGCGCCCGCGCCAGCAGCCACGACCTGTGCCGGGCCATGGCGTCGGAGCCGAAGGTCTTGGCGGCGCGGGCCACCCGGTCGACACGCGCCGACGGCCACCAGGATGGATGAACGACGAGCAGGCCGTCGCCGTCGGCACACTTCACCGACCGCAGCGCGACGCACCACAGCGAATCGACGGTCACCGGGCGGCCATCGACCAGCGCCACCCGATCGTCTACCGCTGCCAGCGCCTCCCGCACGACCTCGCCAAGGTTTTCTTCGGCGGGTTCGCCTGTCCCGCAACACAATCGGCGGATGGTGCCCGGTCCGGCCTCGAGCACCGCCCGGTGGCGTGTCATGGCGGCGGGCTCCAGGCCACTTGCACAACTTGTTCGCCACCCGCGCGGGTCACCAGAACGCCACGCCCGGGAGGCATTGCCCGCGGGCGCCCGCCGCCCCACGATGCGCCCTCGTCCGGGCGCCGGCTCATCATCAGCGTCATGCAGCCGAGGTCGCGCAGGGCCGCCAACAACGGCTCGAACAGGGCACGCTCGGCGCCGCCGCTGCGCCGCGCCACCATCAGGTGCAAGCCCAGATCCCGTGCGTGGGGCAGGTATTCGACGAGGGCCGCGAGCGGGTTACCCGACGCGGCGGCCACCAGGTCGTAGTCATCGACCACGACGAACAGCTCGGGCCCGGACCACCACGACCTGGCGCGCAGCTGCGCCTGGCCGACATCCGGTGGCGGCATCCGGCGCCGCAGCGAATCGAGCAGGCCGGGTAACAGTCCTCCCAGCGCGGCCAGGGAGATGGCGTAGCCACCGAGGTGGTCCGATTCGACGACGCCCAACAGGGCGCGGCGATAATCGACGACCAGCAGCTGGGCTTCGCCTGCGGTTGTCGTCCGCACGATCTCGCGGCATAAGGCCCGCATCGTGGCCGTTTTCCCGCACTCGTTGCCCCCCATGATCAACAGATGCGAGTGTTGACCGAAATCCAGTGCGACCGGCGCCAATTCGCGCTCCTCCAGGCCGAGCAGGATCCGCGCACCGAGTTGCGCACCCGCTGCCCGGACGACGGCGTCGTGGTCCACGCGCGGGGGAAGCAGCGCTATCGGGGGCGCGGCCTTTCCATCATCACGGATTCGCTCGGTGGGCAATGCGATGATCATGTGCAGGCCCTCGCGGGATAGGCCACGGCCCGGGCTGTCGAGGGGCACTTGCTGTGCCCGCCTGCGGTCTATCTCGGAATCCGCGGGATCGCCGAGCCGCAACTCGATGCGGGTGCCGATCTGATCTCGCAGCGCGGGCCTGATCTCGGCCCAGCGCGATGCCGACAACACCACGTGCACACCGAACGAAAGCCCCCGCGCCGCAAGGGCGGCGACCGGGGCCTCGAGTTCCTCGAATTCCTGCCGTAGGGTCGCCCACCCGTCGACGACGAGGAAGACATCGGCGAGTCGATCGTCGTCTTGCTCGTCGTCACCCCGGTGGTTCTCTCGTTGGCGGACAACAGCTTCCATCTCCGCGACCATCCGCCGCGCCAGCCCCGGATCGGCCCGTCCGGCGACGGCGCCCACGTGCGGCCAGGGGCGCAGCGAGCCCAGCGCTCCGCCACCGAAGTCCAGGCAGTAAAAGCGCACCCGCCCCGGGCCGTGGGTGGCAGCCAACGCCGTGATGAGCGTGCGTAGCGCCGTCGATTTGCCCGATCGGGGCGCCCCGACGATCGCCACGTTGCCCGCGGCCCCCGACAACTCCACCAGCAGAGGCGTGCGGGACTGCTCGAAGGGACGGTCGACAATGCCGATCGGTACGGCCAGGCCGCCCGCCGCCGTCGGGGCGTCGTGCAGCAAGGTGTCCACGGCCGGCGCCTCACCGAGCGGCGGCAGCCAAACGTGGTGCGCCGGCGGCCCATGCCCGGCCAGCCGGTCGAGAACGGATTCCAGGACGGTCCGAGTGGCCGAGCCGTCACGCCCGGCCCTGCGCGCCAGGGGACCGGCCGGCCGAGTGCTGAATAGCCGCACCGACGCCGCCGGCGCGGACGTCTGCGTGTCCGCCGGCACCGTTCCCGACACGAACGAGGCCTGGAAGCGAACCGGCTCGCCGCCGCTCGCACGCAGAAAGCCCGCGCCGGGCGTGCCCGGTAGCTCATACGCGTCAAGCGTGCCCAGCACCGCACGTGATTCGGCGGCAGACAGGGTCTTCAGGCAGATCCGATACGAGAGGTGGGCGTCCAGGCCGCGCAGCCGCCCCTCATCGAGGCGCTGACTGGCCAGCAGCAGGTGAATGCCCAGCGACCGGCCGAGCCGGCCGATCGCGACGAACGTGTCGGCGAACTCTGGGTGGCGGCTGAGCAGTTCGGAAAACTCGTCGACGATGATCAGCAGCGCGGGTAGGGCGTGCAACCGGCCGCCGGCGCTGCGCGCGCGTTCGTAGGCCGCGACGCTGGCGCACCGCGCCGCTCGCAGAATTCGTTGCCGGCGGTCCATCTCGCCGGCCAACGCGTCATGCATCCGCGCCACCAGCGGCGCCTCGTCGGCGAGGTTGGTGACGACGGCGGCGACGTGTGGCGCGCGCGCCAGATCGAGAAACGTTGCGCCCCCTTTGAAGTCGATGAGCAGCAGGTTGAGCGCCGCCGGGGAGTTCCGGGCGACCATCCCCAGCGCGATGGTGCGCAGCAGCTCCGATTTGCCCGAACCGGTGGCGCCCACGCAGAGCCCGTGCGGGCCCTGGCCCTTTTCCGCCGCCTCCTTGATATCCAGTTCCAGTGGCGCGCCGTCGAGCGCGATCCCGATGGGAACGCGCAGCCGATCGCGGTCACCTTGGCTGCGCCACAAGGCCGCCGGATCGAAATCGGTGAGCCTGCCGATCCCCGCCGAGTCCTGCCAGGCGCCGTGCGGCGCGGGGCCGACCCGATACCCCGCGAGCCGGCGGGCACACGTCAGGGCGTCGACCATGTCCATCGCATCGGGGCAGTGCAGCGGTTCGGCCTCGTCGCCGCGCCGGATCGTCACCGGCGTGCCCTCGCCGCCGGCGCCGACCTCGAGGAGCGTGACGTCCGTGATCGCAGCGGGGGCCGCAGGCTCGCCGAGGTCGGCGACGACGATCGCGTGCGATCCCACGTCGGCGAGCGCGCTCCGCGCCTCGGCCGGACTGCGATACACCATCCGGGCGGAACCCACCGCATCGGTGGCGGTCGGATGTTGGTTGTGGGGCAACCACTTCAGCCAATCCCAATGCTCGCGATTCGCGTCGCTGACCACCCCGGCGATCCGCAAGTGATCCGGCGGGTGCAGCGCGGCGAGTTGGCAGATCATCGCGCGCAACAGTGCGCGCACCGCGGGCACATCGCCGTCGATCCTCACCGTCCCGGCGGCGGACAGGGCGATCGTGATGGGCACATCGGGCACAGTGGAATGCGTTTGCAGGAAGCGGCTCAGGGCCGCGGCGGTGACGGGATCCCAGGGCTCATGGGACGAGGGCTCCGCGGCCAGCAACCGGGTGGGCAGCGGCCGGCTGCCGACGCCGACTCGGGCCACGCAGAAATCCGGGTCCGAAGCGCTGCGCTCCCACATCCGCGCGCCGCCGATCAACGTCCACAACGTGTCGGGATCCGGATTGCTCCGCGCCAGCGAAAGGCGGTGCGCAGCCTCGATTTCGGTGACGGTGAGGCGGAGCCGGCTCAGGTAGCAGAGATAGTCGGCGCGGTCGGCGTCGACGCCTCGCCCCTGCCGTTGGCGACGTCCGGCGGCCATCGACACCGCCATGGAAACCAGCGTCATGGCCGGAAATGCCAGGAGCGCCGGATTGCGAGCGACCGTCGACCCCGAGTAGACGGCCGCCGCCATGACGCCGAGGGCCGCCACCGACGCCACAACGGGCAGCCATCCGGGTGATCGTGGCGGCGGACGACCTGACGGCGCGTCGATGACGATGTCGGCCGCGTCGTACGCCTGCGGCGGCCGCCGCGCCACCGGCGCGAACCACTGAGTCATCCCGGCCCTCCCACGGTTGGGGCGACGGTATGCAGTGCCGAAGTGGGCGGCAAGTCGCCTGTGGATAGCGGGATCTCGCGCGACGGGGAACCGGTTACCGTGCCCCTAGTCCGACAAAAGGAGGCATCGTTGCCGGGGACCGATCGGGGGCTACGCCGTGTGTCGGTCCACGCCGGCGGCACCGCCGTCGACGTGGCGCTGCCCGCGGACGTGCCGGTCGCCGTCCTGATGCCGTCGATCATCGACATCCTGGACGGCCGCGACGACGGCGCTTCCGCTGAACCCGTGCCGAGGCGCTACCGGCTGTCCCGGCCCGGCGCGGCCGCGTTGAGCACCTCGACGACGTTGGCGCAGCACGGTGTCCGGGACGGCGAAGTGCTGGTACTGACCGAGTCCGCCACGCCGCCACCCGCTCCGCGTTGCGAGGACGTGGCGGAGGCCGTTTCGGCGGTGCTGGACTCAACGGCGCGGCCCGGCAGCAGCTTGGGGCGCCGGCAAGCGATTCGCCTGACCGGCGCGCTCGCCGCGACCGTCCTGACCGGCATCGGTGGGCTGACACTCATCCGAAACGCGTTCACCGCCAAGGCCACCGGCGAGGCCGTCGCCGTCATGGTGTCGGCCGGGTTGGTGGCCGTGCATTTCGCGCGGATTGCGCACCGCACGCATGGGGATGCGTTGGCCGGGCTCACGCTGAGCGTGATCGCCACCACGTGCACTGCGGTCGCCGGCTACCTCGCGGTGCCCGGTGTGCCCGGTCTCCCCCACGCGGTGCTGGGCGCGATGACGGCGGCCGTCACCGCGGTCCTGGCGCTCCGCCTATCCGGCTGCGGCGCGGTCACATTGACCGCCCTCGCGTGCGTCGCGACGATCGTCGCGGCCGCGGCGCTGGTCGGTCTGATCACCGCCGCCCCGCCGCACGTCATTGGCTCGGTATCGGCGCTCACGTCCCTGGGCCTGCTCGCCCTGGCGGCGCGGATATCGATCGCCATTGCCCGGTTGTCGCCACAGCTGCCACCGGCACCGGACCTGGACGCCAAAGCGGTCCGGGCCCGGACCTGGTTGACCAGCTTGCTCGCCGCGTTCGCGTGCGCGGCCGCGCTGGGCGCCGTCGTGACTGTGCTCGCCGCCCCGCACGGTCCGCCCCGCATCGTTTTCGGCGCGCTCACGGGGGTGCTGCTGTTGCTGCGCGTTCGGCGCGGCGACGGCAGGGACGCCCCGGTGTTCGCCACGTGCGGAACGGCGGTCATCGCAACGACTTTCGTCGCATTGGGGTCATGTGGGGCATGGACGGCGGCGACGACGACGGCGCTGGCCGCCGCCGCGATGTGCCTGGGCTTTGTGGCTTCGGCGGCATCCCCATCGCCCGTGCTGCGCCGCACCGTCGACGCACTGGAGGGACTGGCCCTGGTGGCAATGGTGCCCATCACGTGCTGGGTATGCGGCCTCTACGGCGCCGTCCGCGGCTTGAGTCTCCCGTGAACGCGTCACGCGCCGCGCGGCTCTTGGCGGCGTCGGCACTGGTAGCGCTGGCTCAGCTGGGGGCCCCGACGGCACACGCGGTTTCGCCGCCGAGCATCGACGACAAGTGGCTGCCCAAGCCGGCTCCGCCGGCGCCGCCGTGGCCGACCCTGCAGCGCGAAACCTGCGCGCCGATGACGACGGACGCGACACGCGGCGACCGGGCCCCACTCGTCGGCGACCTGCCCCAGGTTTGGCGGCTTACCCGCGGCGCGGGACAACGCGTCGCGGTGATCGACACCGGGGTCTCACCGCACCCCAGGCTGCCGAACCTGGTGGCCGGCGGCGACTATGTATCGACCGGCGATGGGACCCAAGATTGCGACGCGCACGGCACCCTGGTGGCCGGAATCATCGCCGCCGCAGGCGATTCCACGCCCGACGGCTCCGCCGGGGTGGCGCCCGAAGCCACCGTGATCAGCATCCGCCAGTCCAGTTCGAAATTCGTCTCCGCCGGCGACCGTTCGCGGTCAGCGGTCGGCGACGTGGACACCATGGCAAAGGCCGTCCGCACCGCCGCCGACCTCGGCGCCTCGGTGATCAACATCTCCTCGATCGCTTGCGTTCCGGTCGGCTCGACCCTCGACGACCGAGCGCTGGGGGCCGCCTTGGCGTATGCGGTCGACGTCAAGAACGCCGTCGTCGTGGCCGCGGCCGGCAACAGCGGCGGCGCCGCCCAGTGCCCGCGCCAGCGGTCCGACGCGACCTGGCAGACAACCACTGTCGTGGTCAGCCCGGCCTGGTATGACGACTACGTGCTGACGGTCGGCTCGGTCAACGCCGAAGGCGCGCCGTCGGACTTCACCCTCGCCGGCCCCTGGGTCGATGTCGCGGCGCCCGGCGAGACCGTGACTGCTCTGGGCACACAACCGGTTTCGGGCACCAGCTACGCGGCGCCCGTCGTCAGTGGGCTGGCCGCGCTGATCCGAGCGCGCTTTCCGGCGTTCACCGCGCGACAGGTGATGCAGCGCATCGAGTCAACCGCGCACCACCCACCCGACGGATGGGATCCGCTCGTCGGCAACGGCACCGTCGATGCGCTGGCCGCGGTCAGCACCGACTCCAGTCCCCCCGAAACCGCCAGGCCGACACCGTCGCCCGTGCCGATCGTCACGCCGCCGCAACCGACACGCCCGGATCGGCACGCCCGTGACGTCGCGCTGCGGGGCGCCGCCATCTGTCTCGTTGCACTGATAGGGCTCCTGGCAGCGGGACGGTTACGGGCGTCCGCCCACCGTGTCGCGGGCGACTGACGCGCCCTGCCTGCTCAGTTCCGGTCCGGACGGCAGGGCCGCCAGCACCGGCCACGGCGCCGGAATAGGCTCCGGAAGGCCAAGATCGCGCGCGGCGTCGTCATCGTGGACGGCGAACCGCACCCCCGTGTCGGTGACGAGGTAGCGCGTGCCGGTTCGGTTACCGTCCCGCACGTAGGCGCTCCGGCCGGGCGGCAGATATGCCCCGTCCAGCGCGGGCCCGCGGCCATCGGCTTGAGCCAGGGTCACCGGGGTCCGACCGGCCGGCACCGGCAGGCCGCCGCCGATCAGGAACGCGGTGTCGAAATCTCCGGACGGCGCGGGCAGGGATGCGACGCACAGCGTGCCGCCAACGTCGAGTTCCGGTGCCCGGTCGGGGAAATCGCCCACCGGCAGCACGTTCGCGACCGCTGCGGCGCGGATCGCGTCGGGCGCGACGGTGATGGCGTTGGCGGTGCCCTGCGAATCGCGGAAACGCAGGAGGTCCGCGGCCACGCGCCCGATGCGCTGGACCCCGGCGGGCAAGACGACGTAGTACTCGTCGGCATCACCACGCGCGATGCGCAGCACGCTGCCGACGGAAAACCCGGGCAGCCCGGCCGCGGTGGTGCCCAGTCCGCGAATCCGTGGAGCGCGTATCGCCGGACCCTCGGGCACCGCGTTGAGCAACGCCTGCGAGACGAGTTGCGGTGCGCGGCCCTCCAGCCGGAGTGCGCGCACCACCGCGGCGTCGGAAAGGTCCACCACCGCGCGTTGCCCGTTGAAAAGCAGGTAGGCCGGCGAGCCCGATGCCGGCGTAACCAGGAGCCCGTGGCCGGAGGCCAGCCGGTGGGCCGGCGATCCTGCGGTGGGACCGACGACGACGGTCGTCCCGCCGCTGCCGTCCGTGTCGCAGATCGTCCAGGCCGATTCGTCCGCTCGCAGCGGCTCCCCGATCAGCTGCGGGGCGCCCGGAATGCCGAGCAACGGACCGCGCTTGGTGCGCGCCAAATCGGACTCTCGGACCGGCCGGGGGTTCGCGGCCGTCTGCGCGATCAGCCGCGCCGACGCCAGGTTCAGCACCGGATGCCAGGCCTCGCCCACCCGCACATACAAGGCGCCGGATTGTTGGCCCATGATGATCCGGGCCTGCGCGAGGTCCGCCTGCGGCCGCAGCACGCCCAGTAACGCGCAGCCCGCCACCGTGATGGCGGCCAGAACGCACCCGACTCCGAGCGCCGCCGAATCCGCGCGCAGCGGTTCGTCTGCGGCGTGAATGTCGCGCCCCAGCAACGCGCACTCGAGGCGGCGCAGCAGAAATCGGTAACCGCCGACCGGTAGCCGGGTCGTCGCCCGGCGCAGCTGCGAACGGTCCAAAATACCCTCGAAAAACTTGTGGAATCCGTCTCCCGGCTTTAGTTAAGCCGCAGGTAGACCGCGGCCGCGCCGGTTATCCACAGGCCGCCGAATTTCGATTCCCGCTGGTTGCCGGTAATATTTCGGCGTGTCTTCCCATCGCATAGGTCGCTGGGTGGGCCCGGGGGTTTCCGCAGTGCTCACCGCCACCGGCCTGCTCCTGTCCCCGACGGCGACGCCGGTCGCCTCCGCCTTCGACTGCCCGGACGTCGAGGTCATCTTCGCCCGCGGCACCAACGAGCCGCCCGGCCTAGGCCGCGTCGGTGACGCGTTCGTCGACTCGCTGCGCCAGCAGACCGGCCTGAACATCCTGCCCTACGGGGTGAACTACGCGGCCAGCAAGCTGCAGCTGCACGGCGGCGACGGCGCCAACGACACCATCGACCGCGTCAAGAAGAGCGTCGAGACCTGCCCCAACACCAAGATCGTGCTGGGCGGCTACTCGCAGGGCGCCTCGGTGATGGACATCGTGGCCGGCGTGCCGATCGGCGGCATCAGCTGGGGCAACTCGCTGCCGCCGCAGTACGCCAACAACATCGTGGCCGTCGCCACCTTCGGCGACGTGGCCGACCGCGCCGGCGGGACGCTGCCCGCCCAGAGCGCGCTGCTCGGATCCAAGGCGATCGACCTGTGCAATCCGCAGGACCCGATCTGCCACGCGGGTCAGGGCAACGAGTGGAGCGGCCACACCGAGGGCTACGTCCCCGCCTACACCACCCAGGCCGCGGCCTTTGTCGCGTCCAAGCTGATGGCCGGGACCAGTCCGCAGGTGCCCGGCTACGGCCCGCAGACGCCCGGCTATCCGCCGCAGTCGCCCGGTTACGGCCCGCAGACCCCGGGTTCCGGCCCGTCGGTGCCCGGCAACGTCCCGGCGCCCAACACGCCGAACACGCCGTACGCGCCGCCGACGCCGAATCCTCAAGCGCCGCTTGTCTAAATCGTTACCGGGCCTTGATTTTGGCCCCTTAGCCTCGTTGTGTGAGGCTTATCCGCTTGGGGCTGACCGCCGCATTCCTTGCGGCGGTCGCGCTTTTCGTCGTCCCTAAGCTGTTGCCGCTGGCGTCGGCGTCGTGCCCGGACGTCGAGGTGGTGTTCGCCCGCGGCACCGACGAGCCGCCGGGCGTCGGGAAGGTGGGCCAGGCCTTCGTCAACTCGCTGCGCCAGAACACCCGCAAAAGCGTTGGGGCGTACGGGGTTAACTACCCCGCGAACAAGGACTTCCTGGCCGCCGCCGACGGCGCGAACGACGCCAGCAACCACGTCCAGCAGATGGCCAACAACTGCCCGAAGACCAAGATGGTGCTCGGCGGGTATTCGCAGGGCGCCGCCGTCATCGACATCGTCACCGCCGCACCGCTTCCCGGCCTCGGCTTCCACCAGCCGCTGCCCGCTGCCGCGGCCGACCACGTCGCCGCCGTGGCCCTGTTCGGGAACCCGTCCGCGCGGGCGGGCACGCTGATGAGCGCGCTGACCCCGGATTTCGACGGCAAGACCATCGACCTGTGCAACCCCGGCGACCCGATCTGCTCCAACGGCAACAAGTGGAGCGCGCATTTGGGCTACGTGCCCGGGTTCACCAACCAGGCCGCCACTTTCGTCGCCAGCCGCGTCTAGCGCCGATGGTGGCGACCCGCATCGCCCGGCTAGGCCGCGCTCGCGATCGCCACTAGCCTCGCGTGCGCAGATCGCGCGTGATCAGAATCCGCGCGGCCAGCTGGTCGTCGGGCGGGTAGTCGACGCCGACCATCGTCAGCCCGTGCGCGGGCGCGGCGGCGAAGTCGCTGGACCGGTCCGTGGCCGAGAGCAAGTCGCGGCACCAGGACGCCGGGCGGCGGTGCTCGCCGACGGCCAGCAGCGCCCCGACCAGCGACCGCACCATCGACCAGCAGAACGCGTCGGCGGTGACGTGCGCCGTGATCAGGTCGCCATCACGTGACCAGTCGAACCGCTGCAGGTCGCGGATGGTGGTGGCGTTCTCGCGCTGCCGGCAGAATGCAGCAAAGTCGTGCAGTCCCACCAGATCCCGCGACGCGGCGGCCATCGCCTCGACGTCCAGGTCGCGCGGCCAGGCGGTGACATAGCGCGCCTGCTGTGGCTCCACCCCGTAGGGAGCCGTCGACAACCGATACACATAGTGGCGCCGCAGCGCCGAGAACCGGGCATCGAAAGCCGCTGGGGCGCGGGCGATGTCGAGCACCCGGACGTCGGTGGGCAGGAACCGGCCCAGGCGGCGCACCAGCGGCAGGAACTCCGGCTCACCGACCCGCGGCGCGCGCGGGTACGCGTTCGGCAGCGCGTCGGCAGGCACGTCGACGTGGGCGACCTGCCCGGTGGCATGGACCCCCGTGTCGGTGCGCCCGGCCGCGCGCAGCCGCACTGGAGCGCGAAAGACCGTCGTCAGCGCCTCATCGAGGACGCCGGCGACGGTCCGCTGCCCGGCCTGGGCAGCCCAGCCCGCGAATTCCGTTCCGTCGTAGGCGATGTCGAGCCGCAGACGGACCTGAAAATTCGGGTCGTTAACTCTCGTCAGCCTCGTCCGCTTCGGCGGCCTCGGCCTCGGCCCGCGCCGCGATGGCCTCGTCGTGCTTTTCCTCAGCGGCAGCCTCGGTCTCCGTCGCCTCGGTCTCCGTGCCTTCGGTCTCCGTGGCCTCGGTCTCGGCCGGCTCCACGACATCGTCGGCCGTCGGCCCCTCGGCCGCCTCCGGCTCGACCGCCGCCTGCGGCGCCGCGGCCGCGGCCACCGGCGCCTCCGCCTTCTTCGACGCCTTCACCCGTCGCGCCCGGTCGGCCTCCGACGTCACCGTCTTCTCCCGCACCAGCTCGATCACGGCCATCGGGGCGTTGTCGCCCTTGCGCGGCTCGACCTTGATGATGCGGGTGTAGCCGCCGTTGCGGTCGGCGAAGAAGGGCCCGATCTCCGCGAACAAGGCGTGCACCACGTCCTTGTCGCGGATCTTCTTGAGCACCTCTCGACGGTTGTGCAGCGTGCCCTTCTTGGCGTGCGTGATGAGCTTCTCCGCGTACGGCCGCAGCGCACGAGCCTTCGGCTCGGTCGTCTTGATCCGGCCGTGCTCGAACAGCGACGTCGCCAGGTTGGCCAGCAGGGCCTTCTGGTGGGAAGACGACCCGCCGAGGCGAGGGCCCTTGGTGGGCTTGGGCATTGCGCTATCTCCTAAGTGGGGCCGACCCCCGTATCAGGTAGGGCCGGGACGGACTTCAGTTATTGGTATCCGGTTCCTCAGCGGCCGCTGCACGGCCGCATCGTCACCGGACGGCTATTACAGCTGTTCGGTTTCCGCGTAGTCCTGGTCGTCGTAGGCGGCCTCGGTGGACCAGGTGCCGGTGGCGACGTCGTAGCCGGCGACCTCCGACGGGTCGAAGGTCGGCGGGCTGTCCTTGAGCGACAGGCCCAGCTGGTGCAGCTTGACCTTCACCTCGTCGATGGACTTCTGGCCGAAGTTGCGGATGTCGAGCAGGTCGGACTCGGTGCGGCTGACCAGCTCGCCGACGGTGTGCACGCCCTCGCGCTTGAGGCAGTTGTACGAGCGCACCGTCAGGTCCAGGTCGTCGATCGGCAGCGCGAACGACGCGATGTGGTCGGCCTCGGCCGGCGACGGCCCGATCTCGATGCCCTCGGCCTCGACGTTGAGTTCCCGTGCCAGGCCGAACAATTCGACCAGCGTCTTGCCGGCCGACGCCAGCGCGTCGCGCGGGGTGATCGAGCTCTTGGTCTCGACGTCCAGGATCAGCTTGTCGAAGTCGGTGCGCTGCTCGACACGGGTCGCGTCCACCTTGTAGGTGACCTTGAGCACCGGCGAGTAGATGGAATCGACCGGGATGCGGCCGATTTCGGCGCCCGACGCCCGGTTCTGCACGGCCGGCACGTAGCCGCGGCCGCGCTCGACGACGAGCTCGACCTCGAGCTTGCCCTTGTCGTTCAGCGTCGCGATGTGCATGGCGGGGTTGTGCACGGTCACGCCGGCCGGCGGCACGATGTCACCCGCGGTGACCTCGCCCGGACCCTGCTTGCGCAGGTACATGGTGACCGGCTCGTCCTCCTCCGAGGACACGACCAGGCCCTTGAGGTTCAGGATGATGTCGGTGACGTCTTCCTTCACGCCGGGCACGGTGGTGAACTCGTGCAGCACGCCGTCGATGCGAATGCTGGTGACGGCCGCGCCGGGGATCGACGACAGCAGCGTGCGGCGCAGCGAATTGCCGAGGGTGTAACCGAATCCGGGCTCCAACGGTTCGATGACGAACTGGGACCGGGTGTCGGTGAGGACTTCCTCGGACAGTGTGGGTCGCTGTGAGATCAGCATGGTGTTTCTTCTTCTCCTTCTCGGCACCCGCTATTTGATGCCGCTGTGTTGTCCGCTCCGACTCGCTGCGCCCGGCTTTGCCGCGCTTGCGATCGTCGCGAACCTGCGCCGGGTTCAGCGCAGGGGGTCTTTACTTCGAGTAGTACTCGACGATCAGCTGCTCGGTGAGCGGCACGTCGATCTGCGCGCGCTCGGGCAGCTGGTGGATGAGGATGCGCTGGCGCTCCCCCACGACCTGCAGCCAGCTCGGGATCGGGCGGTCGCCCGCGGTCTCCCGCGCGATCTGGAACGGCACCGTGTTGAGCGACTTGTCGCGCACCTCGACGATGTCGTACTGCGACACCCGGTAGCTGGGGACGTCCACCTTCACGCCGTTGACGCTGAAGTGCCCGTGGCTCACCAGCTGGCGGGCCATCCGTCGGGTGCGCGCCAGGCCGGCGCGGTAGACGACGTTGTCCAGCCGGCTCTCGAGGATGCGCAGCAGTTCCTCACCGGTCTTGCCGGGCTGCCGCACGGCCTCTTCGTAGTAGCGGCGGAACTGCTTTTCCATCACGCCGTAGGTGAAGCGCGCCTTCTGCTTCTCCTGCAGCTGCAGCAGGTACTCGCTCTCCTTGATCCGCGCGCGGCCGTGCTGGCCGGGCGGGTAGGGGCGCTTCTCGAAGGCCTGGTCGCCGCCGACGAGGTCGGTGCGCAGCCGGCGCGACTTGCGGGTGATGGGTCCGGTGTAACGAGCCATGTTTTTCTCCTCCTAGACCCTGCTAGACCCGACGTCGCTTCGGCGGACGGCATCCGTTGTGCGGCTGCGGCGTGACGTCGGAGATCGCGCCGACCTCCAGGCCCGCCGCCTGCAGCGACCGGATCGCGGTCTCCCGGCCCGAGCCCGGGCCCTTCACGAACACGTCGACCTTGCGCACGCCGTGCTCCTGGGCCTTGCGCGCGGCGTTCTCCGCGGCCAGCTGGGCGGCGAACGGGGTCGACTTGCGCGAACCCTTGAACCCGACGTGACCCGACGACGCCCAGGCGATGACGTTGCCCTGGGGGTCGGTGATCGTCACGATCGTGTTGTTGAACGTGCTCTTGATGTGCGCGGCGCCGTGCGGAATGTTCTTCTTTTCCCGCTTCCGGGTCTTGTGCTGCCCCTTCTTAGCGGAGCTTCCCTGCGCTTTTTTTGCTGGTGGCATCCGGTGTTACCTGGCCTTCTTCTTGCCCGCGATGGTGCGCTTCGGGCCCTTGCGGGTGCGCGCATTGGTCTTGGTCCGCTGGCCGCGCACCGGCAGGCCGCGGCGGTGCCGCAGGCCCTGGTAGCAGCCGATCTCGATCTTGCGGCGGATGTCGGCCTGCACCTCGCGGCGCAGGTCGCCCTCCACCTTGAGGTTGGCCTCGATGTAGTCACGCAGGTGGGTCACCTGGTCATCGGTGAGGTCCCGGGTGCGCAGGTCCTTGTCGATGCCGGTGGCGGCCAGGATTTCGTTGGCGCGGGTACGCCCGACGCCGAAGATGTACGTCAGCGCGATCTCCATCCGCTTGTCACGCGGGAGATCGACGCCTACTAGTCGAGCCATATGTGGCGTTTCCTCTTTTTCTAGGCGGAGGTCTTATCCCAGTCCGTTCCCGCTTCGACAGTTCGAGGCGGGGCCCGGCCTCCGTCCGGGCGTGGATGAGCGGGCCCATCTCTAAAGATGCGAGCCGCTCAGTGGTGCTGGGAGGTCTGCATTCAGTTGTGGGTGTTACTTGGCCCCGGCTTGCTGGGCATATAACGGCGACCCGCCGCGCCCGGCTACGCCGCGCTTGCGATCGCCGCTAGCCTTGCCGCTGCTTGTGGCGCGGATCGGAGCAGATCACCATGACCCGCCCATGCCGACGGATCACCCTGCACTTGTCACAGATTGGCTTGACGCTCGGGTTCACCTTCACGGCTGGTCGATCCTGTTCTGTCTTCTCGTCGGTGGTCGGTTCGGGCTTTTTGTCACTTGTACCGGTACACGATGCGGCCCCGGGACAGGTCGTAGGGAGACAACTCCACCACCACCCGGTCCTCGGGCAGGATGCGGATGTAGTGCTGCCGCATCTTGCCGCTGATGTGGGCGAGCACCTTGTGGCCGTTCTCCAGCTCAATGCGGAACATCGCATTGGGCAGGGGCTCGACCACGCGGCCCTCGACCTCGATGGCACCGTCCTTCTTGGCCATACTTGTCAGCAATCCTCGTCATTCGTTTCGTTCGCGTCAGCGCCCGGATCGGCGCGACATACACACCGACTTCAAAACGTGAGCCGGTGACAGGAAATTCCTAGGGACTGGGCACACAAAAAGTCGGCGCGGAAACCGCACCGTTGGTCAACGATACCTGGTAATGGGCCCTTACCCAAAATCGCTGCCAGAGAAATCCGGCCCGCCTTTACGACCTGCCAAACCGGGCCTGACGAGGGCATACTTAACGCCGATGAGCAGTCCCGCAGACTCCGCCGTGCAGCCCCGCAAACCCGTCCTGCTGACCGTCGACGACGATCCCTCGGTTTCCCGCGCCGTCGCCCGCGACCTGCGCCGCCATTATGGCGACCGGCACCGCATCGTGCGGGCCGAATCGGGCCCCGACGCCCTCGAGACGCTCAAGGAGCTCAAGCTGCGCGGCGAGACGGTCGCGGTGCTCATCGCCGACTACCGCATGCCGCAGATGAGCGGCATCGAATTCCTCGAGCAGGCGATGGACCTGTACCCGGCGGCACGGCGGGTGCTGCTCACCGCCTACGCCGACACCCACGCCGCCATCGACGCGATCAACGTCGTCGACCTCGACCACTACCTGCTCAAACCGTGGGACCCGCCGCAGGAGAAGTTCTACCCCGTCATCGACGGGCTGCTGGACGCGTGGCTGGCGGCGCCCGAACACCCCATCCCGCACACCAAGGTGATCGGGCACCGCTGGTCGGAGCGGTCCTGGCAGGTGCGCGACTTCCTGGCCCGCAACGGGCTGCACTACTCGTGGTTCATGGCCGACGATCCCGACGGCGAGCGGTTGCTGAAGGCCGCCGGCGCGGACTGCCTGCGGCTCCCGGTCGTCGTCACCGAGCGCGGCGACACCCTGGTCGAACCGACCGACGCCCAGCTCGCCGACACCCTGGGCCTCACCACGACGCCGTCGCAGGAGTTCTACGACCTGATCGTCATCGGCGGCGGACCCGCGGGCCTGGCCGCCGCCGTCTACGGCGCGTCCGAGGGCCTGCGCACGGTGCTGATCGAACGCACCGCCACAGGCGGGCAGGCCGGCCAGAGCTCGCGCATCGAGAACTACCTCGGCTTCCCCGACGGCGTATCGGGGGGCCAGTTGGCCGAGCGCGCCCGGCGCCAAGCCGAGAAGTTCGGGGCGGAACTCATCACCGCCCGCACCGCGACGGCGCTGGAGGTCAACGGCGCCAAGCGCACAGTGCGGTTCGCCGACGGCGGCTCCATCGACGCGCACGCGGTCATCCTGGCCACCGGCGTCGCCTACCGCCAGCTGCCCGCCGAGGGCTGCGGCGAGCTGACCGGCCGCGGCGTCTACTACGGGGCCGCGGTCTCCGTCGCCTCCGAGTGCGCGGGCGAGGAGGTCTACGTCGTCGGCGGGGCCAACTCCGCCGGGCAGGCCGCGATGTACCTGTCCCGCGAGGCCAAGTCGGTCACCATCGTGGTGCGCGGCCCCTCGCTCGAGGCCTCGATGTCGTACTACCTGATCCAGCAGATCGAGCAGCGACCCAACATCACCGTGCGCACCTGCACCGAGGTGCGCCGCGCCGTCGGGGAAGACCACTTGCAGCGCCTGACCCTGGTCGACAACCGGACCGGGGACACCGAGGACGTCACCTGCGCGCGGATGTTCATCTTCATCGGGGCGGCGCCGCGCACCGAGTGGCTGGACGGGGTGGTCGCCCGCGACGACCACGGCTTCATCCTCACCGGACCGGACCTGCGCAACGTGTGCGGCTGGGCGCTGGACCGGCCGCCCCACCACCTGGAGACCAGCGTCCCCGGCGTCTTCGCCACCGGCGACGTCCGTGCGGAGTCCGCCAAGCGCGTCGCCGCGGCCGTCGGCGAGGGATCCATGGCGGTGATGCTGGTGCATCGCTACCTCGCCGAATCATGACCGAGACGCCGTGTCAGCCCGGCGAGCTGCGCAGCCTGTTCCTCTTCGAGGCCCTCTCCGACGAGCAGCTCGAAGCGTTGTGTGCCAGCGGGCACATCGCCCAGTACCAGCCCGGCCCGATCTGCGTCGAGGGTGAACCGGCGACGTGTTTGTACGTCCTCATCGAGGGCGAACTGGCGATGTTCAAGCTCTCCGGCGGCCAGGAGATCGAGACGAACCGGACCGCACAGCGCGGCGTGTATTGCGGCGCCTGGCGGGCCTTCACCGGGAACCTGCAGCACCAGAGCTACGACGCGACCGTGTACGTCACCAAGCCGTCCCGGTTCTTCGTGCTCGACGCGCCGGCGTTCGCCCACTTCATGAAGGATCAGTTCCCGATGGCGGTCCACCTGCTCGACGGGATGGCCGTCGGCCTGGAGCGCACCCGCCGGATCATCGACAACCGGGAGAAACTGCTCGCCCTCGGCCAGCTGTCCGCCGGGCTGACGCACCAGCTGAACAACCCGGCCGCCGCCACCGTCCGCGCGGCCTCCGAGCTGCGGCAGCGGGTCGCCGGCATGCGCCAGAAACTCGCCATGCTCGCCGACGGGACCGTCACCCCGGAGGCGCTGCGGGCGCTGGTTGCGCTGCAGGAAGAGGTCGCGGCCCAGGTGACGAAGTCGGCGTCGGTGAACATGACGGCGATCGAGACGGCCGACATGGAGGACGCCGTCGGCGAATGGCTGGAAGACCATGGCGTCGAGGGCGGTTGGGACATCGCCCCGACGTTCGTCGAGGGCGGCCTCGACACGGATTGGCTGGAACGCATCGCGGCGGCGACCGAGGAGCTCGGCGCGTCGACCTCGCTGGAGAAGGCCATCCGCTGGCTGACCTACACCGTCGAGGGCGAGCTGCTGCTGAACCAGATTCTGGAGGCGAGCAAGCGGATCTCGGCGCTGGTCGCCGACGCCAAGCAGTATTCGCAGATGGACCGCGCCCCCTTCCAGGTGGCCGACGTCCACGAGCTGCTGCACAGCACGCTGACGATGTTCGCCGACCGGTTGGGCCCGCATTCGAGCACCGACGCCAAGGTGGCGGTGGTCAAGGAATTCGACAAATCGCTTCCGGAAATCCCCTGCTACCCAGGCGATCTCAACCAGGTGTGGACGAACATCATCGACAACGCGCTCGCCGCGATGCGCGACGAGGGCGGCACCCTGACCATCCGCACCGGCCGGCAGGGCAACATGGCCCGAATCGAGATCTGCGACACCGGGCCCGGGATCCCCGACGACGTGCGCGACCGGATCTTCGAACCGTTCTTCACCACCAAACCGTTCGGGGAAGGCACGGGCCTGGGGCTGGACCTGGCGTTCAACATCGTCGTCAAGAACCACCGGGGTGACCTGCGGGTGGAATCGGCGCCGGGCGACACCCGGTTCATCGTGCTGCTGCCGCTGGAGGCGCCCGCAGCCCCCGACGTGGAGGCTCTCGACCCCGCGGAATAGGCGCGTCACCGCCCCGGTTGGGAACAACCATGACCAAGCCCAACCTCGGCCGGTTCGGATCGTTCGGACGCGGCGTGACGCCCCAGCAAGCCAAAGAAATCGAATCCCTGGGTTACGGGGCCGTCTGGGTGGGCGGTTCCCCGCCCGCCGAGCTGGCCTGGGTGGAGCCCCTGCTCGAGGCCACGACGACGCTGCAGGTGGCCACCGGCATCGTGAACATCTGGACGGCGGCCGCCGGGCCGGTGGCCGAGTCGTTCCACCGCATCGACCAGGCCTACCCGGGTCGGTTTCTGCTGGGCATCGGCGTCGGCCATCCCGAGGCGCACACCGAGTACCGCAAGCCCTACGACGCGCTCGTCGGATATCTGGACCAGCTCGACGAGTACGGCGTGCCGGCCGACCGGCGCGTGGTGGCTGCGCTGGGCCCCCGGGTGCTGAAGCTGTCGGCCGACCGGTCCGCCGGCGCCCACCCCTACCTGACCACCCCCGAGCACACCGCGCAGGCCCGCGAGCTGATCGGCCCGTCGGCGTTCTTGGCCCCCGAACACAAGGTGGTGCTGACCACCGACGCCGAAAAGGCCCGCGCGGTGGGCCGCAAGGCGCTCGACATCTACTTCAACCTGGCCAATTACCGCAACAACTGGAAGCGGCTGGGCTTCTCCGACGACGAAGTCGTCCGCCCGGGCAGCGACCGCCTGGTCGACTCGGTGGTGGCCTACGGCACCGTCGAGCAGATCGCGGCGCGGCTGAAAGAGCACCTCGACGCGGGCGCCGACCACGTCCCCGTGCAGGTCCTCACCAAGGATGAAAACCTGGTGTCGGCGCTGGCCGAATTGGCGGGGCCGCTCGGACTGAGCTAACCGGACCGGAGGGGGACACCGATGACCGAGGCAGTGGCACTGAAACCCGATCTGGGGCGGTTCGGGGTTTGGCTGCCCACCCGCTCCATCACGCCCGAGTTCGCGGCCGAGATCGAGGCGCTCGGGTACGGCGCGATCTGGGTCGGCGGGTCGCCGGACGCGGACCTGGCGTGGGTGGACCCGGCCCTCGCGCAGACGACGTCGTTGCAGCTGGCCACCGGGATCGTCAACATCTGGTCCGCGCCGGCGCCGGCGGTCGCCGAGTCCTACGCGCGCATCGAAAGCGCCCACCCCGGGCGCTTCCTGCTCGGGGTCGGGGTGGGCCACCGGGAGCGCACCGAGGAGTACATCAAGCCCTACGACGCCCTGGTCAACTACCTCGACGCGCTCGACGCCGCGATGGTGCCGACCAGCCGGCGGGTGCTCGCGGCGCTCGGGCCGCGGGTGTTGCAGCTGGCCGCGGAACGCAGCGCCGGCGCCCACCCGTACCTGACCACGCCGGAGCACACGGCCAAGGCGCGCGAACAGCTGGGTAAGTCGGTGTTCCTGGCGCCCGAGCACAAGGTGGTGCTGACCACCGACGCCGCCGAGGCCCGGGCGATCGGGCGGCAAACGGCCGACCGCTACCTGGGGCTGAGCAACTACGTCAACAACTGGCTGCGGCTCGGCTTCACCCAGGACGACGTGCGCAAGCCCGGCAGCGACAAGCTGATCGACGCGGTGGTGGCCCATGGCACGCCGGAGGACATCGCGCGGCGCCTGGGTGAACATTGCGAAGCCGGGGCCGATCACGTGGCCGTCCAGGTGCTGGGCACCTCGAACGACGAGGCGCTGGTGTCGGCGTTGCGCGAGCTGGCGGGACCATTAGGGCTAACTGCCCCAAACTGATCATCAGGCTCGGTTAGGGTGTGTGACCATGCGATTGCTGGTCACCGGTGGAGCCGGCTTCATCGGCGCGAATTTCGTGCACAGCACGGTGCGGGAGCATCCCGAGGATTCCGTGACGGTGCTTGACGCCTTCACCTATGCCGGGCGGCGCGAGTCGCTGGCCGACGTCGAGGACGCCATCACGGTGGTCAAGGGCGACATCGCCGATGCCGCGCTGGTCGCCGCGCTGGTCGCCGAGTCCGACGCGGTCGTGCACTTCGCCGCCGAGACCCACGTCGACAACTCCCTGGAAGACCCGTGGACGACCCTGCAGACCAACGTGGTCGGGACCTTCGCGATCCTGCAGGCGGTGCGGCGCCACGACGTGCGGCTGCACCACGTCTCCACCGACGAGGTCTACGGCGATCTCGAGCTCGACGAGCCCAGCCGGTTCACCGAGTCGACGCCGTATAACCCGTCGAGCCCGTACTCGGCGACCAAGGCCGCCAGCGACCTGCTGGTGCGGGCCTGGGTGCGGTCCTACGGCGTGCGCGCGACGATCTCCAACTGCTCGAACAACTACGGGCCGTATCAGCACGTCGAGAAGTTCATCCCCCGGCAGATCACCAACGTGCTCACCGGGCGCCGCCCCAAGCTGTACGGCGCGGGCGCCAACGTTCGGGACTGGATCCACGTCGAGGACCACAACAGCGCGGTCCGGCGAATCCTGGAAAAGGGTGAGAACGGCCGGACCTACCTCATCGCTGCCGAGGGTGAGCGCGACAACCTGACGGTCATGCGCGCGATCCTAGAGGCGCTGGGGCGCGATCCCGACGACTTCGACCACGTCACCGACCGTGTCGGCCACGACCTGCGGTACGCGATCGACCCGACCACGCTGTACAACGAATTGGGTTGGACGCCAAAGCATGCCAACTTTGAGGAGGGCCTGCGCGCCACCATCGACTGGTACCGCGAGAACGAGGCGTGGTGGCGGCCCCTCAAGGAGGCCACCGAGGGCCGCTACGAAGAACGGGGTCAGTGACATGGGCGCGCGCGAGCTGAAGATCCCCGGGGCGTGGGAGATCACGCCGACCATCCACGGCGATTCCCGCGGCATGTTTTTCGAATGGCTCACCGACCGGGCGTTCACCGAGTTCGCCGGCCACCGGCTCGACGTCCGGCAGGCCAACTGCTCGGTGTCCTCGGCCGGCGTGCTGCGCGGCGTGCACTTCGCGCAGGTGCCACCGAGCCAGGCGAAATACGTGACCTGCGTGTCCGGTTCGGTCTTCGACGTCGTCGTCGACACCCGGGTCGGCTCCCCGACGTTCGGCCAGTGGGACTCCGTCCTGCTCGACGACAAGGACCGCCGGACGGTCTACATCTCCGAGGGCCTGGGGCACGGGTTCCTTGCGCTGCAAGACAATTCGACGATCGTGTACCTGTGTTCGTCGGAATACAACCCGCAGCGCGAGCACACCATCTGCGCGACCGACCCGACGCTGGCGATCGACTGGCCGCTGGTCGACGGCGCCGCCCCCACGCTGTCCGACCGCGACGCCGCGGCGCCGAGCTTCGAGGAAGTGCGCGCGTCCGGCGTCCTGCCCACCTGGGAGGAGACGCAGGGGTTCATCGCGGGTCTGCGCGATACCTGAGCGATCGATGAAGCGCGGATGGCTGATCGCCTTCGCGACCGCGGCCATCGCCACGGGCCTGGGCGGCTGCGCCAAGGCCGACAACCCTTCGAGCGCAACGCCTTCCGCCGCGACCTCATCCGGTAGCCCCGCCGCGGCCGGGCCCGTGCGGGTCACCATCGGCGGGCGGCCGCAGAACGTCGGCGGCCCGGTGGTGTGCGGCACGAACAACGGCAAGTTCTCCATCGCGGTCGGCGACATGGCCACCGGCATCATCGTCGGGCTCGAGCCCGACGGGTCGGTGGTCCACGGCGCGGGGCTCGGCACCGTCGACGGGGTGGTGATGAGCTTCACCGAGGGCGTGCCCGGCGAAAGCGCCACCGCCACCAAGACCGGCAACACCTACAAGATCACCGGCACGGCCAGCGGCACCGACAACGCGGGCGCGCAGGTGCACAAGCCTTTCGAAGTCAGCGTCACCTGCCCGTAGGCGAGTTATCCTGCCCCAATGGCGTCGAGCTTCTCGGGCAAGATCGCATTCGTCACCGGCGGCGCGTCCGGCATCGGCGCCGCGCTGGCCACCAGGCTGGTCGACGAGGGGGCCGAGGTGTGGATCGCCGACCGCCAGATCGGGGCGGCGCAGGAGCTGGCGGAACGCCTGGGCAGCGGTAACGCGAAGGCGCACGCGATCGAGCTCGATGTGCGCGACGACCCGGCGTTCGAAAGCGCAGTCGCGGAGGCGGTCCGGCACTCCGGGCACATCGACTACCTGTTCAACAACGCCGGCATCGGCGTGGGCGGCGAGGTCGACTCGTACACGCTCGACGACTGGAACGACGTCTTCGACGTGAACCTGCACGGCGTGGTGCACGGCATCCAAGCGGTATATCCGATCATGATCCGGCAGCGCTCGGGCCACATCGTGAACACGGCGTCGATGGCCGGCCTGCTCGCCTCGCCCGGCGCCGTGAGCTACACCGCCGCCAAACACGCCGTCGTCGCGCTGTCCCGAGCCCTGCGATTGGAGGCCGAGCGCCACGGCGTCGTGGTCTCGGTGCTGTGCCCCGGCGCGATCCGGACACCGATCCTCACCGGCGGGGTGTACGGGCGAATGACGAAGACCGGCGCCGGCGACGAGGCGCTGCTCAAGTTCTGGGAGCCGATGCGGCCGATGGCACCCGAGAAGTTCGCCGAGCGTGTCCTTCGTGCCGTGTCGCGCCGCGACGCGATCATCATCGTGCCGGGCTGGTGGAAGGCGTTGTGGTATCTGGAACGTTTCTCGCCGGCCTTGTCGGCGTGGAACGCGAGGCTCGCGCTCCGGCGCCTCCGGGCGATGGATTCCGGTGGCTCCGAAGCGGAGCCGAATAACGCTTGAAAACAACCGCTTTCGCCGACTAGTGGCGTTACGATCACCCTTGTCGCAGTAGTCGGGCCGCGACCGCTTCACGTGAGCCGTTGAGGGGTCGGATGTCGTTTGTGCTTGCGGTTCCGGATGTAATGGCCGATGCGGCAACACGTTTGGCGAGCATCGGCTCGGCGATCGGCGCCGCCCAGTCGGCGGCCGCCGCACCGACGACGGGGGTGCTGGCGGCGGCCGGTGACGAGGTGTCGGCGGCCGTCGCGGAGGTGTTTTCGGGTTACGCCTCGGCGTATCAGGCGCTGGGCTCTCAGGCGGCGGCATTTCACAGCCAGCTGGTGCAGACCCTCACCGCGGGTGCGGGCGCCTATCTGGCGGCCGACGCCGCCAACGCCTCGCCGCTGCAGACCCTCCAGGACGACCTGCTGGGCCTGATCAACGCTCCCACCAACACGCTTTTCGGGCGTCCGCTGATCGGCAACGGCGCCAACGGCATAACCAACGCCCAAGGGATCGGAACACCCGGCGGCGCCGGCGGATTCTTGTCCGGCAACGGCGGCAACGGCGGCAACAGCACCGCCGTCGGCGCGCCCGGCGGGGCGGGCGGGCCCGCCGGCCTGTTGGGCAACGGCGGGAACGGCGGGGCG
>NZ_LQPM01000001.1 GCF_002101815.1 Mycobacterium paraense | reverse complement strand
AGACAAGCCACACCCCACCCGGGGGTTCTCCTCACATCAAGCCGACACGCCTGCTACCAACGTCCTGACCGAGTACAGCTAGCGCTAGCGCTGCGGGTGAACCACCGCCTCGGTGTGGTGTGGGTGCGAGGTAGCAGACTCCATGCCCGGCAACGCGATCCGGGGCACGTCCGGGGTGCCCAGCCGGCCGGCCAGCCACGGCAGGGCGGTGCTGAACGCCATCCCCGCGGTCGGCCAGTCGTGCTTTCCGGGGTGGGCGACCACCGCGCAGTCGATGCCGTTCGCCCGGCCCAGCGCGCACAGCGAGCCGGCGGCCGCGGCCTGGTTGCCCGGGTCGGCGGCGGCGCCGCGCCCGGCGATGGCCATGGCGGCGCTGTCGACGGTGGTGACATCGCGGCTCGGTGTCGGCGAGCCGCCCGACGAGATCGCGAACCAGCCGGACACGCCGGTGTAGCGGCCGTGGCGGTTGATCACCGTCGTCGGGTCGAACGCCGCCCACGCGTCGGCGTTGCCGCCGAACAGGCTCCCGATCGTCTGCGCCTTGGTTCCCGTGTTGGGCGTCAGGTCGCCTTCGATGTCGACGAAGGCGCTGAACAGGTTCGGGTGCATGACCGTCAGGTCCACTGCGCAGGTCCCACCCATCGACCAGCCCACCACGCCCCAGTGGGACGGGTCGGGGCTGGCCCCGAAGTTCGACACCACATAGGGCACAACGTCTTTCGTCAGGTGGTCGGCCGCGTTGCCGCGGCTGCCGTTGACGCACTCGGTGTCGTTGTCGAACGCCCCTCCCGCATCCACGAACACCAGCACCGGGGCGCTGCCGCCGTGCGCGGCCGCGAAGGCGTCGACGGTTTCCACCGCGTTGCCGGCCCGCACCCAGTCGGCGGGCGAACTGAGCATGCCGCCGATCATCATCACCGTGGGCAGCTGCGGCGGCGGGTAGCTCGCGAACCATGCCGGCGGCAGGTAGACGAGTTCCTCGCGGTGCTTGAAATGCGATGCGTCGGCGGGGATCTGCACCGGCACCAGGCTGCCGTGGGCCGGCTTGCTGCCCTTGGCCGCCATCGACACGACGGTCGCTTTGTCGGCCTGGTCGGGCAGCGGGCGGGAGGTCAGCTGGTTCCACGCGCTCTGCACGGTCTGGAAGTACCCGACCCATTGGTTGAGCACCAGCAGCGAGCACAGCAGACACAGCGGCACGGCCAGGATCGACAGTCCCCGCCGCCACCAGCGCGCGCCGCGCCAGCCCAGGATCAGCACGGCGATGGCCATGCCGATCAAAGCGATCCAAACGTACAGCGCGCGCGGCGCCGGTCCGGTGTTCAGCCCGGCGATGGACCAGTGCGTCGCGGCGGCCGTCGCGCCTCCCACGACGGCGGCCGAAGGCAGCCACAACAGGCGCCAGCGGCGCGACCGCCAGCCGATGGCCAGCGTCAGCGCGGCGGCGGTGGCCACCTCGACCGTCAGCGGCACCCAGCCGTGGATCAGCGAGATGTGGTTGCTCAGCTGCAGCTGCATTGTGATTCCTCCTCCCAGCGGCTGGCGAGTCGCGTGCTGAGAGAAGGGTCGAATGCCGGCCTCTACGAAGCCTCCAAGGATTCTTGGAGCCCGCGGACCTGCAAAACGCCGAAATATCGGGCGGCAGCGCGGGTACGCTCCTGTGTCAGGTCGATGACTGGGGTCGGAGGTCAGCGATGTCGTATGTGGTTGCAGCGCCGGACATGTTGGGAGCGGCGGCGGCGGATGTGGCGGGTATCGGTTCGTCGCTCAGCGAGGCCACCGGCGCGGCCGCGGCTGCGACCACCAGGGTGATCGCGGCCGCTGGCGATGAGGTGTCGGCGGCCGTCGCGTCGCTGTTTTCCAGTCACGGCACGGCGTTTCAGGCGCTGGGCGCCCAGGCGGCGGCGTTTCATTCCCAGTTTGTGCAGGCGCTCAACGCGGGGGCCGGGGCGTACGCGGGCGCCGAGGCCGCCGGCGCGGGGCCGTTGCGGGCCGTTGCGCAGGCGCTGCCCGTCCCTAACGCGGCCGTCTCGGTCGGTGGGTTCACGTTGCTTCGGTTAGGCAGCGCGACCGCCAGCACAGATGCTTCGACGTGGGGCATTGCGGTGGCCCTCGGCGCCGATAGCACCGCGCGGGCCGCCGGATTTTCTGACGCGTTCGCCTTCGGCGCCAACAGCCTCGCGCAGGCCAGCACGCTGAACCTCGCCACCGCCACTGGCACCAACAGCATGGCCATCGCGAACCAGGGCTACCTCAACCAGGCCAGCGCTCTCGGCACCAACAGCTCGGCGTATGCGCAGAACGGCAACCTCCAGACCGCCAACGCCCTCGGCGCCTACACCAGCGCCTACGCCCTCAACGGCAGCAATGACACTGCCCAGGCCATGGGCACGGGCAGCACCGCGATTGCCGGCGGCACCGGTTCCGTCCCCGGCTTTTTCGATACCGCAATCGCCGGTGGCACTGGCAGCACCGCCGTTGCCGGATCCAGCCCGACCTTCGTCGGCACCCTTGACTCCGCCGTCGCCATCGGCAACATGCTCGACGCGACGGCTATCGGCACCTATTTGGTCAACATCGTTTTTCAACCATGACCGGTCAGCCGGCTAGTCGATGACGGCGGCTTCCTTGCGTTCGGTGATCGGGCGGGCCAGCTCCTGCTCGTCGCAGACGCGCTGCAGTTTGTCGAGCGTCTCGTCGAGGCTCGCGCCGAGCCTCTTGCCGGGCGTGAAAGTGGCCGGCAGCTTGCGCATGCCCTGGATGACGCCGATCGTCTCGTAGTGGACGGTGCCCTCGGGGTCGCACCGGTAGTCGGGCATCCGGTCGAGAACCGCCGTGAGCATGGACTTGAACACGGTGCGCGCCACGTTTGATCCGGCGCAGCGGTGCAGCCCCAGCCCAAAGCTGAAGTGCCGGTTGCCTTTGCGGTCGAGGACGATCTCGTCCGGATCGTGGAACACCGCCGGGTCGCGGTTGGCCATGGCCCACGAAATCCACAGCCGCTCACCCTCTTTGAACTTGATGCCGTCGAGCTCGACGTCATCGGAGAAGGTCCGGCCATCGCCCGGTGCCGGGGTGAAGTAACGAAGAAACTCTTCGGTCGCGGGGTCGAGCAGCGTTTCGCGTTGCTTGCTGAGCAGCTCCCGCTTGTCGGGGTTCTCCGAAAGCCATTCCAGCGAATGGGCGGTCAGCGCCGTGGTGGTGTCGAACCCGCCGCCGATGATCAGCCCGAGATTGCCGATGATTTCCAGATCGGGCGCGGGCTCCCCGTCGATCCGCATTTCGAGCAGGGCATTGACCAGGCCGGGCCGCGGATTGTTGCGGATCTCGATCATGTTGTTGATCAGGTCGATCCCCATCTGCCGGTGCATCTCGGTGACCCGTTGGATGTCCGGGGAGTGCTCCGGGGTGTACACCGCGGCATGTGTTGGCTCGCTGTACATCTGCCAGTTCTTCAGCGGGATGCCCATCATCGCCAGCGTCAGCACCGCCGGCACGATGTTCGCGAGGTCGTCGACGAAGTCGATGCGGCCTTCCTCGATCTTCTCGTCGAGGCAGGCGCGCGTCACGTCGTCGATGAACGGCTCCCAGCGCTTGACCGCGGCGGGCGAAAGGTAGGGGTTGAGCACGGAGCGGTAGGTCTTGTGCTCGGGGTTGTCCATCTCCAGGATGCCGCCCCGGATGCCGTTGATGCGGCTGGCGGTCGGGATCGAAATGCCTTTGTAGCCGCGGCGCTCGTTGTTGACGTCGTGATCGTTGGAGACCGCCGGGCAGCGGGCGAGCTCGAAGACCTCGTGGCTGCCGGCCGCCACCCAGTGGCCGCCGTAGGTGTCACTCCAGGCCATCGGGCACCGGGCGTGCATCTCCTCGGTGATGTCCTTGAACCGCGAGCGATACTCCGCGGAGTGCCGATCGAAGTGATACCGGTACCGCTGACGGTCGCTGTCGCTGACTTGGTCATCAACGCTGTCGTCGACACTCAAGGCACTGTCTCCCTTTACGTTTCATCCGTGATGATGATGGCCTGCTCCGGACAGGAGTGGGCGGCCTCGCGGACCTGGTCCTCCTTGTCGGCCGGCACCACCTCGTCGACCGCCGACGAACTGCCGTCGATGTCGCTGAGCTGGAAGGAATCCGGAGCGATCATCGAGCAGAGGGTGTGGCCCTGGCAGCGTTCCGGATCAACCCAGACCTTCACGGTGTCTCCTTCGAAATCTTCTGTGGCTCAGTTGTCGTGGTCGTACCACTTGAGGTAGCCGCCGGCGTCGACGCGCAGCTGCACGCCGGTCACGTACCTGGCCTCCTCGGAGGCCAACCACAAGACGGCATTACTGATGTCCTCGGGTTCGACGTAGGGGATCTTCATCGCCTGCTGCACGCCGAAAACCGGCTCGGCGTCGGCCCGCGTCGGGTGTTCGAGGTCCGGCCGGAACGAGCGGTACATCGGCTCGCTTTGCAGCATCGGGGTGTTCGTGTTGGTCGGATGGATGACGTTGGCCCGAATTCCCAAGGGCGCGAGTTCGGTTGCCAGGTCGTGGACGTAATGCGACAGCGCCCGCTTCGAGTGGATGTAGGCCATCCCGCCCGGGTCGTTGCCGGGGTTGTCCTTCTTGGCGGTGTCCATCAGGGCGGCGGTGGATCCGGTGGCGATGATCGAGGCGCCGGCGCGCAGGTGCGGCAGCGCGACCTGAATCGCGTTGATGGTGCCGATCAGATTGGTGTTGATGACGTCGCACCACGCCTGCAGCGGCGGCGCGCCCTTCATGCCGGCGACGCCGGCTTGGGCGACGACGATGTCCAGCCCGCCCAACTGGCCGACCCCATCCTCCAGCGCGGCCCGAAGTTGCGCGGCATCGCGCACGTCGGCCCGGGCGATCACGGCGGCTTGGCCGGTTTTCTCGATGAGCCGGGCGGTTTCGTCGAGGTCCTCCGGCGCGGCCATCGGATAACCGATGGTCTCGATGTCACGGCACAGGTCGACGGCGATGATGTCCGCGCCTTCCTCGGCGAGGCGCACGGCGTGGCTACGCCCCTGACCGCGCGCCGCGCCGGTGACGAAGGCGACCTTGCCCTTGACGCGCCCCGGTGCGCCCTCTGCCACTGTCTCTCCTCTGCCGTCGATGCTCAGGTGTTGCGGCCGCCGTTGACGCCCAATATTTGACCGGTGATGTAGCCGGCCTCCTCGGAGATCAGGAAGGCACACGCCGCCGCGATGTCTTCCGGCTTGCCCATCCGGCGCACCGGGGTCCGGGCGATGGTCTCCTCGACGTTGCCGAGGAACCCGTTTTGTTCGGCGGTGCGCAACATCGGGGTGTCGATGAATCCCGGCGGCACGGCGTTGACGGTGATGCCGTTGGGCCCGTATTCGAGCGCGAGCGACTTGGTCAGGCCGTTGACCGCGGACTTGGCCGCCACGTAGTGGCTCATGTAGGGAGCGCCCGAATGCGTGCTCGACGACGAGATGTTGACGATCCGCCCCCATCCGGCCTCGACCATGTCGGGCAGCACCGCCTGAATCGTGTGGAAGACGCCGTTGAGGTTGACGTCGATCACCCGCTGCCAGTCCTCGAAGGTGATGTTGGCGAAGCGTTTGAAGCCGTCCAGGCCCGCCGCGTTGACCAGAACGGTCACCGGCCCGAGTTGGGCGCGGATCGCGGCCAGCGCGGCATCCACCTGCGAGCGATCGGTGACGTCGGCGGTGAAAGCCAACTCGGTTTCCGACGGTTTGAGGTCGATCGTGGCGACGTCAAGACCGTCGGCGCGCAGCCGTTGCGCGACCGCTTGACCGATGCCGGACCCGCCACCGGTGACAACGGCGGTCTTCACGTTCCCGACACCAAGCTAGCCCCGACTCCGTATGCGGCCGTTTCAGTCACAAAGAATCTCCCTTGCAATTATGAGAACCTTACTCTCGCCGCGGAGCGCCATGCAACACAGGTCTAAAACCACATTCGGCCTGCAGCGAGAGGGCGCCCACCTCGACACCTGAGCAATAACGCCGCTGGTTGGCGGCCCCGTGCCGTTCCTGAGAGTTTCTTGAATTATCGAGACCCGAATGTAAGATTCGCCGGAGACGAGAATCAAATTATCGTGACCGTCACCACACAGACCCGAAGCAGAGGGAAGTAGGGATGCCAGTGCAGGACACGGCTGACACCGCCTTGGGGACCACCTCAGTGACCATCGCGGACGCCGCGCCCGAGTCACCGGTCGACCGCCGGCTGCTGATCGACGGCCGGCTCGTGACCACCCACCAGAGCTTCCCCTCGATCAACCCCGCCACCGGCGCCGTCGTCGGGCACGCTCCCGACGCCGGCGTCGAGCAGGCCGAAGCGGCCATCGCCGCGGCCCGCCGTGCCTTCGACACCACGAGCTGGTCGACCGACGTCGCGCTGCGGGCGCGCTGCCTCGACCAGTTGCACCGGGCGCTAGTCGACCATGCCGAGGAGCTTCGCGAGTTGACCATTGCCGAGGTCGGCGCCACCCGTGCGCTCACCCAGGGCGCTCAACTCGACGACCCGATCAAGATCGTGCGTTTCTACGCCGACCTGCTCCCCGCGTATCAGTTCTCGGAAGACCTCGGCGAGGTCGAGTCGCGGGGGATGCGCCATCACCGTTGGGTGGAGAAGGAAGCCGCCGGGGTGGTGGGCGCGATCATCGCCTACAACTATCCGAACCAGCTCGCGCTGGCCAAGCTGGCCCCGGCGCTGGCCGCCGGCTGCACCGTGGTGCTCAAGGGCGCGCCGGACACCCCGCTCGTCACGCTGGCCCTCGGCGAGTTGATCGCCAACCACACTGATATCCCACCGGGCGTGGTGAACGTGCTCACCTCGTCGGACGCCGCCGTCGGGGCCGCGCTGACCACGAGCCCCGATGTCGACGTGGTCACCTTCACGGGGTCGACGGCGGTCGGCCGCCGGATCATGGCCGCCGCCAGCGAGACGGTGAAACGCGTCTTCCTGGAGTTGGGCGGCAAGTCGGCCGTGATCATGCTCGACGACGCCGACTTCGCCGGCGCCGCGATGTTCGCGGCCTTCAGCATGGTGACCCACGCCGGCCAGGGCTGCGCGCTGACGTCGCGGCTGCTGGTGCCCAGGTCGCACCACGACGAGATCGTGGAGCTGATCGCGCAGAACTTCGCCAAGGTGCGCCACGGGGACCCGGCTGATCCGAAGACGTTCATGGGGCCGCTGATCAACGAGCGTCAGCGCGACAAGGTCGACGGCATGGTGCAGCGCGCCGTCGCCGCCGGGGCGACCCTGGTCACCGGCGGCGAGCGGTTGGATCCCGGCTACTTCTATGCGCCCACGTTGCTCACCAACGTCGATCCCGACAGCGAGATCGCCCAGGAGGAGGTCTTCGGGCCGGTGCTGGTCGTCATCGCATTCGACGACGACGACGACGCGGTCCGCATCGCCAACAACTCCATCTACGGGCTGGCCGGCGCGGTGTTCAGCCGCGACCAGGACCGCGCGCTGGCGGTCGCGCGCCGGATCCGGGCCGGATCGTTTTCCGTCAATGGCGGCAACTACTTCGGGGCCGACAGCCCGTTCGGGGGCTTCAAGCAGTCCGGCATCGGCCGCGAAATGGGCGTCGCCGGGCTCGAAGAATTCCTGGAGCGGAAGACGATCGCCGTGCCGGCCGTGGGGGCTTCGGCATGAGGCCGCTGGAGGGCATCCGGGTCCTGGAGGTCGCCATGTACGGCTTCGTCCCGTCGGCGGGCGCGGTGCTGGCCGAGTGGGGAGCCGACGTGGTCAAGGTCGAGCACGCCGTGACCGGCGACCCGCAGCGCGGGCTCCGGCAGACCGGCATGCTACGCGTCGAAGGCGACCCGAACCCCAACATCGAGCACGCCAATCGGGGCAAGCGCAGCATCGGGCTGGACATGTCGGTGCCCGAGGGCAAGGAGGTGCTCTACGAGCTGGCCCGGCGGTCCGACGTTTTCCTCACGAGCTTCCTTCCCGCTCACCGGAAGAAGTTCGGCATCGACGTCGACGACATTCGTACGGTCAACCCGAACATCGTCTACGCCCGCGGCAGCGCGCTCGGCCCCCGCGGCGCCGAGTCGGAGAAGGGCGGCTACGACATGACCGCGTTCTGGTGCCGGGCCGGCACCGCCGCGACCATCACCCCGGCCGGCATGCCCGGCATGATCGCGCCGCCCGGACCGGCCTACGGCGACACCATCTCCGGGACCAACCTCGCCGGCGGCATCGCGGCGGCGTTGCTCAAGCGCGAACGCACCGGTGAACCGTCGGTCGTCGATGTGTCGCTACTGGGCAGCGGCCTGTGGTCGATGGGTCATACGGTCGCGCTGACAAAGCATCTGGGCCAGCGGATGGAGGCGCCGCCGCCGGGTGTGCACGGCGCGCCGAACAATCCGTTGGTGGGCCTCTACACCACCTCCGACGGCCGCTACATCTCCTTCGTGATGATGCAGCCCACCAAGTTCTGGGCGGACGTGTGCCGGCACGTCGACCTGCCCGAGCTGGCCGACGATCCCCGCTTCGCCACCGTCGAGACCATCGCCGCGAACACCGCGGACGCGGTCGAGATCTTGACCAAGGCGATCGCCACCCGCACCCTTGCCGAGTGGAGCGAACGCTTCGCCACGCTGGCGGGGCCGTGGGCGCCCGTGCAGGACACGTTGCAGGCGGTCGACGACGCGCAGATCCGCGCCAATGAATACCTGGTTCACGCGGGCGAACTCGACCTGGTCGCCAACCCGGTCCAGTTCGATGTCGCGGCGCCGCACACCGGGCCGGCGCCCGGATTCGCCGAGCAGACCGACGAGATCCTGATGGAGATCGGGCTCGATTGGGACCGCATCATCGAACTCAAGACGGCCGGCGCGGTCACTTGAGTGCGACAGGGACCGGAGCTGTGTCAAATGTCAAAGCCGAATGGCGCTTTGCGCCCGATGGGCTGTCCGATAACGGTTTTAAACTTTTCGTTCCCCCGGGCCGCGGCATGAGTCATAATCGCCGGACGCTTCAAGACATGGGGCCCCTGGTTTTGGAGCGCCAACTCACGCGGCGACACGGAGGTCTGGTGTGAGGGTGGTAGCGGTGTCCATGCCGGAGGTGAACGCCGGAATGTGGCTGCCCGCTTCGCATCTCTTCGTCAGCGGCGGTGGTTCGCAGCCGCCGGTTGAGCTGAATTTACAGCAGTCGACGACGAGGAACAAGACTACCCGTCTCGAAAAGTGGGAAGGGCTGCGGTTCGATGGCGATTAAGCGAGCCGGCCCCGAGCGGTGGACCGGCGGCATCTCACTTGGCCGGGGCTCCAAGCCCATGGAGGCGGTCGGGGGACTGTTCGCGATGTCGGCGGACGCCATCAAGTTCGCGTTCCGCCGGCCCTGGCAGTGGCGTGAGTTCCTGGAGCAGTCGTGGTTCATCGCGCGCGTCGCGCTGGCGCCCACGCTGCTGGTGGCCATCCCGTTCACCGTCCTGGTCAGCTTCACGCTCAACATCCTGTTGCGCGAACTGGGCGCCGCGGATTTGTCCGGGGCCGGCGCCGCTTTCGGAGCGGTGACCCAGGTCGGCCCGCTCGTGACCGTGCTGATCGTCGCGGGCGCCGGTTCCACCGCCATGTGCGCGGACCTTGGCTCGCGGACCATCCGCGAGGAGATCGACGCCATGGAGGTGCTGGGCATCAACCCGGTGCAGCGCCTGGTGACCCCGCGCATGCTGGCCGCCGGCCTGGTAGCCCTGCTGCTCAACAGCCTGGTCGTCATCATCGGCATCGTGGGCGGCTACGTCTTCTCGGTGTTCGTCCAAGACGTCAACCCCGGTGCTTTCGCCGCGGGCATCACGCTGTTGACCGGCGTGCCCGAGGTGATCATTTCGTGCGTCAAGGCAGCGCTTTTCGGCCTGATCGCCGGATTGGTCGCGTGCTATCGGGGGCTCACGGTGTCCGGCGGCGCCAAGGCCGTCGGCAACGCCGTCAACGAGACGGTGGTGTACGCGTTCATGTCGCTGTTCGTCGTGAACGTGGTTGTCACCGCGATCGGCATCCGAATGTCAACCAAGGGCCACTGAGGAGGTGTAGGGACAGACCGTGATCACGCTACGCGCCACCTATCCGCGCCTGACGCGACAGCTCGACAAGCCGGTCGCGACCCTGAGCCGAATCGGCGATCACACGCTGTTCTACGGCCAGGCACTGGCGGGGGTTCCTTTCGCCGTCCGCCACTACCGGCGGGAGGTCATCCGGCTCATCGCCGAAATCAGCATGGGCGCGGGGACTTTGGCCATGATCGGCGGCACGCTGGTCATCGTCGGTTTTCTGACGCTGGCCGCGGGCGGCACCCTGGCGGTCCAGGGCTACAGCTCGCTGGGCAACATCGGCATCGAGGCGCTGACCGGGTTCCTGGCGGCCTTCATCAACGTGCGCATCGCCGCGCCCATCGTCGCGGGCATCGGTTTGGCGGCCACCTTCGGCGCCGGCGTGACCGCGCAGCTGGGCGCCATGCGCATCAACGAAGAGATCGACGCGCTGGAATCGATGGCCATCCGGCCGATTTCGTATCTGGTCAGCACCAGGATCGCGGCCGGGATGATCGCGATCACGCCGCTGTATTCCATCGCCGTCATCCTGTCGTTCTTCGCCAGCCAATTCACCACGGTGGTTCTGTTCGGCCAATCGAGCGGCCTGTATCAGCACTACTTCTCGACGTTCCTCAACCCGATCGACTTGTTGTGGTCGTTTTTGCAGGCCGTCCTGATGGCGATCACGATCTTGTTGATCCACACGTATTTCGGTTACTTTGCCTCGGGCGGACCGGCCGGTGTCGGCGTCGCCACCGGTAACGCGGTGCGGACCTCGTTGATCGTGGTCGTGTCGGTGACGCTGCTCGTCTCGCTGTCCATCTACGGCACCAACGGCAACTTCAACCTGTCGGGCTAGGGAAGGTGGTGAAAGGACAGTGACGCGCAACCTCGGGCCGGGACCGATCCATCGTTCCGAAACCACCAGTGCCGCACGGCCGGTGGCCGCGTCACCCGGCCGTCACTTCGGCGTGCAGTCCTACGCGCGGCCCCTGGCCGGGCTGGTGACCATCGTCCTGATCGGCCTGATCTTCGCCCTCGCGGTAGGCCTCTTCCAGGGGTCCTTCACGACGAGCGTGCCCGTCACCGTCGTCTCGCCGCGCGCCGGTCTGGTGATGAACCCGGACGCCAAGGTGAAGATGCGCGGCGTCGAGGTGGGCAAGGTCGCCTCGATAGACACGCGGCCCAACGGCGAAGCTGTCCTGCACCTGGCGATGCAACCGTCGCAGATGCACCTCATCCCGGCCAACGTGCTGGTCGACATCGCATCGACGACGGTGTTCGGCGCCAAGTTCGTTGAGCTGGTACCACCCGCCGAGCCGTCGTCGCAGCCGCTGCGCGCGGGTCAGGTGCTCGAGGGCAAACACGTCACCGTCGAAATCAACACGGTGTTCCAGCAATTGACTTCGCTGTTGGCCAAGATCGATCCCGCCAAACTCAACGAAACCCTCGGCGCGATCGCTTCGGCGGTGAACGGCCGGGGCCACAAGATCGGGCAGATGCTGCACGACCTCGACGCGTTCCTGGCCACCCAGGAGCCGAGCCTGCCGGCGCTGAGCCGCGACCTCGAAGTGCTGCCCGCGGTGAGCAACGCCTACGCCGACGCGGCGCCGAATCTCCTCGCGACGGCGGACAATTCGATCAAGATCAGCAAGTCGATCGTCGACGAGCAAGGAAATCTGGATGCGTTCCTGATCAGCTCGATCGGCCTGGCGAACATGGGCAACGACGTGGTGGGCAACAACCGCCAAGGGCTGACCGACACGCTGCACCTGCTGGCCCCGACCACCGATCTGCTCAACGAGTACCACCAGGCGCTGTACTGCGGCTTGTCGGGGTCGCTGGTGAACCTGCACGCGCCGGACCTGCCCGAACCGATGGTCAAGGTGACCGTCTATCTCGGCTTCGGCGCCGAGCGGTACCGCTACCCGAGCAACCTGCCCAAGGTGGCCGCGTCCGGTGGTCCGCAGTGCCACAGCCTTCCCGTGGTGAAATTCGACGAAGCGCCGCCCTTCGTGGTGGCCGACGTCGGCTCGAATCCCATGGCGTACAACAACCAGCAGTTGCTGCTCAACTCCGACGCCCTCAAGCAGCTGCTGTACGGGCCGATCGACGGGCCGCCGCGCAACACCATGCAGATTGGGCAACCCGGATGAGCGGCTCACGCGCGATGATCGTCAAGTTCGGGATCTTTGCCACCGTGATGGTTCTGTTGACGGTGTTCCTGTTCTTCATTTTCGGCCAGTACACCACCGGTTCGACGAACGGGTATTCGGCCGTCTTCTCCGATGTGTCGCGGTTGAAGACCGGCGAGACGGTGCGGGTCGCCGGGGTGCGGGTGGGCACGGTTAACGGCGTGTCGTTGCGACCGGACAAGAAGGTCGTGGTGACGTTCGACGCCAACCGCAGCGTGGTGCTCACAACCGGCACCCGGGCGGTCATCCGCTACCTGAACCTGGTCGGTGACCGCTACCTCGAGCTGGTCGACGGCCCCGGGTCCACGAAGGTGCTGCCGGCCGGTGCGCAGATCCCGATCGACCGGACGGCGCCCGCCCTCGACCTCGATCTGCTGCTGGGTGGATTGAAACCGGTTACGCAGGGCCTCAATCCGCAAGACGTCAACGCGCTGAGCGCAGCACTCATTCAGGTTTTCCAGGGCGAGGGCGGAACCCTGCAGTCGCTGCTGACCAAGACGACGTCGTTTTCCAACGCGTTGGCTGACAACAACCAAACGATTCAGGAATTGATCGACAACCTGAACACCGTGGTGGGCACCGTCGACAAGGAGGGCAACAAGTTCTCCGGCGCCATCGACCGTCTGGAGAAGTTGATCAGCGGACTCTCGCAGGACCGCGACACCATCGGAACCGCCATCACGGCGCTGGACAAGGGCACCGCCTCGATCGCGGATCTGCTCGGCCGCGCCCGCTCGCCGTTGGCAGGCACCGTGGACCAGTTGAGCCGGCTCGCCCCGTTGCTGGACCAGGACAAGAACCTTCTCGACGTGTCGCTGCAGAAGTTGCCCAACGACTACCGCAAGCTGACGAGGCTCGGTGCGTACGGCGCCTGGTTCCCCTACTACCTGTGCGGACTGGCCCTGCGCGTGTCCGACTTGCAGTACCGGACAGTGGAAGTCGGCATCAAGCACCAGATCACCGGCAGGTGCGCGGAGCCGAAGGATGGCGAATGAATAAGTACCGCGGAGCAGCCCTGATCAAGGCCGGGTTCATCGGCGCCGTCCTCATCGCTCTGATCATCGCCGTCGGGCTGAACCCCGACCAACTGGTGCAGCGTGCGACCACGGTCCGCTACCAGGCTGTGTTCTCCGATGCCGGCGGCCTGGCAACCGGCAATGACGTGACGGTATCGGGAATCAAGGTCGGCAGCGTGACGGGGATGTCGCTGCAGCATGGCGACGTTTTGGTGACGTTCACCGCCAAGGGCAACATCTTGCTCGGGTCGGCGACTACCGCGCACATCCGAACCGGTTCGCTGTTGGGGCAGCGGATACTCACCGTCGATTCGGCGGGCAGCGGCACGCTGCATCCGATGTCTGTCATCCCGGCGTCCCGCACCTCGTCGCCCTACTCGTTGTCCGAGGCCGTCGAAAACTTGTCTTCTGACATCCAGGGCACCGACACGGCATCACTGAACCAGTCGCTGGACACGCTGTCGGCGACGCTGAATCAGGTTGCGCCACAATTGGGGCCCGCGTTCGACGGGATCACCCGGCTTTCGCAGACGCTGAACGCCCGCAACCAGACACTCGGCCAGCTGCTCAAGGGTGCCGCCGATGTGACCGGCATCCTTTCGCAACGCAGCCAGCAACTCAACACGCTGATCCTCAACGCCAACGACCTACTGTCCATGTTGGTGACTCGCCGGCAGGCGATCGTACGGCTCCTTGCCAGCACCTCCGCGGTGTCCAAGCAGCTGACCGGCATCGTGCACGACAACGAGGCGAAACTGGCGCCGGCGCTGGAGAAGATCAACTCGGTGACGGCGATGCTGGAAAAGAACCGCGACAACATCGCGAAAGCGTTGCCGGGGCTGGCGAAGTACGAGCTGACGCAGGGTGAAACCGTTTCCAGCGGGTTCTACTACAACCCGTTCATTCCGAACCTCTTCCAGTTGGAATTCTTCCAGTGGTTGTTCGACTACGCGTTCGGCTTCCGCGCCTACGGCGCGCCGGGTCAACCGCCGGACACCGCCGGGCCGCGGGCGTTCTTCCCATGGCCGTTCAACATGGACCCGGGAGGCCGCCCATGACGGGGCTCAGGGCGATTCCGCGCAACAAGCTCAAGGTCGGACTGGCCATCGTCTTGGCCGGGCTCCTCGTCGTGGGCGCGGGAATCGCGATCCGCAACACCTTCTTTCGCCCGACGACGATCACCGCGTACTTCCCGACCGCCACTGCCATCTATCCCGGCGACGACGTGCGGGTGTCCGGCATGAAGGTGGGCACCATCGCGTCCATCCAACCGCAGGGCACCCAGGCGAAATTGGTGATGCACGTTGACCGCAACGTGCCCATCCCCGCCGATGCGAAAGCGGTGATCGTCGCCCAGAACCTGGTGGCGGCCCGCTATGTCCAGCTCACCCCGGCCTACCGGTCCAGCGGTCCCACCATGCGCGATGGCGCGGTGATACCGGTCGACCGGACGGCGGTGCCCGTCGAATGGGATCAGGTCAAGGACCAATTAATGCGTCTGGCAACCGAATTGGGTCCCAACAGCAAGGTGTCGACCACGTCGGTGGGGCGATTCATCGACAGCGCCGCCAACGCGCTGGGCGACGGCAACGGTGAGAAGCTGCGGCAGACGCTGGCTCAACTATCCGGGTTCGGGCGGATCCTCGCCAACGGCAGCGGCAACATCGTCGACATCATCAAGAATTTGCAGAACTTCATCGGGGCGTTGCGCGACAGCAACGTTCAGATCGTGCAGTTCGACAACCGGCTGGCCACGCTCACCAGCGTGCTCGACGACAACAAATCCGATCTCGACGCGGCGGTGACGGACCTGTCCAGCGCGGTCGGCGAGGTGCAGCGGTTCATCGAGGGTAGCCGCGAGCAGACCTCGGAGCAGGTCGCGCGGCTGGCCGACCTGACGCAGATACTCGTGGACAACCAGATGGCGTTGAAAAACGTTCTGCACGTGGCGCCCAACGCGCTGGCGAACGCCTACAACGACTACGACCCCGACGTCGGGAACATCCGCGGCGGCGTGGGACTCCAGAACTTCAGCAACCCGACGTTCGCCTACTGCTCGAACATCGGGGCCATCGAGAACGCCACCGCGGTCGAGACGGGCAAGCTGTGCGGCCTGTACCTGAGCACCGCGTTGAAGGTGTTCAACCCGTTGATGTTCTTCAACTTCAACTATCTGCCGATTCCGGTCAACCCCATCCTGTCGCCGGCGTTCGACCCGAAGAACGTCATCTACGCCGAGCAGCGGCTGGCGCCCGGCGGTGAGGGCCCACGGCCGTCGCCGCCGGAGCTGCCGCCGGCGGTGTCCGCCTACACGGGTCTGCCGGGTGATCCCGTCGGGCCGCCGGGATCGGTGCCGCTGGGCCGGATACCGGGCGCGGCGATGCCGGAACCCCCACCGGCCGAACCACACCCGGGCGCGCCGCCGCCGCCCGCGCCGCCACCGGCCGCACCGTCACCGGCCGAACCGCCGTCGCCCGTCGCACCGCCGCCGCCGGAGCCGGCCAACGTGTCGGACATGCTGCTCCCGGGCGGAGGTCCGCAGCCATGAGCATCCGAGTCGGCGCACGCCGCATGCTCGGCATCGCCGCGTGCGTCATGCTGATCACCAGCGGTTGCGCGTTCAACGGGCTGAATTCGCTGCCCCTGCCGGGGGCGGTGGGACGGGGGCCGGGCGCCAACGTCTACCACGTCGAGGTCGCCAATGTCGGCACGCTGGAAGCGAATTCGCCGGTGATGATCGACGACGTGATCGTCGGCAGCATCAGCGACATCACGGTGCGCGGGTGGCACGCCGACGTGAAAATCTCGGTAAAGCCCGGGACGGTGATCCCGGCCAACGCGGTGGCCCGCGTCGGCCAGACCAGCCTGCTGGGATCGATGCACCTGGAACTGAATCCGCCGCTCGGTGAACCGGGCGTCGGGCGGCTGCAACCGGGCGCCACGATCCCGCTGAACCGGTCGTCGACCTATCCGTCGACCGAACAGACCCTGTCGTCGCTGTCGGTGATCCTCAACGCCGGCGGGCTGGGGCAGATCGGTGACGTCATCCACAACTTCAACGCCGCCCTGTCCGGGCACGCCGGTGACGTTCGCGATCTGCTTGAACGCCTCGACAGATTCGTCGGCACACTCGACCAGCAGCGCGACAACCTCGTCGCGTCGCTACAAGCGCTGAACCGCCTTTCCGGCACCTTCGCCGCCCAGCGCGACGTGATCACCCAGGCGCTGTACAAGATTCCGCCGGCGTTGGAAGTGCTCGTCAAGGAGCGGCCGCGGTTGACGGCGGCTCTGGACAAACTCGGCACATTCAGCAACACCGCCACCAAGCTCGTCAACGATGCGGGCGATGACTTGGTCAGGAACCTGAAGAATCTCGGACCGGCGCTCGGCGCGCTCGCCGACATCGGACCGGACCTCGACGCCGCCCTGACGTACGCGCCGACGTTCCCGTTCACCCAGAGCATCGTCGACCGGTACATCCGGGGCGACTACATGAACGGGTATTTCATCATCGACCTGACGAACGCCGGGCTGCGCAAGAGCATCCTGCGGGGCACCCACTGGGAGCGGATCGGCGCGGAAGGCGTTCCGGCACCCGGGGATCCGGAGTACCTGCAATTCCGATACGGCGCGCCACCCGGAGCGCCCGGGGCGCTCAGCAAGCCCGGACCGGTCGGGGAACCGGCGCCGTTCGGGCCGCGGCCACCCTGGCAACCCGGTGTGCCACCGCCGTACGTGCCGCCCGCGTCGGTCAACCCACAGTCGGGGGATGCGCCGCCACCCGCGGCGCCGCCGCCGGTGTCGCCGTTGGTCGCGGGCCTGACCATGCTCGGCCCAGATGCGCAGAAACCGTCGGCACCGGTGCCCGCTGACGCGACATCGCCGGCGGACGGGGGCGCGCCGGTGCCGGGCGCTACTCCGGCGCCGGACCAGCCGACGGGCGGGGGGCGGTAGATGCTAACCCGTTTTGTGCGAATCCAATTGGCGATCTTCACGATCGTGGGGATCGTCGGCGTGGTCGTCATGGTGTTGTGGTACATCCAGGCGCCCACGCTGCTCGGTATCGGCAAGATGACGGTCACGCTGAAACTGCCTGCCACCGGTGGGCTGTACCGCTTCAGCAACGTCACCTATCGCGGAGTGCAGATCGGCAAGGTGACCTCGGTGGGGCTGACGCCGACCGGCGCGCAAGCCACTCTGTCCCTTGATACTTCGCCGAAGATCCCCGCCGACCTGACGGCGCACGTGCTCAGCATCTCCGCCGTGGGTGAGTACTACGTCGATCTGCGGCCGCGAACCGACTCGGCGCCCTATTTGCGCGACGGCTCGGTCATCGCCGTCAATGACACGACGATCCCGCAGCCGATCGGCCCCGTGCTCGATCAGACCAGCGCCTTGGTCAACAGCATTCCCAAGGACAAGCTCAGCACCCTGCTGGACGAGTCTTTTCAGGCATTCAACGGCGCCGGTTACGATTTCGGCTCGCTGTTCGATTCGTCGGCGCGGGTCTCGGGTGATCTGAACAGCGTCGCCGACCGCGCGCGGAACCTGACCGAGGACACCGGGCCCTTCCTCGACGCGCAGGCCCAGACCGCCGACTCGATCCGCACGTATGCGCGCAGCCTCGCCGGCGTCACCGGGACGCTGGCCAAGGTCGACCCGCAATTCCGCACGCTGCTGCAAAGGGGTCCTGGGGCCTTCGACGAGGCGTCGCGGCTGCTCGATCAGATCAAACCGACGCTGCCCGTGCTGCTCGCCAACCTCACCACGATCGGCCAGATCGGCGTGACCTACCATGCTTCGCTCGAGCAGGTCCTGGTGTTGCTGCCGCCGTTCACCGCCGCGATTCAGTCGTTCCTCGGCACCAAGGCCCCGGACGGGTTGGCCAAGGGCGCCTTCAACCTCATCGTCAGCGACCCGCCCGCGTGCACCGTGGGCTTTTTGCCACCGAGTCAATGGCGGTCCCCGGCGGACACCCGCGTCGTTGACACGCCGGACGGGCTCTACTGCAAACTTCCGCAGGATTCCCCCATCGGGGTGCGTGGCGCCCGCAACTACCCGTGCATGGGACAGCCCGGAAAACGGGCGCCGACCGTCGAAATCTGCGAGAGCGACAAGCCATTCCAACCGCTGGCGATGCGGCAGCATGTCTTCGGCACCTATCCGCTGGACCCCAACCTCATCGCCCAGGGCATCCCGCCGGATGACCGCATGAACTTCAACCGCGAACGAATCTTCGGGCCGGTGGAGGGAACGCCGCTGCCGCCGGGAGCCGTGCCGCGGGGGACGCCCCCGTCGGGGCCGCCGCCCTTACCGGCGCCGCTCAACCCGGCGACGATGGGCGAGGTGTCGCCCATCGCGCCGATCGACGAACCGTCGCCCCAGCCGGGATCCCTTGCGCACGCGACGGTCAGCGACCCGTCCGGCCCGTCGCCGGCCGCTCCTTCCGCGGCCCCCAGCGCGTTCGGACGCGACGCTAACCAGCCTGGTCCGTCGGTATCGACGGCCCAGTACGACCCGCACACCGGGACCTACGTCGCGCCGGACGGCCAGGTGTATCGCCAGTCAGATCTCGTGCCGGCGAAGGCGCCGAAGACGTGGAAGGACATGTTCGCAATCTGAAACCCGGCCGTTGAGTTAAGCCTCTGGCCGGCAAGGCTTTTGGGCGGTGGCCCGCCGCGTCAGCCGATCTTGTCCAGCCGGAAAGGCTGGTCGATGTAGAGCGGGAGGTTGGTGCCGCACGCGCCGGGTTTGCCGGTGGTGTGTTCCCTTCCGGCAAAGACCGACGACCCGAGCACCTTTTCACCGGTCTCCGGGTTGGCGGGGTAGAAATGGATCACTTCGTGGCCGGTGTATGAAGGGCCGCCGTCGGGACACGTTGTCCAGTTGGGGATGTCGCGACTCACGAACCAGGTGCTGCCGTCGTGCATGTTGATCGGGGCGGTCCAGCCCCCGTCGCTGACCACCTGACCCGAGCAGTCCGTTGCGGTGACGCACGAAGTGGTGATCGTCCAGGTTTCCCGCACCATCGGCTCCTGGTGATACACGTCGTTGGTCCTGGCCCACTCACCGACCCACGTGGCGGTGAATGTCCCGTTGATCGAGGCATCGTAGGCCCATGCCGCCGGAGCCACGCTCCCACCGCCGATTACGCCGGCGACCGCCAGCGCCACGCTTGCCGTCGCATTCATTAAACGCATCGCGTGCTCCTTGACGCGCAAATACCGCCAGTCTGCAGTGCAGTTGAATTCACAGGCTAACACCGCTTTCGCATATCACGGTCTGGTTTCAATCAACGCTTAGGTTGAGGCTCAATGGCCTCGAGTTTCTCGATAAGCCAGGAACCATTGACCTTGGTCATCTCCACGCGGACACTGCTCGACGTCACAATCGGTTGTGGTTTTTCCTTGCTCGCGGTCTTCTGCTTGAGGAAAACGAGCACGACGGCCGAATTGGGATGCATCTCCGACACGGCGGCCTTGACCACGCTCGCGGTCGTCGTGACTTGGCCGCGCTGCGCCGCGGGCCCCACGATCTGGTCGGCAAAACGCTGGTAGTAGGCCAGATAGTCCTCGGTCACGCGGGATTTGGCGTTGGTCAAATCCCGGTCAAGGGTTTCGGGCGAATACGACAGCAGGGCCACCGCGCCATCGCTGGCCGCCTTGATGACTTGATGCGCCGCGGCATTGTCGGTTTGCATATCCGGGCGATAAACCAAATAGAAATAGCCGACGGCGTACCCGGTGGTGGCGACCAGCACAAGTGTCAGCAGGATAGGGCGCCACCGCGCCAGGAGACGACGCGCCGAGCGCCGGATTGCGCCGATTCGCCGATCCGGCTCCTGCGGTGATGCGTCGTCGGCCGTCACGGGACGAACTCGACTCTCGCGATCTTGAGCTGCCCGGCGTCCCGTTGGACGGCGACCACCGCCCGCAAGGACCGCGACTCCGGCTTATCCTCACCCGGCTTGGTCAGCTCGGATTTCGCCGCGACCAGGACAAGCGCCGAATCCTTGGTCATGGATTGCACGGCAACGGCTTTCACGGTCGCCTTGGTGCTGATTTTCGATTGCTCAACCGCCTTGACAAGGTCCTCGGCGCCCATCAAAAAGCCGATCTTGAAGACGCCGGTGGTGTCGTCGGCGAAGCGTTGCAGGTCTTGTCGTGCCTTGGCGGGATCGATCGACATCATCATCACAATCCCGTCGCGCGCCGCGGCCGCGAACTCCGCTTCGCGCTGCCGCTGCGCTACCGCGTCGCGGTGATGCCACATCAGGTATCCGCTGGCCGTCAACGAGGAGCAAATGATCGCGATGCCGGCGGCGATGGCCAGGGCTTTCCGGCCCGGGCGACGCGGCCGCCACCGCCGCCGCGGCGCGGGATCGGATTCTGCCTCCGGCGCGTTGGCGCCGACCACGTCGGGTTCGTCGCCCGGCGTTTCTGCTTGTTGCCGCAGTCGTACCGCACGGGCCCGAGCGGCCGCGGCGCGGGCTTCAGCTAGAGCCAGCTCATCGGCTTCGGCGACCGAGGTGGATGCTGCCGACCGCGGGCTGTCGGCGTCGGTCGCCTCAGCGGGAAGCTTGCGCAGCGGCATGACTCACCTCCCCGTCCGCGCTATCAGGAGAGCCACATTATCACTGCCAGGGACCCCCGCCGTCGCCGATGGCCGCGGCTTTAAATGCCGATCCTCTCCGAGCCGGAGAATTCTATTCCCTGAGGTAGCGAAGTAACTTAAAGTAGTTCCGTGCGATTCATCGTGGCAGCTGTCGCCGTATTCCTGGGCCTCAGTCTGTTGGCGGCGCCACAGGCCGCCGCCGGACCGGTGAATTGCGATTACCCCGATTGCACGCCGGGCATCATGCCGCACCAAGTGCTCGGTGCGCCGTGCGACAACACCACGTACTACGTCTTCGGGACGGCCGACTACTACGTGTCCTTCGCGACGCAGCCGGGACGCCTGATGTTCTGCGGCTCGCCGAGGAGATATCAGCCGCGATGGTTCCGGTCGCCCCCGATGGCCGGTGTCAAGGAAGAGAATTCGTCCTGCAGCGACTACCCGGAGTACTACGTCGCACAGGCGCCCGACGGCCTCTTCCTGGTCTGCAATGCGCATGACGGCGTACAAAACTGGGAGCGCGGCGACACGTAGCATCGGGGCCGAATTACGGCCCTAGGAACGGTCTTTCGGGCTGATTTTGGTAGGGGCTGGGTCCGTAGTAGTCGTTGGCGTGGATCGTGCCGTCCACGTCGCGATGGTGCGCGTCGTGACACGTGGTCGGGTCCCACTGCGGCCCCCACGCCGGGTCAAACGGCTGGCCCGGGCACCAGTGGTATCCCACGAACGGAAAGGGAGGATCGTCGGCGCGAGCGCCCGCCGCGGTGCCCATGCTCACCAGTCCCAAGCCGGTGCCGGCCATAACCGCTGCGGCAGCGAAACGCGCGACTTTGCTCATGGGAGAACCGTACCCGAGCGCGCCGGCTCCGGACCAGGAAAATTGGGGGAACCGGGCGTCACTCGGGCGCACCGATCAGCCGGCGGGTGATGCGCCCCACCTGGGCGCGCAGGGTGTCGTCGTCGATGTCTGCCACCAGGGGGGACACCACCCCGACCGCGACGGCGCCCGACAGCATCGCCGCGGCGACCCGCGCGTCCTCGGCGGCGTCGTCGAGCAGCACGCCGTAGAGCCGCTGGATGAATTGCTGGAACGGTTCGTGCTCGCCCAGCAACCGCACGATCACGGGATCGAATTGCAGGGTGCTTGCGGCGCCGCGCCGTTCGACGGCCACGTCGATGACCCGATCGAGCAGCACCTCGCGCGCCCTGCTCCGGTGGTCGTCTGCCTCCGCGGCCTCCAGCGCCTCCTCGAGACCCCCGAGTTCGCGCTCGGTGAGCGCGATGACGATCTGTTCCTTGGTCTTGAACTGGTGGTAGACGGCGGCTTTGGTGACCCCGATGGCATCGGCGATCATCTGCAGCGAGGTTCCACCGACGCCGTGCTCGGCGATCAGCTGCAGCGCGGCGTCGAGGATGCGCGTCTGCGCGGGGCTGCGCCTGATGAAGCGAAACCGGCTGCGGGTCTGCGGGGAAACCACACCGGAAGCGTAGCCGATCGGCTATTGACCGCGGATAGCCGATCGGCTAGTTTCGCTGACGAGCCGCCTGCGGCCAACCGATCTCGCGCGCTGGAAGGAGTCACCGATGACCGACATCGGCGCCGACCACAGTCCCGGCCCTCCGCGAAAGGCGTTGCGGCGCACCGATGGCGAGTTGATCCTGTTGTGGACTCTGCCCGCGACGGTGCTGATCTGGATCGGTGCGTTCCTGCTGTTCCCGGGCTTCTCGCCGCCGATGTCGCCCACGATGTCGGCGGAGCAGGTCGCCGCGTTCTACCGCGACCCGGCCCACCTCCCGCAGATCCGCTACAGCATGATCGTGTTCAACTGGTTCGGGGTGTGCCTCGTGCCGATCCTGGCCCTGATCGTCCTGCAGATCCGCAGGATGGCGCACCGGACGCCGATCTTCTCCTACGCGATGCTGGGCTGCGTGGCCGGCGGGCCGACCCTCTTCCTTGTCGCGAACGTCTGCTGGCTGCTGGCCGCCTTCCGGACCGAGCGCAGCCCTGAGCTGACGCAGCTGCTCAACGACTTCGCCTGGATCACCTTCACCATTCTGGTGCCCTTCCTGATCGGGCAGAGCGTGATCCTTGCCCTCGCAATCTATTTCGATGATCAGCCGCGCCCGGTCTTCAAGCGTTGGGTGGCCCACTTCAACCTTCTCGTGGCGGCCGCACTGGTGCCCGCGGCATTCGTGGGCGTGGCCCTGACGGGCCCGCTGGCCTGGGACGGCCTGCTGTCCTTCTGGGTGAAGAACGTCGCCATCGCCGTGTGGATCGTGGTGATGGGAGTCGCTCTGGGGCAGGCCGTTTATCGGGAGCGTGCCGAATACCGCCGGGGCGGCGAAGAACTCGTCGTCGCATGAGCGCGGTGATGACGACTCCGCCGGCGTCCTCGGCCACGCCGCCTTCGGGCCCGCTGCACCGCCGCATCGGTTGGCACCTGATGCACGGCCCCAAGCGCGAGCTCTGGCTTGCCTGGGCGGTACTCGTCGTCTTCTACAACCTGTTCTTCCCTGTGTTCTTCATCGTCGCGCAAGTCCAGCCGCCGCCGCAGCCGACCTGGGACCTCGCGACGCAGGTGCACTGGTTTCACGAACGCCACCTGGGGATACCGGTTGGCTTCGGCGTCATCTTCGCGGTCAGCGGCATGATCGCGATCAACAACGCCCTCATCGCGTATTCGATGCGGCGAATGTCGGTCAGCCCGGCGTTCGCGTATTCGTATCTGATCATCTACTCGCTCAGCGCGGTTCCGGGCATGCTGCTGCTCAACATTGCGCTGATCGTGGGCACGCTGCGACCCGAGCGAGACCCCGAAGCGATCGGTTGGCTCTACGACTTTGCCTTCTTGTCCTTCGACGGAACCATGGGGGTTTTCCTGATCGGCTCGCTGATCTGGATGGCCGCGATCCTGCTCGACAGGAATCGCGTCTTCCCCAAGTGGTTCGGCTATCTCAACCTGTGCAATGCGCTCACCGAGGTCGTCGTTGCGCCGTGCTGGATCTTCCGGCGCGGGGTGCTGGCATGGAACGGCCAGATCGCCTGGTGGCTGGACATGGTCGTATTCGGCGTCTACCAAGTCACTTTCATCGTCATGCTGTTTCGCATGATCCGGCGCGAGGACTTCGGCACCGGGCCGCTGCCGGAGCCCGCCAGAACGGTGGTCGCGCGATGACCGAGGTGGCCGACAAGAACACGCGCGCCAGGTTCGTGCCGGGCCAGCCCGACATGTGGGCCTTCGTCCTGTTCGAAACGCTCGTCTTCACAGGGTATTTCGGCTTCTATTTGTTCTACCGGAGCCGAAGCCCGGGACTCTTCCTGCACTCTCAGGCGCAGCTCGACCTGCGCATCGGGGTGGTCAACACGTTGGTGTTGTTGCTGAGCTCCTGGTCGGTGGCGCGGTGCGTTCAGTCGGCCAGGGCCGGCGCCTACCGCGCGGCGCTGCGCGACGTCATTCTCACGGCCGCGTTCGCCGCCGTGTTCCTGTGCGTCAAGGTGTTCGAGTGGGCCCGGTTGGTCCGCGCGGGAAACGGCTTCGACAGCAACGACTTCTTCACCTACTACTTCTTCCTGACCGGGATCCACTTCGTGCACTTGCTGATCGGCTTCGTGGTGCTCGGTGTCGTCGTCTACCAACTTCGCGGCCCCGCCCGGCGATCCCAGGAAATCATTGAAACGTGTGCCACCTACTGGCACACCGTCGATTTCCTGTGGGTGCTTATCTTCGCGCTGCTGTACGTGGTGAGGTGAGAAGGTGATCGCGTTCAACAAACGGCTGTTGGTGGTGTGGCTGGTGCTGGCGTCGCTCACCCTGGGGTACCTGGTGATCGATCACTCGGTGGATGGGTCGTCCGGGCCGAGCGCGGTGGTCACGTCGAGCGTCATCGTGATCGCAGTCATCAAGGTGCGCATCATCTTTCGCGAGTTCATGGAAGTCAGGCAGGCGCCCGTCCTGCTGTGCCGGCTGACGGACGCCTGGGTGATATTGATCGCGGTGAGCCTGCTGGCGTGCTACTTCGCCGGGATGGCGGTCGGGTAGCTCGCAAATGTCCACGCGCTAGACGCGGCTGCGCGCGCTGTCGTCGAGATGTACGTCATTTGTAACGGTTGGATAACGCTTACCTCGCGACGTCTTTGGTGTTTTGTCCGCCTCAATAGCATTTGCCAATCGCGTGATACGCCGAAAGGCGGGTGGCACCATGGCGTTTCTGATCGCGGCACCGGCGCTGGTGGCGGCGGTCTCGGAGCTGGCCGGCATCGGTTCGACCCTCGGCGAAGCCAACGCGGTCGCCCTGGTGGGAACCACCGCACTGATGCCCGCCGCCGGTGACGAGGTGTCGGCGGCGATCGCGTCGCTGTTTTCCGGCTACGCGAAGGCCTACCAGTCGCTGGGCGCGCGGGCGGCGACCTTCCATCGGCAGTTCATCCAGGCGTTGAACGGCGCCGGGAATTCGTACGCGGCCGCCGAGGCGGCCAACGCCTCGCCGTTGCAGGCACTGGAGCAGGATGCGCTCGGCGTGATCAACGCGCCCACGAACGCGCTGCTGGGTCGTCCGCTGATCGGCAACGGCGCGGACGGGGCACCCGGAACGGGCCAAAACGGCGGTCCGGGAGGGCTTTTGGTCGGCGACGGCGGCAGGGGTGGGTCCGGCGCCGCCGGTCTGCCCGGCGGCCGGGGCGGCGACGCGGGCCTGTTCGGCAACGGCGGCTGGGGCGGCGCCGGCGGGCCCGGCACCGTCGGCGCCGCGGGCTCGCCGGGCGTCAACGGCGGCAGCGGAGGGGCGGGCGGTGCGGGCGGCCATGGTGGCCTCTTTTACGGCAGCGGCGGTGTCGGCGGCAACGGCGGAGACGGCGGCAGCGGAGCCGTCGGGGGGACCGGCGGCGCGGGCGGGCCCGGTGGGCAGGGTTCGGCGATGCTGGGCCACGCGGGGGCCAACGGCACCAAGGGGCACGACGGCACCAGCCTCGGCGGTGGCGGCGGCACGGGCGGGAGCTCGTCGGGCGTGTACTCGCCCTATGTCGACGTGACGCTCTATCCCGGGCCCAACGGATACGACTTCTCGTCCGCCGGCCACGCCGGAGTCAGGGACGCCACGCTCGCCTTCATCACCGCGGACCCGAACGGCCAACCGTCCTGGGGCGGCTACTCGGCGTACGACATCAACGGCGGCTCGCAGATCTCCTACATCAACAACCAGATCGCCAACATGCACACGGCCGGCATCAACGGGACCATCTCCTTCGGCGGCGAGGCGGGCACGGATCTGTCCGCGGTCAATGGTCAGACCCCCGCGGCGCTGGAGCAGGACTACCTGTCGGTGGTCAACACGTACAAGATCTACAACCTGGACTTCGACGTCGAAGGCGCGTTGCAGTCCAACGCCCCCGCGCTGACCACCCAGGCGAAGGCGATCGCCATGCTGCAGCAGCAGGAGGCCGCCAACGGCACGCCGGTGACCGTCTCCTACACGCTTCCGGTGCTGCCGACGGGTCTGGTCGCCGGGCAGGGCGGCGGGTTGAATGTGCTGCAGATCGCGGCCACCAACGGCGTGGACGTTTCCCGCGTCAACGTCATGGCCATGGACTACGGCAACGGCTTCGACCAGACCGGCAACCCCGGCGTGGGGGTGTATGCGATCGATGCCGCGACCGCCACCCATGGCCAGTTGATGACGCTCTACCCCTCGATGACCAGCCAGCAGGCGTGGCACATGCTGGGCGTGACGCCCCTGATCGGCATCAATGACGACCCGAGCGAGATCTTCAGCCTCGCCAATGCCCAGCAGCTGACCGCCTTCGCCCAGCAGAACAACATCGGCGAGCTGTCCATGTGGGAGCTGCCTCGCGACATCACCGGCACGTTGGGCGCCGTCGATGCCGTCGACGGCAGCGGAATCGCGCAGACCCCGTTCGAGTTCTCCGGGATCTTCGAGCAGATCGGTAGCGGGCCTTAGGCCACAGGGCGGCCGGGCGGCGGCGCCTGCGGTGTGAAGGTGAGGTGCAGTTCGCTGAGCCCGCGCAGGATGTACGTCGGCTCGTAGGTGTACCGGCGGTCGTCGGCCGGCCCGTGCTGGACCTCGTTGATCTTGATGTCGCCCATCCGGTCCAGGATGCGTTCGATGGAGACGCGGCCCTCCACCCGGGCGAGCGGCCCACCCGGGCACGAGTGCACGCCGCGCGCGAACGCCATGTGCTCGCGGACGTTCTTGCGGCGCAGGTCGAACTCGTGCGGGTTGTCGAACCGCCGCGGGTCCCGGTTGGCCGCGCCGGGCAACACCATGACCACGGTGCCGGCCGGGATGTCGACGCCGCCGATCGTGGCGGCCTTGCGGGCCAGGCGGGAGTCGCTTTTCACCGGGCTGTCCATCCGCAGCGATTCCTCGATGAACCCGGGGATGAGGCTGCGGTCATCGCGGAGCTGTTGCTGGATGTCGGGCCGCTCGCCGATCACCTGGAGCGCGGCGCTGAGCAGTTTGGCCGTGGTTTCCTGCCCGGCGGCGAAAAGGAAGGTGGCGGAACGGACTACGTCGATGACTTCGGGTGTGGACCCGTCCGGGTATTTCGCCATCGCCAGGGAGGTCAGCACGTCCTCGCGCGGTTGGGACCGCCTGTCCTCGATGTAGGCGCAGAACTTGTCGTCGAGCCATTCCAGCGGGTTGATGCCGACGCTCTCATGGTCGAGCGCGCCCACCCGCGCGTCGGGGCGGTCGGCGCCCAGCACCACGCGGAACTCCTTGTGGTCCTCCTCGGGGACGCCGAGCAGATCGGCAATCACCAAGGTGGCGAACGGCTTTGAGTATTCGCTGATGAACTCGCACTCGCCGTTGACCAGGAACTCGTCGAGCTGGCGGTCGGCGAGGCGCCACATGAACTCCTCGTTCTGCTTGAGCCGGCTCGGGGTGAGCAGCTTGGCCAGCACCGACCGGGCCTTGGTGTGGTCCGGCGGATCCATCGTCACCATGTGCTCGTTCATCGGGAAGTAGCTGCGGTGCTCGTCGATCTGGAGGCTGATGTCGTCGCCCTCGGGCTGGAAAGGCAGCGGGGGAAAGGGCCCGCCGAGCGCGACGATGTTCGAGAAGGTGTCGGGATCCTTATAGACCTCGGTGGCCTCTTCGTAGCCGGTGACCGCGACGACCCCGTGGTGCGGCAGTCGCAGCACCGGGTTCTGGCTGCGCAGGTAGTCGAAGTAGGGGTGGGGATCGGGCACCAGCGATTGATCGGTGAAGAAGTCGATCGTGTCGAAGTTGCTCATGTCGTGCGTGCCTCCAAGAGCGGCTCTCGGCCGAATGATGGGTCGGCGGCGAGACGCGGCGCCGCCCGAGTCAGGTGTCCATATCCATGAAGTGCTGAGCACTTGCTTAGCATGGCGGTATTGTCACGGTCAAGATCGCCGCGCATGGGAGGCGGGACGATCTGGCTACGATCAGGCATGGTCGACACTGGGACGTCGCGAGTGCGTCGAGAGTATGGAGTCAAGGCATGACACCTGCTTCCGTGGCCCGCAGGATCGGGGCGCCGGACGCGAAGAACCGCGGCCTGCTGCTCGACGCGGCCGAGCAGCTGATGCTCGAGGAGGGCTATGCCGCCGTCACCTCGCGTCGGCTCGCCAGCCGGGCCGGGCTGAAACCCCAACTGGTGCACTACTACTTCCGCACCATGGACGAGCTCTTCCTCGAGGTGTTCCGCCGCCGCGCCGATGAAGGGCTGCAGGCGCAGGCGCGGGCGCTGCAAAGCCCCCAACCGCTCTGGGCCTTGTGGAGATTCGGCACCGATCCCGGCTTCACCCGAATCTCGATGGAGTTCATGGCCTTGGCCAACCATCGCAAGGAGATGCGAGCCGAGATCGCGTACTACGCGGAACGCTTCCGCGAGGAGCAACGCCGGGTGGTGGCCGCCGCGCTGCAGCGTTACGGCGCCGAGAGCGAGGACGTCCCGCCGGTGGTGTGGACGGTCCTGATGACCAGCCTGTCGCGGTTCCTGGTTCTCGAGCAGGCGGTCGGCATATCCGGCGGGCACGCCGAAACCTTGGAGCTGGTCGAGACCTATCTGCGCCGGCTGGAAGGCGAACCGCGGCCCGTGGCCGGGGTACCGCCCACCTGGGTGGTTCACCAGGTGCGCAGCGAACAGAGCGCGCCCTTGGGTCCAAGCTTGGACACCACGACCTTGCCGTCGACCGACAGGTCGCATTGAATGCCGCCCTGCGCCAAGGGTTCACGACCGGTGGTGGCGGTGACCATCGCCCACTGGTCGGGATTTAACAGTTGCACCGGCTGAGACCACGCCTTACCGGGGCCGACGTCGGCGTGCACCTGCGGGGTAAAGCTGTACGGGTTGTGGCTGTAGTCGGAGAAGACCGTCGGGTCCTGGTCCTGGTAGAAGATGTCGACGTAGGCCGGGCTGGTGGCCGTGACGATATAGACGACTTGGTGCCAGACGGGGTCGGCCTGTGCCCGGCCGGTGTTCACCAGCAGGCCGGTCAGCGCCATCAAGATCGCCGCGCCAACGCCCAACAGTCTCTCCGCGGTGCTGGTCATGTCGCTCCTTCGGCTGCCGGGCGCGGACTGGCGGTGCGGTTCATCACCCGCTCTGCGGCCTGCCAGTGGGCGTCGGCAACCCACAGCCGTGCAAAGGATGCTATCGCTTCATCAGCGGAAACGCCGCTGATTACCCGCTTTATCTCGGCCGCCGGATGGCGCGCCAGCGACGTGGCGACCGACCGCCACCCCTCGTCGAACGCGGCCCGCGGAAACACGAGGTCTATCAGCCCAATCCGCTCGGCCTCCGCGGCGTCCAGCGCGGTCCCCGTGCCCGCCAAGAGCAATGCCTTGCTCTTGCCGACGATCGCGGCCAGGCGTTCGGCGCCGCCCCAGGCCGGCATGATCTCCAGCGTCACCTGATTGAAGGCGATCTTGATGTCGTCGGCGGCCACCCGAATGTCGGCGGCGACGGCGAATTCGGCGCCGCCACCGAAAGCGTGGCCGTTCAGGGCGGCGATGACCGGCGCCGGAAACGCCGCCAGCTGATCGCAGATCGACCGCATCCGCCTGGCCATGGCCGCCGCGTCCTCTTCGGTGCGCAGCGCGCTCAGTTCCTTGAGGTCACCGCCCGAGACGAAGGCCCGATCGCCCGCGCCCTTGACGACCAGGGCCCGCGCGCCCGCCGCAGCGTCGATCGCCTTCTCCAGCTGCTCCATGGTGTCCAGCGCGATGGCGTTGCGTGCGTGGGGGCGGTCGATGGTGAGTACCGCCAGCCCGCCTTCGAGAAGAGGGCTGTACTCGAGGTCCACCATGCGTTATCGCTCCAGGGAAAAGCCGCGAAATACCGATATTGGCATTCTCTTTCGGGGAGAATAACATCATCGCAGCAGGTCCCAGAAGTTCGTCACGGAGGATCGAGGTCGCCAGTGCCTAACCGAATCGTGGCGGCAGCGGCCGCGGTGCTTGCCGTGGCCGGCCTCGGTGCATGCAGCCCAAAGCCGCAAAGCCCCATCTCCAGCACCGCGTCGGTGACGGTCAACGGAAACGACGCCAACATCCATGTGGTCAAGTGCAGCCAGTTGGAGTGGTACCGGACGATCGACATCGGCGGCGATTTCGCCGGGGCCAAGGTCGTGATCGATCAGCGAGCCGAGCCGCTGAGCGCCGAATCGGTCCGCATCCAGAATCTGGGCGGATTCACCGGCATGTACTCGGCACACGACGGTGGCAACGCGGACATGAGCCTGAGCGGCGACAAGTTCACCATCACCGGCACCGCCAACGGCTACAAGACCGACAACCCGGGCGAACCGGCTTCCGCGACGTTCAAAATCATCGCGACCTGCTGACTCTCCGGGGCCAAGCCCTGCGAGGTGGGGCCCCGTTGCGGTCGCGTGCCCGTAGAGAATAGTATTCTCGTAAATTGCGAAGGAGGATTTCATGGGCCAGTTGTCGCACCGGGAGGACGTCCCGTTTCCGATCTTTGACGCGGATAACCATCTCTACGAGCCGCCGGAGGCGCTGACCAAGTTCCTGCCCAAGGAGTACAAGGACTTCGTCCAGTACGTGCAGATCAACGGGCGGACGAAGATCGCGATCCGCGGACACATCAGCAACTACATTCCCAACCCGACGTTCGAGGTCGTCGCCCGGCCGGGCGCCTGGGAGGAGTACTTCAAGTACGGCAACCCGGATGGCAAGAGCAAGCGCGAGCTGTTCGGCGAGCCGATGCGCGCGATCCCGGCGTTCTTCGAGCCCGGCCCCCGGCTGGAGAAGATGAACGAGCTCGGTCTGGACCGCACCCTGATGTTCCCGACGCTGGCCAGCCTGCTCGAGGAGCGGCTGCGCGACGACCCGGTCGCCATCCACGTGCTGATCCACGCGCTGAACGAATGGCTCCATGAGGTCTGGGGCTTCAACTACCAGAACCGGATCTTCACCACCCCGGTCATCACCTTGCCGATCGTCGAGAAGGCGATCGAGGAGCTGGAGTGGGCGGTCAAGCGCGGCGCGCGCTGCATCCTGGTCCGCCCGGCCCCCGTCCCCGGCTTCCGCGGCCCGCGGTCGTTCGCCGTGCCCGAGTTCGACCCGTTCTGGGAGCGGGTCGTCGAGCACGACGTGCTGGTCGGCATGCACTCGTCCGACAGCGGCTACTCCCGCTACACCTCCGAGTGGGACGGCGCCGAGCAGGAGATGCTGCCGTTCCAGACCAACGCGATGGGCATCCTCAACGAGTGGCGGCCGATCCAGGACGCGGTGGGCTCGTGGGTGATCCACGGCGCCCTCTACCGCCACCCGAAGCTGAAGGTGGCGATCGTCGAGGCCGGCTCGAAGTGGATGACCCCGTTGCTGGACGGGCTGGCCGAGGTCTTCCGGAAGGCCCCGGAGGTCTTCCCGAGCGACCCCGTCGAGATGGTCAAGAGCCGCATCCACGTCAGCCCGTTCTTCGAGGACGGCATCGACGATCTGGTCAACCTCGTCGGCGTGGACCGGGTGCTGTACGGCTCGGACTGGCCGCACCCCGAAGGGTTGGCTGAGCCGACCTTCTACGTCAACGCGCTGTCGCACCTTCCCGTCGACGACCAGGCAAAGATCATGGGCGGCAACCTCGGTCGGCTCGTCACGGTGTGACGGCCACCCAGCCCGGGCGGTGACGATGCAGAGCGCGCAGCGCGATGAGGAGGAGCCGCCCAATCGGGTGTGGCGGACCATCCCCGAGATGGTCTTGAGCGCGGCGGACCGGTTCGGCGACGCGGAAGCGGTCGTCGACGGTCCGCTGCGCTTGACATTCGCGCAGGTCGTCGAGCGGATTCGTTGTGCCGCGGGAGCTTTCGCGGACGCCGGTGTCGACAAGGGCGATCGAATCGCGATCTGGGCACCGAACTCGGCCGAGTGGATCATTGCCGCCTTCGGACTGCTCACCGCGGGCGGCGTGCTGGTGCCGGTGAACACCCGGTTCAAGACCGAGGAGGCGGGCGACGTCATCGCGCGGAGCGGCGCGAAGGCCGTGCTGGTGCAGAAGGGGTTTCTGGACCAGGACTACGTCGCGCCGTCCGGGATACCGGTCATCGACCTGAAGTCCGAGTTCCTTTCCAGCGGTTCACCGTTCGAGCGGGCGGTCGACGGCACCGACATCGCGGACATCATCTTCACCTCGGGCACGACGGGCCGCCCGAAGGGCGCGATGATGAACCACGCGCAAACGCTGCGCATGTACGAGGAGTGGGCGACGCTCGCGGACCTGCGCAAGGGTGACCGGTACCTGCAGATCAACCCCTACTTCCACACGTTCGGCCTGAAGGCCGGGCTCATCACGTCCTTCCTGCGCGGCGCGACGATGCTGCCCGTGGCGGTGTTCGACGTCGACGCGGCGGTGAATCTCATTGAGCGCGAAGGCATCACGATGCTGCCCGGGCCTCCGACGCTGTACCACTCGCTGCTGACCGTCCGCGACAAGGCCAAGCTGTCGACCTTGCGGGCGGGCGTGACCGGCGCCGCCGACATTCCCGTCGAACTGGTCCGCCGCATCCACAGCGAATTGCCGTTCCAGACGTTGATGACCGGATACGGCCTCACCGAGGCCGGCAACGTGACCCTGTCCCGGCCCGGTGACTCCTTCGAGGACGTGGCCACCACCGCGGGCCTGCCCTGTGAGGGGGTCGAGGTGCGCATCGCCGACGACGGCGAGGTGCTGGTCCGCGGCTACGGCATCATGCAGGGCTACCTCGACGATCCCGCCGCCACGGCCGACGCGATCGACGCCGACGGCTGGCTGCACACCGGCGACCTGGGCAACCTGGACGACGCGGGCCGGCTGCGCATCGTCGGGCGCAAGAAGGACATGTTCATCGTCGGCGGGTTCAACGCGTACCCCGCCGAGATCGAGGGCTTCCTGATGCACCACCCGGCCGTGGCGCAGGCGGCGGTCATCGGTGTTCCCGACGAGCGGCTCGGACAGGTGGGCAAGGCGTTCGTCGTCGCCAAAGATGCTGTCACCGCTGAGGAATTGATCGGCTGGTGTCGCGAACGCATGGCCGGCTTCAAGGTGCCGCGCTCGGTGCAGTTCCTGGACGTGCTGCCCCTCAACGCCACCGGCAAGGTGGTCAAGGACCTGCTTCGTTAGGCGTGCTGGCACTGCCGTATGCCCGATAAGAGAATCGCGTTTCCACAGCTTGTTATGCGTTTGTAGAGCGAGGGCGCGGCGGAATGAGCGGAGCGCTCAGGAGAAGGTGATAACGTGGCTCTCCTGGTCGTCAGGGCATTCGCGGCGGAAAGAAGATCGGCGCAAGTGCTCGCGCGCCGGCGCGTGGCCCGAGTAGGGTTGCCCCACGGCGACGGCCGGAAGCAGACTTGCCACGACGGCAAGCGGTAGAGGAGTTTGGCATTGAGTCACGAACAGCCTTGTTCTCGGGCTGGTGAGCGGTGAGTGGGGGCACCCGCCCGAATGCCGCTGAAAAATCGGTTCCGGTGAACGAGGACGAAACCCCAAGCACTGCCGCCGAAATCCGGGCGCTGGCCGAACAGGCCGAGGCTGAAGCCGATGAAGCGGAGGCCCTCGCCGCCGCCGCGCGCGCCCGGGCCCGGGCCATTCAGTTGCGCCGCGAGGCCAAACTCGCCGAAGCCAAGCAACAAGCCGAAGAGAAAGCCGTCGCGGACGTCCCGGCGGAGGCCGAGCCGGACGCGACGGTAGCGGTCGGGACCGAGGAGCCCGCCGCCACGGCCGAGGCGGAAGCCGAGGACACCGAGGCTGCCGAGGGCGCCGAGGACGCGGAGGACGCGGAAGCCGTCGAGACCGACGAGCCGGCAGCGAAGGCGGAGGGCGATGCGGAGCAGCCGGCGCGCCGCCGGAGCCGCCTGCCCGGACGACTTCGCCGCCCCAAGTGGTCCACCCTCGCCGCCAGCCTGGCGGTCCTGGTCATCCTCGGCGCGCTGGCGGGCAGCGGCTACATGATCAAAGAGCATCACGACGCCGTCCAGCGGCGCCAGCGTGCGGCCGAATTCGTCGCCGCCGCACGCCAGGGCGTCGTGACGCTGACCTCGCTGGACTTCAACAACGCCAAGCAGGGGGTGCAGCGCATCCTCGAAAACTCCACCGGCTCGTTCAAGGACGACTTCCTGAAGATGGCCGACGATTTCACCAAGGTGGTGGAGCAGTCGAAGGTGGTTTCGCAAGGCAGCGTGCAGGCCGCGGCGGTGGAACTGGACTCGATGACCAGGGATTCGGCGGTGGTGCTGGTTGCCTCCACCTCTGAGGTCACGAATGCGGCTGGCGCCAAGCAGGATCCGCGCAACTACCGGCTGATCGTGACGGTCGCACGCGACGGGGGCCAGCTGAAGATATCGAAAGTCGAGTTCGTGCCGTGACCGCAGACAAGACATCGGGTCAAAAGACCGCCGCGGTCGAAGAGACCGCGGAGGTCGACGAAACAGTCGACGCCGAAAAGTCGGCCGACGTCGGCGACGCCGAAGACATCGACGCCTTCGAGGGCGCCGCCACCACCGGCGACGACGAGAAGCCGGGGCGAGTGAAGCGTTTTGCAGCCCAGGCGAAAAAACTGGCGTCGGGACGAGTTCTCACCATCGCGCTGGCGGTACTCGTGGTCGTGTCGCTGGCCCTGTTGGGCTGGCAGTACTGGTTTTTCTACCGGCCCGACCGGGCGACCGACGCGAGCGCCGCCAAGGCGGCGATCTCGGCCGCCAGCGAGGGAACGGTGGCGGTGCTGTCGTATTCCCCCGACACCCTCGACCGTGACTTTTCTTCCGCGAAGTCGCATTTGACCGGCGACTTCCTGTCCTACTACGACCAGTTCACCCAGCAGATCGTCGCCCCGGCCGCCAAGCAGAAGGCGGTGAAGACCACCGCGGTGGTCCTGCGGTCCGCGGTCTCCGAGCTGCATCCCGACTCGGCCGTGGTGCTGTTGTTCGTCAACCAGAGCACGCAGAGCAAGGACCGGCCGGAGCCGACGTTCACGAACAGCAGCGTGACGGTCACGTTGACGAAAGCTAATGGCAGATGGCTGATTTCGTCGTTCAACCCGGTATAGGGCCGTCGCGTTGACCACCGGCGATATCCACTCGATGGTGATCGCGTCGGATTATCGCGTCCCTGACCCCACCCGGGTGTGGCCGCTGCTCGAGCGCAACAAGGCCGCGCTCGCCGACATCGGTGCCCACCACGTGCTGGTGTACACCTCCACCCACGACTACGGTCGCGTGCTCGTGATGATCGGCGTGCACAGCCGCGAACCCATCGTGGAATTGCTGCGCTCGCGGGTCTTCTTCGACTGGTTCGACGAGGCCGGCGTCGAGGACATCCCCGCCGTCTTCGCCGGCGAGATCGTCGACAGGTTCATCCCGCAACCGCCGGCGGCGCCGGGGGCGCCGGGCGTGGTGGTCTGCGCGATCGCCTCCGTCGACGACGTGGCGACCCTGACCGCGGGGGTTCGCTCCGCGATGGAGCGGTTCACCGCCGCCGGCATCCGAAAGACCTGGGTTTTTCAGGCTTTCGACGACGAGCACGAGGTCCTGATACTGCAGGAATTTCCCGACGAGGACGGCGCGCGGCAGTGGATCGAACACCCGGACGCCGCGGCGCAATGGATGTCGGGGGCCGGCATCGGGGCCTACCCCCCGCTGTTCGTCGGGCAGTTCTTCGACATGATGCGCATCGAGGCGGACTAAGCGCCCGATGTTCGTGTGCCTGTGCAACGGCGTGACCAGCCAGACGGTCGCCGAGGCCGTCGAGGCCGGTGCGTCGACGACCAAGGATGTGGCGCAGGCATGCGGGGCGGGCGCCGATTGCGGCCGCTGCCGGCGCACCGTTCAGGCGCTACTGCGATCGTCGGCCCCGGACCGAACGGCGCGGCCGACCTAGCGGCGTGCGCTGCCCTCCGGTGACATGGATCCGACGAGCTCGCCGAGCAGGCGGGGGATCTCCAGCCGTGGCAAGACGACCTCGACGAACACCATCCGGTCACGGTGCTCGGCGGCCGCGGTGAACGCGTCGTCGAGCTCGCCGTAGGTCTGCGCCCGAAACGCCAAGTGGTCGGCAACCCCCAGCGCCCGGGGGATCTCGGTCCACTTCCAGCTCACAATGTCGTTGTAGGGGGCCGTTTCTCCGTGAATCGCCCGCTCGACGGTGTAGCCGTCGTTGTTGACGACGACGATGACGGGGGACAGCCCCTCGCGCGAGAAGATTCCGAGCTCCTGCACGGTCAGTTGCGCGGCCCCGTCGCCGATCAGCAACACCGTCCTGCGCTCCGGATGCGCCACCGCGGCGCCGACCGCCGCGGGCAACGTGTAACCGATTGAGCCCCACAGCGGTTGACCGATGAACGTGACGCCCTGTGGCAGCCGGTGATCCGCCATGCCGTAGAACGAGGTGCCCTGATCGGCCAGCACGACGTTGCCCGGCGTGAGCGCCTCGCAAAGCCGGTCCCACACCAGCTGCTGCGTCAGCGGCACGTCGCGCGCCGGGGCCGGCGGCGGTGGCTCGGGCGGCGGCGACGCCACCGGCGGCGACGTGATCCCGCGCCGAACCAGGATGGCGGCCAGCGCCTCCAGCGCGGCGCCCATCTCCAGCGGCGCGAAAACCTGGCCCGCGACGGTGCTTTGGTACTGCCCGACGTCGATGGTGCGCGCCGGGTCGATCCGCTGGCTGAAAAACCCGCTGACCATGTCGGTGAACACCACCCCCGCCGTCACCAGCACCGGCGCCTCCTCGATGGCGGTGCGCACCCGTTCGGCGCTGGCCGAACCGGCGTAAATGCCAAGGAAATTCGGGGAGCTCTCGTCGAGCAGACTCTTCCCCCACATCAACGTGGCATGCGGGACCACGTCGGCCGACAGCAAAGCCTCGAGCTCTTTGACGGCTTGCAGGCGGTGCACCAGCAGGTCGGCGAGCACCGTCAGCTGGTGGCCGCCGATCAGTTCGGCGGCCGCCTCGGTGAACAGCGACAGCGCGCGGGGGCTGGTGCCGCCGGTGTAGCGGGGCAGCGGTGCGTCGGGCGGTTCGGTGGGGAAGCGCGCCACGTCGGTGGACAGCAGGATGTAGCCCGGTCGCTTCTGTTCGCGCACCTCCGACAGCACCCGGTCGATCTCCCTGCATGCCGTCGCCGGCATGAGATTGGCCTGGGCGCAGGTAATTTCGCGGCTGATGCGGAAGAAGTGCTCGAAGTCGCCGTCACCGAGCGAATGGTGCAGCGCCCGCCGGGCGCCCTGCGCGTCCTTCGAGGGACCGCCCACAATGTGCACCACCGGCACGTGTTCGGCGTAGCTGCCCGCGATCGCGTTAGCCGCCGAGAGCTCACCGACACCGAATGTCGTTACCACGGCCGACATTCCGCGTAGCCGCCCGTACCCGTCGGCGGCGTACCCGGCGTTGAGTTCGTTGGCGCTGCCCACCCACCGAATGGTCGGGTGCGCGACGATGTGGTCCAGGAATGCCAGGTTGTAGTCGCCGGGCACGCCGAAGATCTCGGAGACGCCGAGCTCGGCGAGGCGGTCCAACAGGTAGTCACCCACGGTGTAGAGGGGATCAGTCACGAAGACGACGGTACCCCTGGTTCAAACGCCTACCGGCCGGACTCCGATTGGCCTATCGTGCGGGCCATGGCAATCAAAGAATCCCGCGAGATCGTCATCGAAGCCAGCCCCGAGGAGATTCTGGACGTCATCGCAGACTTCGAAGCGATGCCCGAATGGTCGGGACCGCACCAGAGCGCCGAGGTGCTCGAGACCGGCGGCGACGGCCGGCCCAGCCAGGTGAAGATGAAGGTCAAAACGGCGGGCATCACCGACGAGCAGGTGGTGGCCTATACGTGGAGCGGCAACGAGGTGAGCTGGACGCTGGTGAGTTCGGCCCAGCAGAAGTCGCAGGACGGCAAGTACATCCTGGTGCCCAAGGGTGACGACCGGACGCTGGTCAAGTTCGAGGTGACCGTGGACCCCAACGTCCCGCTGCCCGGCTTCGTGCTCAAGCGCGCGGTCAAGGGCACCATGGACTCCGCCACCCAGGAGCTGCGCAAGCGCGTGCTCCAGGTCAAGAAGGGCGAGTAGCCGCCCGTGGCCGGCGGACCTTTGGCCGGGGTGCGGGTGATCGAACTCGGCGGCATCGGCCCGGGGCCGCACGCCGGAATGATGCTCGCCGACCTGGGCGCCGACGTGGTGCGGGTGCGCCGGCCCGGCGGCCTCACGATGCCGCCCGAGGACCGCGACCTGCTGCACCGCGGGAAGCGGATCGTCGACCTGGACGTCAAGGCCCAGCCCCAGGCGCTGCTCGAGTTGGCCGGCAAGGCCGACGTGCTGCTCGACTGCTTCCGGCCGGGCACCTGCGAGCGGCTCGGCATCGGTCCCGAGGACTGTGCCGCGGTCAATCCGCGGCTGATCTTCGCGCGGATCACGGGCTGGGGGCAGCAGGGCCCGGTGGCCCAGACGGCGGGCCACGACATCAACTATCTGTCGCAGACCGGCGCGCTGTCCGCGCTGGGCTACCGGGATCGGCCGCCGATGCCGCCGCTGAACCTGGTCGCCGACTTCGGCGGCGGCTCGATGCTGGTGCTGCTGGGCATCGCCGTCGCGCTCTACGAGCGGGAACGCTCGGGCAAGGGCCAGGTCGTCGACGCGGCGATGGTGGACGGCGTCAGCCTGCTCGCCCAGATGATGTGGACGATGAAGGCCACCGGCTCGCTGCGTGACGAGCGCGAATCGTTTCTGCTCGACGGCGGCGCTCCGTTCTACCGCTGCTACGAGACCTCCGACGGCAAGTACATGGCGGTCGGCGCCATCGAGCCGCAATTCTTCGCGGCGCTGCTGACCGGGCTCGGCTTGTCGCCCGACGAGGTGCCCGGCCAGCTCGACATCGGTTCGTACCCAAGGATGTACGACGTCTTCGCCGAGCGGTTCGCCGGCCGCACCCGCGACGAGTGGACAAAGATCTTCGCGGGCACCGACGCGTGCGTCACCCCGGTGTTGACGTGGAGCGAAGCCGCCACCGACGACCATTTGAACGCGCGGTCGACGGTGATCACCGCCCACGGCGTCGAGCAGGCCGCGCCCGCGCCGCGGTTCTCCCGAACGCCGGCCGGCCCGGTCGGGGCGCCGCCGGCGGCAACCACACCGCTCACCGAAATCGGCTGGTAAGTAGAGATTTCGGCGAACACTGTCCGCGCGTTGGGCGGTGGGGTTAAGTTGATCTCAGTGGCCGTAAAAGCATCTCGGGAATTTGTCGTAGACGCGCCGCCAGAAGTGGTCATGGAGGCGCTGACAGATGTCGGCGTCCTGTCGTCGTGGTCGCCGCTGCACAAGCACATCGAGGTGATCGACCGTTATCCCGACGGTCGGCCCCACCACGTCAAGACCAAGATCAAGATTCTCGGGATCGTCGACAAAGAGATCCTGGAGTATCACTGGGGCCCCGACTGGGTTGTCTACGACGTCAAAGGGACCGCCCAGCAGCATGGCCAACACATCGAGTACAACCTCAAGCCCGAGGGCCTCGACAAGACGCGCGTGCGTTTCGATATCACCGTCGAGCCGGCCGGACCCATTCCGGCGTTCGTCGTCAAGCGGGCCACCGAGAAGGTTCTCGACGCCTCGGTGAAGGGGCTGAGCGACCTCGTCATGGGTGGCGGGGCCCTCGACAAGCCGACCTAGTTGTCGCAGTGGCCGTACAAGCATCGTCGGAAATCGTGATCGACGCGCCCCCGAGCGTCATCATGGACGCGCTCGCCGACATGGACACCGTGCCGTCGTGGTCTGCGGTGCACAAGAAGGTCGAAGTGATCGACTCCTATCCCGACGGGCGGCCCTGCCACGTCAAGGTGACGATCAGGGTGATGGGCATCTTCGACACCCAGTTCCTGGAGTACCACTGGGGGCCGGACTGGATGGTGTGGGACGCCGCCAAGACCATCCACCAACACGGCCAGCACGGGGAGTACAACCTGACCCGCGAGAGCGACGACAAGACGCGCGTGCGGTTCGGCATCACGGTCGAGCCGTCGGCGCCGCTGCCCGAGTTCGTGATCAACCGGGCCCGCAAGAAGATCCTGCACGCCGCGCTGGAGGGGCTGCGCAAGCGGGTGATGGAGGGCTAGCTGACGGCGTTATGCCCGCAGCGCGGCCAGGCGCCGGATCGCCTCGTCGAGGGTGTCGTCGCGTTTGCAGAAGGTGAAGCGCACCAGGTGATTCCACACGTCCGCGTGCGGTGCCGCCGGATCGCAGAACGCCGACATCGGGATGGCCGCCACGCCGACCTTCTCCGGCAGCGCCGCGCAGAACGCGGTGCTGTCGTGGTACCCGAGCGGGCGCGGGTCGGCGCACAGGAAGTAGGTGCCGTCGCTGTCGTGCACCGCGAAGCCGATATCGGTCAGCCCGGCGGCCAGCCGATCCCGCCTGGCCTGCAACGAGCGGCGCAGCCCGGCGACCCAGGCGTCCTCGGTGTCCAGCGCCAGCGCCACCGCGGGCTGGAACGGCGCGCCGCCGACGTAGCTCAGGTACTGCTTGGCCGCACGCACGCCGGCGATCAGTTGCGCTGGCCCGCAAGCCCATCCGATCTTCCAGCCGGTGCAATTGAACATCTTGGCCGCGCTGGAGATGGTGATCGTGCGCTCGGCCATGCCGTCGAAGCCGGCCAGCGGCAGATGCTTCCTGCTGTTCGGGCCGTCAAACACCAGGTGCTCGTACACCTCGTCGGTGATCACCAAAAGGTCGGCCGCCACCGCGATCTCCGCGATGGCACCAAGATCCGCCGCGCTCAACACGGTGCCGGTCGGGTTGTGTGGGGAGTTGACGATCAGCGCGCGGGTCCGGGGCGTCACCGCGCGCCGCAGGGCGTCGGCGTCCAGGGCGAAGCCGCGCCCGTCGGGGACGAGCGGCACCGCGACCCGCTGCGCGCCGGCCATCGCGACCACCGGCGAGTAGGAGTCGTAGAAGGGTTCGATGAGGACCACCTCGGAGCCCGGCTCGACCAGACCGAGCACCGCCGCGGCGATGGCCTCGGTGGCGCCGACCGTCACCAGTACTTCGGTGTCGGGGTCGTACTCGACACCGAAATGCCGCCGGCGGTGCGCGGCGATGGCCTGGCGCAGCGGCGCGATGCCGATCCCCGGCGGGTACTGGTTGGCCCCCGCGGCGATCGCGTCCTGCGCGGCCCGTAGCAGCGCCGGGGGTCCGTCCTCGTCGGGAAAGCCCTGGCCGAGGTTCACCGCGCCGATCCGCGCGGCCAGCGCCGACATCTCCGCGAACACCGTGGTCGCGTACGGCCGCAGCCGCGACACCGTCATGGGGGTCGAGCTTAGGACGCCCCGCGCGCCCCGAGTGTGAAGGTCGCCGCGCATTCGGCGGCGAGCGTGCGGCCGGCCGCACATTGGGGCCAGTGACCAGCACCATTACTCCCAACCAACAGGTTGGTTTAGGGTGTAATCCGGATCCGAACCCCCATTTGTGAAGAGGAAGCCGACATGTCCGAAGAAGCCTTCGTCTACGAGGCCATCCGCACCCCGCGCGGCAAGCAGAAGAACGGGTCGTTGACCGAGGTCAAGCCGCTGAACCTGGTCGTCGGGCTGATCGAGGAGCTGCGCAAGCGCAACCCCGACCTGGACGAGAACCTGATCAGCGACGTCATCCTGGGCTGCGTTTCGCCGGTCGGTGACCAGGGCGGCGACATCGCCCGCACCGCGGTGATCGCGGCCGGCATGCCCGACACCGTCGGCGGCGTGCAGCTCAACCGCTTCTGCGCCTCGGGCCTGGAGGCCGTGAACACCGCCGCCCAGAAGGTGCGCTCCGGCTGGGACGACATGGTGCTCGCCGGCGGCGTGGAGTCGATGAGCCGCGTACCGATGGGCTCCGACGGCGGCGCGATGATGGCCGACCCCGCCACCTCCTACGACGCGTACATCGTCCCGCAGGGCATCGGCGCGGACCTGATCGCCACCATCGAGGGCTTCTCCCGCGACGACGTCGACGCCTACGCGCTGCGCAGCCAGGAGCTCGCGGCCGCGGCGTGGTCGGGCGGCTACTTCGCCAAGTCGGTGGTTCCGGTCCGCGACCAGAACGGCCTGCTCATCCTCGACCACGACGAGCACATGCGCCCCGAGACCACGATGGAGGGCCTGGCCAAGCTGAAGCCCGCCTTCGAGGGTCTGGCCGCGATGGCCGGCTTCGACGATGTGGCGCTGCAGAAGTACCACTGGGTCGAGAAGATCAACCACGTCCACACCGGCGGCAACAGCTCGGGCATCGTGGACGGCGCCGCGCTGGTCATGATCGGCTCCGAGGCCGCCGGCAAGTCGCAGGGCCTGACGCCGCGCGCCCGCATCGTCGCCACCGCCACCACCGGCTCGGACCCGACGATCATGCTGACCGGCCCGACGCCGGCCACCCAGAAGGCGCTCGACCGGGCGGGCCTGACCGTCGACGACATCGACCTGTTCGAGCTGAACGAGGCGTTCGCGTCGGTCGTTCTGAAGTTCCAGAAGGACCTGAACATCCCCGACGAGAAGCTCAACGTCAACGGCGGCGCCATCGCGATGGGCCACCCGCTGGGCGCCACCGGCGCGATGATCCTGGGCACGATGGTCGACGAGCTGGAGCGCCGCAACGCCCGTCGCGCGCTGATCACGTTGTGCATCGGCGGCGGCATGGGCGTCGCGACAATCATTGAGAGGGTTTAAGCGCATGGCAGAGAACACGATTCAGTGGGACAAGGATGCCGACGGCATCGTCACCCTGACCCTGGACGACCCGACCGGGTCGGCCAACGTCATGAACGAGCACTACAAGGAGTCCATGCACAAGGCCGTCGAACGCCTTGTCGCCGAGAAGGATTCGATCACCGGCGTGGTGATCACCAGCGGCAAGAAGACCTTCTTCGCCGGTGGTGACCTGAAGCACATGATCAACGCGGGCCCGGAGAACGCCGGCGAGGTCTTCGCCGAGGTCGAGGACATCAAGCGCGACCTGCGCGCGCTGGAGACCCTGGGCAAGCCGGTGGTGGCCGCCATCAACGGCGCGGCGCTGGGCGGTGGGCTGGAGATCGCGCTGGCCTGTCACCACCGCATCGTCGCCGACGTCAAGGGCGTCCAGATCGGGCTGCCCGAGGTCACGCTGGGCCTGCTGCCCGGCGGCGGCGGCGTTACCCGCACGGTGCGGATGCTGGGCATCCAGAACGCCTTCGTCAACGTGCTGAGCCAGGGCACCCGCTTCAAGCCCGCCGCGGCCAAGGACAACGGCCTGGTCGACGAAATCGTTTCCAGCGTCGACGAACTCGTTCCCGCCGCCAAGGCGTGGATCAAGGCCAACCCCGAGGCCCACACCCAGCCGTGGGACGTCAAGGGCTACAAGATCCCCGGCGGAACCCCGAGCAGCCCGGCTCTGGCCGCGATCCTGCCGTCGTTCCCGTCGCTGCTGCGCAAGCAGCTGAAGGGCGCGCCGATGCCGGCGCCGCGGGCCATCCTCGCGGCGGCCGTCGAGGGCACCCAGGTGGACTTCGAGACCGCCACCCGCATCGAGAGCCGCTACTTCACCGAACTGGTCACCGGCCAGGTCGCCAAGAACATGATCCAGGCGTTCTTCTTCGACCTGCAGACCATCAACGGCGGCGGCTCGCGGCCCGAGGGCATCGGCAAGACCCCGATCAACAAGATCGGTGTGCTCGGCGCGGGCATGATGGGCGCCGGCATCGCCTACGTCTCGGCCAAGGCCGGCTACGACGTGGTGCTCAAGGACGTCAGCCTCGAGGCCGCGCAGAAGGGCAAGGGCTACTCCGAGAAGCTGGAGGCCAAGGCGCTGGAGCGGGGCAAGACGACCAAGGAGCGCTCCGACGCGCTGCTGGCCCGCATCACCCCGACGGCCGACGCCGCCGACCTCAAGGGCGTCGACTTCGTGATCGAGGCGGTGTTCGAGAACCAGGACCTCAAGCACAAGGTGTTCCAGGAGATCGAGGACGTCGTCGAGCCCAACGCGGTGCTGGGGTCGAACACCTCGACGCTGCCGATCACCGGTCTGGCGACCGGGGTGAAGCGGCAGGAGGACTTCATCGGGATCCACTTCTTCTCGCCGGTCGACAAGATGCCGCTGGTCGAAATTATCAAGGGCGAGAAGACCTCTGACGAGGCGCTGGCCCGCGTGTTCGACTACACGCTCGCCATCGGCAAGACCCCGATTGTCGTCAACGACAGCCGCGGCTTCTTCACCAGCCGCGTCATCGGCACGTTCGTCAACGAGGCGCTGGCGATGCTGGGCGAGGGCGTCGAGCCGGCCAGCGTCGAGCACGCCGGCTCGCAGGCCGGCTACCCCGCGCCGCCGCTGCAGCTGTCCGACGAGCTCAACCTGGAGCTGATGCACAAGATCGCCGTCGCCACCCGCAAGGGTGTCGAGGACGCCGGCGCCACCTACGAGCCGCACCCGGCCGAGGCCGTCGTCGAGAAGATGATCGAGCTCGGCCGCTCCGGGCGGCTCAAGGGCGCCGGCTTCTACGAGTACCCCGAGGGCAAGCGGGCCGGCTTGTGGCCGGGCCTGCGCGAGACGTTCAAGTCGGGCTCGTCGCAGCCGCCGCTGCAGGACATGATCGACCGGATGCTGTTCGCCGAGGCGCTGGAAACGCAGAAGTGCCTCGACGAGGGCGTGTTGACGTCGACCGCCGACGCCAACATCGGATCCATCATGGGCATCGGCTTCCCGCCGTGGACCGGTGGGAGCGCGCAGTTCATCGTCGGCTACTCGGGCCCGCTGGGCACCGGCAAGGAGGCGTTCGTCGCGCGGGCTCGTGAGCTTGCCGCCAAGTACGGCGACCGCTTCAACCCGCCTGCCTCGCTGACCTAGTTCCGCCGAGCGGACGTAAAAGCCCCCGAAACGCTATGTTTTCGGGGCTTTTGCGTCTGTTCGCGCTCCTATAGTGCGGCGGCGATCCGGCGCCACTGCTCGCGGGGGAATTCCGTCGGGTCGGCGGTCAGGACCTGGACGCAGACATGGTCGGCGCCGGCCGCGCGATGCTCGGCGACCCTGCGCAGGACGGCCTCTTCGTCGCCCCACGCGATGATCGCATCGACGAGCCGATCGCTCACCTGCGACAGATCTTCTTCCGAAAACCCGCTGCGCAGTAGGTTGTTGGCGTAGTTGGGCAGCGCCAGATATCCCCTGAGGAAGTCACGCCCGATGCGGCGCGCCTCGCCGGCCTCCTCGGTGAGGACCACGCCTTGCTCCGGGAGCAGCAACGGCCCCTCACCCAAAACCGAACGGGCAGAGGCGGTGTGGTCCGGCGTGACCAGGTAGGGGTGGGCGCCGCGGGCGCGCGTCGCCGACAGGGCGAGCATCTTCGGGCCCAGCGCGGCGAGGACCCGCGCTTCGGCCGGCACCGGTCGGGGCGCCGCATCCAACCCGTCCAGAAACGCCGCCGTGGCCGCCAATGGTTTGCGGTATCGCCCGGGCTCGTTGGCGTCGACCAGCGGAGCGTGGCTGACCCCGATGCCCAGCAGGAAACGGTCGCCGTGCTCGTCGGTCAGGGCCGCATAGGAGTCGGCGACGTCGGCGGGCGAGTGCATCCAGAGGTTCAGGATCCCCGTCGCGATCGTCGTCCGCGTGGTGGCCCCGAGCAGCCGCCCCACCGCGTCGAAGACCGGGCCGCCCACGTCAGGGATCCACAGCGCCGTGAACCCCAGCTCGTCCAATTCCGCTGCGGCGTCGGCGACTTCGGCCGCGTCGCCATAGCGCAGCTGGCTGCTCCAGATCCCGATCCCGGTCAGTTCCATGGGCGCTCCTGTCTGTCGGGTTCAAGGTCGCTGTAGTCGGGCACCGGCATCGAGTCGTACATCCGCACGCCCTTGGTGTTGAGCCTCGCCAGCGCCCGGGACAGCGAGCCCGGCATCAACGAGACTAGCTGTAGCCCCCTGGTCAGCGCCCAGACGCCGGCACGGGAGCCGGGGATGATGGTCCGGGCGGCCCCGCGCGCAAAGGCGCGGCTGAGGTGCACGGGCTCGCGCATCTGCAGTTCGTAGGCGGCGAACGCGCGCAGGTGGTCCCCGTCCGCCCGGGCGAGTTCGCCGGCCAGCACGTAGGCACCCAGGACGGCCAGGCTGGTGCTGCCGCCGACCGCGGGACCGGGGCAGTAGCCGGCGTCACCGACGAGGGTCACCCGCCGCCGCGACCAGATGTTCATGCTCAGTTGGCTGATCGCGTCGAAGTAGAACGCCGGCGTCCGGTCGATCTCCTCCAGCCAACCGTCCACCCGAGGATGCATGCCCGCGTACGCACCGCGCAGTAGTTCCTTCTGCCGCAACGAGTCTCGGTGGTCGTAGTCGAGTTCAGATTCGCTGCGGAACATGAACACCAGCCGCGCGTCGTCCAGGTGGTCCGCGGTGTAGATCGCCGCGAGCCGGCCGACCCCGAGGTGGCCGACCATCTCGTTGGGAGTGGCCAGCGACTTGGGGGCGGACACCACCGCCAGGTAGCCGCCGAGGAACCGGGTCAGGCTGTCCTCTTCGCCGAAAGTCAGGCGCCGGACGTTGGAGTGCAGCCCGTCGGCGCCGACGATGACGTCGAAGCTACGCGCGGGGGAGCGCTCGAACGTCACGTCGCCGTCGTGGTCGATCGCCGTGACGGAGTCGCCGAAGAGGTAGTCGACGTCGTCGCGGGTGGCGTCGTAGTAGATCTCGCTGAGGTCGTCGCGCATGATCTCGACGTGGCGATCCGATGCGACGCCGACGAGCTTGGTGAGGTCGACCTCGGTGGCTCGCGGCCGGCCCTCCCGATACATGGTCATGCGATCGGTTCCGGTGGCGAGCGCCTCGATTTGTGACAGCACGCCCATCTTCTCCGAGATCTCCATTGCCGGACGGAACAGGTCGACGGCGTGGCCGCCGGTCTTGCGCAGCGTCGGCGCGCGCTCGACGACGGTGACGTCGAAGCCATGCCTGGTCAGCCAGTAAGCCAGCACCGGCCCGGCGATGCTGGCACCGGAGATGAGGACCCGCATGGGCGTCAGCCTACGGTCGAGGCCGGCGGCGGGTCAGCGGGCTAGTTCTGGTCCTGCGCGTTCTGCGTGAAGATGTCGCCCGAAGTCTGCCCGTTGTCGTTGACGAAGTTGGTGTCGTCCGTGGCGAACGGCGCGGTCGCCGAGGGACCGGCCGCGAAAACGGTTGCGATGCCGGCCGGCTGCGCGGCGCCGAACAGCGCGAGCGTCGCGGCGCCGGCGAAGATCAGTTGCGCCGCGCGGAGTCGGTGCCCGAGGTTTGTCATGCATTCTGTTTAGGGCTCGGTTGTCGGCGGCGGCTGGGGCTGAGCTATCGATCCGCTGTGAGGCCGGCGGGCTAGAGTCCCTTGTTATGCGCTTTGGTCTCTTCATTCCGCAGGGCTGGCGAATGGATCTGGTCGGCATCGACACCGACAAACACTGGGCGGTGATGCGCGACCTGGCCGCCTACGCGGACGACAGCGCGTGGGACTCGCTGTGGGTGTACGACCACTTCCACACCGTCCCGATGCCGACCGGCGAAGCCACGCACGAGGCGTGGACGCTGATGGCCGCCTACGCGGCGACCACGTCGAGGATCAAACTCGGCCAGATGTGCACCGCGATGAGCTACCGCAATCCGGTGTACCTGGCCAAGGTCGCCGCGACCGCGGACATCATCTCCGGCGGGCGGATCCAAATGGGCATCGGCGGCGGCTGGTACGAACACGAATGGCGCGCTTACGGTTACGGCTTCCCCTCGGCCAAGGTGCGATTGGCGCGGCTGGACGAAGGCGTGCAGATCATGCGGGATGCCTGGCGCGACGGCAAGGTCAGCTTCGACGGCGAGCACTACCAGGTCGACGGCGCGATCGTCGCTCCGAAGCCTTTGCAGGACAACGGGATCCCGATGTGGATCGCCGGCGGTGGCGAGAAGGTGACGTTGCGCATCGCCGCGAAATACGCGCAGTACACCAATTTCACCCCCGAGCCCGAGGCGTTCGCGCACAAGTCGGAGGTGCTGGCCCGGCATTGCCGCGAGGTCGGCACCGACTTCGACGCGATCGTGCGTTCGGTCAACGTCAACGCCGTCGTCGGCCCGTCGGAGGCCGACGTCAAGGACCGGCTGCAGCGGGTGCGCGACCGTATGATCGGCTACGTGCCCGAGGCGGCCGCCGACGCGATGATGGCCAACACGAGCGGCCCGGATTCGGCGGCGGGCACCCCCGAACAGGCGATCGAGCGGCTCGCGAAGCTTCGCGACCTCGGCTGCGAATACGCCATCTGCTACTTCCCTGAGGCCGCCTACGACCGCTCCGGCATCGAGTTGTTCGAGCGGGAAGTCATTCCCGCCCTGAGTTAGGAGCGATCGCGAGCGCGGCGAAGCTGGAGGATGCGGGTCGCGACCAATAACTAGACGTCGGTGGTGGCGTACCGGGTCTTGCCCGGCGGCGCCGCGAGCAGGGGAGGCAGCTCGGTCAGCTTCCCCTCGCCGGCCCGGAAGGCGCGGTACGCCTCGTCGTGCTCGACGCTCTGCCAGATTTCGTAGATCAGCCAGTGCGCCTCGTCGTCCTCGTCGACGAGCACGTCGGTCTGCAGGTTGCCCGCGAACGCGCGGGTGTCCTTGAGCGCCCGTCCCATCACCTCGCGCGCCGCTTGCACGGCGTCGGGCTTGATCCTGAGTTCGAGTGTCACCGTCACCGGCATGCTGGTCTCCTCACGTCGCGCAGATCCTCGCCAAGATAGCTCGGCCGGCCGCCGGGCGCGGACCCGGATGCCGGCGAGAATGCGGTTTCCACTTTTCGGAAACCTGTTATACGGTTCAGTGAGCAATATTCTTTTGCCCACTGTGGACGCTCCTGGAGGATCCCTCGATGCAGAAGGCACTCGCCCCCGAAATCTCCACCTGGCCCGACGAGAACCCACAGCTCATCGGGAGTCGCTGCGGCAACTGCGGTGCCACGACCTTCCCGGTGCAGCAGTGGTGCCCGCGCTGCAGCGGCGGTGAGATGACGGAGTTGTTGTTGCCGCGCCGCGGAACGCTGGTCGCGTGGACCACCCAGGGCTTCCCGCCCGGGGCGCCCTTCGCGGGCCCGACCGGCAAGGACTTCGTGCCGTTCGGCGTCGGCCTGGTCCAGCTGGGCGACATCATTCGGGTCGAGGGGCGGCTGACCGAAAACGACCCGGCCAAGCTGCAGTTCGGTCAGGAGGTCGAGCTGACCATGGTGCCGTTGACCACGGACGAGGAGGGCGCCGAGGTCATGACGTTCGCCTTCCAGCCGGTCTAGGGGCGATCGCGAGCGCGGCGAAGCCGGCGAAGCGGGTCGCCACCATCGATTCAGAAGGAGGAGCCTGAGATGACGAACGACGTCGCGATCATCGGCGTGGGCCTGCATCCGTTCGGCAGGTTCGACAAGACCGCAATGCAAATGGGGGCCGAGGCCATTCACGCAGCGCTGGCCGACGCCGGCGTGGACTGGAAGGACATCCAGTTCGGCTTCGGCGGCAGCCACGAGGTGTCCAACCCCGACGCGGTGACCCGCCTGGTCGGGCTGACCGGGATCACGTTCACCAACGTGTTCAACGCGTGCGCCACCGCCGCGAGCGCCATTCAGCAGACCGCCGACACCATCCGGCTGGGCAAATACGACCTCGGCATCGCGATCGGCCTGGACAAGCACCCGCGCGGCGCGTTCACCGATGACCCCGCCAAGCTGGCGCTGCCGCAGTGGTACGCGCAAAACGGGCAGTTCGTCACCACCAAGTTCTTCGGCATGAAGGCCAACAAGTACCTGCACGACCACAACATCTCCCAGGCCACGCTGGCCAAGGTCGCCGCGAAGAACTTCCGCAACGGCGCCCTGAATCCGAATGCGTTCCGCCGCAAGCCGATTCCCGAGGAAGAGATCCTCAACTCGGCCGTGCTCAACTACCCGCTGACCCAGTACATGTTCTGCGCGCCCGACGAGGGGGCCGCCGCGGTGATCATGTGCCGGGCCGACATGGCACACAAGTACACCGACAAGCCGGTCTATGTGCGCGCCTGCGAGATCCGCACGCGGCGCTACGGCGCCTACGAGGTGCACGCCACCTTCGCCCCGCCGGACGAGGACGTCTCGCCGACGGTGTACGCGGCCAAGGCGGCGTACGAGGCGGCGGGCATCGGCCCCGACGACGTCGACGTCGCCCAGCTGCAGGACACCGATGCCGGCAACGAGGTCATCCACATGGCCGAGACGGGCCTGTGCGCCGACGGCGAGCAGGAGAAGCTGGTGGCCGACGGCGCCACCGAAATCCACGGCTCGATGCCGGTCAACACCGACGGCGGCCTGATCGCCAACGGCGAGCCGATCGGCGCGTCGGGCCTGCGGCAGATGCACGAGCTGGTGCGCCAGCTGCGCGGCGAGGCGGGCGAGCGCCAGGTGCCGGGCAACCCGCGCGTCGGCCTGGCGCAGGTGTACGGCGCGCCGGGCACCGCGTCCGCGACGATTCTGTCGCTCTAGCTCGCGCTAAATTGCCGGGCCCAGTAGGTCGTCCGCGTCGCGGATGACGTAGCCGTAGCCCTGCTCGGCCAGGAAGCGCTGGCGGTGCGCGGCGTACTCGGCGTCCAGGCTGTCGCGGGCCACCACGGAATAGAAGATGGCCCCGCCGCCGTCGGCCTTGGGCCGCAGCAGTCGGCCAAGCCGCTGCGCCTCCTCCTGGCGGGAACCGAAGGTGCCCGAAACCTGCACCGCCACAGAGGCTTCCGGCAGGTCGATGGAAAAGTTGGCGACCTTGGACACCACCAGCGTCGACACCTCGCCGCTGCGGAAGGCGTCGAAGAGCGCTTCGCGTTCCTTGGTCCGGGTGGACCCCTGGATCACCGGGGCGTTGAGTTCGGCGCCGAGCTCGTCGAGCTGATCCAGGTAGGCCCCGATCACCAGGGTCTGCTCGCCGGGATGCTTGTCCAGGATCGACTTGACCACCGCGATCTTGGTGTGCACGGTCGAGCACAGCCGGTACCGCTCTTCGGGCTCGGCCGTCGCATAGGTCATCCGCTCGCTGTCGGTCATGGTGACCCGCACCTCGACGCATTCGGCGGGCGCGATCCAGCCCTGCGCCTCGATGTCCTTCCAGGGCGCGTCGTAGCGCTTCGGGCCGATCAGCGAGAAGACGTCGCCCTCGCGGCCGTCCTCGCGGATCAGCGTGGCCGTCAGGCCCAGCCGGCGCTTGGACTGCAGGTCGGCGGTCATCCGGAACACCGGTGCCGGCAGCAGGTGCACCTCGTCGTAGATGATCAGCCCCCAGTCGCGGCTGTCGAACAGCTCCAGATGCCGGTACTCGCCCTTGGTGCGACGGGTGATCATCTGGTACGTCGAGATGGTGACCGGCCGGATCTCCTTGCGTTCGCCCGAGTATTCGCCGATCTCGTCCTCCGTCAGCGAGGTGCGGGCGACCAGCTCGCGTTTCCATTGCCGCGCGGCGACGATGTTGGTGACCAGGATCAGCGTCGTCGCACCGGCTTTCGCCATCGCGGCGGCGCCGACCAGCGTCTTGCCCGCGCCACAGGGCAACACCACGACGCCGGAACCGCCGGCCCAGAACGAGTCCGCCGCCAGCTGCTGGTAGTCGCGCAGGTGCCAGCCGTCCTGATCCAGGCTGATCGGGTGCGCCTCGCCGTCGACGTAACCCGCGAGATCCTCTGCGGGCCAGCCGATCTTGAGCAGCATCTGCTTGACGCGGCCCCGCTCGCTGTTGTGGACGACGACGGTGTCATCGTCGATCCGGGCGCCCAGCATCGGCGCGATCTTCTTGTTGCGCAGCACCTCCTCGAGCACCGCGCGATCCAGGCTGACCAGTGTCAGGCCGTGCGCCGGGTGCTTGACCAATTGCAGGCGCCCGTAGCGGGCCATCGTGTCGACGATGTCGACCAGCAGCGGCTGCGGCACCGCGTAGCGGGAGAAGCTGACCAGCGCGTCGACGACCTGTTCGGCGTCGTGGCCGGCGGCGCGGGCGTTCCACAGCGCCAGCGGTGTGATGCGGTAGGTGTGTACGTGTTCGGGTGCGCGCTCCAGCTCGGCGAACGGCGCGATGGCGGCGCGTGCCTCGCCGGCCAGCTCGTGATCGACCTCGAGCAGCACCGTCTTGTCGGACTGCACGATCAATGGTCCGTCGGTCATACGACCATTATCCGGAGTCCGCCGACACCACCGACGTGATGCGGTGGATCGCGAAGTCACGCAACCGCCCCGAGGCCGAGTCGAAGGCCACCAGCTGCCCGCCCTTGATCGTGATCGGCGACACCACCCGCTGGGTGGCCACGCCGGCGGCGTCGAGGTAACCGATCACCAGGGTGTCCTGGGCCTTGGCCGCGCGCTGCAACAGCGACATGGTGACGGCCGGGTCGACGCGGATGTTCCCGAACGGCGCGGCGGTCACCTTCCGCAGCACCGAGACGACGGCGTTCAGCGTCTCGCTGCTGGGCCGCGGCGGCGGGCGGTACGGCCTGCGCTGCTGCGGTGTGGGCACCCTGGCCCCGCGCGGCCGCACGTCGACGATGGAGCCGGTGGAGTCCTCCGCGGCCGGGGCGAAGCCCGCCTTGCGCAGCGCGACGAGCACCTCGGCGATCGGCGCGGGCGACACCGCCACCGTCGGCGCCAGCGCACGCAACTGCAGGTCCTCGGCGGCCGCCACGGCCTGGGCCAGCAATGCCGGGTCCTCGCACCGCACGAACGACGCGGCCATGCCGATGCGCAGCTGACCATGCCGCCGGGCCACGTCATCGATGAGGTAGGTAAGCCCTTGCGGCACAGGGGTTTTGGAATGCTTTCCGAAGAGGTCGTGCATCCAGTCCCGGGTCTTGCCGATGTCCAGGGCGTGCCGGATCGACTGTTCGCTGATGCGGTACACCATCGCCGTGCCGGCCGATTCGACGGTGGCGACGGTGGCCAGGTCGTCGGCCAGATCGCGCTCCAGCGGCCCGGGCACCACGACGGTCAGGTCGGCCTGCAGCAGGAAGTGGTCGATCGGTGCGGGCATCGCCCGCGTCATCGCGCGCACCGCGACCTCTGGGTCGGCGCCCTCCTCCAGCAGCGCCCGGCCGGGCGTGCTGATCGCCCCCCGGCCCACCAGGCCCAGCGCGTGGCCCTCGGCCAGCAGATCGGCGACGGGTTGCGGCTGCAGCCGCCTGGCCCAGCGCGGTCGCCGCCAGATCAGCGCCGCTGACGCAGTGACCGCGTTTACGCCGGCACCGGGCGGCAGCGCGGAGAGCATGCCGAGCAGCAGCCGGCGATCCAGCGGTGCGGCCGTCGAATACAGCGAATCCGTCAGGGCGCCATAGGGTTTGGCATCCGGGCCGCGGGTGCCGATCAAGGCCGGCCGGCTCGGCAGGTCGAGCCACGTGCTGGCCAACAGGTGCCAGCGCTCGGCGGGGGACATCGCGGTGAACCGTTCGGTGGCCGCCGTGGGCGCCCAGTACGGGCCGTCGCCGGCGGCGGGCTCGGGATCGGGCGTGCCGCTGGCGATCAATCCCGCCGCGGCGGCGATCTCGAGGATCAGGCCCAGCCGCGGCTCCTCGACGCCGGTCGCCTTGGCCAGTCGCTTGACGTCACGAATCCCCAGCCCACCGCTGCGCAGCTCGGGAACCGGTGCGGCGCCCAGGTTTTGCAGCAGCACGTCGAGCTCGCGCAGCACGTCGATGACGGCTCCGGCGGCCACCGCGTCGACGTCGTCGGGGCTGGTGGTCGACACGACGGGGTCGGGCGCGGTCAGCTGCAGCGGGCCGGGGTCCTCGCCGCGCAACACCTGCCCCACGTGGCGAGGCAGGATCACGGTCTCGGCGTCGATGCGCCGCAGCAGGCCCGCCGCCAGCAGCTGCGGCACCGGCCGATCCGCCGGGGCGCCGGGCGCGGCGTCGCGGGTGCGGCCCATCGGCGAACCTTCGAGCAGCTTGTCCAGCACGTCGAGCTGCGCCTGGTCGAGCCCGTCGATGAGGGCGGCGATCTCCTCGCCCGTGCGGGAGCTGTCCTCGAGGGTCACCTGGCCCGGGTGCCAGGGCAACGCGGTGCCGGCGTCGGCGGCCACCCGCACGGCCGTGTCGCCCCAGACCAGGGCCCGCTGCCTGAGGTCGTCCAGCGCGCCGACCACGTCGGCCTCGGCGGCGCGGTCGCCGATGAGGGCCAGCAACTTGGCGGTCGGCACCGGGGCGGAATCGGCCTGCAGTACCAGCAGCGCGTCGAGCACCGCCAGCCGGAGGAAGTCCAGGTCGTCAGTGGCGGCCTTGACCGATTGGCGCGCCTGCGCACGCGCGGCCAACGCGGCGATGCTGCCGGGTGGGGGCTGCGCGAGGTCTGGCCGGAGTTCCAGCAGTCGGATCAGCCGCTCGTCGGGTAAGTCGGCAAGCCAGGACCCCAGCGGAATATCCGGGGTGTTGTCGGTCATTGCTGACCAGCGTAAAGCAGTCGGCGGGGCCACCGACCCCGCTCACAAGGCGGACCAGTGGCCTTGCGCCACGCGCGCGTACCCGACCTGTCAGAATGGACCGCGTGGCTGACACTGCTGAGGACAAGGCACGCAAAACCAACTACGTCGACAACGGCTGGCCGACGACGGACCCGGACGACCACGCCGTGAGCGAACTGGTGAGCGACCGGACGGGTGCGTTGTCACCCTTCGGTGAGCTGGTGTTCCCGCTGCCCGCGACGGACCTGCCCTACGTTCACCCGGTCACGGTCGTCAACCGATAAGCCATGGCTAGGGCCCCAGAGGCCTCGAAGGCCTCGGCAGGCACGCTCTCCCACCTGGACGAGCGCGGCGCCGCCCACATGGTCGATGTCACCGAAAAGGGCGCCACCAAGCGCACCGCCGTCGCCGCGGGCGCGTTGCGCACCTCGCCGCAAGTCGTGGCGCTGATCTCGACCGGCGGCCTGCCCAAGGGCGACGCGCTGGCCACCGCACGGGTGGCCGGCATTCTGGCGGCGAAGCGCACCAGCGACCTGATCCCGCTGTGCCATCAGCTCGCGCTGACCGGCGTCGACATCGATTTCGCTATCGGCGAGTCGGACATCGAGATCACCGCGACCGTGCGCAGCACCGACCGCACCGGCGTGGAGATGGAGGCGCTGACCGCCGTCAGCGTCGCGGGGCTCACGCTCTACGACATGATCAAAGCGGTCGATCCCGCCGCCCGCATCGACGACATTCGGGTACTGCGCAAGCAGGGCGGCAAAACTGGAACTTGGGAGAGGTGATGGGCGCGCGATCTGCACGAGTGATCATCGCTTCGACCCGTGCGTCGGCCGGTGTGTATGACGACCGGTGCGGGCCGATTATCACGGAATGGCTTGAGCAGAAAGGTTTTTCTTCCGCACAGCCCGAAGTGGTATCGGACGGGGAGCCGGTCGGGGAGGCGCTGCGCGGCGCGCTGGACGCCGAGGTGGACCTGATCATCACCTCGGGCGGCACCGGCATCTCGCCCAGCGACAGCACCCCGGACCAGACCGTGGCGGTGCTGGACTACATGATTCCCGGGCTGGCCGACGCCATCCGCCGTTCCGGGCTGCCGAAGGTGCCGACGTCGGTGCTGTCACGCGGCGTCTGCGGTGTGGCCGGCCGGACACTGATCGTCAATCTCCCGGGCTCGCCCGGCGGGGTGCGCGACGGCCTCGGGGTGCTCGCCGACGTGCTCGACCACGCGCTTGATCAACTCGCCGGCGGGGATCACGAGCGATGACGCGCGTTTTGCGCGCCGCCGTCACCGAACAGCCGATTTTCCTGGCCGAGCACGAAGAACTGGTGGGCCATCAGTCGGCCGGAGCCATCGTCGGGTTCGTCGGCATGATCCGCGACCACGACGGCGGTCGCCGGGTGGTGCGGCTGGAGTATTCCGCGCACCCGACGGCCGAGCAGGTCCTCGCAGAGGTGGTGGCCGAGGTCGCGGAGGCGGCCAGCGGCGTGCGCGCCATCGCCGCCAGCCACCGCATCGGCGTGCTGCGCATCGGTGAGGCCGCGCTGGTGGCGGCGGTGGCCGCCGACCATCGCGGCGCGGCGTTCGAGACCTGCGCCCATCTGGTCGACACCATCAAGGCGCGGCTACCGGTGTGGAAGCACCAGTTCTTCGATGACGGAACCGAAGAATGGGTGGGCTCGGCCTAGCGGCCTAGCGGCCTAGCGGCCGAACGTCAGCCCGCCTGGGGCGGCTGCGCCAGGGCGTCCAGCGCGTCGTTGCCGTGAATGTCCGCGCCGCGGATCGCATCCCACAGTTGCCGGGTGTAGCCGACCTGCGATGCGTGCTGCGGCGGCGCCGGCGCGTCGACGACCGGGGCGTCGGCGGGCGGCGCGGGCGGCACATCGGCGGGCGGCGGGACCGGCGCGTCGGCGGGCGGCGCCGGCGGCAGGGCGTCGGCCGGCGGTGCCGGAGCGGCCGGGGGAGCCGGCGGCGCATCCGGGGCGGGCGCAGGCTGGCCGAAGGAGGTCAGCTGCACCGGCGGCGCCGGATCGGCGGGCGGCGGGGGAGGCGGCGGAGGAGCGTCCGGCGGGGGCGCGTCCGCGGGCGGCGGCGCCAGCGGCCCCGGACCACCGTTCAGCCACGGCGCGTCCAGCGGGGCGTCCATGCCCGCCGGAGCGGGGGCGGGCAACTCGCGCGGAGTGGCGCCCGACAGCGGACCGCCGCACACGGGCCAGGCGCCCTTGCCCTGAGTGGCCAGCACGCGCTCGGCGACCGCGATCTGCTGTTCCTTGGTGGCCAGTTCGGCCGACGGGGCGTACTCGCCGCCGCCGTGCGAGGACCACGTCGCGGCGCTGAATTGCACGCCGCCGTGGTAGCCGTTGCCGGTGTTGATGCCCCAGTTGCCGCCGGACTCGCAACGGGCTACTTGGTCCCACTCGCCGTCGGTGGCCGCGGCCGCCTGGCCGGCGAGGGCGATGCTGCCGCCGCCAAGAACCGCCCCCGTGAAGGCGATCTTGGCGACGCTGATGCTGGAAGTGGTGGGCTTACGATGACGTCCACTCATACGCGCCGGAATATTCCTCTCTCGTAACGCGCCTGCGAGGTCAGCTGTCGGGTTCGGGTTGGAGAGGCCACCCGGCCGTCGTCGCACTCCCGTGGGAGCCGGCGCCGGCTTCACCCCAAGGAGCCGCATGCGGCTCCAGTCCGATCACGGTGGACCGGTGGGTCCCCCGCCTCCATCCACACTTTCGGGGTTTCCCCGCCTACTGGATGGAGCTCGGCGCGATAAGCGGGGAGGAACGCCACTCTGGCGATTGGCGAACCCTCGGAGACGCTAGCGGGTTCTGTTCGTCCCGTCACGTCTAGCGAAACCCGGCGTTTCCCTCACGGCCATCTGCGAAAAGCCCAGGAACGCTTGGGATTTGCGCAGGTCATTGCACCCGAGATCGGAGCGTGATTGTGTCGTTATCGTTTCGTTACGTGAGGTATCTCACAGTTTCATCCGCCCGCGAAGGGCGGCAAAACATCGACCGTGTCACCGGGCTGTAACGCCGCGGTCTCGTCGCGAACGGCGATTCCATCCCGCAGATACGAGCACCGGTTCAGCACGGTGGCGAGCTGGGATCCGCGAACGGCGAGCCGCTCGACCAGCCCCGCGACCGTGGTTCCGGGGCGCACCACCACCGTCTCCGCCTCGACCCCGGCGGCCGCGCGTGCGGCGGCGAAGTAGCGGACGGTCACCTGGATCCCCTCCGCCTCGGCCGGCGCCTCCATCGGGCTAGCCACCGATCGCGCTCATGGGGCGATCGGGCTGGACGAAATTGGGATCGTTGATGCCGTGGCCGGCGGGCTTGCTCCACATCGCGCCGCGCCACGCCGCCTCTATCGCGTCGTCGTCCGCACCGCCGCGCAACAGGCCCCGAAGGTCGGTTTCCTCGGCGGAGAACAGGCAGCTGCGAATCTGGCCGTCGGCGGTGAGCCGGGTGCGATCACAGGTCGAGCAGAAGGCGTGCGATACCGACGCGACGATGCCGAACTTCCCGCTCGGGGTGTTCGGCCCGGTGTCGACCAGCCAGAGCTCGGCAGGGGCCGAACCGCGCGGAGCCGGATCCGGCCGCAACCGGAAGTGCGGCCGCAGCGTCGCCAGTACGTCGTCGGCGCTCAGCGCGGCGCCGCGGCGCCACTGATGGCCGGCGTCCAGCGGCATCTGCTCGATCACGCGCAGTTGATAGCCGCGCTCGAGGCAGAACCGCAACAGGCCGACGACGTCGTCGCGCCCGGTCGCGGGGTCGAGCACCGCGTTGACCTTGACCGGCGTCAGGCCCGCCTCCTTGGCGGCCGCCAGGCCCTCCAGCACGTCGGAGAGCCGGTCCCGCCGGGTGATGGCCGCGAAGTGGTCGCGGTCCACGCTGTCCATCGACACGTTGACCCGGTCCAGGCCGGCCTCGGCGAGCGCGGCCGCCCGCCGCGCCAGTCCCACCCCGTTGGTGGTCAGCGAGATCTCGGGGCGGGGCTGCAGGCCGGCCGCCGCGGCGACGACCTCTTCGAGGTGGCGCGACAGCAAGGGCTCGCCGCCGGTGAACCGGACGCTGGTGATGCCGAGCCGGCTGACGGCGATGTGCAGCAGCCGGGCCAGTTCGTCGGGCCGCAGCAGTTGCTCTCCGGGCAACCAGTCCAGGCCCTCGGCCGGCATGCAGTAGCTGCACCGCAGGTTGCAGCGATCGGTCAGCGAGACCCGCAGGTCGGTGGCGGCGCGCCCGTAGGTGTCCACCAGTGGGCCGCTGGCCGGAATGCCTTGGGCGGCCGCGCCGCTGGTGCGGCCGGGCATCGTCGGTAGACCCAACGCCGTCAGCGTCATGCGGGCACCGCCCCGAAGCGGGCAGGAACGATCTCCTTGCCGAGCGGCATCAACGACACCGGGATCATCTTGAGGTTGGCCAGCGCCAGCGGAATACCGACGATCGTGATCGCCATTGCCGCCGCGCTAGTCAGGTGACCGATTGCCAGCCACACTCCGAAGAGCACTATCCAGATGACATTTCCGATGAGCGCGCCCGTTCCGGCGGTGGGCTTGTCGACGATCGTCCGGCCGAACGGCCACAGCGCGTACGACGCGATGCGCAGCGAGGCGAAACCGAAGGGGATGGTGATGATGAGCAGGAAGCTGACGAGCGCCGCCAGCAGGTATCCGGCGGCCATCCACAGGCCGCCGAACACGAGCCAGATGACGTTCAGGATCAGGCGCATATCTCCTCCAGCGGTACTGCCAGGGTACCGAGTGACGGGGTAACGGGGGTGCTCGGCAGGCAACCACCCGAGTAGGATCAGAATCCAACATGCGTCCTGCGCAGGCGGGACGCTTCTTGCGTTGCCCAACCTAGTGATCCGTCAGACAAGCAGGTGAGACCAGTGCCGACCGGCAAGGTTAAGTGGTACGACGCCGAAAAGGGGTTTGGCTTTCTGTCGCAGGAGGACGGCGAGGACGTCTACGTCCGCTCGTCGGCGTTGCCCGCGGGGGTCGAGGGGCTCAAGGCCGGACAGCGGGTGGAATTCGGCGTGGCGTCGGGCCGGCGCGGACCACAGGCGTTGAGTCTCAAGCTGATCGATCCCCCGCCCAGCCTCGCCAAGGCGCGGCGCGAGGCGCCGGTCGAGCACAAGCACAGCCCCGACGAACTGCACGGGATGGTCGAGGACATGATCACGCTGCTGGAGGGCGCCGTGCAGCCCGAGTTGCGCAAAGGTCGCTACCCGGACCGCAAGACCGCCCGACGGGTCTCCGAGGTGGTCAAAGCGGTGGCCCGGGAGCTCGACTCCTAACCGGGCGGGGACCCGGAACGTACCCCTACGCGTCGAAGCTACCGAGTGGTAACTTCGACATGCATAGGCCGCTGTATTCGGGCCGGCGCCGGGTACTCGAGCCTCGATGTGGGTCGTTAGCGAGGAGGCGGCGATGGCACAGCAAGCGCAGGTCACCGAGGAACAAGCCAGGGCCCTCGCTGAGGAATCCCGCGAAAGCGGTTGGGAAAAGCCGTCTTTCGCCAAGGAACTGTTTCTCGGCCACTTCCCGCTAGACCTCATTCATCCGTTTCCCAAGCCGTCCCGGGCTGACGAAGAGCGCATCGGGGCGTTCCTCGGCCGGCTGCGGGAGTTCCTCGACGGCGTCGACGGCAGCGTCATTGAACGCGACGCGCAGATCCCCGACGAATACGTAAAGGGCCTGGCCCAATTGGGCTGCTTCGGGATGAAGATCCCCGCCGAGTACGGCGGACTGGGCATGTCGCAGGTCGCCTATAACCGCGCGCTGGTGATGGTTTCGTCGGTGCACCCCAGCCTCGGCGCGCTGTTGTCGGCCCATCAGTCGATCGGGGTGCCCGAGCCGCTCAAACTCGCCGGCACCACCGAGCAAAAGCAGAAGTTTCTGCCGCGCTGCGCCGCGGGGGCCATCTCGGCGTTCCTGCTCACCGAGCCCGACGTCGGTTCCGACCCCGCGCGCCTGGCGTCGACGGCGACACCGGTCGAGGACGGAAAGGCGTACGAGCTCGAGGGCGTGAAGTTGTGGACGACCAACGGCGTGGTCGCCGAGTTGCTGGTCATCATGGCCCGGGTGCCCAAGAGCGACGGGCACCGCGGCGGCATCAGCGCCTTCGTCGTGGAGGCCGATTCACCCGGGATCACCGTGGAGCGGCGCAACAAGTTCATGGGGCTGCGCGGCATCGAGAACGGGGTGACGAGGCTGCACGGCGTCCGGGTGCCCGCCGAGAACCTGATCGGCCGGGAAGGCGACGGCCTGAAGATCGCACTGACCACCCTCAACGCCGGGCGGCTGTCGATCCCGGCCAGCGCGACCGGCTCGTCGAAGTGGGCGCTGAAGATAGCCCGCGAATGGTCCGGCGAGCGAGTGCAGTGGGGCAAGCCGCTCGCCAAACACGAAGCGGTGGCGAGCAAGATTTCGTTCATCGCCGCCACCACCTACGCGCTCGACGCGGTACTCGAGCTGTCCGCCCAGATGGCCGACGAAGGCCGCAACGACATCCGAATCGAGGCGGCGCTGGCCAAGCTCTGGTCCAGCGAAATGGCCTGCCGCATCGCCGACGAGCTCATGCAGATCCGCGGCGGGCGGGGCTACGAGACCGCGGAGTCCCTGGCCGCGCGCGGGGAGCGCGCGGTGCCCGCCGAGCAGGTGGTGCGCGACCTGCGGATCAACCGCATCTTCGAGGGATCCAGCGAGATCATGCGGCTGCTGATCGCGCGGGAAGCGGTCGATGCACACCTGACCGCGGCCGGTGACCTCGCCAAGCCCGACACGGGTCTGCGGCAGAAGGCCACCGCTGCCGTCGGGGCGAGCGGGTTCTACGCAAAGTGGTTGCCACAGCTGGTGTTCGGCGAAGGCCAGCGGCCCACCGCCTACAGCGAGTTCGGCCCGCTGGCGTCGCACCTGCGGTTCGTCGAACGCTCGACGCGCAAGCTGGCCCGCAACACCTTCTACGGGATGGCGCGCTGGCAGGCCAAACTCGAGCAGCGGCAGGGATTCCTCGGGCGCATCGTCGACATCGGCGCGGAGCTGTTCGCGATGTCCGCGGCGTGCGTGCGCGCCGAGGGGCAGCGGGCCGCGGACCCGGTGCTCGGCCGGCAGGCCTACGAGCTGGCCGAAACGTTCTGCCAGCAAGCCACGTTGCGGGTGGAGGCGTTGTTCGCGGCGTTGTGGTCCAACACCGACAGCAGCGACGTCCGGCTGACCCACGACGTGCTCGAGGGCCACTACACCTGGCTGGAAGACGGCATCATCGACCAGTCGGAGGGGACCGGACCGTGGATCGCGCACTGGGAGCCCGCGGCGTCGACCGAGGCGAATCTGGCCCGCCGATTCCTGACCTGAGTTTCCGGGCAGAATTGTCGCCATGGCCTCCTATGTAGCCCCGGCGGGTGAATTCACCCGCGACACCAACTACATCACCACCCGCATCACCGCCGACGGACGCGACGGCTACCCGGTGGAGCCCGGGCGGTATCGGCTGATCGTGGCGCGGGCCTGCCCGTGGGCCAACCGCGCGATCATCGTGCGGCGGCTGCTGGGCCTGGAAGGCGCGCTCTCCATTGGGTTTTGCGGTCCGACGCACGACAAACGCAGCTGGACGTTCGACCTGGACCCGGGTGGCGTCGACCCGGTGCTGCAGATCCCGCGGCTGCAGGACGCGTACTTCAAGCGCTTCCCCGACTACCCGAAGGGGATCACCGTCCCGGCGATCGTCGACGTGCCGACCGGCGCGGTGGTCACCAACGACTTCGCGCAGATGACACTGGATCTCTCGACGGAGTGGACCGCCTACCACCGCGACGGCGCGCCCCAGCTATACCCCGAACCGCTGCGGGCCGAAATCGACGAGGTGAGCAAGAGGATCTACACCGAGATCAACAACGGCGTCTACCGTTGCGGCTTCGCCGGCTCGCAGGAGGCGTACGACGCGGCCTACGACCGGCTTTTCACCGCGCTGGATTGGGTGAGCGATCGCCTCGCCGGCCAGCGATACCTGGTGGGCGACACCATCACCGAGGCCGACGTACGGCTGTTCACCACGCTGGCCCGGTTCGACCCGGTGTACCACGGTCACTTCAAGTGCAACCGGAGCAAGCTGTCCGAGATGCCGGTGCTGTGGGCCTACGCCCGCGACCTATTCCAGACGCCGGGCTTCGGCGACACCATCGATTTCGTCCAGATCAAGCAGCACTACTACATCGTGCACGCCGACATCAACCCCACCCGCATCGTGCCCAAGGGCCCGGACCTGTCCGGCTGGCTGACGCCGCACGGGCGAGAGGCGTTGGGCGGCAGGCCCTTCGGGGATGGCACCCCTCCGGGGCCGCCGGTCGAGGGCGAGCGGGTGCCCGCCGGCCACAGCGCTTGACCTTCCCCTGCCGAGCGTCGACTTGTTGCGGGGAATCGGGACGTTTGGGCGCAACAACTCCACGTTCGGCCCGTCACAGTGGGCAGCCCGCGGCGAGCAAGGCCCGACGGACGCGCGCAACGACGACGTCGGGTCGGTTGCGCAACATCTCGGCGCTGACGCGGACGATCGCCCAGCCGTGCCCTTCGAGTTCAGCCAGTCGATCGATGTCCCGGCTTCGCTGCGCGGGATCGGTCCAATGGTGCGCGCCGTCGAATTCGACGCCGACCTTAAACTCCTCCCAGCCCATATCTATCCGAGCCATGACCCAACCCCACTCGTTGAGCACCTCGATCTGGGTGTGGGGTCGTGGGAGCCCGGCGCCGACGAGGGCCAGGCGGGTCTTCGTCTCGTACGGCGACTCCGAGCCCTCGTCGGCCAGGTGCAACGCCCGCCGTAACTGAACCAACCCCCGCGCACCGCGATGGCGGTCGGCGATCAGCTCGATGTCAGCTGCCTTCACCCCGGTCGCGCGCATGAGCGCGTCCAGCCGGATAACGGCCGTAGTCAAGCCTTTTCGTCTTCCGAGGTCGAATGCCGTACGGGCCGGCGTGGTCAGGCGAATCCCGTCGCGCACACATGTTTCGTCGTCGTCCAGGGCATCGCTGTGCACCATGATGCCGCGCGCCTCGTCGCGGCCGGGCCGGTTCAACTCGGCCGGCAGCCAGTCGTCGATCCACAGCGTGCGGTGCAACGCCGCAGCGGATAGGCCTGCCAACGTCGCGGTCCGCCCGGACCACAGCCAGGCGGCGACCGCTCGGGTCACCGGCGTCAGCTTCTGGCCCCGACGGATGTAGACGTTGCGATGGACCATCTCGAAATCGGTCCGCAGCCGGTGCCGGGTGACGACCCCCGCCGCGAGCGCGTCGGTGCCTCTGAACGGCCAGTCCAGGATTTCCATGGACACACGGTGCCGGTCGCCACCGACACCTGCGGTCGAACGTCGACTTGTTGCGGGGAATCACGCGGTTTTGCCGCAACAACTCCACGTTGGACGGGGCGTTAGGACGTCAGGCGCACTGACCATTCCGCGTGCGGGACGGCGTGGACCGTGTTGCTGTCATTCGACTGGCCTTGCTCGATTACCAAGGTCAGCAACTGCACGACGATCCCGGTCAGCCTGCCGCGCTGCGGGTCGACGGACGGGATGGTCACCGCGAAGCGGCTGCCCGGCCGGAAGATGGTCATGGCGGTGTTGGCGGGATCCTCGTACACCTGCAACAGCCGCCACGGCGCGCGCGCGATGGCCTCGGGGACCGAAAGTTGTACGGGGTAGCGCTCATTGAACGGCAGCTCGCCCTGGGTCTGCGGCGTTTGGCAGTCGTTGAGGTTGAGCACACTGCAGTACAGGTACGGCCCGACCCGGGTCAGGTGGCCGTGCGAGTACGCGCTGATCTCGGGTCGCTGGTCACCGCGCGGCCGCACCCACAGCCATGCGCCGACGCCGGCCCCGATGCACGCCAGCGCCACCAAGGACGCGACGAGCATGGTCGCACCGCGTTTCACTCCGGCACCGCCGCCGGCCTTCCGGTGCGCATGCCCTCCTGCTCGACCATGACGGGCCGGTTGCCGCCGAGGCCGGGGATCAACGAGTTGCCACGGAAGCTGACCAGCGTCTGGGCCAGGCCGAGGATGAGCAGCGCGCTGACGGCGGTGAAGCCGACCCACAGTTCGGTGTACACGAGCACGCCCAGCGCCCCGCCCAGCACCCACGCCAGTTGCAGGGTGGATTCCGACCTCCCGAATCCGGAGGCGCGCGATTCCTCGGGCAGGTCGTGTTGCAGCGAGGCATCGAGCGAGGCCTTGGCGATCGCGCTGGACCCGGACGTGACCAGGGTGGCGATCACGGCCGCCATCAGGGTGCCGGCCACCGAAGCCGCCAACGCGACCGCGCACACCGCGACCGTGCAGCGCACCACCAGCACCGCGGGCCTGCCCAGCTTCAGGCGGGCGCTGGTGAAGTTGCCCGCGAAATTGCCGATGCCCGCCGCGGCGCCGATCATGCCCAGCATGGCCAGCTGTTCCCACCCGTTGGATTGATGCGCCTTGGCCACGAACGCCGGATACAGGAACAGGAAGCCGACCATCACCTTGATGGTGCAGTTACCCCACAGCGAGGTGATGATGTTGCGGCCCAACGGTTGCCGAAGCGTCCCGCCCACCTTCTTGACCTCTTCCGGCCAGCCTCGCCGCGGCGCGCCGCTGCCGTTGCGATAGCTCAGGGTGGCAGGCACCTCGCCCGCGGTCACCTCGACCCAGCGCGGGATCCGCATCGACAGCAGGGCGCCGGCGACGGTGACGGCGATGACGACGAACAACGCGCCGGGCAGCTTGAACAAATGGGTGCAGACGAATTCGACGCCGCCCGCGATCGCGCCGCCGGCGATCGTGCCGCCGAGGAGGCCGAACACGGTGAGCCGGGAGTTCACCCGGACCAGGTCGATGGTCGGCGGCATCACCCGCGGTGTCACCGCGCTGCGCAGCACGCTGAACGACTTGGACAGCACCATCATGGCCAGCGCGCACGGGTAGAGCACCATCGACGGGTAGCTGCCCGTCGCGCCGTCGTAGTTCATGATCAGCAGCACCGCCAGCGCGGTGCGCAGCGCGAACGACAGCGCCAGGGCGACGCGCCGGCCGTGCTGGAGCCGGTCCAGCGCCGGACCGATGAGCGGGGCGATCACCGCGAACGGCGCGATGGTGATCAACAGGTACAGCGCCACCTTGGACTTGCTCTCGCCGCTGGCCGCGGCGAAGAACAGCGTGTTGGCCAGCGCGACGGCCATCGCGGCGTCCACCGCGAAGTTGGCGACCACCGGCCACGTCAGGGCGGTCAAGCCGGACTTGTCGGCGCCGTCGGCGGTGGCCGCCCGCTGCACCATCCAGTACATGCGGGAACCCATCTCGCGGCTGCGCATCGCCGCGGCGCGGGTGACCGTGATGCGTTCACCGGCGGCGGGACCGCGCGGGGGCGCGCCGCCGCCGCGGTCGGGTTCGGGCTGCTCGCCGAGCGGCGGCAGGTAGCGGTTCGCGCTGGGCATCGGCGGCGGCCGCCGCGACCGGCCCCGGCCGGCGTCGTCGGCCGGGTAATTGGCCATGCCCGGGTGCTGGCTGGCCGATCCGTTGCGGTTCGGGCGGGGGTGGCGGCCCGGGTTGGAGGCCACCCGACCCCGATCATCACGCCGCCGTCCGGACACGGATCAATTCTGTCTTATGCCGGCAGGCAACCGGGCGTGGCTCGCCAACCTTACTATTGGAGACGCAGTGCAAGAGAGGGGACAGCGTGACCGGACCCGGTGAAGGGCCAGTGGAACCCGCCGCGACAACTGTGGCCGAGTGGCCCGACGAGTTGGCGGCGGTGCTCACGGCTGCCGCCGACGGGGCCCGGGCGGCGGTGGAGGAGTTCGCCGGCCCCGAGGCCGTCGGGGACTACCTGGGCGTCGGCTACGAGGACCCGAACGCCGCGACCCACCGGTTCCTGGCGCACCTGCCCGGCTACCAGGGCTGGCAGTGGGCGGCCGTCGTCGCCGCATACCCCGGCTGCGACCACGCCACGATCAGCGAAGTGGTGCTGATCCCCGGACCGACGGCGCTGCTTGCGCCGGAATGGGTGCCCTGGGACCAACGGGTGCGGCCGGGCGATCTGAGCCCCGGAGACCTGCTGGCGCCCGCGGCGGACGACCCGCGGCTGGTTCCGGGCTACACCGCCAGCGGTGACCCCGAGGTGGACGAAACCGCCGCCGAGATCGGGTTGGGTCGGCGCTGGGTGATGAGCGCGTTGGGCCGCGCCGAGGCGGCCGAGCGGTGGCACACCGGGGACCACGGTCCCGACTCGGCGATGGCTCGGTCCACCAAGCGGATGTGCCGCGATTGTGGCTTTTTCCTGCCGCTGGCCGGATCGCTGGGCGCGATGTTCGGGGTGTGCGGCAACGAGCTGTCTGCCGACGGGCAGGTGGTCGACAAGCAATACGGCTGCGGCGCCCACTCGGACACCCCCGCCCCGGCGGGCACCGGCTCGCCGGCGTACGAGCCCTACGACGACGGCGTGCTGGACGTCGCGGACAACCCGCCGCCGCCCGAGCCGGCGGAGCCGGAATCGCCGCCGGAGCCTGCGGAGCCGGAGTCGGAGTCGCCGCCGGAGTCGGCGGAGCCGGAGTCTGCGGAGGCGGAGTCGCGCGAGCCGGGGGACTAGCCCCGCTCGGCGGCGGCTTTGATCTTTGCCAGCGAGGCGTTCATCCCCTCCAGCAATTCGCGCTCAAATTTTTCGGTCCCCCCGAAGAGCGCGTTCACCGACAGGTTCGAAAACGCGGTGACGCCGTTCTCGGCGTGACGGCTCTCGATCACCCGGGTGCCCTGGCCGCTGGGCTCGAGCTCGTAGCTCCAGATGGTGCCGTTGGTGTTGACCCGGAACGCCAGCCTTTTCTCCGGAATGACCTCGACCAGCGTGCACGTGGTGGGCCAGAACATGCGGTTGCGCCGGTTGAGGTTCACGGTGCGGGTGCCGGCGCGAAGAGGTCCCAGCGGTTTCATCCAGCGACACTGCGGGCTCCAGTCCGGCATCCGCCCGAAGTCGGAGATCAACGCCCACACTTTGTCGGTGGGCGCGTCGATGTCGACTTGCGTCTGCAGCAGCGGGGCGACCATGGCTTTCCTCCCGGGGCGGCGAATTTATGGGCGGTCGAGGTAGGTTTCCAGCCCGGTCTGCGCGCCGCGGGCGCCGCGGCGGGCGGCGGCGAGCTGCAGCACGAAGATGCTGGTGCCGATCAGCCCGACCCCCAGCCCGCCCAGCGTCACCGGGCGCCAGCTGTGCAGGGCGGGCACGAGGAACGCGAGCACCGCGCCGATCAGCCAGCCCAGGAACCCGACCACGACGACGGGCCAGACCTCGAGCAGCGCCCGCGGCAGCGGCGGCGCCTCGGGGCTCGGGCCGGGTTGGTCAGACATCGCGATCAACATAACTCGGCGGCGCGCAGCCCCGAAAGCGGCCCGAACGCGGCCATGGATCAAAATCCATGGATGCAGCTTGGTATCCCGGATTCGTTGCGTTGCGTGTAACCTCGCGCCATGCCTGACAGCGACGCCCGGCTGGCCAGCGACCTGTCGCTGGCGGTGATGCGGTTGGCCCGCCAACTGCGGTTCCGCAACCCGTCGTCGCCGGTGTCGCTGTCCCAGCTGTCGGCGCTGGCGACCCTGGCCAACGAGGGCGCGATGACCCCCGGTGCGCTGGCGATCCGCGAGCGGGTGCGGCCGCCGTCGATGACTCGCGTGATCGCCTCGCTGGCCGAGATGGGTTTGGTCGACCGCGCCCCGCACCCGGTCGACGGCCGGCAGGTCCTCGTCTCGGTCTCGGAGTCAGGCGCCGAGCTGGTCAAGGCGAACCGCCGCGCGCGCCAGGAGTGGCTGGCCAAGCGCCTGGCGACGCTGAACGGCGAGCAACGGGAAACCCTGCGCGAGGCGGCCGATCTGATGCTGGCGCTGGTTGACGAAAGCCCGTGACCGACGGCTTGGATGTTCAGGACGTCACCGATCCCGACGACCCTCGCCTCGACGATTTCCGCGACCTCAACAGCGTCGACCGCCGCCCCGATCTGCCGACCGGCAAAGGGCTGGTGATCGCCGAAGGCGTGCTGGTGGTGCAGCGCATGCTGGCGTCCCGGTTCACCCCGCACGCCCTGCTGGGCACCGACCGGCGGCTGTCCGAGCTCAAGGAGGATCTGGCCGGCGCCGAGGCGCCGTTCTACCGGACGTCGGCCGAGGTGATGGCCCAGGTGGTCGGCTTTCACCTCAATCGCGGCGTGCTCGCGGCCGCCAGGAGGGTGCCCGAACCCAGCGTCGCCGAGGTCGTCGAGGCCGCGCGGACCGTCGCGGTCCTCGAGGGCGTCAACGACCACGAGAACCTGGGCTCGATCTTTCGCAACGCGGCGGGGCTGGGTGTGGACGCGGTGGTGTTCGGCAGCGGATGCGCCGACCCGCTCTACCGTCGGGCGGTGCGGGTGTCGATGGGCCACGCGTTGCTGGTGCCGTTTGCGCGGGCGGCCAGCTGGCCCCACGACCTTTTGTTGTTGAAGGAGACCGGGTTTCGGCTCATGGCCATGACGCCGCAGCGCGAGGCGTCCGCGCTGGCCGAGGCGATGGCCGCGGCGGTCGACGAGCGGGTCGCGGTGCTGGTGGGCGCCGAGGGCCCCGGGCTGACGGCGGCCGCTCTGCGGCTCAGCGATGTGCCGGTGCGCGTCCCGATGTCGCGGGGCACCGACTCGCTCAACGTCGCCACCGCAGCGGCCCTGGCGTTCTACGAGCGGGCTAGGCTCACGTGGTGAGCGACGAGTCCGTCCCCTGGGCAACGGGTTTGACGGTCTCCGCGTTCGTCGCCGCCGTGACCGGCGCCGCGGTCGTGGTGCTCAGTCTCGGCCTGATCCGGGTGCATCCGTTGCTGGCGGTCGGCCTTAACGCCGTGGCGGCGGGCGGTCTGGCGCCGACGTTGTGGGGCTGGCGGCGCACCCTGGTGCTGCGGTGGTTTGTGCTGGGCGCGGCCGTGGGTGTGGTGGGCGCGTGGGTGACGCTGCTGGCGATGACGGTCGGCTAGCGGTGCCCGCCTGAGCGCACCCCCAGCAGCACGTCCTCCCAGGCCGGAATGACCGGCTTGCCGCGCCTGGTGTGCACCGGCTGTTCGGGCGGCGCCGCGGGGGCCGCGGGTTCGGCGGTGTCGCCGCCGGACGCGGGCGCTTCCGGCGCCTCGAAGTCGAGGCGGGCCACCCGGGCGAGTGGCCGCAGCGGGCGCTCGAAGTCGGGGTCGATCAGCTCGCTGGCCGCGTCGTCGACCGCCGTGACCGTTCCGCCGTGGGCGCCGGGGGCGAAGCTGAAGTGCGCGATGTTGTCCGAGCGGCCGGCCTTCCAGGCGAGCTGCACCGTCCAGCGACCGTCCTCGTTGCGCCACGCGTCCCAGCTGAGCCGGTCGGGTTCCAGGCCGCGCGCCACCAGTGCCGCGCTGACGGTCTCCAGCAGGGTGAGCACGGCCGGCCCGTCGGCCAGCATCGGGTGCGCTGCGGTTGCCAGTTCGGCGGCGCGAGCGCGCTCCAGCAACACCGGGTGAGCAAAGCGGCGGACCCGCGAAATGTCGGAGCCCGACGCCGTGGCAACCTGATCGACGGACGCACCGGCGCGAATGCGGGCCTGAATCTCTTTGGGGCTCAACATGTTAGTGACCTGCATGTCGAGCGGCGGCTGCTCAGCCTGTGGCGACTCGCCGCGAAGGGCGGCCCGGAGTCTGTCGTCGGCCGCCAGCTTGAACCGTTCTGCGGGGTCATCACCCTCGCAGATGATGTATTTGCCGTCGTCATCGAGACCAACCACTTTGAGTTCCCGCATGGCTTCTCCTCGCAGGCTCCGCGCCGGTTAGCGACGGACCCCTCGGGTCCGCACTCTAGTGCAGCTAACGCCGGTAACCCGCTCTGACACGCTGGCGGGTTGCGGGCTGATGACGCGGAAGTTAAAGCCGCTCGACGACCCAGTCGACGCACTGGGTCAGGGCGCTGATGTCGTCGGGGTCGACCGCGGGGAACATCGCCACCCGCAATTGGTTGCGGCCCAGCTTGCGGTAGGGCTCGGTGTCGACGATGCCGTTGGCCCGGAGCGTCTTGGCGACGGCCGCCGCGTCGACCTCGTCGACGAAGTCGACCGTGCCCACCACTTGCGAGCGCAACGCGGGGTCGGCGACGAACGGCGTGGTGTAGGGCCGCTCCTCGGCCCACGAGTACAACCGCTGCGAGGAGTCGGCCGTGCGCTTGACCGCCCAGTCGAGGCCGCCGTTGCCGAGCAGCCAGTCCAGCTGTTCGGCCATCAGCGCCAGGGTGCCGATCGCCGGGGTGTTGTACGTCTGGTTCTTCAGGCTGTTTTCCACGGCGATCGGCAGCGACAGGAAGTCCGGAACCCAGCGACCCGAGGACGCGATGGATTCGACGCGGGCCAGCGCGGCGGGGCTCATGACGGCCAGCCACAGTCCGCCGTCACTGGCGAAGTTCTTCTGCGGCGAGAAGTAGTAGGCGTCCGCCTGGGTGATGTCGACGGGCAGGCCGCCCGCACCCGAGGTCGCGTCGATGAGGACCAGCGCGTCATCCGAGCCGGCCGGGCGGCGGATCGGCACCGCGACCCCGGTCGACGTCTCGTTGTGCGCCCACGCGATCGCATCGACCGACGGATCGGCTTGCGGCTCCGGCGCGCTGCCGGCATCCGCCTTGATGACGATGGGGTCGCCGACGAACGGGTTCTTGGCGACCGAGGAGGCGAACTTGGCGCTGAACTCGCCGAAGGACAGGTGCAGCGACCGCTTGTCGATCAGCCCGAAGGCGGCGGCGTCCCAGAACGCCGTCGCGCCGCCGTTGCCGAGGATGACCTCGTATCCGTCGGGTACGGAGAACAGCTCGGCCACCCCGGAGCGAACCCGGCCCACCAAATCCTTGACCGGAGCTTGGCGGTGCGACGTGCCGAACAACGGCGCCGCGGTGGTGGCCAACGCCTTGAGCTGCTCGGGCCGGACCTTGGAAGGGCCGCAGCCGAAGCGGCCGTCGCGGGGTTTGATGTCGGAGGGGATGTCGAGCTGGTCAGCCATGCCAGCCAGCCTAGTGAGCGATCCGAAGGCGCCCACGGCGCGGGCTGGGGTGACCGGCGGGATGTGAGCCAGACCACACGGATTGCCTGACCACTGGTCAGGCCACAGTGCCTCCGGCGGGTCTAGAAAATATCCGGTACCTGCGGTACTGTCTGGACATTGCAGGTCCAAATGTAAACCTCGTTGGGGAGGCTTGGAATGGACAGGACGCGAATGGTCCGGCGTTGGCGACGCAACATGGAAGTGCGCGACGACGCCGAATACGTGAACATGCTTGCCACACTGTCCGAGGGGTCGGTGCGGCGAAACTTCAATCCCTACACCGACATCGACTGGGAGTCACCGGAATTCGCGGTGACGGAGAACGACCCGCGGTGGATCCTGCCAATGACCGACCCGCTGGGGCGGCATCCCTGGTACCAGGCCCAGTCCGATGAGCGCAAGATCAAGATCGGCATGTGGCGCCAGGCTAACGTGGCCAAGGTGGGGCTGCACTTCGAGTCGATCCTGATCCGCGGCCTGATGAACTACACGTTCTGGGTGCCCAACGGGTCGCCCGAATACCGCTATTGCCTGCACGAATCGGTCGAAGAGTGCAACCACACCATGATGTTCCAGGAGATGGTGAACCGCATCGGCGCGGACGTCCCGGGCATGCCGCGGATGCTCAAGTGGCTCTCGCCGCTGGTTCCGCTGGTCGCCGGCCCGTTGCCGGTGGCGTTCTTCATCGGCGTGCTCGCCGGCGAGGAGCCGATCGACCACACGCAGAAAAACGTTCTGCGCGAAGGCAAGTCGTTGCACCCGATCATGGAACGGGTGATGGCGATTCACGTGGCCGAGGAGGCGCGGCACATCTCGTTCGCGCACGAGTTCCTGCGCAGGCGGTTGCCGGAGCTGACCCAGCGGCAGCGGTTCTGGACGGCGCTGTACCTGCCGCTGACCATGAAGATGCTGTGCCGCGCAATCGTGGTGCCGCCCAAGGCTTTCTGGCGCGAATTCGACATTCCGCGCGAGGTCAAGAAGGAACTATTCTTCCGGTCGCCGGAGTCGCGCAAGTGGCTCAGTGACATGTTCGGTGATGTGCGGATGCTGGCTTACGACACCGGCCTGATGGAGACGCGGTCCGCGCGGCTGATGTGGCGCCTCTGCAAGATCAACGGCAAGCCGTCGCGCTACCGCAGCGAGCCGCAGCGCCAGCACCTGGCCGCCGCGCCGGCCGCATAGGTTTTCGGAGTTCTATGCCGCACGTCATTACCCAGTCGTGTTGCAACGACGGGTCCTGTGTTTTCGCGTGTCCGGTGAACTGCATCCACCCGTCGCCGGACGAGCCGGGGTTCGCCACCGCGGAGATGCTCTACATCGATCCGGTGGCGTGCGTGGACTGCGGCGCGTGCGTGAGCGCGTGCCCGGTCGGCGCGATCGCGCCCGACACCCGGCTGGACACCAAGCAGCTGCCGTTCGTGGAGATCAACGCGTCGTTCTACCCGGAGCGGCCCGCGGGTGAGAAGCTGCCGCCCACCTCGAAGCTGGCCCCGGTGATCCCCGCGGCCGAGGTGCGCGCCCGCCGTCGGCCGTTGACCGTGGCCATCGTGGGCTCGGGCCCCGCCGCCATGTATGCCGCCGACGAGTTGCTCACCCAACACGGCGTGCGGGTCAACGTTTTTGAGAAGCTGCCGACGCCCTACGGGCTGGTGCGCGCCGGCGTGGCGCCCGACCACCAGAACACCAAAAGGGTCACCCGGCTGTTCGACCGGATATCCGGCCATCGGCACTTCCGCTTCTACCTGAACGTCGAGATCGGTAGGCACCTGAGCCACGCGGACCTGCTGGCCCACCATCACGCGGTGCTGTACGCGGTGGGGGCGCCCGACGATCGTCGCCTGGGCATCGACGGCATGGGTCTGCCCGGCACCGGGACGGCCACCGAGTTCGTCGCGTGGCTCAACGGGCATCCCGAGTTCACCGACCTGCCAGTCGATCTCGGTCAGGAACGGGTGGTGATCATCGGCAACGGCAACGTCGCCCTCGATGTGGCCCGCGTCCTCACGGCCGACCCCGACGACCTGGCCCGCACCGACATCTCCGACCATGCGCTCGAGGCGTTGCGGCGCTCCGCGGTGCGCGAGGTGGTGATCGCCGCCCGGCGCGGCCCGGCCCACTCGGCCTTCACCCTGCCCGAGCTGATCGGGCTCACCGGCGCATCCGAGGTCGTGCTCGACGCGGGCGACCATCGGCGGGTGGCTAGCGATCTGGCCGCCGCGTCGGACCCGCTGACCAAGAGCAAGCTGGAGATCCTGAGCAAACTCGGCGACGCCGCGGCGCCCACATCCCGCCGGCGAATCCGGCTGGCCTACGAGCTGACGCCGCAACGCGTGCTCGGGGAGGCGCGCGTCACCGGCGTCGAGTTCACCGTCACCGGCACCGAGGAGCTGCGCCGGCTGGAAGCGGGCCTGGTGCTGACGTCGATCGGCTACCGCGGCAAGGAGATTCGTGGGCTTCCGTTCGACGAGTCGGCGGCCGTGGTGCCCAACGACGGCGGCCGCGTCGTGGACCCCGGCTCCGGCCGTCCGGTGCCCGGCGCCTACGTCGCCGGCTGGATCAAGCGCGGGCCGACGGGGTTCATCGGCACCAACAAGTCCTGCTCCCTGCAAACCGTCCAGGCGCTGGTGGCCGACTTCAACGCCGGCCGGCTGACCGACCCGGCCGCCGCGCCGGGCGCGCTGGACGAGCTGGTGCGCGGGCGTCAGCCCGACGTCGTCGACTCCGCGGGATGGCGGGCGATCGACGCCGCGGAAATCGAGCGTGGCGGCCACGACGGGCGGCCGCGCAACAAATTCACCGACGTCGCCGACATGCTCGCCGTCGCCGCGACCGCGCCGGCGCCGCCGCGGCGACGCCGGCTGCTGGCCCGGCTACTCGACTCTTAGCCCGGCTGCCCGGACATCGCGGCAGAGATCTCCTCCATGCTGACTTCGCGCACCGGCTGCCCCAGCGACCAGTGATGGCCGAACGGGTCGGCGACCACGCCGTAGCGGTCTCCCCAGAACTGGTCGTCGAGCGGAGCCACCACGGTGGCGCCCGCGTCCAGCGCCTGCTGGAACTTCGTGTCGACGTCGGTGACCGTCAGATGGATGGTGACAGGGGTGCCGCCCAGCGACTTGGGCGTCATCGACTTGCCGCCACACGTTTCGGGGAAGTCGTCGTTGAGCATGACGGTGGACCCGTTGATGTTCAGCGCGGCGTGGACCAGCCTGCCGTCGGGACCGGGCACCCGACCCAACTCGACGGCGCCAAAGGCCTTGACGTAGAAGTCGATCGCAGCGGCGGCGTTGTCGACGACGAGGTGCGGGGACAGTGCGGGCTCGACGTTGATTGCCATGGTTTTCTCCTTGTTGTCGGTCTCCCGTGCCAACCCCGGCGTGGGCCGGCACACGGTTATTGACTCGTCCCGCGACGCAAAATCATCGGAGCGTCGCGGCACGCGCCCATTCAATCGCCGGGCACCGACAACTAACGCACGCGAGCGTGACCACAGCGCGAAATGTTGGGCCGAAATTCGCGGTGTGGTTACACCGCGCGCGGATCAGGCGTGGGTGAGAACCCGGTCCCAGCCCTCGACGGCTTCCGGGCTGCGCGGGCCCGGTCCCACATAGATGGCCGAGGGGCGGACCAGCTTGCCGAGCCGCTTCTGCTCGAGGATGTGGGCGCACCACCCCGCGGTGCGTCCGCAGGTGAACATCGCCGGCATCATGTTGGCCGGCACCCGGGCGAAGTCCAGGATGACCGCGGCCCAGAACTCGACGTTGGTCTCGATGGCGCGGTCCGGGCGCCGCTCGCGCAGTTCCGCCAGCGCGGCCTGCTCCAGCGCGACGGCGACCTCGTGGCGCGGGGCGCCCAGCCGTTCCGCGGCCGCCCGCAGCACCCGCGCCCGCGGGTCCTCGGCGCGGTAAACGCGGTGGCCGAACCCCATCAGCTTGTCGCCGCGGTCCAGGATCGACTTGACCAGGCCGCGGGCGTCGCCGGTGCGCTCGACCTCTTCGATCATCGGCAGCACCCGCGCGGGGGCCCCACCGTGCAGCGGGCCGCTCATCGCGCCGATCGCGCCCGACAGCGAGGCCGCGACGTCCGCGCCGGTCGAGGCGATCACCCGCGCGGTGAACGTCGAGGCGTTCATGCCATGCTCGGCGGCCGACACCCAGTAGGCGTCAATGGCCTCGACGTGCCTGGGGTCGGGTTCACCCTGCCAGCGCGTCATGAATCGCGCTGTGACGGTTGGGCATTCGTCGATGACACGCTGCGGCACGGCGGGCTGGTAGATGCCGCGGGCCGACTGTGCGACATAGGAGAGGGCCATCACCGAGGCCCGGGCCAGCTGATCGCGGGCGGTGGCGTCGTCGGTGTCCAGCAGTGGCTTGTAGCCCCAGATCGGCGCCAGCATCGCCAGGCCCGCCTGCACGTCGACCCGCACGTCGCCGGTGTGGATCGGCAGCGGGAAGGGCTCTGCGGGCGGCAGCCCGTGCCCGAACTTGCCGTCGACCAGCAGGCCCCACACGTCGCCGAACGTGACCTGCTGAGTCACCAGGTCCTCGATGTCCACGCCGCGGTAACGCAGCGCGCCGCCGTCTTTATCCGGCTCGGCAATTTCGGTGGTGAACGCCACCACGCCCTCGAGGCCGGGGACAAAGTTCTCGGGCACAGTCATAGGAGAAATTCTCGCACCCCACCGCCGGGCGGATGCTACCGGCCGGTAGCAACCCCCGGTAGCGTTGGCGTAATGGCAGGACCGGCCCCCGGAGCAGGTTCCGAGACGGGGCGAGAACACCTCGAGAGAATGCGCGTGGAGTACGGGTCGGTCGAAAAAGACGGCAGCCCGGACCTGGACGAGGACTGGCTGGCCGACGGGTGGCTCGCGCTGTTCCGCCGGTGGCTCGACGATGCCGAGCGCGCCGGCGTGGCCGAGCCCAACGCCATGGTGCTGGCAACCGTCGCCGACGGCAGGCCGGTCAGCCGAGCGGTGTTGTGCAAGAGCGCCGATGAGACCGGAATCACTTTCTTCACCAACTACGACTCCGACAAGGGCGCCGAGCTGGCCGCGACGCCGTACGCGTCGGCGACCTTCCCCTGGTTCCTGCTGGGACGGCAGATCCACATCCGCGGGCCGGTGACCAAGGTGGACCCGCAGGTGACGCGGGACTACTGGTCGATGCGGCCGCGCGGCTCCCAACTGGGGGCCTGGGCGTCACACCAATCGCGCCCGATCCCGTCGCGTGTGGCGCTGCTGGACCAGCTCGCCGAGGTCACCGCGCGCTTCGCCGACTCCGAATCCGTCCCGGTGCCGCCCAACTGGGGCGGCTACCTCATCGCGCCCGAGGTGGTCGAATTCTGGCAGGGCCGGGAAAACCGGGTGCACAACCGGATTCGCGTCACCGACGCCCGGATCGAGCGCCTTCAGCCCTGAACCCGCGCCGCGCCGCTGTCTGCGACCGGCCCGGCTATGACACCCGTCACGTCCCAAATTCACCGCCGCTTAACCGGCCGATGGCCGCCAGACCGGCGGACCCGACCCCGCGCAGGCGCGCCGTCCCGATAACGACTACCTTCAGCTATAAGCACCGAGTCAGGGCAGCTAAGCCAGCCAGAGCGCAAAGGGGTTCTCGTGGCCGACACCGACGACACCGCAACTCTGAAGTACCCAGGGGGCGAGATCGACCTTGAGGTCGTGCAAGCCACTGAAGGAGCCGACGGGATTGCGCTCGGCCCCCTGCTGTCCAAGACCGGTTACACGACGTTCGACAACGGCTTCGTCAACACCGCCTCGTGCAAGAGCTCGATCACCTATATCGACGGCGACGCCGGCATCCTGCGCTACCGCGGCTACCCGATCGAGCAGCTCGCCGAGAAGTCGACCTTCATCGAGGTGAGCTACCTGCTCATCTACGGCGAGCTGCCGACCAAGGAGCAGCTCGACGAGTTCACCAGCCGGATCCAGCGGCACACCATGCTGCACGAGGATCTGAAGCGCTTCTTCGACGGCTTCCCGCCCAACGCCCACCCGATGCCGGTGTTGTCCAGCGTGGTGAACGCGTTGAGCTCCTACTACCCGGACGCGCTCGACCCGATGGACAACGGTCAGGTCGAGCTGTCGACCACCCGGCTGCTGGCGAAGCTGCCTACGATCGCCGCCTACGCCTACAAGAAGTCGATCGGGCAGCCCTTCCTCTACCCGGACAATTCGCTGAGCCTGGTGGAGAACTTCCTGCGGATGACGTTCGGGCTGCCGGCCGAGCCGTACCACGCCGACCCCGAAATCGTGCGGGCGCTGGACATGCTGTTCATCCTGCACGCCGACCACGAGCAGAACTGCTCCACGTCGACGGTGCGGCTGGTGGGCTCGTCGCGCGCCAACCTGTTCACCTCCATCTCCGGCGGCATCAACGCGCTGTGGGGGCCGCTGCACGGCGGCGCCAACCAGGCGGTGCTGGAGATGCTCGAGCAGATCCGCGAGAGCGGTGACGACGTCGGCGAATTTGTCCGCAAGGTGAAGAACCGCGAAGCCGGCGTCAAACTGATGGGCTTCGGCCACCGCGTCTACAAGAACTACGACCCGCGGGCGCGCATCGTCAAGGAACAGGCCGACAAGATCCTGGGCAAGCTGGGCGGCGACGACTCGCTGCTCGACATCGCGAAGGAACTCGAAGAGGCCGCGCTCACCGACGACTACTTCGTCGAACGCAAGCTCTACCCGAACGTCGACTTCTACACCGGCCTGATCTACCGGGCGCTCGGCTTCCCGACCCGGATGTTCACGGTGCTGTTCGCGCTGGGCCGGCTGCCCGGCTGGATCGCGCACTGGCGTGAGATGCACGACGAGGGCGACAGCAAGATCGGCCGCCCGCGCCAGATCTACACCGGGTACACCGAGCGCGACTACGCCACCATCAACGAGCGCTAGCCAAACCGGCTAAAGCGAGGCCAGCACCGCCATCGCGGCGTTGTGGCCGCCGATGCCCGACACCGCCCCGCCGCGGCGGGCGCCCGAGCCGCACAACATGATTCGATCGTGCGCCGTGGCGACCCCCCAGCGCCGCGCCGGCGTGTCCAGCGGGTCGTCGTCGTCGGCGAACGGCCACGCCAGCCCGCCGTGGAAGATGTTGCCCGCAGTCATCCCCAGCTTGCGGTGCAAGTCCAGGGTGGTCGTCGTCTCGAGGCACGGCCGGCCCTGCGCATCGGTCATCAGGACATCCTGAATCGGCTCCGCCAGAACGGAATTCAGCGACGCCAGCACCGATTCCGTCAATCGGTCGCGCAGGGCGCCGGAGTAGCTGCCGTCGAACAGCGAGTGGGGGGTATGCAGGCCGAACACCGTCATCGTGTGGGCGCCCGACCGGACCAGCTCCGCCGACAAGATGCTCGGATCGGTCAGCGAATGGCAATAGGCTTCGCAGGGCAGCGGATTCGGGATGTGCCCGCCGACCGCGCGCGAATACGCGCTGCCCAGCTGGGTCCAGGTCTCGTTCGCGTGGAACGTCCCGGCGAACGCCTGCTCGGGCGTGACGGCGTCGTCGCGCAGCCGGGGCAGGCGGCGCAGCACCATGTTCACCTTGACCTGCGCGCCCTGGTCCGGGGGCGCCGGCCGCTCGCCGAGCAGGCCGGCCAGGACCGTCGGTGTGACGCCCGCCAGCACGAACCGGCCGCGCACCGCGTGCTCTTTGTCGCCGCAGCGGTAGCGCACCAGACCCTCGGAATCGACCGCGAAAACGTCTGCGCCGGTCAGGATTTCGGCGCCGTGGCCGGAGGCGGCCGACGCCAGGGCCGCGGTCAGCGCACCCATCCCGCCCACGGGGACGTTCCAGTCACCGGTTCCGCCACCGAGCACGTGGTAGAGGAAGCAGACGTTCTGCCGCAGTGCGGGGTCGTCGAGGGGGGCGAAGGTGCCGATCAGCGCGTCGGTCGCGATGACCCCGCGAACCACGTCGTTGCCCACCGCGTCGGTGATGGCGCGGCCGATCGGCTCGTCGACCATGGCCCGCCATGCCGCCGGCGCGGCGGGATCGCCGCCGTCGACGACGTGCCGGCGGGCCTGCTCGCGGGTGCGCAGCGGCTCGAGCAGCGTCGGCCAGAGCCGTTCGGTCACCACCCGGCAGCGCTGGTAAAAGGCCGCGAAACGGTCCTCGTCCTCCGCGGCGCCGATGGCGCCGAACGTCCCGGGGCGCCCGACCAGCAGCCCGCTGCGCCCCCCGGTTCCGGGATCCGGCGTGTAGGACGAATACGGCCGGCGGGCCAGTCGCACCGCGGCGCCCAGGTCGTCGACGATGCGGGCCGGCAGCAGGCTGACCAGGTAGGAGTACCGCGACAACCGAACCCCCACCCCGTCGAAGGCCTGCGCCGAAACCGCGGCCCCGCCGAGCTCATCCAGCCGCTCCAGCAACCGCACCCGAAGACCCGCCCGGGCCAGATAGCCGGCCGCGACCAGCCCATTGTGGCCGCCGCCGACGACTACGGCATCGAAGGCGTCGGCGTCGCTCAGCTCAGGTAGCCCTCGACCTCGTCGGGCGGGCGCACCTGCGCCTCACGCGGGTCGCCCCCGGTTTCGCGCAGCGCGCGGCGCTGCCGCAGCAGGTCCCAGCACTGGTCGAGCTCGACTTCGACCCGACGCAGGCGATCCTGCTCCTCCGACGTGCTGATTTCGCCCTGCTGCAGCTGCGACCGCAGGGTTTTCTCCTCGTCGACGAGGCCGCGGATGTAAGCCAGGGTTTCGCTGTCGGTCGGTTTTCTGCCGTTTCCCATCGCTCCAGTGTGCCCGACCTGGCCAGCGCCGCCGCGCCGAATCGGTAGGCTGCATATCGCCTGCAAAACGAAAGTGCGGGTGACTAATGACCAAGGGGGCAATGGTGGGGTTAGGGGTGGATTTGCGGCATGCGCCCGCAGATACCGACTTGGAGCCGGATCCGGAATTAGAGCGGCACTCGATCGGCCTTCCGTGGATGATTGCTGTCATGGTTATTCCGTTGCTGATTGCGGCAATCGGTTACGGTGCGTTCGAGCGACCCCGATCCGCTCATGGCCCGGCCGGTGCGGCGCCGACGAGCAGGACCGCCGCCCCGAAGCTGACGTTGGCGCCGCTCTCAATTACCCGCAACGGCAATACCGTTACCGTCAGCGGGGATTTCCCCGACGACTCCTCGAAAGCCGCGTTGCTCAGGGCGCTTAATGGGGCGCTGCCGCCGGGCGCCAACATCGTTGATCAAATGCGCATCAATCCCAATATCGACGCGCTCGACTTCGCAAAAGCCGGACCATTTTTCAAAGACAGCGCCCCGATTCCCGATTTCAGTCTCACGGTGAGCGGGGACACCATCACCTTCGCGGGCACCGCCGCATCGCAAGACCAAAACAACACCGTCCACCTCGAGGCGGTGCGCATCTGGTCCAATCTCAACGTCATTGACAAGTTGGTGATCAGCGGGCAGAACCCGCCGGGTGCGGCGCCGGCCGCCGCGCAGTGCAACGATCTGCAGGTGGCGATCACCGCCGTGACCGGTGGCCCGATTACGTTCGCAAACGACGGGGTCAGCCTGACCCCGGCCGACGAGCCGATACTGACCCAGGTGTCGGACAAGCTCAAGGTGTGTCCGGCCGCGCATGTGACGCTCAACGGCTACGCCGACAATTCGGGCGTCGAGGCGATCAACATTCCGTTGAGCACCCAGCGGGCTCAAAAGGTCGCCGATTTCCTTGTTGCCCATGGCGTCGCAGGCCCTCAGCTGATCGTTAAGGGCCTCGGTTCGGCAAACCCCGTCGCGTCCAACGACACGGCGGAGGGCCGGGCCAAGAACCGCCGCGTCGAAATCGTTGTCAGTTAAGGAGATCCGGCATGGATTTTGTGATCCAGTGGTTGTGGTACCTCCTCGCTTTCGTGGCGGGCTCGGCCGTTGCGCGGGTGATCGCCAACATCATGAACAAACGCGTCGACGTTGACGAAGTCCCCGCCGCCTCGGCGGGTCGCGGGATAGGCAGGGAGCGATGAGCCACATGCACTGGTTGCTCTTCGGCCTGTCGTTCGTGATGGGTTTGGTGTTGACGCTCGCGCTCACGGTGCGCCCCGTCAAACGTTCGATGGCGGCGGCGGCGCCGGCGGGGGCGTCGGCCGCCGCTGCGGACATCGAGCACGAGCCCCCGACGACGAGGATTCCGGCCCCCTACGAGTTCTTCGCGATCGATGTCCCCGCCGACGACGACCCGCTGACGACGACGATCCCCGTCGAACAGGAAACGCCGACAACGAAGATCCCGGTCGAGGAAGAACCGCCGACGACAAAGATTCCGGTCGAGGAGCAGCCGACGATGGCGATTCCGGTGGAGCCGGAGCCGCCGATGGCGGAGCCTCGCGTCGCGAAAGAGCCGTCGCCGGTCTTGGACCTCCTCGCAACGCGTGAACGACCGACGACATTCATTCCGGCTGAGCCCGAGCCGCCGGCCGCGCGGGCTCCCGTCGTGGACGAGTCGTCGGCCGCGGAGGTACCCGTCGCGGAAGAACCGCCGGCCGCTGAGGTCCCCGTCGCGGAAGAGTCGCCGGTCACGGAGCTTCCCGCGGAGCAAGAACAACCGACGACATTCATTCCGGTTGAGCCCGAGCCGCCGGCCGCGCAGGCTCCCGTCGTGGACGAGTCGTCGGCCGCGGAGGTACCCGTCGCGGAAGAACCGCCGGTCACGGATCCCTATGCGGAGGAAGAACAACCGACGACATTCATTCCGGTTGAGCCCGAGCCGTCGGCCGCGGAGCCTCCCGTCGCGGACGAGCCGCCGGTCGCGGATCTTCCCGCGGAGGAAGAACAACCGACGACATTCATTCCGGTTGAGCCCGAGCCGTCGGCCGCGGATGCTCCCGTCGCGGACGAGCCGTCGGCTGCGGAGCCACCAGTCGAGCAAGAGCCGCCGGCGGCGGAGCTCTCCAGCGCGGATGAGCGGCCGGCCGATGAGCTGGCGAATGAGTCGGCGGCCGTGGGACATTCCGACGCGGAAGAACCGGTGGCGGCGGCGGAGCCTTCCGTCCCGGAGGAGCCTGCGACAACTCCCGAGACGAAAAAGCCCCCCAGGCCCAGGTTCTCGTTCATCAAGAGGTTCCTGGCCAAGAGGGCGGCCGCCAACGAAGCCAAGGCCGAACGCCCGGCCCCGAAGAAGGCCCCGGCGAAGAAGGCGCGCCCGCCCGCCAAAGGCGCACCGGCGAACAGGGTTCCGGGCATGCGGAAGGCGCCGCCGCGAAAAGTCCCACCGGGCAAGAAGATTCCACCCGGCAAGCGGCCTCCGGGCGCCAAGGGGCGCCCGGTGAAAAAGGCGCCCACCGGCATGCGGCCGCCGCCGAAGAAGCTGCCGACCGCCGCGGAGTCACCAAGCTCGTGGAAGCCCGTCCTGCCGTATGAGCCCTACGGCCCGGGCTCGGCCCGCGCCACCCCGGACGGCGGCGGACCGGCGGGGTGGCTGGTGAAGGGTCGTTCGGACACCCGGCTGTACTACACGCCCGAAGACGAGACCTACGACCCGACGGTCGCCCAGGTTTGGTTCAAGGACGAAGAGTCCGCGGCGCGCGCCTGTTTCACGCCGTGGCGGAAGAGCTCGAGGAAGTAACCCGCGGACGAACGCGGAGTTGTTGCGCCAGAATGGCGTAATTTCGCGCAACAACTCGACGCTCGGCGCAGCGTTAACTCGGCGCGGGGATGCGCAGCAGGAGCCGGGCGCCGCCCAATGGGCTGTCCTCCAGCGACGCCGTCCCGCCGTGCAGGTGGGCCTGCTGGGCCACCAGGGCCAGCCCCAGGCCCGAGCCGGAATGCGAGGCGGTCGACCCCCGCGAGAACCGCTCGAACACCACGTGTCGCTCTTCCTCCGGAACGCCGCTGCCGTTGTCGTCGACCGCGATTTCCACCCCGGCCCGCGAGCTGACCGCCGACAGCTGAACCCGGGTCGCGCCACCGTGTTTGACGGCGTTGGCGATCGCGTTGTCGACCGCGAGCCGCAACCCGGCCGGCAGCCCCACGATGATGCACGTCGGCGAAGGCACCAGCGACACTTCGAGTTCCGGGTAGACCCGCATGGCGTCGTGCGCGGCGCGGTCCAGCAGCTCGGTGATGTCGACGGGCACCTGATCGTCCGAGGTGGACAGCTGGCCCTGGGCCAATCGCTCCAGCGCGCTCAGGGTGGCCTCGATGCGCGACTGGGTGCGGATGACGTCGTTGAGCACTTCCTTGCGCTGGTCGTCGGCCAGGTCGAGGGTGGACAGCACCTCGAGGTTGGTGCGCATCGCGGTGAGCGGGGTGCGCAGCTCGTGGGAGGACACCGCCGCGAAGTCGCGTGCGGATTCGAGCGCCTCCTTGGTCCGGTTCTGCTCGTCCCAGATCCGCTGCAGCATGCCCCGCATCGCCTCGGCGATCTCGACGGCCTCGCTGGCGCCGTGCACTTCGACGCGCGGCGCCTCGTCTCCGGCGTCGATCAAACGGGTCTGCTGGGCAAGCTGTTTGAACGGGCGCACCGCGAAAACGGCCAGAAGCCACGCGAACACCGCGGCCGCGCCGATGGCGAATCCGCAGATCAGCATCACCCGGCGGTGCAGGTTGTTGGTCTCGGCGATGGTCGCGTCGTACGTCGCGCCGACCGCCAGCGAACTCGGCCCGGGCCCGGGAATTTCCACCGTCCGGACCCGGTAACGCACCCCGTTGACGTAGGCGTCGCCATAGTCGACGTCCAGCTTGGGCAGCGTGACGTCGGAATTCGACTTGACCAGGTTGCCGCGGCGGATCGTCATGATGGCGTCGCGGTCGTTGGGCGAATGTGGGATTTCGTCGAGGCCGCGCGGCAGGAAGGGGATCGCGAAACCGGCCGCCTCGTCGAGCCGTCGGTCGAGGCGTTCCTTGCGGTCGTTGGTGATCCCGACCCAGACCACCGCGCCGACGATGAGCACCGGAATCGCGGCGCCGATGGCCGTCGCGAGCACCACCCGGGTCCGCAGTGAGGGCGTACGGGCGAAAATCCGCGACAGGATCTTCATGACGGTCTACCTGTTCAGTGCATGGTTACTGCATTCGCAGCACGAACCCGACTCCGCGGACGGTGTGCAGCAGCCGCGGGCCGCCGTTTGCCTCCAGCTTGCGCCGCAGGTAGCCGATGAACACGTCGACGACGTTGGTGTCGGCGGCGAAGTCATACCCCCACACCAGCTCCAACAACTGCGCGCGGGACAGCACCGCCGTCTTGTGTTCGGCCAGCACCGCCAGCAGGTCGAACTCCCGCTTGGTCAGGTCGACGTCGACGCCGTTCACCCGCGCGCGACGGCCGGGGATGTCGACCTCCAGGGGACCGACGGTGATGGTCTCCGACGACGACGTCGCGGTGGCGCCGCGGCGGCGCAGCAGCGCCTTGACCCGTGCGACCAGCTCGGCCAGCACGAACGGCTTGACCAGGTAGTCGTCGGCGCCCGCCTCCAGGCCCGCCACCCGGTCGTCGACCGAGCTGCGCGCGCTGAGCACACAGACCGGCACGTCGTTGTCCATGGCCCGCAGCGCCGTGACGACGCTGACGCCGTCCAGGACGGGCATGTTGATGTCGAGCACGATGGCGTCCGGGCGCGTCTCGGTGGCGCTGCGCAAGGCCTCGGCGCCGTCGACCGCCGTCGACACCTCGAACCCGGACAGGCGCAGGCCACGTTCCAGCGAGGCGAGCACGTCGGAGTCATCGTCGACGACCAACACCCGAGGCGAGGTGGCACCAGTGTCCATGCGGCCCATTGTGCCGGATCGCTGCTTTCGGCGGTGGGAGGCGCGACTTGGCGCCGGCAGACGCAAAAGCCCCTAAAGCGGCCCCGATTAGGGACTTTTGCGTCCACTCGCCGCGCTCAACGGCGCCCGAGGCCGCTCAGCTGCACCGCGAGCTGCCGTCGCACGCCGGGGACGCGCGCGGCCAGCAGCATTGTCGAGTTGCGGATCGGGCGCAGCGGGCGCGGCAGGGTGGAGATGCGGGTCAGCCGCCCGGTCAGTTTCAGGACCTGCTCGGCCCGCTGGCGCTGCGCGGCGGCGTAGGCGTCCAGCGCGGCGTCGGAACCCCCGCGCAGGACCTCCGCGAGCGCGCCGCCCAACGAGATCGCGTCGGCGATACCGAGATTCATGCCCTGGCCGCCGGCGGGGCTGTGCACGTGGGCGGCGTCGCCGGCCAGCAGCAGCCGGCCCGCGCGGTAGCTGTCGGCGACGCGGTGGTGGATGTGAAACCGCGTGCCCCACAGCAACTCGGTGACCTTCAACTCGCCGGGCCCGAAGCCCCGGGTGTCCAGCAGGTCCTGGACGAATTCCACCGACGGTTCCTTCGGCGCGTCCGCGACCGGGGCGACGATGCGGAAGATGTCGCCGGGCAGCGGCGCCAGCACGTTCAGGCCCTCCCGGGCGTAGAACAGGATCACCTCGGCGCGGGGCGCCTCCCCGGCCAGCCGGACGTCGGCGAGCGCGAACGATTCGCCGAATTCGCCTCCGCTGAAACCGATTCCGGCGTGTTCGCGGACCGTGCTGTGCATGCCGTCGGCCCCGACGACATAGCGGGCCCGGATGGTCTCGCCGTCGTCGAAAGTGGCGGTGACGCCGTCGGCGTCCTGGGCGAGGCGGCTCAAGGCCTTGGGCCGGATCACCGCGCCGCCCAGTTCGCGCAGGCGCTCCAACAGCAGCCGTTCGGTGTCGGCCTGCGAGAGCATCAGCGTGTAGGGATGCTTCGTCGGCAACTCGCTGAAGTCGACGGGCATCAGGACGCGCCGGCCCTGCCGGATCGTGAATCGCGGCGCGATCAGCCCCGCTTTGACCATTCGCGGGGCCACGTCGAGATCCTCCAGCACCTCGAGGGTGCGGGCATTGACCGCGGCCGCGCGGGTGGTGTTCTGCCCCTCCGCCAGCCTGTCCACCAGGACCGCGCGCATCCCGCGGGCAATCAGGGAAGCGCCTAGCGCGAGGCCGGTGGGTCCCGCGCCGACCACCAGGACGTCGGTGTCGTTCATGGTTGGCTCCTCTCGTTTCAAGTCAACGCTTGTTGGCATAACTCCATGCTGGCGCGCCGGTGCGGCAATGTCAACAGTTGTTGGCCTACAATTGTTGACATGAGGAGATCGTCCGAAGAAACCAAGGCCGCCATCCTGACGGCGGCCCGCGAGCGATTTGGCGCGTCCGGGTTCCAGGCCGCGACCATCCGCGCCATCGCCGCCGACGCTGGCGTCGACCCCGCGATGGTGATGCGCTACTACGGCAGCAAGGACAAGCTGTTCGCAGCGGCGGCCGACTTCGACCTGAGATTTCCGGACTTGGCCTCGGCCGACCGGACGCAGGTCGGGCGATCGGTGGTTCGCCACTTCCTCGAACGCTGGGAGGGCGACGAGGCGCTGGTCATCCTGCTGCGCTCCAGCGCCACCAACGGCGAAGCCGCCCAACGGATGCAGGAGATCTTCGGGGCCCAGCTGCAGCCGCTGGTCGCCACCCTGGTGCCCGCCGGGCAGTCCGGTGTGCGGGCCGGGCTGATCGCCACCCAGATCCTCGGTATGGCCCTGTGCCGCTTCGTGTTACGGCTGCCCCCGGTCGTCGAGATGACGCGCGACGAGATCGTCGACTGGCTCGGCCCGACGATCCAGCGCTACCTCGGTCTGCCCGACGAGGGCGCTGCGGCTTAAGCGTCGCGGGGCAGTCCGATGCCGCGGTAGCGCCGCAGGCGCGCGTCCAATCGCTCGGCCGGCGCCGTCTCGCGCAGCGCCCGTACCTCGGCGGCGATGGCGCGCGACAGCCGTTGGCTGAACTCGACCGGCTCGTCGGCGGCGTCGGGATGCTCGGGCACGATGGCGTCGACGATTCCCGACGCCAGCAGGTCGGCCGACCGAATCCCTTGCGCGCCGGCAAGTTCGGGCGCGTGGGCGGTGTCGCGGAAGACGATCGCGCTGGCCCCCTCCGGCGGCAGCGGCGCCAGCCAGCCGTGCAGCGCCGCCAGCACCCGGTCGGCGGGCACCATCGCCAGCGCCGGTCCGCCGCTGCCCTGACCCAACAGGACCGACACCGTCGGCGTCTCCAGCGTGACGAGCTCGGCGACGCACTGGGCGATCTGGCCGGCCAGCCCGCCCTCCTCGGCCTCGGCCGACAGCGCCGGTCCGGCGGCGTCGATCAGCAGCACCAGCGGCAGGCGCAGTTCGGCGGCCAGGGCCATGCCGCGCCGGGCCTCGCGCAGCGCCGCGGGCCCGACGATTCCGCCCGTGACGCGCTGCTGGCCGAGGACCACGGCGGGCTGGCCGTTGAAGCGGGCCAGCGCCAGCAGCGTGGTCGCCGCCTCCCCGCGGCCCGTGCCGGACAGCAGCACGCAGTCGGTGGCGCCGTGCCGCAGCAGGGCGCCGACACCGGGCCGGTCCGGCCGCCGGGACGCCACGACGGAGTCCCACGCCGGCACCTCGGGCGTCGGCTCGGGGGGCTCCGGGCCGGGCAGCGGCTCGGGCGGGTGGGCGATCACCCGCAGCGCGCGATCCACGGTGCGGCGCAGGTCCTCGAGCGGGACGACGCCGTCGATCACGCCGTGGCGCTGCAGGTTTTCCGCCGTCTGAATGCCGGCCGGGAAGGGTTCGCCGTAAAGCAGCTCATACACCCGGGGCCCCAGAAAGCCGATCAGGGCGCCCGGCTCGGCGACGGTGATGTGGCCCAGCGACCCCCAGGAGGCGAACACCCCGCCGGTGGTCGGGTGGCGCAGGTAGACCAGGTAGGGCAGGTGCGCGCGCTTGTGCAGGGTGACGGCCGCCGCGATCTTGACCATCTGCAGGAACGCGACCGTGCCCTCCTGCATGCGGGTGCCGCCGGAGCTCGGCGAGGCCAGCAGAGGCAGCCGCTCGGCGGTCGCCCGCTCCACGGCGGCGGTGATCCGCTCGGCCGCGGCCACCCCGATCGAGCCGCCGAGGAAGTCGAACTCACACACCACCACCGCCACGCGGCGTCCGGATATGCGGCCCTCGCCGGTGAGCACCGCTTCGTCCAGGCCGGTGGCGGCGCGCGCGTCGGCCAGCTCCCGCGCATAGGAATCCGAGACGGGAACCGCCATCGGCTCGGTGTCCCAGCTGACGAAGGAGCCCTCGTCGAGCACGGCATCCAGCAGCTGTCCGGTCGTGGTGCGAGTCACCAAACGAGGCTATATAGGCTGGGTTAATGATCGGCGTGACCCAGACCGAAGCCGTTATGACCATCGAGCTGCAGCGCCCCGAGCGTCGCAACGCCCTGAATTCCCAGCTCGTCGACGAACTGCGGGAGGCCATCGCCAAGGCCGGCGACGACGGGTCGACCCGCGCGATCGTGCTGACCGGCCAGGGCACCGTGTTCTGCGCCGGCGCGGACCTGTCCGGGGACGCGTTCGCCGCCGACTATCCCGACCGGCTCATCGAGCTGCACAAGGTCATGGACGCGGCGCCCATCGTGGTGATCGGAGCCATCAACGGCCCGGCCATCGGCGCCGGTTTGCAACTGGCCATGCAATGCGATCTGCGGGTCGCCGCGCCGGACGCGTTCTTTCAGTTTCCGACCGCCAAATACGGCCTGGCCCTGGACAACTGGAGCATCCGTCGGCTGTCCTCGCTGGTCGGTCACGGACGGGCCCGCGCGATGCTGCTGACCGCGGAGAAGCTCACCACCGAGGTGGCGCTGCAGACGGGAATGGTCAACCGCATCGGGACGCTGGCCGACGCCCAGGCCTGGGCCGCCGAGGTCGCGGGCCTGGCGCCGCTGGCGGTCCAGCACGCCAAGCGGGTGCTCAACGACGACGGCGCCATTCAGGAAGCGTGGCCGGAGCACAAGGAGCTCTTCGACCGGGCGTGGGCCAGCCAGGACGTCATCGAGGCGCAGGTCGCGCGCATCGAAAAGCGACCACCGAAGTTTCAGGGAGCCTGACAGTCATGCCGCGGGGGGCGCTACGACTGGCCGCCGGCACGGCCTCGCTGGCGGCCGGCAGTTGGTTGGTGCGCGCCCTGCACGGCGCCCCGGCCGCGCTCGGCGCGTCGCCGGCGGCGATCCGGGCCGTTGCTGAGGCATCGCCCAACTACTCCGACGGGGAGTTCGTCAACCTCGACCCCGCCTCGATCTACAAGATGGACCGCGAGGAGTTGCGGCTCATCGTGTGGGAGCTCTTGGCCGGGCGAGGCGGCAGCCGGCCCAAAGGGCCGATCCCGTTGGCGGCGCCGGAAATCTACGACGGCGCCGCCAGCAGGCTGGCCGTCAGCTGGTTCGGCCACTCGACGGCGCTGGTGGAGATCGACGGTTACCGCGTGCTCACCGATCCGGTCTGGAGCGACCGATGCTCGCCGTCGGACATCGTCGGGCCGCAGCGGCTGCATCCGCCGCCGGTGCAATTGGAGGGGCTACCCGCCGTCGATGCGGTGGTCATCAGCCACGACCACTATGACCACCTCGACATCGACACGGTCATGGCGCTGGCACACACCCAGCGGGCCCCATTTTTCGTGCCGCTCGGGGTCGGCGCCCACCTGCGCGCGTGGGGAATTCCCGAGCACCGCATCGTCGAACTCGACTGGCATCAGGGCGCCAAGCTCGACGAGCTCACCGTGATTTGCATGCCGGCGCGGCACTTTTCCGGTCGCTTCTTCGACCGCAATACGACCCTCTGGGCTTCCTGGGCCTTTCTGGGCCCGAGCCATCGCGCGTATTTCGGCGGCGACACCGGCTACACCAAGAGCTTCGCGCAGATCGGGGCCGACCACGGCCCGTTCGACCTCACCCTGCTGCCCATCGGGGCGTACAACACGGCATGGCCGGACATCCACATGAATCCCGAAGAGGCGGTGCGGGCGCACCTGGACGTGACCGACTCGGGCTCGGGGCTGCTGGTCCCCATCCACTGGGGGACGTTCCGGCTGGCCCCGCACCCGTGGGCCGAGCCGGTCGAGCGGGTGCTGAAGGCGGCCGAGCCCGCGCACGTGGAGGTGGCGGTGCCGGTGCCTGGCCAACGCATCGATCCCGCCGCGCCCCGCAGGTTCAACCCGTGGTGGCGGCTCTGATTCACGAGCCGTTCGGCTCGGCCGGCTGGTTGCGCTCGTAGACGGTCACCCAGTCGTGTTGGCCCCACCATTGGACAGGCTGACGGGAATCGACTGTGGCCCAATCTATCTCGAGTATGCGGTGCATCTGATCATCGCCGGTGGCGCCGCCCCGGGCGTCGCCGGCGTAGATCACGCGACCGCCTCGGTATGCCCGTAGGATGCGCGCGCCGACGTCCTCGTCATGGGGCGGCCACGAAAGAAACAGCGTCCTGTCGGGGTGCAGTGCCACCGCTTCCGTGCAATCCTTCGCGCAGATCCCGGCGTAGGACCGGTCGCCATGCCACCGATCGCTCCCGGCGTTCAGGTCATAACAGACGACATCGACGCCCAGCTGCCCGAGCAGGTAGGCCCAATAACCCGTGCCCGCGATCGGATCGACCAGGCCACCGGTGGCGTGCTCGGCCACGAACGCCACGGTTCCGGGGTCCGGAATGGTCCAGCAGTACTGTTTGACGAGCCGCTGCCGGTTGGGGGTGCGGGCGATGGTCTCCTCGACGCTTCGGTCCAAACGGTATTCACCGACGACCGGGTTCCCCCGGAAACTGTCGGCCTCGACGCGATCCTTGACCGCCTCCCAGTAGGGATTGTCGATGTCGAAATACCTTTCCGTGCCCTTCCTGTGAATAATGTGGCGCCGGGTCGTGTCGGCGGTGAGTCGGGAACGTTAAATCGATTGTCATCCCGGCCCGGGTCGTTGCCGCGCTCCGCCCGCGGCGCGTGTAGCCGCCGCGCTAGAGTCCGGCCATGGGGAAACGCGCGGCGACCGCCGCTGTGGCGCTGGCCGTCCTCGCGCTGACGGGATGCCGGCCCGCGCCGCCGGTGTCGGCGCCGCCGCCCGCTCCGTCCGGCGCGCCGCCCAACGAAGTGTCGGGCGTCCAGATCCCCGCCGGGCGCATCGACGATGCCGTAGCGAAGGTCGACGGCCTGGTCGCCGACCTGATGAAGAGCACCGGGATCCCCGGCATGGCCGTGGCCATCGTCCACGGCGGAAAACCCATCTATGCCAAGGGCTTTGGCGTCCGGGATACCAGCAAGGGTGACGCGCCGGACAACAGGGTCGACGCCGACACCGTCTTCCAGTTGGCGTCGGTGTCGAAATCGGTCGGCGCGACGGTGGTGGCACACGAAGTCAGCGGCAACGTCGTCGCCTGGGACACGCCCGTCGTGTCGAAGCTGCCGTGGTTCGCGCTGAGCGATCCCTATGTCACCGGCCACGCGACAATTGCCGATCTGTATTCGCATCGTTCCGGCTTGCCCGACCACGCCGGTGACAAGCTGGAGGATCTGGGCTACGACCGCCGGCAGGTGCTCGAGCGCCTCAAGTACCTGCCGCTCGCACCGTTTCGAAACAGCTACGCCTACACCAACTTCGGTGTGACCGCCGCCGCCGAGGCGGTGGCGGCCGCCGCGGGCAAGCCCTGGGAAGACCTCTCCGACGAGGCGCTGTACCGCCCGCTCGGCATGACGGCCACGAGTTCGCGCTTCGCCGATTTCCTCGCCCGGCCCAACCGCGCCGCCAACCACGTCAAGGCGGGCGACAAATGGGAGCCGCGCTTTCAGCGCGACCCGGATCCCCAGTCCGCCGCGGGCGGGGTGAGCTCGTCGGTCAATGACATGGCGCGCTGGCTGATCATGTTGCTGGGCAACGGGACTTATCAGGGCCAGCGCATCGCGTCACCCGAGGCGCTGCTGCCCGCCACCACCGCGCAGGTGGTCTCGGTTCCCGCGACCACACCGAAGGCGCGCTCCGGCTTCTACGGGTACGGCTTCAACGTCTCGGTGGCCTCGTCGGGCCGCACGGAATACAGCCATTCCGGCGCTTTCTCGTTGGGCGAGGCGACGAACTTCGTGGTGCTGCCGTCCGAGGACCTGGGCATCATCGCGCTCACGAACGCCGCACCCATCGGCGTGCCGGAGACGCTGACCGCGCAGTTCATGGATCTGGTGCAGTACGGCGAGATTCGCGAGAACTGGGCCGACCTCTACCGGCAGGCGATCGGCTGGATGAACAACCCGGAAGGCTCGCTGGTCGGCAAGCAGCCCCCGCCCCACCCCGCGCCGCCCAGACCGCTCGGCGACTACGCCGGCGTCTACGCCAGCGACTACTGGCGTCCGGCCGTAGTCACCGAACAAAGCGGCGCGCTGCAGCTGTCGCTCGGCCCGAAAAACCGGACCTTCCCACTGACGCACTGGGACGGTGACACGTTCACCTTCACCATCACCGACGAAAACGCCCCGCCCGGAACCCTTTCCAAGGCCGTCTTCGCGAGCAACACCCTGAACCTGGAGTACTTCGACTCCGACAAGCTGGGAACCTTCACCCGATGATCGCGGGCCTGACCGATGCCGAGGTGGCACAGCGGGTAGCCGCGGGGCAGAGCAACGCCGTCCCGGAACGGGCCACCCGCAGCGTCGCGGCGATCGTCCGGGCCAACGTGTTCACCCGGATCAATGCGATCCTGGGCGTGCTGCTGGCGATCGTGCTGGTCACGGGCTCGGTCATCAACGGGCTGTTCGGACTGCTCATCGTCGCCAACAGCGTGATCGGCATGGTCCAGGAGATCCGAGCCAAGCAGACGCTGGACAAGCTCGCGATCGTCGGGCAGGCGAAACCGTTGGTGCGCAGGCAATCCGGCACCCGAACGCTGCTGCCCGGCGAGGTCGTGCTCGACGACATCATCGAACTGGACCCCGGGGATCAGGTCGTCGTCGACGGCGAGCTCGTCGAGGGGGAGAACCTCGAGGTCGACGAGTCGCTGCTGACCGGCGAAGCGGACCCTATCGCCAAGGCCCCCGCCGACGCGGTGATGTCGGGCAGCTTCGTCGTCACCGGCATCGGCGCCTACCGCGCCACCAAGGTCGGCCCGGAGGCCTACGCCGCCAAGCTCGCCGAGGAGGCCAGGAAGTTCAGCCTGGTGAAATCCGAACTGCGCAACGGGATCAACCGCATTCTGCAGTTCGTCACCTACCTGTTGGTGCCGGCCGGCCTGCTGACGATCTACACGCAGTTCTTCACCACGCACGCCGGCTGGCGGCAGGCCGTGCTGCGGACGGTCGGCGCGCTGGTGCCCATGGTGCCCGAGGGCCTGGTCCTGCTGACGTCGGTGGCGTTCGCGGTCGGGGTCGTCCGGTTGGGGCAGCGCCAATGCCTGGTGCAGGAACTGCCCGCCATCGAGGGCCTGGCGCGCGTCGACGTGGTGTGCGCCGACAAGACCGGCACCCTCACCGAAAGCGGCATGCGGGTCGCCGAGGTCATCGAGCTGGGCGCCGCGCACCCCGACGCGGTCGCCGACGCGCTGGCCGCGCTGGCCGCGCAGGACGCCCGCCCCAACGCGAGCATGCAGGCCATCGCCGCGACGTATGACCGGCCACCCGGGTGGACGCCCACCGCCACCGCGCCGTTCAAATCGGCCACCAAGTGGAGCGGCGTGTCCTTCGGCGAGCACGGCGACTGGGTGATCGGCGCGCCCGACGTGCTGCTCGATCCGGCGTCGGCGGAAGCCGAGCGGGCGGAGGAGATCGGGGCGCAAGGGCTGCGGGTCCTGCTGCTGGGCCGCTCCGAGTCGGCGGTGGACGATCCGGCGGCGCCCGGGCGGGTCACGCCGGTCGCGCTGGTGGTGCTCGAGCAGAAGGTGCGCCCCGACGCCCGCGCGACACTGGACTACTTTGTGGCCCAGGATGTTTCGGTCAAGGTGATCTCCGGCGACAACGCCGTGTCGGTCGGCGCCGTCGCGGGCAAGCTCGGGTTGCGAGGCGACGCGATCGACGCGCGCCGATTGCCCACCGAACCGGCGGAGCTGGCCGACGCGCTGGACGACCACACCACCTTCGGCCGGGTGCGGCCCGACCAGAAGCGGGCCATCGTGCGCGCCCTTCAATCGCACGGCCACACCGTCGCGATGACCGGCGACGGCGTCAACGACGTGCTGGCCCTCAAGGACGCCGACATCGGTGTCGCGATGGGAGCCGGCAGCCCGGCGTCGCGCGCGGTGGCGCAGATCGTCTTGCTGGACAACAGGTTTGCCACGCTGCCGTATGTGGTCGGCGAGGGTCGGCGGGTGATCGGCAACATCGAGCGGGTCGCCACCCTGTTCCTCACCAAGACGGTGTACTCGGTGCTGCTGGCGCTGCTGGTGGGCTTCGAATGCCTGCTCGCCAAACCCCTGCACGCCGACCCGTTGCTGTACCCGTTCCAGCCGATCCACGTCACCATCGCGGCGTGGTTCACCATCGGGATCCCGTCGTTCATCCTGTCCTTGGCGCCCAACAACGAACGCGCCTACCCGGGCTTCGTGCGGCGCGTGTTGTCCTCGGCGCTGCCATCCGGACTCGTCGTCGGCGTCGCGACGTTCGTCTCCTACCTGTTGGCCTATCACGGTCGCCACGCCACGTTCCAGCAGCAGGACCAGGCGTCGACCGCTGCGCTGATCACGTTGCTGGTGAGCGGCCTGTGGGTGCTCGCGGTGGCGGCCCGCCCGTATGAGTGGTGGCGGGTGGCGCTGGTCGTCTGCTCCGGCCTGGCGTACGTGGTGATCTTCAGCCTCCCGCTGGCCCAGCAGAAGTTCCTGCTCGACCCGTCCAATCCGGCGGTGACCTCGGCCGCGCTGGGGATCGGGGTGCTGGGCGCCGCCGCGATCGAGGCGACGTGGTGGATCCGGGCCAGGATGCTGGGCGTGCAGCCGCGGCTGTGGCGCGAGCCGGTGACGGCCGCCAAGTAAAATTCCGGGCGAATCCTCGGGGAAGGGACACGAAGATGGGATTCCTGGACAAGGCGAAGGACCTGTTGTCGCAAAACGCGGACAAGGTCGAGATGGCGATCGACAAGGCCGGCGAATTCGTCGACGACAAGACGCAGGGCAAGTACTCCGACACCATCCACAAGGTGCAGGACCAGGCCAAGAAGGCGGCCGGTTCCGCCGCCGACAACGACCCGCAGAACTGAGCGCATGGCGAAACTATCCGGATCAATCGACGTACCGCTGCCGCCCGAGGTGGCCTGGAAGCACGCCTCCGACCTGTCGCGGTACAAGGACTGGCTGACCATCCATCGGGTGTGGCGCAGCACGTTGCCCGACGACATCGACAAGGGGACGGTCGTCGAGTCGATCGTCGAGGTCAAGGGCATGTACAACCGCATCAAGTGGACGGTCGTGCGCTACAAGCCACCGGAAGGCATGACCCTCAACGGGGATGGCGTCGGCGGCGTCAAGGTCAAGCTGATGGCCAAGGTGCGGCCCACCGACGAAGGCTCCATCGTCGGATTCGACGTGCACCTGGGCGGTCCGGCGCTGTTCGGGCCGATCGGCATGATCGTCGCCGCCGCGCTGCGCAGCGACATCAACCAATCGCTGCGCAACTTCGTCAGGGTGTTCACGGCACCCGATCCCGGCATGAACGGCCACGGCGGCGCCCGCGCCTGACCTCCCGGCCGATGAGTTTCCGCGTCGGCGCCAGTCGATATGTGCGAACCCCGCGAACGGGGCCAGGACACACGACAAAGGAGAGGTCATCGTGCCCATCCGTGACAGCGCGCCGCTGGGCGCGCCCTGCTGGATCGATCTGACGACGTCGGACCTCGACCGCGCCCAGGACTTCTACGGCACGGTCTTCGGCTGGACGTTCGAGTCCGCCGGCCCCGAATACGGCGGATACACCAACGCCACCAAGGACGGCCAACAGGTCGCCGGCCTGATGGCCAACCGGCCCGAGTTCGGCTCGCCGGACAGATGGGTCACCTACCTCCACACCGCCGACATCGACGCGACCGTGTCCACGGCGGCCGCGGCGGGTGGCGCGGCGTGCATGGGCCCGATGGAGGTACCGGCGAAGGGCCACATGGGCCTGCTGACCGATCCGTCGGGCGCGCTCTTCGGGCTGTGGCAGCCGCTGGAGCACCGCGGCTTCGAGGTGATCGGGGAGGCCGGCTCCCCGGTGTGGCACCAGCTCACCACCCGCGACTTCGCGGCCGCGGTCGACTTCTACCGTGAGGTGTTCGGGTGGCGCACCGAGGCGGTTTCCGACACCGACGAATTCCGTTACAGCACAGCGTGGTTCGGCGACCAGCAATTGCTCGGCGTGATGGATGGCGCGGGCTGCCTGCCGGACGGCGTCCCGTCGAATTGGACGATCTTCTTCGGCGCCGAGGATGTCGACAAGACGCTGCGGGTGATCGCCGACAACGGCGGCGCGGTGGTGCGGGCGGCCGAGGACACCCCCTACGGCCGGTTGGCGGCGGCGACCGACCCGACGGGCGTCAACTTCAACCTGTCGTCGCTGCAGAGCTAGCGCCCCCCGGCGTTGGTCACACCGGCGCGGCGGCGAGTCAGCTAATCTCCCAACCATGACTCGCCGCCTGCGCCCTGGCTGGCTGGTGGCGTTTTTCGCCCTGCTGATTTCGGCGAGCGCCTGGATGCCGTGGTTGACGACAGCCGTCAACGGCGGCGGCTGGGCCAGCGCCATCGGGGGCACGCACGGGAACCTGGAACTGCCGCGAGGCTTCGGCGCGGGACAGCTCATCGTGTTGCTGTCCTCGTCGCTGCTGGTGGCCGGGGCGATGGTGGGGCGTGGCCTGTCGGTGAAGCTGGCTTCGGTTGCGGCGCTGGTGATTTCGCTGCTGATCGTGGCGCTGACGGTGTGGTATTACAAGCTCAACGTCAACCCGCCGGTGTCGGCCGAGTACGGGCTCTACGTCGGCGCGGTGGGCGCCGGATTTGCGGTGGCGTGCTCCGTCATCGCGGTGATCACGGCGCTGGCCGCAGCGGACCGCTGACGCCTCAGGCCGACGGGAACTCGTGCTTGCCCGAGCCGGCGCTGTCGGTGGGCTCGTTGACGCCGAACACGAAGGGCGCGAAGACGACTTCGCGGCCGTCCGGGTCGCGATAGGTCACCGCGCCCGTCGCCTCCCAGTACGGGTGCTGCTCGACCGGGGCCAGCCCCGCCGCCCGCAGGCGCGCGATCGCGGCCTGCTGCGACTCCCGATCGGGGAAGTACAGGCACAGCTGTTCACCGGCGTCGACGGCGACGGGCTCGACCGACTCGACGATCTCCAGCGTCAGGTTCCAGCTGGGCATGCCGAAGATGGTGCCGTTGCTGCCGTAGCTGGCCTCGAACGTTTCGTAGAGCGGCAGCCCGACCAGCTCACGGTAAAACCCCACTGTTTCTTCGAAGTTCGACGAGCGGCGGGCGAAGCGCAGGGCGCCGAGCGGCGCCAGATGCGGGGGCCAGTGGGTGGCCCGATGGTTGGATGCGGGATACATCGTCACAGCCCCAGCCCGCTGGGCGCCGACTCCGACGTGTGCCAGCGTCGCAGCTGGTCGCCGGGCGCCCACGTCGAATGCGTGCCGCTGGAAATGCGTTCGGGGAGTTGGAGTTTGCACACCGGGCCGTCGGCGATGCGGGCGGCGTCGAAGACCACGCAGTAGGAGGCATCGGCATTCATGTCGGTGGTCAGCGTGACGAGGTAGCCGTCGTCCTCGCCGGTGGCGCCGACCCGCGGCGCCATGGCGGTCTCGCTGCCGTAGACACCGTCGCCGAAGGAGACGCCTTCCTCGTTCCCGGTGAGCAGGTCGTGTTTGACCAGGCCGTCGAACAGGAACCAGCCCGGTCTGCCCGTGGCGGCGTAGGTGTAGCGGTAATCGCGCGCCGCGTAGTCGGGATTGATGGTGCCGAACTCGGTGATCGATTCCGACAGTTGCTCTTCCTTCACCGCGCCGGTCACCACGTTGAAGCGCCACCGGTGCAGCCGGGCCTGCAGGCGATCCAGCGCCAGGAAGCGAAAGAGCTTGTCCCACTTGGTTCCGCCGGTGTCCAGCGGTTGCGGATCGCCTTCAAAGAAGCCGTCGAGCACGATCTCGTCGCCGTCCTCGTAGGCGTTGACGAAGTGCAGCACGAAGGTGGGGTCCGCCTCGAACCATCGGATGTCGTCCGTCGAGCCGCGGCGGGGGAGCACCGCGAAGCGCGACGGAATGTCGGGGTAGAAGCGCGGCAGGTGCACGTCGTGCTCGAGCAGCCTCGGATCCCAGAACAACGGAAAATCGTTGAGTATCACGTAGTTTTCGGTGAACGCCATGTCGTGCGGCAGCCGCGGCCCGGGCAGCGGGATGTCGACGTAGTGGGCCAGCTCGTCGCTCTCGTCGACCACGCCGTAGCGCATGTAGGGCTCTTGCTTGCTGTAGTTGAAGAACAGCAACTCGCCAGTCTTGCCGTCCACCTTGGGGTGCGCCGACGCGCCCCAGTCGGTGGGGAAGCGACCGTTCCAGGTCTCCTTGCCGAGGGTGTTGGCGGAGTACGGGTCGAGCCGGTACAGGTCGCCGCACTGGTAGAAGCTGGTCAGCGCGATACCGCGGTGGACGATCACGTCGGTGCTCGACGCGTCCTTCATCCGGGTGCGAGCGCCCCAACCGTCCTCCCGTGTGGTCAGTTGCACCGCCTCGGCCAGGCCCGGCCACAGCGGCTCGCCGGCCTCGTTCTCCGCCAGGAACCCGTCCGTGCGGACAAAGCGGTTGCGGTAGAAGGCCTTTCCGTCCCGGAATCCGACCACGTGCAGCATGCCGTCGCCGTCGAAGGGGTGATAGGTCTTGAGCGCCGGGTGCAGCGGGTTCTCGGTGTTGCGCAGGTAGATGCCGTCCAGGTCGTGGGGGATTTCGCCCTCCACGGCGGTGAGGTCGTCGGCGTCCCACTCCGTCGTCTGGGGGCGCCAGGGGCCGGTCCGGTAGGGATGGTCGTCGTCATCGGGCAGGGTCGACAGGAACTTGCCGACGATCTCAACATCCATGCTTACGAACCTTCGGTTGCACTCACGACGAAGCTGACGGTGGTGGCGGTGCTGCCGCCGAAGTTCAGGGTGCCGAACGTCCTGGCGTCGGCGACCTGGTAGTCGCCGGCTCCGCCGCTGACCTGCTTGGCCGCGTCGAGCAGCATCCGCACACCGGACGCCCCGACGGGATGGCCGCCACCGATCAGTCCGCCGCTGGGGTTGATGGGCAGCCGGCCGCCGATCTCGATCTCGCCGTTTTCGATGGCCTTCCACGACTCGCCCGGGCCGGTCAGCCCGAGGTGGTCGATGGCCAGGTACTCGCTGGGCGTGAAGCAGTCGTGCACCTCGAACCCGTCGAGGTTGTCGAGCGTCGCCCGCGCGCGGCGCAGGGCATCGAGCACCGCCGCCCGCACATGGGGCACCACGTACGGATCGTCGGCGGCACGGTCGAGCTTCTGTCGCAGACCCAACCCGACCGTGCGGTGACCCCAGCCGTCGATGCGGCCCATCGGGCGCGCCTTCGGGTGGTCGCGCAGATACGCGTCGTTGACCAGGACCAACCCCGCACCGCCGTCGGTCATCTGGCTGCAGTCGAGGCGGCGCAGCCGGCCTTCGGTGATCGGGTTGGTCGCGTCGTCGTCACTGATCGGGTCGGGAACTGTCCATCCGCGCGTCTGGGCGTTGGGGTTGCGCCGCGCGTTGGCGAAGTTGAGCTGCGCGATGGCCCGCAGATGCGCGTCGTCCAAGCCGTAGCGCCGGTCGTACTCTTCGGCGACCTCGGCGAACATCGACGGCCACAGGTAACGCGCCCCGGCCCCTTCGTGCCCGGTCCAGGCGGCGGCGCCGAGGTGCTGCGCGGCTGTGTCACCGGGCACCGTCTTCTCCAGTTCGACACCCACCACCAGCGCGGCGTCGTAGGCGCCCGACCGCAGATCGGCCATCGCCGCCAGCGCCGCCACGCTGCCCGACGCGCACGCAGCCTCGTGCCGCGAGGCCGGCGTGTCCCAGAGTTCGTCGCACACCGTCGCCGGCATCGCCCCGAGGTGACCCTGGCTCGCGAACATCTCGCCGAACGCGTTGCCCACGTGAACGACGCCGACGTCAGCGGCGGGGATTTTCGCGGCGGCCAGCGTGCCCTGGACGACCTCGGCGGTCAACGAGGCGAAGTCGCGACCTTCCCTGGTGAGATTGCGGGCGAAATCGCTTTGGTAGCCGCCCAGGATCCACACGCCCGCCGAGCCGTCCATACGCGGAACGCTACTCCGCGAGGCCCGAAAATGAGGGCGGCCCCGTCGGCTCTCGGGCTGAACCGACGGGACCTAGACGGGCGCGAAGGCCGGCCGACGCGCACGCCTCTTTTGGATCATTACCGCCCGGGGCGGTTGACAAACATTACGAAATAACGGGATAGCGGAACCACGAATGCTTGCTGAACTGGTTCAATTCGCCTTTGCGCTGTTCAGGGCGGCGCCAGTGCTAAACGGGGCCCTCGACAAGCTCCGTCGGTTCCGGTCCATCCGCGCGCGGCGCGGCTGTGGTCGCGCGGCCCCGGAGGGCTTCGGCGTCGGCGAGGTCCACGGCCGCCAAGTCGATGCCTTTGGTCTCGCGGGCGGCCAGGGCGGCCACCGCGCTCACCGCCGCGGTGCCCGCCAGGTACCACGAGATGGGCACCGAGGACTTGTACGTCTCGAGCAGCCGGACGGCGATGATCGGCGCAAGCGAACCGGCCACGATGGAGGTGACCTGATAGCCGAGCGACACCCCGGAGTAGCGCATCCGCGTCGGGAACATCTCCGCCATGGCCGCCGGCTGCACCGCGTACATCAGGCCGTGGAACACCAGACCGATGACGATCGCCGTCATGATGACCGCGTTCTGCCGGCTGTCCATCATCGGGAAGGCGAAGAAGCCCCAGGTGCAGGCGCAGAGCGCGCCAACGAAATAGATTGGGCGCCTGCCGAATCGGTCGCTGAGGCGCCCGACCAGCGGAATGACCACGAAGTGCACGGCGTGGGCGGCCAGCAGCCACCACAGGATGACCTTCGTGTTGGCGTGCACCTGCACCTTGAGGTACGTGATGGAGAAGGTGACCACCAGGTAGTACATCGTGTTCTCGCCGAAGCGCAGCCCCATCGCGGTGAAAACGCCACGCGGATAACGCTTTAATACCTCGACCACGCCGAGCTGGCTCGTCTTGGAGCGCTCGGCCTCCTGCTGGGCCGCGAGGAAGATGGGCGCGTCCGTCACCTTCGTGCGGATGTAGTAGCCGATCAGCACGACGACCGCCGACAACCAGAACGCGACGCGCCACCCCCAGCTCAGAAACGCCGCGTCCGACAGCGTCGACGTGAGGCCGAGCAGGACGACGGTGGCCAGCATGTTGCCCCCGGGCACGGCCGCCTGCGGCCAGCTCGCCCAGAAACCGCGGGTGAGCTTCGGGCTGTGCTCCGCGACAAGCAGCACGGCGCCGCCCCATTCGCCGCCGACGGCGAAGCCCTGGAAGAAGCGCAGCACCACCAACAGCGTGGGGGCCCAGTAGCCGATCTGCGCGAACGAGGGCAGGCAGCCCATGAGGACGGTCGCGGCACCCACCAGCAGCAGGCTGAACTGCAGCAGCTTCTTGCGCCCATACCGGTCGCCGAAGTGGCCGAAGACGACGCCGCCCAGCGGGCGGGCAGCGAAGCCGACGGCGTAGGTCACGAAGGCGGCGAGGATGGCGTCGAGTTCGTTGCCCCCGCGCGGAAAGAACACCTTGCTGAACACCAGTGTGGCGGCCGTGCCGTACAGGAAGAACTCATACCATTCGACGACGGTGCCGGCCATGGACGCCGCAACCACACGCCGAAGAAAAGCGGGCCGCTGGAATGGGTCCGGCGGCAACTGATTCGGGACGCTCACCGGATGCCTCCTTGGTCTGGCGGTGCCGACCGTGGTGTGCTGCCGGATGGGAGCGTACCGCGGCCGGGCCGGCTTCGCCCCTTGGCGTCACGGGTCCGAGGTGATCTCGAGGATGCGCCGCCGTGCCCGCCTCACAGCGACAACCGTCGGCCTCGTCGCGGGAAACCGATGCGTTGCGACACGGTCACGGATGGATACCTATCAGCACATCACTGGTCACAGAAGCCACGCTGATCACTATCGTCACATGAGCCAACTGCGGACGTCAATGCGACGGCCTGCTCCTGGGAAGGTGTGACCTTGACGGCGATTCCTCGAGTCCTATCGCTATCGGTGGCGTCGATGACCGCCATCGGTTTCTTCGTGGCGATAGGCCCGGCACCGTCGGCGAACGCGACGCCCTGCAGCGCGCCGGAAGCCAACGTCGATCCGCCGGCCGCGCCGCCGGCGATGCCCGCGCCCCAGCCGGTCGTCCAACCGCCGACGGGGCGCAGGCCCTCGCACGCGAACGACCAGGCGCCGTTGCCGAAGCTGGGTCCGCTGATCTCGTCGTTCCTCAAGCCGGGAGCCGGGGGCCAGCGGTACTCCGCGCCGATCCAACCCCAAGCCGGGGTGGTGCCGCCGCCCGGGCCGAATCCGCCCGCGCCCGGCGTCCCGCAGCCGCCGAACGCCAACCAGCTCCAGCCCAACGCGGCGCCGGTGCCGCCGCAGCCCGAACCGGCGGCGCCTCCGGCGAACATCGCGGGCGCCCCGACGTCGCTCGTCGACTGGGTGACCGGAACCGACGGCCCCAACAAGACCCTGCAACGCTTCGGCATATCCGGGACCGACCTCGGGATCGCTTGGGACAACGGCGATCCCGCCAACCGCCAGGTCCTGATGGCGTTCGGTGACACCTTCGGCTACTGCAAGGTGCACGGTCAGCAATGGCGCTACAACGTGCTGTTCCGCAGTTCGGACCGCGACCTCTCGCACGGAATCCACATCTCCGACGGCGTGCCCAACGACCGATACTCCGGCTCGCCGGTGTGGACCACCGGCCTTTCCAAGCAGGTCGTCAACACCATCCACAAGGCCACGCACGAGACGGGCATCATTCCGACCGCCGCCATCTCCCTGGGGCGGACCCAGTACATGAGCTACATGTCCATCAGGCAGTGGGGTCGCGACGGGGAATGGAGCACGAACTACTCGGCGATCGCGAGATCCGTTGACAACGGCCAGAACTGGGGGATCTTCCCGAGCACCATCCGCACCGCCTCGCCCGATGCCATCCCGGGGATGGGGTTCACGCCCGGGAACGAGAACTTCCAGATGGGCGCCTTCATGAAGGGCAACGACGGCTACCTCTACCAGTTCGGCACGCCGTCGGGGCGCGGCGGCGCGACGTTTCTGTCGCGGGTTCCCCCGAACTACCTTCCGGACCTGAGCAAGTACCAGTACTGGAACGGCGACAACGGCGGACACTGGGTCGCGGCCAATCCGGGGGCGGCGACGCCGCTGTGGCCCGGACCCGTGGGTGAGATGTCGGCCCAGTACAACAGCTACCTCAAGCAGTACCTGGTGCTGTATACCAACGGCGGCAGCAATGACGTGGTGGCGCGGACCGCGCCGACGCCCACGGGACCGTGGAGCGGGGAGCAACCGCTGGTGTCGGCATTCTCGATGCCCGGCGGCATCTACGCGCCGATGATCCACCCCTGGTCGTCGGGGCGGGATCTGTACTTCAACCTGTCGCTGTGGTCGGCCTACGACGTGATGCTGATGCATACCGTGTTGCCGTAGCCGCCTTCGCGCCGTCCGGCGCCAGGCGCGGTCGATTGACGTAGTGGACTACTCGTGCCCGCGGGGGGAATCGTGGAAAGGATCTAGCCATGAAACCCAACCTTGCCCCACCCGCCCGGGCGACCTGCGTCGACGAATGGGACTACCTCGAAGGGGGCTTCCGGGCATTCGATGGCCCCGAATGGAAAATCAAGCACACCACCAACGACGGCCGACGCGCCGACGTCGTGGTATCGGTGATCGGCCTGCAATACGCGGACGGGCACGCGTTGCGCGAGATCATCATCGACTGCCCGGACACCCCGATCATCACGCCGGCCGAAGCGCGGAAGCTGGCGGGCGCGTTGATCGCGGCGGCCGACTCGGCCGAAGGATAGTGCGGCCGCGGCGCACCCCGAGATCACCGATTTGAGCGATCGCAGTGGGTGTGCTTTGGGACCGGCAGGCCTAGAATCCTTCTTGTTCTGACGGTGGAGGACCGCCGAGCCAGGTGACAACCAGGGGGCTCGCTAGGCAGGTGGGCCGACATGTCCTATGTGATCGCGGCGCCGGAGATAATGACCTCGGCGGCAACGGATTTGGCCGGTATCAGCTCGAAGCTCACCGCAGCCAACGTCGCGGCGGCGGCCGCGACGACGGGGCTTCTGGCCGCCGGTAGAGATGAGGTGTCGGCGGCGATTGCGGCGCTGTTCTCCGACCACGGCCAGGATTTTCAGGCGCTCGCTGCGCAGGAAGCGGCGTTTCATGCCCAGTTTGTCCAGGCGCTGAACAGCGCGGGGGGCGCCTATACGGCCACCGAGGCGGCCAACGTCTCGCCGTTGCAGACCGTTTGGCAAGACGTGCGCGGAGTGATCAATGCGCCCACTGACGCATTGTTTGGGACCCCGTTGATCGGCAACGGCACGAACGGGGCGCCTGGGACCGGGCAGCCGGGCGGGCCGGGTGGCATTTTTTGGGGTAACGGCGGCAATGGCGGATCCGGGGCGCCCGGACAGCCCGGTGGCAAAGGCGGTAACGCCTTCTTCTTCGGCAACGGCGGCCGTGGCGGGGACGGCGGCAACGGCACCCCCGGCACTGCGGGCTCTGCCGCGACCCACGCCAACGGCGGCGCCGGCGGTAACGGAGGCAACGGCGGGGCCGGCGGCCGCGGCGGACTGTTCCTGGGCGGTGGCGGAGCCGGTGGTGCCGGCGGCATCGGTGGGACCGGCGGAGCCGGCGGGGACACCTTGAGCCCCACGACCGCCGCCACCAACGGCGGCAACGGTGGCCTCGGCGGCAGCGGCGGGGTCGGCGGCCAGGCCGCGGAATTGTTCGGGGGCCAGGGCGGGGCCGACGGCAACGGTGGCGCCGGCGGCACCGGTGGTGTCGGTGGGGCCAACGACGTGTTCGGCAGCAACCTCAATGTCCTTGGGGGCCATGGTGGCAGCGGCGGCAACGGCGGTGACGGAGCCGTCGGCGGCGTCGGTGGCAACGGCGGCGCCGGCGGTGGCGGCCTCCTGACCAACACCGGCACCGCCGGTACCGCTATTGGCGGCGGTGGCGGTGGCGGCGGGGGAGAAGGCGGCGACAGCACCGGCGGGGGCGCCGGCGGTGCGGGCGGCGTCGGAGGTGCCGGCGGCACTGTCGAGATGGTCAACGTTGGCAGCGACGTCATCTCGGGCGGCGGCCGCGGCGGCCAAGGCGGCGGCGCCGTAGGCGCCGTCGGCGGTGCGGGTGGAGGTGGTGGCGGCGGCGGCGAGTCGGCGGCCAATGGGTTTGGGGCCGGCGGCGGCACAGGCACGGCAGGCCAGGGTGTCGGCGGCGGCGCTGGCGGCGCCAACGGCTTCGCCGGGGGCGGCACCGCCGGCAGTCTCGTGGCCGCGGGCGGCGGGGG